>JBAUID010000255.1:0-4540 GCA_049680625.1 Burkholderiaceae bacterium | reverse complement strand
AACATCGGGATACATGGACAGAATCAGGTTCTGATCCACCCACATGGCCAGGTACCAGAGCACTGTCCAGAACTTGATGGTGAAGATGGCCATGCCGCCCACCACCATCATGGCAATGGAATAGCGGGACAAAACCACCACCAATGGCAGCAGGGCATAGATGCCCAGCAGCATAATGGCCTGCACCATCGGCAGTGACTGAAGGACGGCCGTCATGGTCACCGAGAACAACGCCGACGCGGTGATCACACCTCCGGTCGCCAGTCCGCCTTTGACGATAGATCCGACGGTGCTGACCAACCCTGCTCGGGAGGCATGGTTGGCGATCAATTCATTGCTCGACCAGGAGGGCGGCGCGTTGGTGAGTACGGTTTTGGCGACGGCGTCGTTTTGCTGTTCGCTGGCCAGCGCGGGCGCGATGCATTCAAGCCGAAACCATGATCATGAAAGTTGACTATCGAGATGCTCTCGAACAACCGCCAGGTCGACGACCAAACCTCCCAACATTTTGTCCACTGGCGCCGAGCCATCGAACAGCGGATTGTCATTGGGTGCATGAATCCACCGATCGCTTTGCGCCCCATCCGGAAAGAGAATCTGTAACGCTTGGTGGATACCCAGGATATAGCTGGCCCGTTCCAGGCAGTCCCGGCTCAGCTTTGCTTTCTCCGGCTGGTTTTTCCAGTTGTAGAGCGTCTTTTCATTGCTCAAACCCAGCAGCGTCATCTGCTGCTGCCCGGTAAGACGCCAAAGCGAGAAAATGTCGAAGAGCACCGGCAGCAGGGAACCCGACTCTATCGAGTACGGGTGCAATAGTTGCTCGAAGTTGGTGCTCATCATTTTTCACTTATCTTTGCCCCGAAACTGTAACAATACAGTAGAGGCAGACTCTCATACTGTATTGTTACAGTCAATGAGCGCTAAGGACGGACTCCTGAACGTCTTGTTGCTTTTACGGGAAAACTCCGTAATACTTTCCCTTGTTACGGAATTATTCCGTATAGATTTTGCGGAGATGACTATGTCCAAACCTGTCCGTTATGAAATGCAGTGGGATGAAGAAACCTATGCACTGGCAGAGCGCGCAGCACGTGCGTCGGGCTTGACCAGTATCAAGGCCTACGTTACCCAGCTGGTGAAGCAACATGCGCCCGAGGTCCTGCAAGCCTACAGCAGTATTCAACTGACCAACGCGCAGTTCGACGCTTTTTGTGAGGCCTGTGACAATCCGCCCGAGCCAACAGCCAGGCTTCGTAAGGCAGCACAAGCACTTGATCAAGAGGGCTTCGTGCTGAATGCCGACCGTTGAATTTTTGCCACTGGATCCGCGCGCGATCAATGTCAAAACATTTGATTGCGGCAAGGAGTCCATCAATGTGTATCTTCGCCGCTACGCGGCGAAGAACATGGCATTGAACCTCAGCCGAACCTTTGTACTCCCCTTTACCACAGAAGACAGTTCAGAGAAGCCACAGGTAGCCGCCTACTACGCGCTGGCCCATCAAACATTGGTGCGTGAAGAGCTGCCTGATCCGTCTCGCCTGCCGCGCTATCCCGTTCCCGTCATTCTGCTGGCGCAACTCGGCATCGACCAACGGTTCCATCGGCAAGGCCTGGGAGCAAAAACGCTGGTTCACGCTCTCAGGCATGCCTATCAAATTGCCAGCAACCCGAAGGCCTTGCCCGCCATGGGCGTCGTCCTTGATGTGCTCGACGACGACGCACTGGCCTTCTACCAGTCGTTCGACTTCTTCTTGCCCCTGACCGACAACCCCATGAAGCTGTATGTGCCCATGGCATCTCTGGAGACACTGTAACCACAACTCCCTGGACGCACTCGAACCAAAGACTACTGTTACCAACCAGTGGCAGTCATTGCCTGCCAGTGCCAGTCACTCCCACTCGATCGTCGCCGGCGGTTTTCCGGAAATATCGTAAACCACCCTATTAATACCGGCGACCTCATTAATGATGCGGTTCGATACCACCCCTAATAACCGATGGGGCAATTCTGCCCAGTGAGCCGTCATGAAATCGGTGGTTTGGACCGCTCGTAAGGCAACCACGTACTCATAGGTACGACCGTCCCCCATAACACCAACTGACTTTACCGGCAGAAATACGGCGAACGCCTGCGCCGTTTGCTCATACCAGGATTTTCCTGTGTCATCAGTAGTGTTGACCAGCTCTTCAATAAATATGGCATCGGCGCGGCGCAAAGTATCCGCGTATTCCGCGCGCACTTCCCCAAGTATTCGTACCCCTAGACCCGGCCCGGGAAACGGATGCCTGAACACCATGGGTGCCGGCAAACCCAGTGCCAGGCCCAGTTGCCGCACTTCGTCTTTGAACAAATCACGAAGCGGCTCAAGTAGCTTCAAGTTCAGGGTCTCAGGCAGGCCACCAACGTTGTGGTGGGATTTTATCTTGTGGGCTTTTTTGGTCTTCCCACCAGCCGATTCGATAACATCGGGGTAAATGGTGCCCTGCGCCAGCCAGCGTGCGTTTTCGATTCTGCCCGCCTGCTCCTGAAAGACCTCAACAAATTCAGCACCAATAATTCGCCGCTTTTGCTCAGGGTCGGCAACTCCGGCCAGTTTTGCCATGAAGGTTTCACTCGCGTCAACATGAATGACTTTCACCCCCAGGTTGTGCGCAAATGTCTGCATAACTTGTTCTGCTTCGTTCAGGCGTAACAAACCGTGATCAACGAAGACACAAGTCAGTTGCTCCCCAATGGCACGATGAATCAAGGCCGCCGCCACCGATGAATCCACCCCGCCGGACAAACCCAGAATCACGTGTTCGTCACCAACTTGGTCACGAATCGCTGCCACGGCTTCATCAACAAAACCCGGCATAGTCCAGTCACCACGCGCTGCGCAGATGTCCAATACAAAGCGCTGCAAAATAGCACTACCTTGCTTGGTATGGGTGACTTCGGGATGGAACTGAATGCCGTAGAAGTGCATATCTTCGTTGGCCATTGCCGCAATTGGGCAATTCTCGCTAGAACCCATCAGCTTAAAACCAGTGGGCAGATTGTCAACGTTGTCGCCATGGCTCATCCACACATCGAGCATGCCGTGCCCCTGGTCGGTGGCATAGTCTTGTATGCCATCCAGCAATCGGGTGTGCCCACGCGCCCGCACCTGTGCAAAGCCAAATTCACGCTCAGCACTGGGCCGGACGGCACCACCAAGCTGGGCGGCCATTGTCTGCATGCCGTAACAAATACCAAGTACCGGCACCCCGGCGGTGAATGTCTGCGGCGGCGCACGGGGCGTTTCGTCCTCTACAACCGAATTTGGCCCGCCGGACAAAATTATGCCGCGCAATAATTTTGATTCGATCCAGCTGTCTAATACCGGCTCAACCAGATCGTAAGGATGAACCTCACAATAAACCTGCATTTCACGCAGGCGCCTGGCAATCAGTTGAGTAACCTGTGAACCAAAATCGATGATCAGGATTCTGTCGTGCTGCACGTTAGCTTCCAGTAGTAAAAACGAAGCGGCCCGCGGACGGCGGGCCAGTAGTTTGTGATTAGGCCAGGCTGCAGGTCAGCTGCCAACCTGGTAGTTAGGTGCTTCTTTGACGATAGTGACATCGTGAACATGCGATTCGCGCATGCCCGCAGAGGTGATCTCGACAAATTGTGCCCCGCTCCGCATCTCGGTCACTGAAGCACAACCGCAGTAACCCATGCTGGCCTGCAAGCCGCCAACCAGCTGATAAATTATGGCGGTAACCGAGCCTTTATAGGGCACCCGTCCTTCGATCCCCTCGGGCACCAACTTATCGGCATTGGACTCGGGATCCTGGAAGTAGCGGTCGGCAGCACCTTCACGCATCGCGGATACGGAACCCATGCCCCGGTAGCTCTTGTACGAGCGTCCCTGGAACAGAATTACCTCCCCGGGTGCCTCTTCGGTACCGGCAAAGATCGACCCCATCATCACGCTGGATGCGCCGGCGGCAATGGCTTTGGCAATATCCCCGGAGTACCGGATTCCGCCATCAGCAATCACCGGTATGCCCGTACCCTGCAAGGCTTCGGAGACGTCAGAAATTGCCGTAATCTGTGGCACCCCAACCCCGGCAACAACCCGGGTGGTGCATATGGACCCTGGGCCGATGCCAACTTTGACCCCGTCAACCCCGGCATCGAGCATGGCTTTTGCCGCCAGGGCGGTGGCGATATTGCCGCCAATAATGTCAACATTCGGATAGTGATCGCGAATCGTTCGTATCCGGCGCAGCACACCAGCGCTATGGCCGTGTGCCGTGTCAACAATCAACACATCCACCCCGGCGCCAACCAGGGCCTCAACCCGCTCGTCGCTGTCTTCTCCAACGCCAACCGCCGCTCCGACCCGCAACTTTCCGTCATCATCTTTGCAGGCATTCGGATGTTCGGTTGATTTGAGGAAGTCGCGCACGGTTACCAAACCGTGCAAATGCCAGTTGTCGTCGACGATAAGAACACGCTCAAGCCGGTGCTCATGCATCTTGGCCTGCGCGTCGGCCAGTGAACTGC
>JBAUID010000254.1:0-20700 GCA_049680625.1 Burkholderiaceae bacterium | reverse complement strand
TATCCAGTAATTCAATACCAAATACACGCACCTTTTCTGCGGCCGCATCGAAAATCTGCTTTTCTACCAACGCACGTCCCTTCTGGATTGGGACCAACGATCCCATATCTTGCGCCTGTCTAGACTCGGTTAGCAGTGCATCGCGAAGTGGAATACGATCCTTGGTGGTACGAATGATCTCGATAAGTTCATGCTTAGCGACCGCATTGCGCGTCTCGCTGCCTAGGATGTCGTCTAATCGTGACTGCGCGCTTCGCTCGTCTCGTAGCCGCAAGAAATATTGCAGAGGCTCGGTGATCCGCCAACGAGCGAATAGATCAACCGCAATGTAAAGCTTGTCTTTGGTGGGCATATCCGAGGGATTACCGTCCCACTCAAGCACCCGCTTGTCGATCGAGTGAATTTCCTGGATAAAGGGCACTTTGAATTTCAGACCAGCTGTCGTCACTGGCTTGCCGACCGGTTTGCCGAACTGCGTAATGATGACTTGTTCGACCTCGCTTAGCGTATAAGAGGAGCTAAATGTGACTAGTGACGCGATGGCAATCACCGCCAATACGATAGCGTTCCTGTTCATGGCTGATTTCCTTTCGGTGCGTCGAGATTCAGCAATGGCAACACGCCACTGGATTGTTCATCGACAATAATCTTGGAGCGAATGCCAGGCATCACTTCCTGAAGGGTTTCAAGGTATATTCGTCGCTGAGTGACCTCCGGGGCCTTGCTGTATTCAGTCAACAACGCACTGAAACGCGCGGCATCGCCCTCCGCTTCATTGACCCGTTTGAGACGATAACCGTCTGCCTCGCGAATTCTTTGATCTTTTTCCCCTAAGGCCAAGGGAATCACTTTGTTGTAATCGCGCCGAGCCTCATTGATTAGTTTCTCTTTCTCCTGCTGTGCCTGGTTGACTTCGTTGAACGACTCTTGCACTGGCTGGGGGGGATTGATATTCTTCAACTGCACTTGGTCGATACTGATGCCCATGACGTACTTTGTGGACAGTTCTTGCATCTTAACTAGGGCTTCTGACTCGATTTCCTGCCGCCCGATGGTAATTACTTCGTCTACAGTGCGATCGCCAACGACCTCTCGCATGACGGATTCAGAAACGTACCGCAGCGTTGCACTGGGTTCGCGAACTTCAAACAGAAACTTGGCAGGCTGCGCGATTCGATATTGAACAACCCATTCAACCAAAGCCGCGTTCAGGTCACCCGTGACCATCTCCGTTTCACGTTTTCCATCGCGGCTAGTCTGGTACGGATCGTTGGCCCCCCGAGTAGCAAACCCGAACTCCTGCTTCAACTGACGCTTAACCGGAACCAACGTTGCGGTGTCGACACCCATTGGAATTTTGAAGTGTAGTCCGGGTGGTACGTCTTTCAAATACTTCCCGAAGCGCTGCACGACGGCTACGGAATCGCTGGGCACGGTGTAGTAGGCTGACCATAGGGCGATGGCAACTACTATTAGCAGGGCGAGAATAATTGTGCCGTTGGGACCACCATTGGGAATGAATCGTCTGAATTGTTCTCTTAGTTGACCAATCAGTGTTTCCAGTGACAAATCAACGTTTCCCCGATCCCGTCTCGGCCCGTACTCGGGTCCACCATTATGATTAATAGCCACTGAGATACTCCCGTTTGGTATTGTTAGGCGAGCTGTGTTCGGCACTACTTAGGCATTGACAGCAGTGCGTCATGAGTTGCCATTCGACAGTGTTTGGTAATTTCTATTTGCCGCCGGCGTAGATCGCGTAAGCTCACTGTAAATCGATCCGTCTTACCATTAGCTTGCCGTTACGTTACGATCCAGTCATCTGGCGATTGATTGCTTCGCACTCGTGAAATTTTGGCAGTCGATGATTTAGGTAAGGTTAGTAGCCTCAAAACTTGGAACACGATTGTGGCGTGTTCGTCTTAAACCGGCGAAAGTGACCGGATCAGACATCGCCTGGCGCAATATTGGTTGAGGATTGGGCGAGTTGGCTGAGAGGGCGTTATGCTTACCGTGTGCGTTGTTTTGGTCGTTTTCGCCCGTTTGATTGCTATATACATCGGCCGCCTGCTGTGCAATATCTCCAACTGCGCGGTGTCGGCAACGCAATCCAAATTGTTCGATGTTTTCGTGCCGTACGGACCGATGTGGCGGATCGCAGTGGCAAAACGCGGGCAACAAGCGGGTGTTGGTCGACCAGCCTTTGCGGCAATCGGCCATCTGCCATCGGCTCTTTCAATTGGGTATATCGTCAGACTCAAGAGTGAAAAATCATGCCGGCTGTGTGAAATCCCGCATCGACATGTAGCACCTCGCCGGTAGTACCGCTCGCGTAGTCGCTGGCCATGAAGAGCGCCGCACGACCCACCTCGTTCGCCTCCACGACCCGCCTTAATGGCGCCTTGGTCGATGATTCGGTGATAATCTCGTCGAAATGCTTAATGCCGGACGCGGCTCGCGTTCGGATCGCGCCTGCGGAGATCGCGTTGACCCGAATACCGCGCGGCCCGAGCTCGTGAGCAAGGTACCGTACGGTCGACTCCAACGCCGCCTTAACAGGGCCCATGATGTTGTAATGATCAACAACGCGCTCGGCCCCCACAAAGGTCAGCGTTGTTAGGCTGCCTCCTGGACTCATGAGAGGTTCCGCTAATTTGGCCATGCGAATGAACGAATGGCACGATGTGGTCATCGACTCGCTAAATCCTTGCGCTGAACAGTCAATCAGCCGTCCATGCAGTTCGGCCTGGCTCGCCCAGGCGATGGCGTGGAAGACGATGTCAAGACGACCCCAGCGGTTTCGTACCGCTTCGAAGACGGCATCAAGCTGATCCGGATGACCAACGTCACACGGCAATAATATCGATGCGTCCAATTGCCGGGCTAGCGGCTCCACAAACACTTTGGCTTTTTCATTCAGGTAGGTGATAGCAAGATCGGCCCCAGCGTCACGAAAATTCCGTGCGGCTGACCAGGCAAGGCTGTCTTCATTGGCAATACCCACCACTAACCCCTTTTGACCACGCAGATCGAGCGCTGTCGTTGTTCCCGATACAGATGGATTGGACATCAACTGAAACATTCCTCTTAATCACAACCGCAGGGCGGCGATGCTTACTGATATAAGGAAGCCATCGCGATGACATAGGCGACAGCTCCGTTGCCAGTCGAGACTCACGGCGCCTTGCGTAGGACGCTGCTCGATACGTTCAATAATCGATGGATTCAAAAACACATCCACGTATTGAGGCGCCACTTTAGGCGAGGGTGTCTGTCAGTCGCATGACTTGAGCATTACAGACTGGTAAGCCTAACGCGACCGTTGTGCGTTGATGAGGCGGCAAGCGCCAAGCATCGTGCGCAAAGAGGAAAGAACTTCGCGACGATGAAAATTGAAGACACTCGACATGGTCTTTTGACTGTGGGTTGCCTCTGGGCCTTGAGATGCTGCGCTAGGTACTGAACGGAATCATTCATCTGCTACCTCTGGCGGCTTCGCGTGTAAATCTTCCAGGTGATCAGGGATCGAGCGCGAAATGGTATCTACTACCTTGAATTCTTCCCGATTGCATAGGCAGGGCCCCTGCGTCGAACCGAGCCTTACGGCTTCACGGCGCTCCAACAAGTGGCTTCCTCGATTTTTGGACCGATAAGGACGTCAAAAAGTTAGATTCAGAGGCTGGGTCTCGCATTGAGGTTTCACTTAAGACGAGAGGATCAGTCAGACAGTCAGATATTGCTATCTATTCGTGCGGGTCGTTGCGAGTACTGAATGGCAAAGCTTGCGCAATCGCGGCCCGTAGGCGCTTGGGTAGCGCCGCCCAGGCAAACGGGAGCAAGACAATCATACCGAGCGCGAGTATGGTGATTGAGGCGCGCTTCATATCGCCAGTGCCAAGTTCGGCGCCAAAATGCGCCAACGCAAAGCTCGATGGTAACAAGCCAAACAACGTCGCCAGCGCAAAACGCCATGCTTTAATCGACGTCAGGCCGGCCGCATAACTGACAATATCAAACGACAGAAATGGCATCAGCCGAGTGGCGAATACGGCAATCGTCATGGCGTTTTGTGATGCGATGAAGCGCTTGAACAAGCTTGTATCTATCTGCTTTCCTATTCTTGACAACAGAAAATTTTGGCCTAGAAGTCGCGATACGGTGAATGCGACGCTGGCGCCAATAAGGCAACCCAGAACGATATAGACTGTGCCCCAGAGATGACCGTAGGCTGCTCCGGATGCGAGGGCGATCGGCGCACTAGGTATTGGAGTCATAACAATTGCGATCGCCATCAAAGCGATAACCAGCAGCGGACCGACTTGACCCAACTGGGTTACCGTCTGTTCTAGCGAATTGCTGACCAGCAACTGGTTGAGCATGCCCGTCCGCCACAAAACCAGTGTACCAATACTCACAGAGAGCAAGATCATTATGCCAATTAATGCGCGATGCCAGTGATACCTGTAGTGACTATCCTCGCGCGACTTTCTTAGGTGGGCACTCATGGTGCGAACTGTTCCTGGTAACGGAGTGTCCAAGAAACCGCGTCAACTAATCGCGGCATTACATTCTATGGACACGATAGACAATGCTATTGGCCTTCTGCAACTCCCTTATGTACTGAATAATGGCTGCAACTTGCGCTTCGGTGACCTGTGGCTGGGCCGGCATGTCGCCGAACTGCCAGTGGTGTTGTTTTACACCCTGGCGCACGGCGTGTTGAAACGAGGCATCCGGATGATGCCCCGGATTGTAATAGTCATGCAATAGAGGCGGACCCTGCGCTGAACCAGCGGCATTGTTACCGTGGCAATCAGAACAGTACGCATCGAACGCTCTCTTGCCAGTGGACGTGGCAAATGTTACCGGCGGCAGGACAATGTTCGCAGGCTGCATTGAACGGCCTTGCCCAAACAGTCCCGATATCGAAACAATGAGGCCAGAGATGACCAACGCAGCAACCACGAGGACAGGTGCTGATATCACTCTTCTCATCGACTTTTCTTGCCTATTCGGTATGAGTAGACAACTGTAAACACTCACGATTCAATCGAGAGGTCAGTACAGAAGCCAGAAGCGTCCGACCCACTGGACAATACAAACGCATTATCGCGCAGGGTCGATAGCGCAAACATGACGAGTTTATTACATTCTTGTCATGTATCAGTGACCGTTCTCGTTCATATTCCTCGCCGACGCGCCAGGACGTGATCTTTGGCGCACTGAAGGCTTGAATAAGATGACATACCGGTAACGGTCGTGTCATCGCACTGTCGGGTATGGGTTCGTAAAGTGATGTCTTATCGACGGTTTCCAATTGCGACGACCGTTCTATTCGGTTGTCTTCATGGCAAAGGACAACAACGTGATTTCCGAAGACTACGTTTGGATCGTTTGGTCAAGCGCTTTTGTGATTCCCTGGGCGATTGTGTATACCGTCTTCCCAGTTCACCGTCGACAAATGATGCTGGCGAGTTTGTTTACCGCGCCATTCGGACTGACAGAGCCGCTTTTTGTGCCCGAGTATTGGAGCCCGCCTAGCTTGTTCGACCTGGCGATCCGCACCGGTTTTGATATCGAAAGTGTTATCTTCAGCTTTGGTATTGGCGGCATTGGCGCAGTGCTCTACAACCTGATCACGCGCCAACAACCGGCTTGCGCTCTGCTCACACAGCGCAGGCACCCACATCATCGGTATCATCTGCTCGCGCTCACAATCCCTTTCTTGTTGTTTCCGGTATTGTATTTTTTGCCATGGAACCCGATCTATCCGGCGATTGTTGCCATGGCGTTGGGTGCTTTTACGACTATTCAGTGTCGTCCAGACTTACTGAAAAAAACGGGGGTGGGTGGACTCGTATTCCTCGCCTACTACATTGTATTTCTGATTGGACTGGAGTGGATAGCCCCGGGTTATATACAGCGGGTATGGAATCTGGGTGCATTGTCCGGGCTTAGTATTATTGGGATGCCCATAGAGGAACTGGCATTCGCCGTGGCGTTTGGCGCCTATTGGGCCGGAGTTTACGAACACATCACCTGGAAAGTGCTCGTGTCACCGTCAACAAAGAACACCGCTAGCGAGGGGTAAAATACCTATTGCAGAAGCGCCTGCGTGCCATCCTCTTCATTGCTTCATTGCTTCGTTCACTGTGGCATACACGAGATCACTCCTCGACCGCAAAGCTACTAAAAATATTGGAAAGCACGGTGTACGTCCGTTTCCCTAATCCCGGTTGGTAAACGTTTCCTGCTTGAATAGATCGTTCGCAGGCCGGTCAACCAATGGTCATATCAGAGGAAAGCGAAGCTCACGTTTTTAATAATTGGATGACCGGACAATTACATTTTCGCAAAAAACGGTATTCGTACGCGCTTGCGGATTAGCACGTTTAAATGACGAGCGTAGCGTGTCATGGCGTCGACGCCCAGGGCGCGCTTCCTGGGGTGCCGGACTTGACGAATCCGAATGGTTTATTATCCAAAGCAGATGCTGAGTTACACGTCAACATCGAGGCGGGTTTTCAGAGTCCGAACTCTCCCATGGCCATGCCACCGCGTGGGGGGGAACCTTGACTTGCAGCCAGATCAAATCCCGGGTTTGATCAAATACATGCGCGGTCAGTTTTTGACGTAATGAGCGGCTTTTCGGATAGATTATTTTGACCGCCATGGTGCTTGATCGTATTTGAGAAAGCGCAGCTGCCAAGATGGCGAGTTTGTAATCAGGCGGTCATGTATCTGACGACTAGCCGGCGTTACAGTGAATTGACACTAACAGAGCACGGTCAGCGATAGCGTATGTTCTCCGCATCGAAGCCTATGACAGCTGACTACTCGTTAAGAAGGAGATTTCAATGCGCGCCAAAGACATAATGACTATCCCGGTTGTCACCGTATCGCCTGAAGCCGAGGTACCAGAAATTGCAACTATGCTGCTTAAAAGACGTATCAGTGCGGTTCCAGTGATTGATGCCCAAGGCGGTCTGGTTGGCATTGTCAGTGAAGGGGATCTGATGCGCCACAGCGATGCCAAAACGAAGTTTGGCGAGGCGCGTTCCTGGTGGTTGGCGTTGGTCACGAACCCAGTGGACAATGCGAGTGCCTATATCAAAAAGAACGGGCGATATGCGCGAGAGATTATGACGCGCCAGGTGGTGACCATTACGGAAGACACTACTTTGCCTGAAATAGCAAAACTTCTGGAGGAACGACATGTTAAGCGCGTGCCTGTCGTAAAGGACGGTGCGGTAGTGGGCATTGTCAGCCGCGCTAACCTGTTGCAAGGATTTGCAACTACTGAGTCAAAGGACGTTTCTACGCAGGATGACACAGTACTGCGCAGCACTATTCAGGCTGCGATAGACGATGCACAGATTCGCACCACCTATATCAATATCGTTGTGTCGGATGGCATTGTGCACCTATGGGGTGCGATGGAATCTAAGGAGGAACTCGCCGCGCTGAAAGTAATTGTTGAAAATGTCGAAGGACTCAAGTCGGTGGACGATCACTCCAGCGTCATATCCCCGCAGGTTGCAGCCATGATCGGTGGTGTTTAGATAGGAGTTGGGAAATGGCTACGTCCATCGTTGAAATTGTGGGTGCTGGGCCGGCCGGACTCAGTGCTGCCATCAGTGCTCGGTCCGCTGGCGCCCAAGTTGTCGTCTATGAGCGGCGAAACGACGTTGGCGCTCGTTTTCAAGGGGACTTTCAAGGCCTTGAAAATTGGACGTCGAACCAAGATGTTTTGGAAGAACTGTCAAACCTGGGCATCGCGCTGTCTTTCGATTGCACACCGGTGCGCGAAGTCGTCTATTTTTGCCCTGATACGAGGGCCCATGAGGTTCGCTCAGCGACACCACTATTTTATCTGGTGCGACGTGGTAATGAAGCTGGCGCGCTGGACCATGCCTTAAAGTCGCAGGCGCTGGATGCAGGTGTGACGATCCATTTCAACTGCCGTCGCCAGCATTTGCCAAACGGTGGGGTGGTCGCCGAGGGGCCGCATCGCGCTGACATCATCGCAGTAGGCTATGTTTTCGAGACCGACATGGCCGATGGTTGCTACCTAGCGACGTCTGATCAGCTTGCGGCGGCGGGATACAGCTATCTGCTGATCGATCAAGGGCGAGGAACCGTTGCTGCATGCCTGTTCGACAATTTTCATGCCGAACGCGAGTACCTTGAAAGAACTGTCGCGTTTTTTAAGCAGGCGACTGGTTTGCGTTGGCATAGAGCGCGTCGGTTCGGCGGCAATGGGAACGTTGATCGCGTGCATCGACCTGCCGAAGGGGATCGGCACTATGTCGGTGAAGTAGCCGGTTTTCAGGACGCCTTGTTTGGCTTCGGTTTGCGCTATGCCCTGACGTCAGGACATCTAGCTGGGGCGGCGTTGACTCAGACGCGTGATACCGACCTGTCTTATGGGCATCTGAGAGGCCTCAATGCCGCCAGCATCCTGAATCGATGGGTGTTTGATCGGCTCGGCGAGCGTGGCCGAGCCTTTCTGATCAAACGGGTGGTCGACAGTGGATCCCCGCAACGGGCACTACAGCGGATTTATACACCCGCTCGCTGGAAGACAGCGCTGGCTGGGCGCCTGCCACGCTCGCCCTTGTTGCCTGTTACTCAAGAAAAACCGGAGTGCGATTGCACGTGGTGTCGCTCCTATCGCAAGCCCGGCGCCACTACGCACGGACTGGCCCAATAGACAATTATGAATACATGAATACCGGGCTACTTTCGGTGTCTATTTTTACCATGAGCGTTCTCGCAGGTTGCACAGCTCCTATCGTCTATGAAGGTCAGTACGATTACAAAGACGGGTGGAGAACGGGCAAGGTACTGTCCACCGGCGAAGCAATTCATCGTGTCAGCACAAGTCAACGCGATTGCCGAGCACAAAGGGGTGACGACCTACCGGCCACACGTTTTGCGTATGTCAGACAGCGCAGTCCATTGCGGCATAGCAAGTTTGTTGTTCTGTCTCCGCCAAATGCAGTGATCAAGCGAGGGGACTTGATCTACTTCAAAGTCGGCGACTGCCGGACGCCCCTTGTGCTACGGGCAACATCATCGGTCCCCAAGAGTCCCCAATGATCACTTTGACCGGAATACGCAAACGCTCCGATAGCCGCTCCCAAAGCTTGCTCTAATGGAGAGTTCTTATTTGGCGACGGGCGAAAGATGGACACGATCAAACAGAGATTAAGCGCTCTTTGGGAATTCGATCATACTTTCAGGTATTCGTACGCCTCCACTAATTAAAGGCCAACGCAGGGTAAATTCGATGCCGGTATCGGTGGGCCGAGCGCTCGCGGATCCGCCGTGCAGCTGCATAATCGAGCGAACAATCGCCAACCCCAAACCAAGGCCATCTGTCTGGGAGCGTTTGTCTTCTTCGTTACGCGCAAACCGATCAAAAAATCGCTCAATCTCCAGGGCTGTATAGGGCCGACTTGGATTGCTAACGCGAATAATGGCTTCATCATCAGTGCTCGACAGGTTGACCGCAATTCGAGCACCATTGGGTGCATAGCGAATGGCATTGGAGAGCAAATTTGTGACTGCACGGCGCATCATGCTGCGGTCACACATCGCGCGCAGTGTTCCGCTTACCTCAATTGACTGGTCCTTCTCTGATGCGGCCACATTGAAGTAATCCACGGTATCGCGCAAATCGTCTTCAACGCAAACGTTCTCAAGCGTCGTCGAATACATACCGCGGTCAGCCCGGGCGATGAACAGCATATCGGTGACCATGCGTTGCAGTCGATTGATTTCTATCAGCGTTTGGTGCAGCGATTCGCGATACTCCTCCTCAGGGCGGTCTCGTGTCAGCGTCACTTCTGTTTGCAGTTTCATTGCGTTGAGCGGCGTGCGAAGCTCATGCGCGATATTGGAACTGAACTGGTCTAGCGCTTCGAAGGATTCGCCAAGACGCCTGAGCATATGGTTGATACTCAGCACAAGCCCATGCACCTCAACGGGGGCATCGCTAACGACCAGGGATTTCCCCAGCCCATGGACGGTGACCTGCTCAGCCCGCTCAGCTATGATATCTAGCGGCGCTAACGCCCGCTTTGTTCCCCACCAGGACAGCGCGCCCATCAATAGAGCCCCGGCCAGTCCAACGATGCCCAGTGCCGTGTTGAACCGTGCATTTAGCGCGCGCGACTCGGAAACATTGACCCCAATCACCGCATATATCGTAGGGTTCTCATAACCAGGTACTTGGTAACTCAATTGCCGAAGCCACCATTGTTGACCCTGTGAGTTAAACTCATCCCGTGCGTTTGCGCCAGCGATGTTAGCGATGCCTTGTGCATCCACATAGCCAGCAACCGATTCGTTTGGGCGTAATAGCCAACGATCATTTCTGAATACCCCAAGCTGCAAAAATCCATGCCCAATGGCCACATCTTGGATTCGGCGGATCTCTTCCGTCAGGTCGGCCGGCTGCTTGATTTCGGTCAGCAAATGCTGGATGACTTCTGACTTGCCGTTTAGCTCCAGCAGATCACGCTCTTCGATTTGATGCTTAAGCATAATGGCCAGGCCGGATCCTAACAACACCAGCGTTAATGATGTGCCGAGTCCGAATATCAGCGAAAAGCGACCGGCCAGTGAATTAGTGAAGAAGTGCGAATAAGACAATTTGGCACCCTATTCTTAAGGAAATGAAAGACCGGTGCCTGATGATTGATCAGCACGATTGAAGGAGATTAGTTTCCTCACGGTGCCAAGCACGTCAGGGTCGCCTTTCCATGATATACCCGAACCCGCGCACGGTATGGATGAGCTTTTCTTTAAATGGCTCATCAATCTTCGTGCGCAACCGTCTTACCGCTACATCGACGACATTGGTATCGCTGTCAAAATTCATGTCCCATACTTGTTCTGCAATGAGCGTGCGCGACAGCACTTCACCCTGGCGTCGCAGGAACAGTTCAAGCAATAGAAATTCTTTGACCGTCAGCTGTATTGCTTGATTGCCGCGCTTAACACGGCGACGTAAAACGTCCATTTCGACATTGTCGATTGTCAACTTGTCTCGTTCACTTGTTTTTTCTCGACGCAGCAAAGCGCGAACGCGCGCTAATAACTCGGAAAACGCGAATGGCTTGACCAGATAGTCATCGGCCCCTAGCTCAAGACCGCGAACCCGATCTTCCACATGGTCGCGCGCAGTTAAAAACAGAACCGGCGTTTGGACTTCCCGGCGTACGAGCCGCAAGACTTCCCAGCCGTCAATGCCCGGTAAGCCGACGTCAAGAATCAGGAGTGCATAATCGTCGGTTATTGCCTGATGGGCGGCATCGTTACCATTTTGAACCAGGTCCACAACAAACCCTGCCTCAGTTAGGCCCTTAAGCAAATACTGCCCTGCAGAGGGCTCATCTTCCGCTATTAGAATCCGCATATAACTATTGACCTATCTATAGAGATCTTCAAAACATTTCCGATGGGAACCGAGAAGAAACTGATTTTGTTGCCTGGAACGCAGCATAGACGGGCCGACGGTGCCAAAGATTACAAATTTGTCATGTTCTGCATAGATTACAAAAATGTAATTTGACGGCCGATCGGATTTGCTACGCTTAGCGCATGACTGCATATTCCCGATGCCAACGGCTTGCCTTGCTAACGTTCAGCGTCTTTCTGATTCAGATGATGTCGACCGCGTCAGCGATGGTTGGACCGTATGGTGCCATGCCTGGCGGAGTCGCCATGGTCACTGCTACCGCGAGTTCCACGGATAGCGTGCTTGTCCAGAATGGGCACGGAGAACAGGCGGTGAAATCAACCCAAACGGAGCATTCAGATGACCACCGAACCGAGCATAGCGATCAGTCGCACGCGAGTTCGTGCTTCCTGTGTCTCATAGGTTGTGGCGGGTTCCTCTGGTCTGAAGAATTCAACAAAACCGCGCCATCCCACGCGACAGATGCACAAAATGAGGAGTTCGCTCGTCTTGCCGTTGGCTTTATTCCACGCGTTCCAGTCAGGCCCCCGCGGATCTAGGCAAATTCGCCTCTGTTGACGCGAAAGTCTGTGTCTGTCTGACGGGTCATACACCTCCTGCGTCGCAGCGCAACCCGCCAATCCCCAACTCCTTGTGTACCCAGTTCTTTGCGGATGCTCAGTTTGCTGATGCCTCCCCCAACTTGTGAGAAAAAAATGACATTGTTCCATCCATCCTATGAATCAAAGAGACAAGCCGCCCGGTGGGCGGCGCCTCCCTGTCTTGCAATGCTTCTCGTGCTCGCCACCGTGCCCGCGACGGCTGCGGACTTGACCAATCCAGGAGACGCAAATGCAGCCATTGCACCGCTAAATTATGAATCCCCGTTGGCGGATTTTCGTGCGTTTGAACCCGACGCACCGATGCAGTCATGGGTTGAGGCCAACAAGCGTGTTGGCGAAATCGGTGGCTGGCGCGTGTACCTGAAAGAAGCGACTAAGAAATCGAAGTCGAAAGACATCGACAATAAGGGCGATTCCCCGTCAGGCGGGACGCATCAGGGCCATTCGGCACCTGACGCGAAATAGGGGAATCGACTATGAAACGAACTCAACGTATTAGCTTTATCGCCGCATTGTCAGTGCTGACCCTTAGCGGGTGTGCCTCATTCAGCCAGGACGGCGGGTTTTCTACCGTGCAATCCACGACTGAGCAACGCCTGAACAAGAAAGTCGTCTGGGCTCGATCGGACACCGACCGTAGCGCCATCAGCGATCAAGTCAGCGCCTTGCTGGGCGAGCCACTTACCGAGGACTCGGCCGTGCAGATCGCACTGTTGAACAATCCGGGCTTGCAAGCTGCCTATCAAGAGCTCGGTATTTCGGAATCGGAAGTGGTCCAGGCGGGCACGCTACCTAATCCAGGATTCAGCTTTGGCAAATTTCGTCGTGGCGATGAACGTGAGATTGAACGGGCGTTCCACATTAATCTGGCCAAGATCGTTTTCATGCCAATAGTCAAAGACATGGCAGCACGCCAGTTCCGACAGACCCAGACAATGGTGACGACGAGGATTTTGTCGCTGGGGGCTCAAACACGGAAGGCCTTCTATGAAGCGGTTTCAGGTAAGGAGCGCCTGACCTACATGCGACAGGTCAAAGCGACGGCTGAGACCGGTGCAGATCTGGCCCGCCGGATGGCGCTTATCGGAAACATCACCAAAGTTCAACAGGCGAGAGAGCAGGGATTTTATGCCGATTCGGTGCTCACCCTGACTCAGGCAATAAGGCAACAACATGCCGCCCGCGAAAAATTGACCCGCCTGATGGGGCTATGGGGTGCACAAACCGCATTTGAGCTGCCTGACCGCCTGCCTGACTTGCCGGACTCCGCGGAGGAATTGCCTGAAGCGGAACGCACAGCGTTGGCGCAACGACTGGACGTGCAAAGTGCCAAGCGCAACGTCGAACAAATGGCAAAGAACTTAGGGCTCACCAAGGTCAATCGTTTTGTCAATGTGCTGGAGTTCGGGTACTCGAGAGAAACGTCGAATGAGGCACCGCGACGGACCGGCTACGAGATTGGCTTTGAGATCCCTCTGTTCAACTGGAGTGGTGCAAAAACCCGGATGGCTGAATCCATCTACATGCAGGCAGTTCACCAGGCGGCAGAATCGGCGATCAATGCTCGCTCCGAGGTACGCGAAGCGTACGTCGGTTATCGATCCGCTTACGACGTGGCTCGCCTGTACCGCGACGAAATTGTGCCGACAAAGCAACGCGTCTCGGAAGAAAATCTCTATCGCTACAACGGCATGATCATTGGTGTTTTTGAGCTGATTGCCGATGCGCGCTCTCAAATTGCTGCGGTGGACGGTTATATCCAGGCACTGCGTGACTTCTGGGTAGCCAAAGCAGATTTGGACATGGCGATGATTGGCAAGCCGAGTCTGACCCCGATGGCTGCTGCGGGCCCGTCGGGTGGTGGCGGCGATGGGGGAGGGCATTGATCCTTCCTGACATTCGCTTAGCTCCGCTCCGTTCGCTACCGTCCAATGGGGTAGCCGCATTGAAAACACCGAGGTTTAACAAATGAGTACACGTAGAAAATTTATGCAAGGCAGCGCAGCGATTGCTGCCGGTGTCGCCGCCACAACAGTCAGCAAAGTTGCGATGGCTGCATTGCCGGAAATCGTCTCCCAGGGTTCGCCGGATACGATGCAGGGTCTGGTGCCCAATACGGGTCGTCCCTACAAGCCGGTAGTGACGCTTAATGGCTGGACGTTGCCGTGGCGAATGAACAAAGGTGTCAAAGAATTTCACCTGGTCGCCGAACCGGTAGTACGCGAGATGTCGGAGAACTTCAAGGCGCACCTGTGGGGGTACAACGGGCAAAGTCCCGGACCAACCATTGAAGTCGTGGAGGGTGACAGGGTTCGAATTTTTGTGACCAATCGACTGCCGGAGCACACCAGTATTCACTGGCACGGGCAACGTTTGCCTAACGGCATGGACGGCGTGGCTGGGCTGAATCAGCCCGCCATTGACCCCGGCAAAACCTTTGTCTACGAATTCGAAGCAAAACGCCCCGGCACTTTCATGTACCACCCCCATGCTGATGAGATGACGCAGATGGCGATGGGTATGATGGGTTTTTGGGTAACCCACCCCAAAGGCAAACATCCACTGATTGATGAAGTCGATCGGGATTACTGCTTCCTGCTCAATGCTTACGACGTCGACCCGGGGGCGTACACGCCCAAAATCATGACCATGTTGGACTTCAATTTGTGGTCATGGAATAGCCGGATATTCCCGGGGGTTGCGCCATTAGTGGCACGTAAGAACGACAAAGTGCGCGTACGTATCGGCAACCTGACGATGACCAATCACCCGATTCATTTGCACGGGGTCGAGTTTCTGGTCACTGGAACAGACGGTGGTCCGACCCCCAAAAGTGCGCGCCAGTACGAAGTCACCACGGATATTGCCGTTGGGCAAATGCGTCAAATTGACTTTCTTGCAGACGAAGAGGGTGACTGGGCATTTCACTGCCATAAGGCTCATCATACGATGAACGCAATGGGGCATGACGTGCCCACGTTGATCGGCGTCGACCACAGCGGTGTTATTCAAGGGCTTCGCAATTTAGTGCCGGAATACATGGCCATGGGTGAGCGCGGTATGGCTGACATGACCGAGATGGAAATGCCGCTGCCCGATAACACCGAACCAATGATGACGGGGCAGGGCCAATATGGATCCGTCGAGATGGGTGGCATGTTCAGTATGCTCAAAGTCCGCAAAGACCTTGAACCGGGCGTGTATGCCGACCCCGGCTGGTACGAGCACCCGCCTGGAACGGTGGCGTACGAATTCAAGGGGAAATTGGCGGAACCTGAGCGTTCGAGCGATAGCGGCCAGCCCGCCATGAAGTTGGCGCATGCCCCCAAAACGGTTACCGAGGTCAAGATACGTAAGCCGCGTAAACACTCGGGTATGTGACGCGCTAATAATTTATAGCGCATTTATAGCAGCGACATATTTCTACGACAGACTTTACAAGGAATTCTCATGAACTTTAGAAAACATCTTCCCCTGTCTTTACTGGTGGCTGGGCTTACTTTATCCGGTACAGCGATAGCGCACGGCAACCAAGCGGGCCACTCTGAGAAGAAGCCAGCCGTGGCAGTAGAGAAGGAACAAACTGATTGGGGAATCGCTGGCGATGCGTCCGACGCTAAGCGAACGATACAGGTCGCGATGCTCGACAAAATGCGTTTTGATCCCGAATCGGTAAAAGTTGAGGCCGGCGAGACCGTGCGCTTTGTCATCGAGAATAAGGGTCAAATCATGCACGAGTTTGTTCTGGGTAATCAGCAATCGCTTGATGATCACGCTGCATTGATGATCAAATTCCCAAACATGGAACACGATGCACCGTATCAGGCCCATGTTTCTCCGGGAACAACGGGTGAAATAGTCTGGAAGTTCAATCGTGGCGGTGAATTGAAATTTGCCTGCCTGATCCCCGGACACTATCAGGCCGGGATGATCGGGAAGTTAAACATCGCTGGCGATACCGGCAATCATACGAGCGTTAAGAAGGAGTCTGGACACGGTCATACAAAAGACGACCATGGCGACGAAAAAAAGAAAAAGCATACCCACTAAGATCGATTCGATTACAACATAAGGAAACACTATGACTACCATTCACACTGCAGCGGCCTTGATCAGTGCCGCGTTTTTAGGGACTGCCTGTGCGGCGACCGGTGATGGCCATGCCCATGATCACGCTTCATCAACATCCAAGACAATGTCGCACGACATGAAGGCTGGTCAGTCCGCGGCTCAAAAATCCATGGCGCCAATGCAAGCGAAGGATGACAAGATGATGATGGCTGCTGGTTCGGCCGCTATGACACAGGGGGAAATCAAGCGCATCAACAAAGGCTCTAAGAAAATCACCATCAAACACGGACCAATCACGAATCTGGATATGCCTCCAATGACCATGGTATTCAGAGTTGCCGATGATGCCATGCTCGATGCCGTGAAGAAAGGTGACAGCGTTATGTTTCATGTCGAGGACAAGGACGGTGCCATGGTAATTACCGAGATCAAGCCGGCCAAGTAGTCGCGGCCTAGTTTGTCCAGGGGAGGATCGGTGCCGCGTATTTTGCGCGAACACCGATCTTCTGTTTGGCATTCCAAATCTAACACTAATGTCGACAAAGGAAATCAACAATGATGTCGCGCAATTTGCTCCCCACAGAATTTAACTTCGAGAAAGCCTTCCTAGCCGCAAATAGGCTAGATGCTAACCCTGGGCTGCGTGCGGCATCGCCACCTGGCCCGTGGTGAGCCAATTTTCTATGTATCGGAAGGCCAACTCTCATCAATTGTTTGCGAACAACCCTCTGGACAGATCGCTCCAGTCAATTTGGCAATCGGTGAAGACCAATGATCAGAAGGTCTCAGGCACCTTCAAACCATCTGTGGATCATCGCAGGGCCAAATGGAAGTGGAAAGGCAACAATAGCGGCACAATTTTTTCAATACGCGTTGCCCATCGTAAACCCGAATTTGCTTGAAAACCGTAGGCACCGCGAGGCGCCGATTTGCGCTGACACACCTTTTCAAATGGCGCGACTGGCTATTCATCAGCAGCGGCAATATCTGAAGGAAGGACAAAGTTTCGTCATGATATCGACGTTATCGGGTGCTCATCCGTTTCGAATCATTGATATCGCGAAAACCGTGGGATTTACATTACACCTGATCTACGTGGGCCTCGACAGCGTCGCTTTATCCTACTTGCGAGTCCAGCAGCGCCTCGGCCAGAGAGGGTACGCGGTGGACAAAAAGACAATCTGCAGGCGTTACACGCGCGGGCTTCAGCGCTTACGTGTCGCGTCACGGATCGTAGACCATCTTATTATCCTGGACAACAGTGGTAAGAAAACCCAGCTTATTGCAAATGCAATCGAGGGTCTCCCCAGAACAGTGAACTGGCCTTTTCCCAATTGGTTTGAGCAGCTGCAATTGTCCGTCGCTGCGACCGCTGAAGAATTGAGGATTGCTGCGTGCCGCGCGATCAGTCAAATTCAGGCTCATGTACAAGTACGGACCCAGACCGCCACCAGCGCATCGTGTATCAAGGAGCGCGTGGCGACTCTATTCGCCGATTCGATACCTGCAATGCGATGGGGGCGTACCGACTCATTGGCACTTGGGAAAGTACAGGGGCAACGTGGAGTTTTGATGGCGTCAACGACGGAAAACAATGCCATCGATCTGGCATTGGAAAAATTGTCTGAGGCGCGTATCGCGTTGGAGAATTGGTTCTTCTATCAGCAATCAATGGCGAAACGCAATTCCCCGCGTAGTGAACTGTAGTAATCCACTCCTTTCACCACTCTTAGGTAGGCAGTAATGTTGAGGAAGTTCTACGAAAATCAGCGCCTGGTTTCAATGAATTGGTCATCGAGTCCGAAGGGTCGCCATGGCCAGGTCGTCTATCTATTTGGTGGCGCTCTAGTTTTGACAAGTGCTTGGTTGGTTTGTTGCCGGATTTTTTGCCTCGCGTCGTGACAGCTTTGCTGTCGCAGCGACGTCGTCCCGATCGTTTGAAGTAGGCAGAGGATCTTTAGGTTAAGATTTGTCTACCCCATTTCGTTGGGAAATTGAGTGCACTGAGAGTCGAACAATACGCTTTCCAATTGAGCTAAATGCGGAACTTGTTCCCACTACCGCCTTAAGAACGCTCGACTTTTTGATGGTCATTTCATATTGTGTTGTCTCGCTACCAGGTGCCGGTTCGTTGCGCATGCGAACACAAACGGCAATTGGTGAGCTGAGGCCATGCGCAGGTAATTTGACCGGAAGATAAAATGATTACAGTACTGATTGTTTTTGGTACGCGTCCGGAAGCAATCAAGCTTGCGCCGGTGATACGCGCAATAAACCAAACAACTTCGTGGCGGTCAGTGACGGCTTGCTCGTCGCAGCACACTGATATGCTCACGCCGCTTATCCAACAATTAAAAATCCCGATTGATTTTGATCTGCAGGTGATGAGCGATCGCCAAACCCCTTCGGATGTACTTGAAAAAGTACTAGTGGGACTTCAACGAATATTGACGCAAACAAGGCCGGATTTGGTTCTTGTTCAAGGTGACACAACTACAGCGTTAGCTGGTGCTTTGGCTGCCAGTTATCAAAGGATTCCGGTTGGACATGTGGAAGCCGGTCTGCGTACTGGAAACCGCTTCAGTCCCTTTCCCGAAGAACTCAATCGCCGGTTGATCGCTCAAACCGCACAATTGCACTTTGCATCAACACGTGCCAACGCCCGGACGCTGCGTAATGAAGGAATTGATCCGGACTGTATTTACACGACGGGCAATACGGGGGTTGATTCGCTTAAACATACGCTATCGTCCTCAAAAGCCTCTGATTCGTTATTACGATTACTGGACAAACTTCGTGATAAGCGAATTGTCACGCTGACGACTCACCGGCGGGAAAATTTCGGTGACGTCATGACGGGCCACTTGCGCTGCATGCGTGAATTTGTCGACCGGTATCCTGATGTCGCCGTCATTTTTCCTGTGCATCCGAATCCCAATGTCAGTGAAGTGGCCTATCGCGAGTTGCAAGGACAATCCGGGATGCACTTAATCGAGCCGCTGGCCTATTCAGATTTTGTTCACTTGCTGTCGCAGTCCTGGCTAATTGTGTCTGATTCCGGTGGCATTGTTGAAGAAGCGCCAACACTGGGCAAACCCGTTGCGGTGTTGCGCGATACCACCGAACGGTCCGAGGCCGTGGAATGCGGTGTTGCCCGGCTCGCCGGACATTCGCCGGAACGCCTACGTGCAATACTTGAGGACGCAATGGATTCTGATCGATGGGCGCAGGCTGCGCGGCGAGTCATCAACCCCTTCGGTTCGGGGGATGCAAGCCATCGTATCGTCACGGCGATCCAATCTCAATTTGGTCCGAATTGGAACATTCGGCATGAGTCACGCCGGACGGCCGTTTAATGGAAAAAGCTACTATTGTTTTACCGGCCTTCAACGAAGAAGCGGATCTACCTGGTCTACTGGAACGAATCGATAGTTCCCTCCGCGACTGGTGCGATTATCGCATTTTGGTGGTGGATGATGGATCAGGTGACCAAACCGCGAAGATTGCTCGGCATGCAGCGGATTCAATTCCAGTTACGCTGATTCAACATTCGCACAATCAAGGCCTAGGAGCGGCCATTCGAACTGGTTTGAAAGCAGCAGCAGCGATGGAAGGTGTCGTTGTCACAATGGACGCAGATAATTCGCAGGGTCCTGAGCTGATTCGCGAAATGTTGGTTAAGATCCGCAGCGGCTTCGACGTCGTGATTGCATCTCGTTTCCAACCGGGATCGCAGGAAGTTGGTGTACCGGCTTACCGGGTAGCATTGAGTCACCTCGCCAGTACGCTAATCCGCACATTAGTCCGCTACCCAGGCGCACGCGACTTCACTTGTGGTTTTCGGGCCTATCGGTTGGCGACATTGCGCGAGCTTGTCAGCAAATACGGCGACAATTTTCTGCGTGAAAACGGGTTTTCGTGCATGTACGAATTACTGCTCAATTGTCGTCGAATCGACGCCTCAGTTGCTGAGATTCCTCTGATTCTGCGATATGACTTGAAACTTGGTGCCAGTAAAATGCGGGTAATTCGGACTGCGCTGCGCTACATGGCAACTACTATTCGGGGATTCATGCCACTACATAAGATGGAAGAGCCTCGTTCTGCGCGTGAGTTGCGAAACCGGGCTCTTGCGCCATTGCTCAATTCAATTGACCACAGGCAAGGCTCGCACTAAATCGGACTTGTGACTTTTCGCATTCAGCACCCGGTACCGACTAGTTAAAGGGGTGGTGGCGCATTCCTGCAGTAGGCATTGTCACCTTGCCCAATGGTATGGCAAGCTTAGTTCATGAAACAAGGCAATCGCTACCACGGTCATCGTTTTCCGCCTGAAGTCATCAGCACGGCTGTTTGGCTGTACCACCGGTTTTCGCTGTGTTTCCAGGACGTTGAAGATCTTCTAGCGCAACGCGGAGTGACTGTTTCGTACGAATCGGTTCACCGCTGGTGCTTGAAGTTTGGACCGATGTATTAGCGAACGCTGAAACGGCGTGAAGCTAAGGGCGCCGGTCGGCTGATTCAGTTCGTGCCATTTCG
>JBAUID010000253.1:0-3952 GCA_049680625.1 Burkholderiaceae bacterium | reverse complement strand
GTCCTGAGTCTGAAGAGATTCTCCTGTGACGTGCCCCGTGGGTAATCCCGACTGGGGGGGGGCTGAATTCTGGCAGATTGGCCTCGATCCTAAATATCTCGTATTGAAGTGTTGCGAGTTGACAGATACCAAGACTATAATGGCCGGCTAACTGCGGGGCATGGAAATTTGGGTGCCGTCAGGGTGGATAAACGGTGATGGTGATCGAAAGACGGTGATCGAAAGCTTGTTCGCTGGGCAATCGGTACGTGAGGCGATCCGAAAGCGGCATGCCGGGCAACGGGTGTGGCTTCATACTTGATGGGGCCGGGTCTTTGGTTCCTTGGGTTGCCGCTAAAGCAGAAACACCAAAAGCAGAAACACCTGAAGCAGAAACTAATCAGACAGAGTAAATTTTTATGCCTACCGTAAATCAGCTCGTTCGTAAGGGTCGCGAGACTGCTGAAGTCAAGAGCAAGAGTCCCGCGCTACAGGACTGCCCGCAGCGCCGAGGTGTGTGTACTCGTGTGTATACCACCACCCCGAAAAAGCCAAACTCAGCCCTTCGGAAGGTTGCTAAGGTGCGCCTGACCAATGGTTTTGAGGTCATCAGCTATATCGGCGGTGAGGGGCACAACCTGCAAGAACACTCGGTTGTGCTGATTCGTGGCGGCCGGGTAAAAGATTTGCCCGGTGTGCGTTACCACATCGTTCGCGGCTCACTTGACCTTCAGGGCGTCAAGGATCGCAAGCAATCGCGATCTAAATACGGTGCTAAGCGGGCCAAGAAGGGTTGATCAGGTAGGTGCCGGCCGCCTCGTGTGGCCGCGCGAATTTGTCGGTTAGTGGGCAATTCGCCTAGTTCGTAGTGAGTACTCAATAGCTTTCAGGGCGCGGGCAGCAGTGAGTTTGCTTCGCGTCCTTGTAATTTTAGTTGCCAGACCCATATTGATTCTCCGGGTGTGGTTTTCCGAGTTGGCCTGCAATTTTGCGAAGTTGCAATTGCTGGCGGCTCAGTAAGCAGTGGTTTCGGCCTGGATCAGCCCGCGGGGCTTTCCCAGGTGTGTTGAATCACTATTGCCGGCCTGGGCCGGCTGGCTGAAGACAGAGGTGTGTAATGCCACGACGTAGAGAAGTACCCAAACGGGATATCCTGCCTGATCCCCTGTACAACAGTGTCGACGTTTCCAAGTTCGTTAACGTATTGATGCTTGATGGTAAGAAGGCTGTTGCTGAACGTATGCTCTACGGTGCGTTTTCGCAAATAAAAGAGCGCTCCGGTAAAGACCCGATCGAATTGTTCGGCCTGGCCCTGACCAACTGCAAGCCAGCCGTTGAGGTTAAGAGTCGTCGTGTCGGCGGTGCAAACTACCAGGTTCCGGTTGAAGTCCGGCCAATTCGGCGCAGTGCGCTGGCCATGCGTTGGTTGCGTGAGGCAGCCAAGAAGCGCAGTGAAAAATCCATGGGCCAGCGTTTGGCTAACGAAATCATGGAAGCCGCCGAAAACCGTGGCGGTGCGGTCAAAAAGCGCGATGAAGTGCATCGCATGGCTGAAGCAAATAAGGCGTTCTCTCACTTCCGCTTCTAAAAGCGTCGGTTCGAACCCCGTAGTTTTCCCCTCGAAACCCTTCCGGCCCTGGTGGTCGGACATCTCCTGAACAATGAAGGCTGGTTATGGCTCGCAAAACCCCTATTGAGCGATATCGAAATATCGGCATTTCCGCGCATATCGACGCGGGTAAGACAACCACAACAGAACGCATCCTGTTCTATACCGGTATTAATCACAAGATTGGTGAGGTTCATGATGGCGCAGCCACCATGGACTGGATGGAGCAAGAGCAAGAGCGTGGCATCACAATTACGTCTGCGGCCACGACTTGCTACTGGAAGGGTATGGATCTTTCCTATCCTGAGCATCGCATCAATATTATCGATACCCCTGGACACGTTGACTTCACCATTGAGGTCGAGCGTTCAATGCGTGTGCTTGATGGTGCCTGCATGGTTTATTGCGCTGTGGGCGGCGTTCAGCCGCAGTCGGAGACTGTCTGGCGTCAGGCGAACAAGTACAACGTGCCGCGGCTCGCGTTCGTTAACAAGATGGACCGTACAGGAGCAGATTTCTTCAAAGTCTACGAACAAATGAAGCTGCGTCTGCGCGCTAATGCAGTGCCGATGCAGGTGCCGATTGGCGCTGAAGAAGATTTCAAAGGCGTGGTCGATCTTGTCCGCATGAAAGCGATTGTCTGGGAAGAAGCAGACATGGGCGCGAAGTTCGATCTCGTCGAAATCCCGGCCGATCTTGTCGACGTATGTAATAGCCGCCGTGCTGAGCTGCTTGAAATTGCTGCTGAAGCGTCGGAAGAGCTTATGAACAAGTACCTGGACGAAGGTGAGCTGACCGAAGACGAAATTAAGTCGGCCATTCGTCAGCGCACAATCGCGGGTGAAATTGTGCCGATGTTCTGTGGCTCGGCGTTCAAGAACAAAGGCGTGCAGGCGATGCTGGATGCGGTTCTCGATTACATGCCGTCGCCGTTGGATATTCCGCCGGTTAAAGGCACAGACATCACCGAAGAAGCCAAGCCGATTTCACGTAAGCCTGATGATGGCGAAAAGTTTTCAGCCCTGGCGTTTAAGTTGATGACCGACCCCTTCGTTGGTCAGTTGACCTTTATTCGTGTGTATTCCGGTGTCATAAAGTCGGGCGATTCTGTCTATAACTCGGTGAAAGGAAAAAAAGAGCGACTCGGTCGAATCCTGCTGATGCACGCCAATACGCGCGAAGAAATCAAAGAGGTTCGTGCCGGCGATATTGCTGCGTGTGTCGGTCTCAAAGAGGTCATTACCGGTGAAACCCTGTGTGACGGTGATAGTCCGATCATCCTCGAGCGGATGGAATTCCCTGAGCCCGTCATATCTCAGGCAGTTGAGCCGAAGACTAAGGCTGATCAAGAGAAAATGGGGGTCGCCCTTGGCCGATTGGCTCGTGAAGATCCGTCATTCCGGGTGCGCAGCGATGAGGAGTCAGGCCAGACCATTATTTCTGGAATGGGTGAGCTTCACCTGGAGATTCTTGTTGACCGTATGCGGCGCGAGTTTGGTGTCGAGGCGGCCGTTGGCAAGCCGCAGGTCGCCTATCGTGAAACCATTCGTTCTACGGTAGACGAAGTCGAAGGCAAGTTCATCAAGCAATCGGGTGGTCGTGGTCAGTATGGTCACGTTGTGTTGAAAGTCGAACCATTGGAAGCAGGGACCACAAACTTCGAGTTTGTTGACGCAATTAAAGGTGGCGTGGTGCCGCGCGAATACATTCCTGCGGTGCAAAAAGGTATTGAAGATTCACTCAACGCCGGCGTGTTGGCCGGCTACCCGGTGGTTGATATCAAGGCCACTTTGCACTTTGGTTCGTACCACGATGTTGACTCAAACGAAAACGCGTTTCGCCAGGCTGGATCCATGGCCTTTAAGGAAGGGATGCGCCGCGCGAAGCCAGTCTTGCTTGAGCCGATGATGTCGGTTGACGTGGAAACGCCGGAAGAGTACGCCGGAAACATTATGGGCGACTTGTCCGGCCGACGCGGCATGGTGCAGGGTATGGAAGACATGGCTGGTGGCGGCAAGGCAATTCACGCCGAAGTGCCCTTGGCTGAGATGTTTGGTTATTCCACGATTTTGCGCTCAATGAGCCAGGGTCGCGCCACCTACAGCATGGAATTCAAGCAGTATGCCGAGGCACCAAAGAGCGTTGCTGAAGCAATTATTTCTTCACGTACCAAGTAAGTAGTTCAAATCAAATAAACCCAGAGAAAACAACAGCAAGTTAGCAAACAGAAGGTAAGAGAAATGGCAAAAGGCAAATTTGAGCGTACGAAGCCGCACGTAAACGTGGGTACGATAGGACACGTTGACCACGGCAAGACGACGTTGACGGCGGCGATCACGACGGTGCTGACGAAGAAGTACGGTG
>JBAUID010000252.1:0-1566 GCA_049680625.1 Burkholderiaceae bacterium | reverse complement strand
TTGTTTCCCTTACATGCTTTGCCGTTACACTTTGCCTTAACGACTTAGAGAGGCGAATAACATGAAGCCGGTTTGTTTGGTTATCGGGGCGGGGGCTGGCATTGGTGGCAATGTTGGCAAGCGATTTGCGCGCGAGGGATACCACGCGGTTTTGTGCCGACGCACCGATCAGGACGGGTTAAACAACCTGGTTTCTGAAATTGAAGGTTCAGGCGCGTCGGCTTCGGGTTTTCTGCTGAACGCGGTTCAACCCGATACGATCGAAGACATGATCGATTCGGTCGAAGCCAATGTTGGCCCAATTGAAGTCGCGGTATTTAATCTCGGCGCTCAGGTTGGCAGCCGAACCTTAACCGACACCACCTACAAGACATTCGAAATGGGTTGGCGAATGGCAACCTTCGGATTGTTTCGGCTGGCATCCCGGTTATGCCCTTTGATGGTAGAACGTGGCCGGGGCACCTTGCTGGTTACCCAGGCAACAGCGGCGGTACGCGGCAACCGTGGCCAGCACTCCCATGCGGCTGCAATGGGCGGGCGACGCATGTTGTGCCAGTCGCTGAATGCCGAGTATGGCCCGCAGGGCTTGCACATCGCCCAGATTCTGATTGACGGTGCGGTAGATGCCCCCGATACACTGGGCAAGATGTTGGGGCCGGAGAAATTCAAAGCCCTGCGTGAAAACCGGGGTTTGGACAAAGACGGATTGATGCTGCCCGAGAAAATTGCCGATACGTATTGGCATATTGCCCAACAACATCGCTCAACCTGGTCACACGAAATCGACTTGCGCTCGTTCTCCGACATGCCGTGGTGGAATGACAATATCGGGGGTTCGCTGTGAACAAAACTATACCTGGTCCGGATGGTAAACCCCGGTGTCAATGGTGTGCTTCAGCCCCGGAGTTCCTTAACTATCACGACAATGAGTGGGGATATCCGGTTGCTGATGACATCCGGTTATTTGAGAAGATCTGCCTGGAGAGTTTTCAGTCCGGCCTCAGCTGGCGCACGATTCTGGCCAAGCGCGAGAATTTTCGGCAGGCTTTTGTCGGGTTTGACTACCAAAAAGTAGCGCAGTACAGCCAACGCGACGTTAATCGGTTATTAACCAATGAAGGCATTATTCGTCATCGGGGGAAAATCGAAGCAACGATCAACAACGCGGCACGCGCCTGTGAACTGGCTGATGAAAAAGGGTCGTTAGCTGCCTACTTTTGGCAGTACGAGCCTGCCGTGGAAGATCTTGGGGCGCCTCAAAGCGTGTCGACATCGCCGGCATCGATTGCTCTTTCGAAAGAACTTAAAAAACGCGGCTGGAAGTTTGTCGGCCCGACAACAGTGTTTGCATTTATGCAGGCAATGGGGTTGATTAATGACCACGCCATTGGTTGCAGCATGCGCACCAAAGCTGAAAAGGCGCGCCGAGAATTTAAGAAACCAGGCTAGGAGTCTGCGCGGCAGAAGCAAGCGGGCTGCGACGGCGCCACGACGGCATCTTTTGCACCCATTTTTCGGCTCATAGCCTAGGCCAACTCAGTGGTGCAACGACGCAGTTCGCGCAAC
>JBAUID010000251.1:0-54462 GCA_049680625.1 Burkholderiaceae bacterium | reverse complement strand
GGAATAACCCGCAGAGAAGTGCCGTAGTTCTTCGTCAGCATCTGGCCAATGCCGATCGACTGGGCATAGCCGGACGAGGTGGTGCCGTACGCCGTCCATGAAATATTCGGTGGTAATTTGACATCGGCCGCCAGTGCTGAGCCCGCCAGAGCAACCGATGCGAGGCTTGCCGTTAGTACGTTAATGCGAAATTTCGCCATGTTGATTTTGTCTCCTTGAAGCTTGGTCGGTACCGACAGTCTGAATTGCGCAGAGCGCAATAAGTTGTCTGCGGAGTGTAACGGAACGCCTGCAGTGTGCAAAGGAATACCCAAGGTTTTTTTCAACCGTGAACCAGCGCACAATCTGCGAACGCTTATGTTAACCATGAGAAGTACACTTCCAGCCGAGGTGCTGCAATGCAGCAATGCGCAGAAATCACGCCGGCGTAACCCCGCGCAGCCGCTCGGTTCGCCGGCGCAGCAATTCGACCACCGTCAGCAAGCCAATTGACATCACAACCAACAGTGTTGCCACGGCGAGAATCGTCGGGGATATTTGCTCACGAATTCCGGACCACATCTGCCTGGGAATGGTGCGTTGATCAACATCCGCGAGAAACAACACGACCACAATTTCATCGAGCGAAGTAATAAACGCAAACAAGGCGCCTGAGATCATGCCCGGCAGAATCAACGGCATGATTACCTGGCGGAACGTTGTCCAGCCGTTGGCGCCCAGGCTTTCGGCAGCGCGAATCAGCGAGCGGTCAAACCCGGTCAGGGTGGCCGTCACCGTGATAATGACAAAGGGAATTCCGAGGGTGGCATGCGCAAGGATGATGCCCAGGTAAGTCTGCGTGAGATTCACCTGTGAGTAGAAAAAGAACATGCCAGTTGCCGTGATCACCAGCGGCACAATGAGCGGCGAGATCAGCAAGCTGGTAATTAACGAGCGAAACGGCATTTCCGGTCGGGACAAACCCAGGGCCGCAAGGGTGCCCAGGGCCGTGGCGACAATAGTGGAGGCCACGGCAATCAGCAGAGAATTACGTGCCGCGCGGATCCACTGTGAATTGCCCCACAAGTCCCACCACCAATCGGCCGACAGTGACGCCTGTGGGTTGGCCATGCCGTTGTGCAAGATGTCCTGGTACCAGCGCAAAGAATAAGCCTCTGGCTCCAGGGCGAGCATTCCTTCAGAAAATGTGAAATACGGTTCTGCGTTAAACGACAGCGGAATAATGATCAGGATAGGCGAAATCAGGAAAATAAACACTGCGGTGCAAAACAGCAGAAAGCTGTAGTGCCAGATCTTTTCACCCAGAGATGCATACGGCGGTAGCGTCATCACTTTCTTATCCGAACTTCAGGTTGTCGACGCCAACCAGCTTGTTATAAACCCAGTACAGCACCAGCACTGTCACCAGCAAGATGGAACCCAGCGCAGCGCCCAGGCTCCAGTTCAGTGACGACTTGATATGGTAGGCAATCAGGTTGGAGATCAGCAGCCCGTCTTCTCCACCGACCAGGGCCGGGGTGATGTAGTAGCCAATTGCCAGAATAAACACCAGCAAGGTGCCGGCGGCAATTCCCGGCATTGTCTGCGGAAAGTAGACACGACGAAATGCGGTCAGCGAATCGGCACCCAGTGAGCGGGCGGCGCGCATGTAGCTTGGCGGTATGGTTTTCATGACGGAGTACAAAGGCAGGATCATGAACGGCAACAAGATGTGCACCATGGCGATGATCGTACCGGTCTGGTTATAGATCATTTGCAAACGGTTCGCATGGTCGATCGCACCAACCCCAACCAGTACATCGTTAACAACGCCTTCGCGCTGTAGCATTGCGATCCATGCCGTGGTGCGCACCAGAAGCGAGGTCCAGAAAGGCAGTAGTACCAGAATCATCAACAGGTTTGAAGTGCGTAACGGAAGCACTGACAACAGGTAGGCAACCGGATACGCAAGTACGAGACAGATAATGGTAATGACCAGCGAGAGCCACATTGTCTTTATAAAGATATCGACGTAGATCTGATATAGCTCTGGCGCGTCCACGATGTTGTCGTTCGCGTCATAAGTCATGTCGATTGCGGCGAGGTAGAACGCGGGGGTGTAGTCCCGGGTCACGCGTTTTAAACTGCGCCAGACGGCCGGCTCACCCCATCGTTTGTCGATCTTGATTAGTGCATCTTTATACGGCGGTGACTTGATTCTTTTGATTTTTCTGGCAGTAGATGTAAACAGGCTACGCGAACCTGGTATTTCATAGTTAACCCGGGTAGCCAGGTTGCCAACTGATTTTCCGATTTCCCGGTTACTTCGGGCAGCTGCAATATCGGTGACTAATAATTCAAAGGCTTTCTCTGATGGCAATCCGCTGCCGTCCCAGTTTTGAATTTCAACGGCCAGGTTTGGCACAACTGCTGAACCGACCGGGTTGTGCACGGATCGAAACAGCATCTGGCCTATTGGCAAAACAAATGAAACGATCAGGAACAGCACCAGTGGCAGAGTCAGCCCCAGAGCTTTCAGGCGAGCTCGCCGGGTGGTTTGCTGCAGCTTTTGCTTGAGTGGAGTGCCATCAGCGGCTAAGACCGGCTGGTTCGGCTCCGTTACGTCCTGGGTTGCGCCGTGTGTGGCATAACCTCGATGTTCCGAAGGGGTGGCGACACTCGATGTGCTCACGTGACGTTATTCCTGAGGCTACTCAATGTGATAAAAACAAAGGTGCGGGGCAGACCCCGCACCTCTTTTCCTGACGACTTGGGCAACTTACTTGGCAAGCCAGGCGTTAAAGCGCTCGTTGAGCTGATCCGCGTTGTCGGCCCAGAACTCGGCATCAGAACCAATCGCCCGCTTCATGTTCTGCGGAGCTGTTGGCATATGTGGCGCCATGTCGATGTCTTTATTGTGAAATTTCTTCACGAATTTGAACGACGATTGGCGAGCCGGTCCGTACGAAATGTACGAGGCTTGTTTGCCCAGTTGCTCGGTAGCAGTTGAAAATGCGAGAAAGTCCATTGCCAGCTTGGTCTTGCCGCCTTTCGGAATAACCCACAGGTCCAGATCCCAGATCTGCCCGTCCCAGACAATTTCGAATGGCTTGTCTTCAGAGGCAACCGCGTTGAAGATCCGGCCGTTAAAAGCGGTTGTCATCACTACTTCGCCATCAGCCAACAGCTGTGGCGGTTGCGCGCCGGCTTCCCACCACACGACGTCTTTTTTAATGCGATCGAGCATATCAAATGCACGGGCGACGCCTTCCGGTGTGCGCAACGTGTCGTAGACCTTACCTGGATCAACACCATCAGCCATCAGTGCAAATTCGAGATTGGCTTTTGGTTGCTTCTTCATGCCACGCTTGCCTGGGAACTTCTTGGTATCAAAGAAGTCTGCGGCCGTTGTCGGAGGAACTTTAAGCTTTGTCTTGTCATAGGCAAAGATGTTCGACCACACGATGGTGGCAACTGCACATTCGTGCAACGTGCCCTTGATGAAGTCTTCCGTGGCTGGCGTGCCGTCAGCTCCTGCGGGTAATTTGCTGTGATCAATCGGCTCGATCAGGCCTTCGTCACATGCGCGAATGGCATCGGAGAGCTCAACGTCGACAATATCCCAGGTGACTTTACCGGCCTCGACCTGTGCCTTCAGTTCCGCGATGCCGCCGTTATAGTCTTCTGACTTGATCGTGTTACCGGTTTTGGCCATCCACGGCTTTTGGTAAGCCTCAACCTGGGACTTGGTGTAAGCGCCACCCCAGGAAACCACGGTAAGCGAATCAGCGGCCATTGCCGACGTGCCGGACAACAGGCCTGCGGACAGGGCGCCCATTAACAAGTGATGTTTTAGTTTCATTATTCAAATCTCCTTTCTGGTAAAACATAGAAATACACGAACGTCGATAAAAACATTGTCGCGGTAATTCACGGCGTGAAATGTTAAAACGTTTAACCCGGGTCTTTAGCTGACGGGATCCAGCGCGCGGCAGTCGCTAGCGAACCAGCCTACCGTGGCGTTATCGCCCGGGTTAATCTCCTGGCGGGTACCTCTGTTACGCACCTTCAGAATGAACTGGTTATTGCCGGCGACCATCATTCGAACCCGGATATGGTCGCCAAGGTAAATGACTTCTTCAACTTTTCCAGGAATCTGATTTTCCATCGCGTCTTCTGGAATTAACTCACAGCGTTCCGGGCGCAATGAAACGGTGGTTCGATCGCCGACTTGATCAACATTGACTTTTTCGGCTTGTACGACCGTTCCGTCGTCCAGACGCACAGTGCATCGATTGCCGTCGACTGCAGTCACCATCCCATGAAACTTATTGTTTTCGCCAATAAACTGCGCGACAAAAGAATTATCCGGGAACTCGTATAAGTCGTCGGGTGACGACAGTTGTTGAATGACCCCATCGTTAAACACCGCCACCCTGTCCGACATCGTCAGCGCCTCAGACTGGTCGTGGGTGACATAGACAATGGTGACGTTTAGCCGGTCATGAATATGTTTGATTTCGTACTGCATTTGTTCGCGCAGCTGCTTGTCCAGCGCCCCCAGCGGCTCATCCATGAGCACAAGGTCTGGTTCAAAGACCAGGGCCCGGGCCACCGCAACCCGCTGTTGCTGGCCGCCCGACAACTGTGCGGGTCGGCGATTACCAAAATCACCGAGTTCGACCATGTCCAGGGCGGAGCTGACCCGCTGGGCAACTCGTGATGCCGTTTCGCGTCGTACTTGCAACGGAAAGGCCAGATTTTCGGCAACCGTCATGTGTGGGAACAATGCGTAGTTCTGAAACACCATGCCGATGCCGCGCTTGTTGGGCGGCACATCGTTAATTGGCTTGTTGTTCAGAAAGATCTCGCCATTGGTCGCTGGCTCAAAACCCGCGAGCATCATCAACGTGGTTGTCTTACCTGAGCCCGAAGGGCCGAGTAAAGTAAGAAACTCACCCTTGGCGATATCCAGATTTAAGTCTTTGACGACCAGGATTTCCCCGTCGTAACTTTTCTGGACATTCTGAAAGCGAACAAATGACTGCTGCCCGTCCGCCAGTGCAGGGGACGAACTGCCTGGTGACTCAACTGTCCCGGCTGTTTTTTGGTCTAGCATCCTGTAATTGAAACATATTCAGTCGAAAAGTGCCGAGATTCACAAATTTAGGGCTATTTGACTGAATTGGCGGCAATTTGCGCCCACTTTGACCCAAATTGTCACCAAATTGTCACCAGATAAAGAAAAACCGGGCCGCTTAGCTGGCCCGGCTGTCATCCATAAAAGCAAAGGAAACCACCATGCAACGCGCCTATCTTACTCAATACGGTAATCCATCCGACGGGGTCACCGTTCGCGATGATCCAGCCCCGGAGGCCCCAAAAAAAGGCCAGGTGCTGGTCGATATAGTCGGTGCATCGATTAACCCGGCTGAGTTATTGCTTATTCAGGGGTTGTATGCGAGTAAACCCCCGCTGCCGGCACCGTTGGGCATTGAGGGTGCTGGCAAAGTCGTTGCTATTGGTGATGATGTGACCGGGCTGTCGGTCGGTGACCTGGTTTTATGCCTGCCCCGTGAAAACTGGGCTCAGCAAATGCTCTTTGATGCGGCCGAAGTGATTGCGTTGCCTGCCGGGGTTGACCCACTGCAAGCGTCGATGCTCAAGGTGAATCCGGCAACCGCGCTGATGATGTTGCGGGACATGCGGAACATGACGACTGGCGACTGGGTGGTTCAGAATGCAGCAAATTCTGCGGTTGGCCGATGCCTGATTCGGTTGGCAAAGACGATGGGATTGAACACAATCAACCTGGTCCGTCGCGAATCGCTGGTTGCAGACTTAAAGGGTGAGGGGGCGGACGTCGTACTGGTCGACGGCCCCGATATTGCCGCCCGGGTAAAAGAGACTGTTGATGGCAACCGATCCCTGGCCATTGACGCCGTCGGCGGTGAGGCTACCTTGCGGCTCGCGGATTGTCTTAGTGACGAGGGTTTGATCGTTAACTACGGATTGCTGAGCGGACAACCCTGTCAGCTGGGTGCCGAGCAGGCAATTTTCCGAAGTATTTCGTTACGAGGCTTCTGGTTGGCGAAGGAGCTTCGAACGATGGCACCTGACGCGGTCCGCGACTTGTATCGCGGCCTGGCACAACAAGTGTTGGACGGACACCTTGCGGTACCGGTGGAAGCAACTTATACGCTCAACGATATTGGCGCGGCACTGGACCATGCGATGCGCGACGGCCGTGACGGCAAAATTCTACTGACGCCGAATGCGTAGGGGTTGAGGTTTTTTGGGGCGGGCTGGGTTGTTCCTACCCCGCGCTCTTGCGCACCCGTTTCCAGCCCCACAGTTGCAAGGCGGTGGCGATAATGAGTACCCATAGTAAAGCCGAACCGAGCATCCAGTCACCGCTTCTGCCATCACCGCAGCCAATATTGAAATAAATGGCGACCGGCTGCAGCATGTCGAGAATTTTGAGCAGCAAGCGCATTGGCAGCATCAGGATGGTGTGTCCAATGCCCATGGCATCCACAAGAGAAAATGCCGGGTTATTGTCCCAGTTCAGTTGCATTCCGTCGAACCGGGTGCACTTGTGGTAGTACAGTTGCCAGTTTTTGTAAATTTCAACTTCGAAGTATTCAAACATTGCGAACATTGGGGCTTCCCGCCCGATCCAGTGATTGACGCTGAACAATCTGGCACGAAACAAAGACCAACCGGTGCAATTGTTGCGCCCACCCGCCGGCTGGCAGGATAAAGTGTCCGCAGCAGGCGATAAACGGAGAATTAACATGATGAAAGTGGAGCGCGATGCCACCAGTTTACGGGCCAGGCTGGGTGATCCAGCCATCCTGGTTGCCCCCGGAATTTATGACCCGCTAAGCGGCTTGCTGGCCGAGCAGGCCGGATTTGAATGCGCCTATGTGTCCGGAGCCTCGATTGCCTACACGCGTCACGGACGCTCGGACATCGGTCTGGTTGGGATGACCGAAGTTGCCGAGACTATCGGCTTAATTCGAGACCGCATCAGCCTGCACCTGGTGGTTGATGGTGATACCGGGTATGGCAATGCGATGAATGTTCAGCGAACCGTGCGCTTGTTCGAAAGGTCGGGTGCCAATGCCATTCAGTTGGAGGATCAGACGTTTCCTAAACGTTGTGGCCATTTGAAAGACAAGACGGTGATTCCGGCAAACGAAATGGTTGGCAAACTCAAAGCAGCGGTGGATGCGCGCGGTTCGAACGAGTTTTTAATCATTGCGCGCACCGATGCCGCTGCTGTGGAAGGCCTCGAGTCGGCGATCGAACGGGCAGCGGCATACGCGGATGCCGGTGCTGATGTTTTGTTTGTAGAGGCGCCGCGCTCGCGTGAAGAATTGCGGCAAGTTCATACGGCACTGGGCTCACTGGGCCTGCCGTTGATGGCCAACATGGTCGAGGGTGGCAAAACGCCGGTACTGAGTGGCGCGCAGTTATCTGAACTCGGGTTTTCGTTGGTAATATTTCCTGGTGGCGCGGTACGCGCCATTGCACATACTGCTCAGCGGTACTATGCGTCACTCGCTGAGCATGGAACGACGGCACCATTTGCCAGTGAGATGTTTGATTTTGATGGATTGAATGCGGTCATTGGCACACCTGAGATACTTGAATTATCAGCGCGCTACGAAGGTTCGTAACTCAAGCGGCCAAACCCGCTAACTACAGTACAACTCCTGGCCGATGTATTGTTGTCGCCAGGCTTCAAAATCAAGCACATCAGCGGCTTCAGCATCTTTCTGATCTTGAATTGATTGCCTGGCGAGCGCGTCGAAGCGTTCCAGCAAGGCTGCATCTGGCCCGGTAGATGCGGTAAGTGTCTTATGCTGAACGGACTGATTCAGCGCAAAACGCTGATAAGAATTATCCCAATGGTCAGCCATTTCTGACAGCACCCGCGCAGACGGTGTCTGTCGTGGATCGGCCAGGCTGGACAGCGCGTTGTCCAGGGCTGATACATACCCCTTGCCCCCGCAGGCTTTGTCCATGGCCACGGCGATAGGTCGGCATTCGTTCACCAGTTGTGTTCCCCAGTTCGCCAGGGCGATTGTTGAGCCATCGTCACGGGTCAGGTGCAGGTCTGGCTGACGGCCGCGCTCAGCGACTGCGAGGCTGTTGGCTGCATCAATCGCGAGGGACTCGGTTGAATCGTCAGGACTGTCCGAGAACAAGCAGTGCAATAAAAACGTGTCAACAAAGTGGGCGGTTTCCGGCGCCACGCCAATCGGCGAAAACGGGTCAATGTCCAGGCATCGGACTTCGACATACTCCACCCCGCGGTCATGCAGAGCGGCCAATGGGCGTTCGCCCGAGCGGATGCGGCGCTTGGGTCGGATGGAGCCGTAAAATTCGTTCTCAATCTGCAGCAAGGTGGTGTTCAGCTGACGGTAATTGTCGCCGTCCCGAATGCCAATATCTGCATACGGCGGATAGGGTTCAGTAAGCGCCCTGCGTAACGAGTCTGCATAGCCGGCAAGGTTGTTATAGCTGACGGTCAGGTTTTTTTGAGCGTCGCTTGTGTAGCCCAGCGGCCCCATGCGCATTGACGTGCCAAACGGCAGGTGCATTGACCCGTTGCCGATAGGCACTAACTGGTGCTCACGGCCCTCAACAAAAGTCCCACATACTGCAGGGGATGCGCCGAACAGATAGAGCAGGAGCCAGGAATGGCGTTTGAAATTTCGGATCAGCGAAAAGTATGCACTGTCGATATAGTTCTGCAGCTCGCCGTCAGCGTTATCAGCGTCGTACAGCAACTGCCAGGCCTCGTCTGGCAACGAAAAGTTGTAGTGGACCCCCGACACAGTCTGCATTCGCCGGCCGTAACGGTAGGCCAGGCCCATGCGGTAGACAGATTTTGAACGGCCGATATTTGACGAGCCGTACTGGCCAATCGGAATGTCGTCATCAGCGGGCAGACGACACGGCATACTGGTCGCCCACATCAGCTCGTCATCCAGGTGGTGATAGACAACCCGGTGAATGTCGCTGAGTTGACCAAGACAGTCGTCAATACTGTGATGCACCCCGGTCACGAGCTCGAGTTGGGCTTCGCTGAAATCGGTAGTAATGAATGGATGGGTCATGGCCGAGCCCAACGCCGCGGGATGGGTGCGCAACGATAAATCACCCTCGGGTAGAACCCGCAGGCTTTCTTTTTCAATTCCGCGACTCATGCTGGCCAGAACGGAGGCTGGCAGGGCACTGAGTCGCTTTGCAGTCTGGCTCAACGATATTCCTGATAATTTATTGGCGGCGGCTGGATAATTGCCGAGGCGCCGATAATATCTGGTTTGGGCCGGCTCGTTGTTGTTGACAGGGGCTTACCCGGTAACCCGGCCTTTTGTGCGGCTCTCGGCCCACATTGTCAAGACGCCCGTGCTGACGATAATCACAATGCCAAACGTCGCGACAGTATCCGGATACTGGCCAAAAAAGAACCAGCCAGCGCTGGCTGTCCAGATCATTTGTAAGAATACTAATGGGGCAATAAACGAGGCGCTTGACCAGAAATAGGCACGTATCAGGCACCACTGGCTAAAGGCGCCGCTAAGCCCGAGAGACAATAAAACTATCCACTGCCACTGGCTAAGACCCTGCGGCCAGCCGCCCCAGGCCTGCTGAAGTGGCAACATAAATATGCCAACCACAACACCGACCACCGCTGTTACGAAGATGGTCATATTCTGGTTCTCCATCGTGGATAAGCGCCGGGTCAATAATTGAAACGCGATATTGCATGCTACGGTCAGGGCTGCAAATAAAATGCCAACTGGTGCCAGCCCTGAGCCAGGGCGGATAATGATCAACATGCCGATAAAACCCAGGCAGGCACCCAACCATCGACGCCAGGTGATTGTTTCTGCTAATAACGGGCCGGCCAGCAAGATGACGCCAAATGGGGTCATGAAATTAATAGCCGTGGCCTCAGCGATGGGCAGGTAACGCAATGCCGTAAAGAAAAACAAGGTAAAGCCGGCCAATGCGAGGCCGCGGGCGATTTGCAGGCCGGGGTGACGGGTTCGTACCAGCATCCATCCCATCGTTGGCGCGAGAATGAGCAACATCAGAACGACTTGAACGCTGTGCCGGGCCAGGGTAATGAGTGGCACTCCCATGCTGGCCGCCAGGTACTTGCCAGAAGCGTCAACCAGCGTGAAACCGATATGCGCACCGACCAGGTAGAGCAGGGCCACGCCGGGGCGAAACGGCCGGGTTGCTGATGCTGCTAAGCCCTCAGTCGAAATCAATCACGCCAGCCGGGTTCATCGCGATCGAGCAGGCGTTTGACCGACTCGAAGTGCAAATCACTTTGCTGGCGTTGCGACTCGATTTGTTCCGCGACTTCCTGGCATACGGCCGGCGCCACCCGGCGCAGAGGCTGGCCGTCCGCCAGTTGTAGCGCCAGAGCCTGATGCATACAGGCGCGCTCAAGGTAGTACAAATCGTCAATAGCCCAGGCGACCGAACGACCGACAACGGTAACGCCGTGGCTGGCCATGAACATAATGTCTTTGCCATTGAGCATACCGGCAATGCGTTTGCCTTCTGCGTCATCCAGCGCAACACCGCCGTAGACGTTGTCGTAAGTGACCCGGTCCCAGTAGCGCAGGGTGTTCTGATTACACCAGGCCAGTTCGCCGCCATCGACCAGTGTCAGGGCGGTGGCATACGGCATATGGGTATGTAGAACGCAGGTCGCGTGTGGATTCAGCCGGTGAATCCAGCTATGAATGAAAAATGCCGTGGGTTCCAGAAGATGCGGGCCTTCAATGACATCACCGTCATCATCGATCAGTAGCAGATCTGAAACCTTGACTTCGCTCCAGTGCAAACCCTGGGGGTTGATCAGGTAACGGCCGGTATCAACCTGCAGGCTGAAGTGGTTACAGACGCCTTCGTTGAGTCGTTCGCGCGCAGCGAAACGCAGGGCGGCGCATAAGTCGGTTCGTTCAGTCAGGTAGTGCATTTGACACTCATCAGTTTTATTGGGTGCAGGCGCCTCAGAAAAATTTGGTCTCAGGTCGCCAGGTTGGCTAGCCGCTATTTGGCGCGCTTCTTTTTGGGTGGGGCCACGTCAATCACTTCGAGGCGTAGTGGGGCAACCCCAATTTTTATCAGGCTAAGTTTTTCAGCGGCGCCCGAAGAAACGTCGGCAATACGATCGGGGATTGACGGGCCGCGATCGTTAATGCGCAGGATAACCGATTGGCTGGTCGCCGGGTTGGTGACTTTTACCTTGGTTCCAAATGGCCAGCTTGGGTGGGCCATTGTCATGGCGGTATGATCGAATCGTTCACCGCTGGCGGTTTTGCGCCCAGTGAATTTCTTGCCGTACCACGACACCTTACCCTCGACAATTGTGCCCGGCTCGATCTGACCAGCTGTTTGCGCATTGGCGTGGGTGGACAGCGCGGCAGTGAATAAAATTCCGGCTCCCATGGCGAGCGACAGCAGGTGGCGCCAGATGTGGGGAACGGGTAGCAGTCGGTCAATGCTTCGGGCGGTCGTTGAGGTCATGTAAGTCTCCTGGTCAGTGGGCGCTAGCCGGTATCACCCGGTCACCACCCGGTTTCGTTTGTATATTATGCCCTCGGTGATTCTAGATCCGCCTCGCAGGCCTGGGGCCGGTCGGTGTGGCAAGGTCGGTATCGCGAGCGATTTAATCTGGCCGAGGCCCCGGCGGCGGGGAAAATACTTCACGTTCACAGGTTTTTGCAAATTCTGCACCAAGCAGCACGATGTTGGCGCTGACAAAAATCCACACCAGGATCACGGCCAGTGCGCCAGCCGCACCGAAAGCTGAGGCGGTACCAACTGTTGCGATGTACCAGGTAATTGCCCGCTTTCCCAGGCTCAGCAAAAAGGCGGCAACAACAGCACCAGCCAACGCGGCGCGCCGGTCCGGAGGTTTGTCCGGGAAGAACCGATAAACGATATAAAACAGCAAAGCGACAACAAACATCGCTGCACTCGTGTTCAACCATGCGGCCAGGTCGACCCAATCCGGGAGGACCCCACCCACCGGGGTAGCAGTCACTGCCGCACTGATGCCGCCGGCGACCACGGTAAAAAGTAGCGAGGTGGCGAGTAGGCCAGACAAAATCAAGACCATGGCAAAGGCTTTGAAACGGGCTTTCACCAGGCTTAGCCATATGGCTCTTGCCGACTCATAGTCGTGGCTGCCAAATATGTGATCGAGGGCGCTTTTTAACGACATGATGACGGCGGTTGCACCGATCAGCATCACTCCGGTGGCAACCAGGGTTGCCGCTCCCCGGGGCTGGGTTTGCGCGGCTCGAATCAGCATCGAATCGACGGTGCCGGCAACCTGTTCACCAAGATGTGTGCCAATCTGGACAATCACAAACTCGCGGGCCTGAGCGCCATCAAGCAAAAAGGCCAGGATAGTCAGGATCAAAATCAGCAGCGGCGCCATCGAGAAAGCTGCGTAAAACGACAGCGCGGCCGCAAACTGTGGAACCCGGTCGGTGAAGAAATCACTGATAAGGCCGTGGACAATAGTCCAGATTTTGAACAACATGGCGTGGTGTCAGGCTGGGCCCGGTCAGGTTCGCGAACCCACCCGGCGAAAATAAAAGTCGGTTACAGGTTAACGCGGATTGGCCCGATCCGTTGTGTCTGTCTGCGTCTTCGGTCCACTGTGTGGGCCGATTGGCTGACTTGTCGCAGAATTGAGGAATCCTGGGGCGAATAAACGATGGATAACAATGGCTGGCGTCGGGGTGCCGGTATCGGTGATAATCGCATTCTCGTGTCGGCTTAGCAGGCGGCACCATCAGACAAATCCCCCAAAATCAGACCAAGAGCAAATGGCACAGTACGTTTACACCATGAACCGGGTTGGCAAAATCGTGCCACCCAAACGACGAATCCTTAAAGATATTTCCCTGTCGTTCTTCCCCGGGGCCAAAATTGGCGTGCTCGGTCTTAACGGTTCGGGCAAGTCGACGGTGCTTAAGATCATGGCCGGGGTTGATACAGAATTTGAAGGCGAAGCCCGCCCGATGCCCGACCTAAAGGTCGGCTACCTGCCGCAGGAGCCAGAGCTGGACCCAACCCAGACCGTACGCGAGGCCGTCGAAGGAGGGCTGGGTGAAGCCAACGAGGCCAGGCAGAAACTCGATCAGATCTACGCCGCCTACGCCGAACCGGATGCCGACTTCGACGCGCTGGCTGCAGATCAGGCGAAATACGAAGCAATTCTCGCCGCCAGCGGTACCGAAGGTGGTGGTGATCACTTGCTCGAAATCGCTGCCGACGCTTTGCGCCTGCCCCCCTGGGATGCTGTTGTGGGCCCGTTGTCTGGTGGTGAGAAACGTCGCGTTGCATTGTGCCGGTTACTGTTGTCGCAACCCGACATGTTGTTGCTTGATGAGCCAACCAACCACCTGGACGCAGAAAGCGTCGACTGGCTCGAACAGTTCCTGGCGAAGTTTGGCGGGACCGTTGTTGCGGTGACCCACGACCGCTACTTCCTTGATAATGTTGCCGAGTGGATTCTCGAACTCGACCGTGGGCACGGTATTCCGTACAAGGGCAATTACAGCACCTGGCTGGAGCAAAAGGATGAACGACTAAAGCAGGAAGAATCATCAGAGTCTGCGCGTCAGAAGGCTATTAAGAAAGAACTGGACTGGGTGAGACAAAATCCGAAAGGGCGCCAGTCAAAAAGTAAGGCCCGCATACAGCGTTTCGAAGAGCTGAGCTCCTACGATTATCAAAAGCGTAACGAGACCCAGGAAATATTCATTCCAGTAGCCGAGCGCCTGGGAGATTCGGTCATTGAGTTCAAGGGCGTCAGTAAAGCCTACGGTGAGCGTTTGCTTATTGATAACTTGAGTTTTACCGTGCCACCCGGCGCTATTGTTGGCATTATCGGACCGAACGGTGCTGGTAAATCAACCATATTTCGTATGATCAACGGTGTCGAGCAGCCCGATTCTGGCGAGATCAAAATCGGTGCAACGGTTCAACTGGCCTATGTTGACCAGTCCCGAGAAGCCTTAAACGGAGACAAATCTGTCTGGGAGGAAATCTCGGACGGCCTGGATATTATTAACGTCGGCCGTTTTGAAATGCCGTCGCGAGCGTATATTGGTCGCTTTAACTTTAAGGGCCAGGATCAGCAAAAACGGGTCGGCGATTTGTCCGGTGGCGAACGAGGGCGACTGCATCTGGCTGCTACTTTGCTTAAAGGCGGGAACGTGTTGCTGCTTGATGAGCCGTCAAATGATCTGGACGTTGAAACCCTGCGTTCGCTCGAAGATGCACTGCTTGAGTTTGCCGGTTCGGCCTTGGTGATTTCGCACGATCGGTGGTTCCTGGACCGCATCGCCACTCATATCCTGGCTGCCGAGGGGGATTCTCAGTGGACCTTCTTCAACGGCAACTACCAGGAATACGAAGAGGACAAGCGTCACCGGCTTGGAGAAGATGGCGCCCGCCCGACACGGTTACGTTACCGGCCGCTTTCCCGGTAGTTGTCTGGCCGGTTCGCCCGAAGTGGTTCAATATTAATTCTGACCCACGCTTTCCCGGTTATTTTGGCAGGAACTTAAGTGCAACGCCGTTATTGCAATAGCGCAGGCCGGTGGGTTTGGGGCCATCTTTGAATACATGGCCGTGATGACCGCCGCAGCGCGCGCAATGGTATTCGGTTCGCGGCAGAATCAATTTGAAGTCAGTGCTGGTTTCAAAAGCATCGGGTATCGTGGTAAAGAAGCTTGGCCAGCCCGTGCCGCTGTCGAATTTCATTTCGGACGTAAACAACGGTAGCTCGCAACCGCCGCAGGCGAATATGCCTTCGCGTTTTTCGTTGTCGAGTGGGCTTGACCCGGCGCGTTCAGTGCCGTGTTCGCGCAATACCTGAAAAGCCTCCGGACAAAGGCGCTCGCGCCATTCAGATTTACTTAATTCAACGGTCTCACCGGCCTGCGGCGGGTTGCTGCCATCGGCTAAAAATTCGCGCCAGTTTTTCTGCAAGTTTTCGGGGTCTTTCATCGGACGTCCTGTTCTCTGTTGTGTTGGGTAATCTGAACCGGATCATCTTCGGCCCAAACCAGTTTTGCCGGATCAAAACCTCTTTCCAGGGTTGGCTTGACGATACTAAAGTAAGGCGAAAGATCAAAATCACGGGGCGCAAATAAGCTGTGATGACGAATGCGCAACACCTGAAGCGTACGTTCGATTCCGCTGGGCGATTGCAGTTGCCGCTTTTCCACCAGGGGTAATATGGGATAACGCACCGATTGATAAGCCTGTGCAATCAGGGTTGAGCAAATGGCACGGGTCGGGTCTCCGCTACCCATTGACATTAGCGAGCGCCTGAAGCGTCGGGGGATCGGCGGGGTTGGGAAAAGCCAGCGCGCCAGGTCGATGACGTTTTTTAAGTCGTACTGGTGTCCGATTCGCGCCTTGACATGGTCGATTACCGCTTGTGCATCGCCTGGGTCCAGACCAATCGCACGGCATATTCGGACATTGTGTTCTGAGTATTTAGATAACGGCAAGACAACAACGCCTTTGATCACGTCAGCTTCAACAAGGCAGTTCGGATCATCTACCGGGCCACCACAGTTACCAACATAAATAGCCGAATGTGACCAGGTCGACTGCGTCAGGTATTTGATGCCGATACTGAAACGGCTGCGGCCCTCAACCAGCAAGACGTCACCGGGCTGGAGAATCTTGCGTACGGCGTCAATGTGGTCCGGGCGGGCCAGGGGCACGTAATTGTCACGCTCCTGGCTTAAGAATTTTGCCAGGGCGCGACCAATTTTGGAAAGCAGTCTGGAGAACACGGCTATCGGTCGGCCCTCACATAACGGCTCCGAAGTACCAGCTAACGATCGTCAGTAGCATATGGGCTGCTCTCACATGACGGCTCCGAAGTACCAGGGGATAAATTCTTCGTTACCGATGCCGAGTTCTTCACTAAATGACTTTTCACCCGAGGCCATGGTCAGCCAACGTTGAAATATTTCTTCACCTTTCTCTGCAACCGTCGCATTGCCGTCGACAATATCCCCACAGTTCACATCCATGTCTTCTGCCATGCGATCGTACATTGCAGTGTTGGTGGCGAGTTTCAGACTTGGTGCTGGTTTGCAGCCGTAAACCGAACCGCGGCCGGTCGTGAAGGTGACAACGTTAGCGCCACCCGCAACCTGTCCGGTTATCGATACCGGGTCGTATCCCGGCGTGTCCATAAAGACAAATCCCTTGGCAGTCACCGGCTCGGCGTATTCATACACATCAACCAGGTTGGTTGTGCCACCCTTGGCAACTGCGCCCAGGGATTTTTCAAGAATAGTTGTCAGCCCGCCCGCTTTATTGCCAGGTGACGGATTGTTATCCATGCTGCCGTCGTGTTTGGCGGTGTAGTCCTCCCACCACTTGATGCGTTTGATCAGCTTGTCAGCCACCGCCTGGCTGACAGCCCGCCGGGTGAGTAAGTGCTCCGCGCCATAAACCTCGGGTGTTTCAGACAAAATTACCGTACCGCCGTGTGCTACCAGTAGGTCGCAGGCTGCGCCAAGGGCCGGGTTTGCGGTAATGCCGGAATAGCCGTCCGACCCACCGCACTGCAGGCCGACAATAATTTCGCTCGCCGGTACCGGCTCCCGGGTTATTTTGTTAGCTTTTGGCAGCATGGCATTGACCGCATCAATTGCGGCTTCGGTGGTTTTACGAGTGCCGCCTGTACTTTGAATGATCAGAGATTTAAGCGCGTCGGATTCACTCAGGCTCTGGGCGGCAAACAAGGCACTCATCTGGTTCGCTTCGCATCCCAGCCCAATAATGACAACGGCTGCGAAGTTTGGATGACGCAGGTAGCCGGCGATTGTCTTGCGCAACACATCCATGCCAAAACCTTCGCTGGCCATGCCGCAGCCCACGCTGTGGGTAATTGGTACGACACCGTCAACATTTGGATAGGCCGCGAGTTTTTCCGCGGTGAAATGATTGGCGACAAATTTCGAAACTGACGCTGAACAATTAACTGTCGAAACCACACCGATGTAATTGCGGGTTGCAACCCGGCCGTCAGCGCGGCGGATCCCCATGAATGTTGCGGGTTTGGCCACCGGCGGGTTTGGCCGGACATCAGCACCCACGGCATAGTCCCGTTCAAAGGCTTCAAATGCCAGGTTATGGCTGTGAACATGGTCACCCGGTTCGATATCCCGGGTCGCAAATCCGATAATCTGGTTGTAACGTCGAACCGGCCCCCCAGTTTTCACTGCCCGGGTCGCTAGTTTGTGGCCCGCCGGAATTGCCTGTCGGCAGGTAACTTTCTCTTCGTCGATGACCGCACCTTCTTTAATTGGGCGTGCGGCAATCACCACATCATCATTTGGGTCGAGACGCAGAACGGGTTTACGAATCAGTTGGATGACGGACATAAATTCTCCGGGGCAGATGCCAGCAGTGGGGTGTAAATATAAACAAGGGTTGGTCGGGATGCTAAACGCCTGCGTCCCGGATCGAAACCCCAGTTTATCCTGAGAGGCAGCATAATCGGAGTTTGCATAGACAAACCGGAGACATCTGTGAACGCAAAGCGGTTAAAAGTGGCCATCCTTGACGACTACGAGGGCGCAATGGCGGCCCATCCAGCGGTTAAGGCAGCGGCTGATAAAGTTGACCTGACAACCTTTGATGCGCCCCTTGGGGCCGATGCAGCGTTCGTGCTTGCTGACTTCGATGGTATTTGCCTTATTCGTGAGCGAATGGCTTTTCCAGCCAGCTTGCTTGAGCAATTGCCCCGCCTGCGTTTTCTGGCCTTTACCGGCGCCCGCAACCCAAGCTGCGACGTCAAGGCTGCCACCGCTCGCGCGATTCCCGTCAGCAATACGCCGGGTGGTCCGAGCAAAGCCAGTACCGCTGAGCAGACCTGGGCGCTGTTGCTGGCGGCCAGTAAACAACTGGTGCCTGCGGACACCGGCATGCGGGCTGGCCATTGGCGGCGAGACGCTAACAATCAGCCGTATCCTCTGCCATCAATGGTTGAAGGTGAGCGACTTGGCATGGTGGGCCTGGGCTCGATTGGTGAACGCGTAGCCCGTGTTGGACTGGCTTTTGGCATGGATGTGGTTGCCTGGAGTCAAAACCTGACCGATGAGCGCGCCGCTGAAGTCGGGGTCAAACGCGTCGACAAAGCTGAGCTTTTTTCCACCAGCCGATTTATTTCAATGCACCTGGTCTTGTCGGACCGATCCCGTGGGATTGTCGGCGCCGACGAAATGAAGCTCATGCGCCCCGATTCGGTTATTGTTAATACATCGCGGGCTGGATTATTCGACAACAAGGCGCTGATAGCCGGTCTTAAGGCAGGGCGGCCAGCTTATGCCGCCATGGATGTTCACACCAGTGAGCCAACAGCCGCTGATGACCCGTTCCGTGAATTGATCACGCTGCCCAATGTCACTATGAGTCCACACCTTGCTTACGTCACCGAGCGCATCCTTGATGCTTTTGGTACCGGCCTCGGTGAAGTCATCAGTGGCTGGGCAGCGGGCAAGCCGGTTAACGTGATGAACGGGTAATCAACGAAGTCTGACCAACCGGGCGCCACCGCGCGCAGTAAACCGCGCGTCCCCGGTAAACCGAGCGTCCCCGGTAAACCGAGTGTCCCTATAGCGCGTCGCTGACCGGCATCTCAAACGGTGTTGGTTCAAGGAAACGGTCGACGACGTTTTGTAATAAACGCGAGACGTCGTTATCAAAGTTGTCAGTCATCAGGCTGCCGCAAAACGTAATAGAGCCGGTTGAAAACACGGCGCCACCGCCCGCACATTCGAAGAACACCATGTCGGCCCGTACCAGTTCCGCGGCCGGCTGGTGTGGCCAGGTCAGCAGGTGGGTCAGCATTTCTTCGGGGACCAATATCCACGGGGCTTCTGGCGGATGGTTTTCCGAACTGGCGATGATGACCGCGTGTTCCGGGGTACCGAGGTTTTTGTCAGCCCGATCCAGTTCAAAGCCAGCCGCTCCGTGCGCTGAAAAACCGTGATTTCCGAATGTCTCAGTCTTAATCCCGGCGAGTATCCAGGCAGCGCGTGACTGAGCGGCATCGGGCCTGGATCGGTAATAAGAACCCGAAAAATTTCCCTGGGCGGTGAAACCAACGCCGACCAGATCTTGCGGTGGACGGCCGTTGCGGCGCCACAAGCCACCGTATTCACCGTCAAACTGGTTGTAATACTCACCTGGCTCGGCGGCCCATGCCCGAATACCACCTTCACCGCGTCGAATCTCGATCACGCCGTCAACATTCGGCTTGAGCGCAACCTTCCAGTAAAAGCCATTGCCACCGAGATAGCAAAAGCGCCCACCACTGTCACGGTATTTTTCCAGCGCATTGAGCATCCGGCCGGTGTGGTATTCGGGGTGTGAACCGGTTAATACGGTTTGGTATTGATTCAGTAGTTCGACACCTTCTTCATGTAATTCGATGTCTGTGATGATGTCGTATTCATAGCCCTTGTGTTCGAGCCAGGCAATCAGGTGAGAGTCGGCCGGGAAGTGGCGCAAACCGGATGCGCGAATTTCTTCATTGGGGTAAGTGATGTACCCAAGACGCATGCCTAGCATCGGCCGATGCCAGGAAGCGATACTGATGCCACTGCCGTCGGGGTGGTTGTTATACGTGGATAAACCGTATTCGCGATGATCACCCGGGTTGTGTGGATACGCCTGCCACCGGGCCGCCTGATCCCGCCATTGTTGTTGCCATTGCGGGTCTGCGTCCCACTCGGGACGCGCGTTGTTTCCATAAATCGTATAGGTGATGGTAGAGGCAAGCACAGCCAGTCTGGCATTCGCTTTTCCCACGGGCGGGACTACGTGAAACGGGACGTTCTCTTCGTGGCCGCCGGCGCGCAGCATGAGTGCGTAGATGCCACTGCGGGTGCCGGCCGGCACGGTCCATTCATAACAAACCGGCCAGTGACAGTTGTCAATATCATCATCGTGGAAATGAATCGCGCCGTATTCGTCCGGCGCCTGGTGCCAGACCATGTTGCGTCCGGTCCAGAATGCACCTTTGACGGCGCGTACCGGGGTGTTGATCAGGCGGCCGTGGCAGGCCGCCGGGCCTTTGTCTGTGATCTGGTCGCTGTCGGGCTGGTCTGAAAAGTCCCAACGACAGCTCGCGGAATCAATGACAGCGGACTGTTCGGTCGCCAGCCCCTGTAATTCGTCAGCGGTCAGCGCATGGCTGAACAGCGCCGGTTCTTCAAGGCGGCCGTTAAAGTGCTGACACGGTGCGCTGCCATCTTCAGCGGCAAATACCAGGGGGGTTTTGTCATCGAAACAGATGTTGACAGAGTCGTTGGCGCCAACACTCATTCGATCACCAGGCAGGCCGCGGATATAAGGTCGCCAGCCGAGGCTTACCCTGGCGTGATTGACTGTGACAGATGGCGCGTCAGATTCAGTGGTGTCGTCCACTTCATCAGAATCGCTAGTCACTGTGCGGACCCGGTCTGATTGGATGCTTAGCCATGCAAACGCCCATTTATTGACGGGCAGGCGGTGGCTGGAACGCGCAACTTCACGCATAACGCGTCCGTCACCAGTGCGCAGTACCAAAAAATTGTCAGCATCCAGTGCCAGCGACCAGCCGGCATTGTCTAGCCGGTTTGTCTGGGAGATCAGTGCCTGCGGCTTACCCTTGAGTGCCGGCATCAGCCGAACGGCGACGGTAAAAACAGCGGGTAGGCGGGGTATCCCGTCGACCAGTGCGTACGAGCCGTGCGGAACCATTTGTTGAACTGGTTCTGTAATGCATTGTGGTTCGCTGGTTACCGCCTCGGTAACGATGCCAGGACCGTTCGGGTTGGCATCGGCGCAGATCACCCGGACAATGCTGGCCTTGACAGATTCTCCAGTTGCGTTGGCGACATGGAAGCGAATTGTCGCTTCTGGCCGGATCGAAAGGCGGTGGGCGTAGGCAGCCAGTGGGATCATCGTGATGTCTCTCCGTTCGCATCGGTTTGGCGGTTGTGCATCAGGTCACTCGTGGTCGGGTTGCACGTTTAGCGCGACCAGGAAGCGCGACACCATATTGTAGGCGGCAATTGTCGCAATCAGTTCGACTAGCTGTTGCCGACCAAGCAAACGCTCACAGGCATCAAAATGACTTTGATTAACCTGTACCGTCCGCGTCATGTCAATGCACAAGCCCAGGGCAGCCCGTTCGGTTTCGCTAAACAATTGGGTACTGGCGAGCGCCGCATCCGGATCGCGCAGGGCTTGTGCCTGCGCTTCCGAGCCACCGGTTTCAATGTAAATTGGTAAGTGGTGGGTGAATTCGTATTCCGCGCGATTAATGACGGCAACTGTACACATGGCAAGCTCGCGCAGATTTTTACTTAGATCCAGCTCGTTGCGAACCGCGCCGAGCAAATGGTTCCACCCACGGGCGAGGTTGGGGCTGTAAAGCAACATACGGTCTAATTCAATCAAATGGCCGCCGCGTCGTTCGCGGACGGCTTGAACAATTTCAGCTGGCTCTGCAAGATCTTCCGGGAGGTAATCGATACGCGGCTTTTTGTTCGCCGGCGGCTCTGGTACCGCTGTTGCAGCGCTGCTGTTCCCGACGTTCCCGAAATTCCCAATCTTGCCGCGGTTTCGCCGGGCGGTGCCGTTTGGCATTGCCTGCGCTGCATCAATTGCCGCTGCCGGATAAATTGCTTCATTGCCATTGGCACTGAAATACGCCAGCGCCATCTCGGTACTGTCAAACCCCCAGAATTTTTTGTCTTTGTGGGCAATCGTGGGGACACCGAAGACGCCACGGCCCACCGCCGACTCTGTATTGTGGCGTAGTGTCTGTTTAATTTCTTCGCGCTGTAGTGCCCCGGGTTCCAGCCCAAATTCGGCGCATAGGTCGGAAAAAGCAGCTTCGTCATCTGGGTTGTAACCTTCAGCCCAGACAAACCTGAAGATCCGTTGCACAACCTCAACCGTGGCTCCTGCGGCAATACTCAAGCGCAGTAACGCCAGCGGGTTGAACGGATGATGGGCCGGCATCAGCAGGCTGATCTGATTTTGATGGGCCAGCCAGGCAACTTGCTCAAACGTCCATTGACGTTTTGGCGCCAATTCGGCCGGCCCGATATTACCGAAGTGATTTAGCAGGCCGGCAAAAAGAACCGGCACGCAGCGAACGGGTTGATGCTCTTCAAATACTTCCAGCTTTGTGCTCTGTAGATAGGCATAAGGTGAGATGAAGTCGAAATACCAATCCATGGTTCACTCCGGTGGCAGATAGTGTTGTTGGGCGGCAGGTCATTAACAAGCGCTTAACCTGGCTGCGATAAGCTTGGCAGATGAAAGACATTGTCCAACATGTTGCGCGATTTACCTACCGAGACTGGCGCGGGGGGGAGCTGAACCTGCTGCTCGGTGCCCTGATTATTGCCGTGGCGTCACTTGCGGCGGTCGGTTTTTTTGTTGATCGCCTGCGTGTGGCGCTTGACCAGCAGGCAACCCAGCTCCTGGGTGCCGATCTGGTCATTCGTAGTCAGCGCCCGATCGATCCGGCCTACGGGCAAAAGGCCGAAGCTCTTGGCCTGGCACTGTCAGCAACCACATCGTTCCCGAGCATGGTAAGTAGTGATGCGATGCCCCGACTGGCGTCGGTCAAGGCTTTTGAACCGGGATATCCGCTGCGTGGTCAACTGCGTATTTTTGATTCTCAGGGTAGTAAGGATGGCGTTGCAACCGACCTGCCAGGGGACGGCGAAGTCTGGGTTGATCCTCAGTTGGCTGATGCTTTGAAGGCCTCGGTTGGTGATCTGCTGACCGTGGGGAGTGAGCGGTTGAAACTGACTGCCTTGATTGCACTCGAACCAGATCGTGGCGGGGGTTTTGTGAATGTTGCACCGCGTGCCCTGATTTCTGCGGCGGTGCTGGCACGTACCGGCCTGATTCAACCGGGGAGCCGGGTGTCGTATCGATTACTGGTTGCAGGGCCACCAGCAGCAGTTGAGCAATTCCGGCAGTGGCTAACGCCTGAGCTCAAAACCGGGCAGCGCGTTGAGACGGTGGCTGACGGCCGGCCGGAACTGACGGCAACCCTTGATCGTGCCGAGCAGTTCCTGTCCCTGGTCGCGTTGCTGTCAGCGTTGATTGCAGCGGTCGCGGTGGCCCTCGCGGCGCGTCGGTTTGCGCAGCGGCATCTTGACGCCTGTGCAGTGGTGAAATCGCTGGGTATGACCCAACGTCAGCTGCTAAGCGTGCTAATCGGAGAACTAGCCCTTCTTGCCATGGTAGCTGGTGCGGTCGGTGCACTTTTTGGCTGGGGTTTCCACTTTGTTCTGGCCGCGTCAATAGCACCATTGTTATCAATACCGTTGCCACCAGCAACTGCGTGGCCGGCACTGTATGCGATGCTGGCCGCTTTGGTATTACTGCTCGGGTTTGGCGGCTGGCCATTTGTCTCGCTTGCGGGTGTTCCGCCGTTGCGGGTTTTGCGTCGCGACATGGGGCAGGCGCCCGCATCCGCCTGGATCGGCGCTGTTGTCGCGATTGCCTGTTTTAGTGGGTTGATGTTCTGGCTGGCTAACGATCGCCGTTTGGCGGCCATTGCTCTTGGCGGTTTTCTAATTGGCGCTGTGGCATTTAGTTTAGTTGCCTGGTTCATGCTAGTGCTGGTCTCCCGGGCCCGCTCTCTTCCCATTATTTCAAATGACCCGGCCCTACGGCTGGCGTTGGCGTCGTGGGCTCGCCGGCGCGGTTCAGCGGTCGCGCAAACGGTTGCGCTTGCCATCGGACTGATGGCGCTGACTTTGCTAACGGTAACCCGAACGGATCTTATTGAAGGCTGGCAGCGAGCGACACCCGCTGATGCACCGAATCGATTTGTCATCAACATTCAGCCCGACCAGCGCCAGGCAGTTGGTGATGCGCTGAGGGCTGACGGTATTACCGACGTCAGTATTTACCCAATGGTCAGGGGGCGTCTTATCGAGGTAAACGGAGAGCCTGTTGAACGTAGGCAAAGTGACAGCTCAGCCGAACCCCGTGACGATAACGATCGTCAGGCGCCGCGCCGTGAACTGAACCTGTCTTATATGAGTGCAATTCCTGCGCACAATCAATTGCTAAGTGGTCGCTGGCTTGACCCTGAAGCCCTGGAGGTATCCGTAGAAGAAGGGGTGATGAAGTCGCTGCGGCTGCAACTTGGCGATGAGCTGACCTTTGACATTGCCGGTGAAATTGTCAAGGTAGCGGTCAGTAATGTTCGCAAGGTGACCTGGGATTCGATGAAAGTGAACTTCTTTATGATTTTGTCGCCGGCTGCGCTCCAGGCGATGCCAACAACTTTTATTACCGCCTTTCACCAGTCACAGAGCAGTTCGCTGGCCCGCGAACTGGTTGGCCGGTTTCCTAACCTGACCGTGTTTGATACCGGGTTGATACTGCGTCAGGTGCAGTCTTTGCTAGGCCAGGTAGTGCAGGCGGTGCAATACCTTTTTTTATTGACGTTGGCCGCCGGTATTGCCGTTTTATACGGTGCGCTGGCTACCTCGCGCGATGAGCGGATCAGCGAAGCCGGCTTGATGCGGGCGCTAGGTGCGTCGCGGCGCCAACTGGCAGTCTCTCAGTTCTGGGAACTGGCATTGTCGGGCGCGCTGGCGGGCCTGCTGGCCGCGGCCGGCGCCCTGATTATTGGGGCGATTCTTGCCGAGCAGGTATTCCAGTTCGAATTGGCTACCCGCTGGTCTATGTTGCCTCTGGGTATGCTCGCCGGCGCGGTATTGGCGGTTGTTGCCGGTTGGATGGGGTTGCGACCGGTGCTGAACAGCCCACCCATGCAGACTCTGCGAGCGGCGTAAGTTACAACACCTGGCCGCAACGACACGTCGATTACACCCCGTTTCGAACCCAGCGCGGTTTTTCGCCGCGCTGAACGACGGCGCGCACGTTATCGTGAGCCCACTCCCAGATGCGGGTTGTTGTATCGCTGGCAACACCAGCAACGTGGGCGGTCAGAATGCAATTGGGCAGGCCAATCAGTGGGTTATTAGCCGCAATGGGTTCCTGCTCAAATACGTCGATGGCGGCCGAGTTAATCTGACCACTTTTCAGTGCACTGGCAAGCGCTGCTTCATCGACGATACCGCCTCGGGCACAGCAGATAAAGCGGGTATCAGGGCGCATCATGGCCAGCGCGTCAGCATTGATCATGCCGCGGGTGGAATCATTCAAGTCGGTGCAGATACTGACAAAATCTGCTGTTGAGTAGATGGTTTCCTTGTCGACCTTTTTGGCCCCCAACTTTGCGGCCAGATCTGCGTTGATGTCCGTCAGGTCGTTATAAAGCAGCTTCATTTCAAATGCGGCCGCCCGTTTGGCCAGTGATGAGCCAGTATTGCCAAAGCCAATGATGCCCAGGGTTTTATTTTTGAGCTCAAACGTTTCACTGGTGAGCTTACGGGCGTTAAACCAGTCAGCTTTCTGCGTGAACGCGTTGGCATCAAGCAGTCGCTTGTATAAGGACAACATGAACATCATTGCATGTTCTGCCACGGCTTCTTTATTAACCCCTTCAATGTTGCAGGCTGGGATATTACGGGCCGCACATGCCGCCAGGTCGAGGGTTTCATACCCAACCCCCAGACGCTGAACAATTTTGACATCGGGTGCGGCCGCAAGGATTTGTTCGTTGACTGGCTCCATGCCGATAACAAAAGCATCAACGTCACTGATTTTCTTGAGGTCTTCAGGCGTATACAATCCGTCGTCACCCACCTGGATTCGAACGCCTTGAACATCGTCAGGGATAATGTCTTCGAGGTCGGGCCGCACTCGCAGCAGATAGCCAATTTTCACAAAGTCTCCTTGGTGGTTTTCACCTGATTGTTGGCTTATCGTAACGGCGTCCGGCGGCGCGGTAAACAGATTTACAACATCGACCGTGCGGCGTTTCCGTCTAATTCAGCCCGGCAAATCGCTATGGAAAACGCTATGGAAAATATCCGGCACAAAATCAGGTGATATCTCCGGTGAACCGCGTCGAATCCAAACTGTACCAATGAATACGAACAAAACCACCGCGAACACTTCCAGCGCAGGCAGGCAACGGGCACTTAACGCACCGAACAAACTACCAACACTCTGCGCAGTCAGCGCGCTGGCGCAATTAAAGGCCTGCAGCGATCCGGTCTTAGCAACCAAGGCATTGCGTTTTTTTAAGACGGCAGCCGGGCAGTACGGTGCTGGTGATGTGTTCCTGGGGATCAGGGTTCCCCACTTAAGGCAGTTGGCCGCTCAGTTTGTCGGTATGTCGCTGGCCGAGAATCAAAGATTGTTGCGCTCCCGGTTTCATGAGGCCCGTCTACTGGCGCTGATTATTCTGGTCAAAACATTCGCCGCTGCCCGCGCCAACCCTAAGACGCAGCGGGATATCTACCGGCATTACCTGGCTAACACGCGCTGGATAAATAACTGGGACCTGGTTGACGCATCGGCGTATCAGATTGTCGGCGTCTGGCTCCAGACCCGTTCCCGAGCGCCTCTCTATCGCCTCGTTAGATCCAGAAATATGTGGGAGAGGCGTATTGCAATTATTGCCACAAGGCAGTTGATTCGCGCTGGTGACTTAGACGATACGATGGCATTGGCGCAGATTCTGCTCGCTGACGACGAAGATCTGATTCACAAGGCAGTGGGGTGGATGTTGCGCGAAGTGGCCAAGCGCGATCGCGAGCGGGTCACCAACTTCCTGATTACCCACTACGCGATGCTAGCGCGTACCACGTTACGTTACGCAATCGAACACTACCCGCCGGCACAGCGAAAACGTCTACTTGCCGGCAGAGCTTAATCGGACTGTCAATCTTCAGTTAACGCTGGTCATAAGAATGGATCAGCAAAATGGTTCAGCGGATTCGCTGAATGACGGTCGCCTTATTTTTGTTTGGCAGGATGCACAAGCGAGCTGCCACCCGAAACTGACCACCACGTTCTTTACAGTCGACATATGGGTCTTTTCTGCCCCGGGTCATCTCGGCCTGATCCATCGCTCTGTTTTGCATCGCCGGTGAATCGGGCGCGGACTTATGAATACCCTTGGGCAGGCTGGCAGGTGCCCATTTAGTCACCCTGGCATTGCCCCTGCAGCGGCTGTCGCTAAAAACCACAGAGCCATCCGTGAAATCACAGCGATAAATCGTAGTCGACGGTTGACCGCTATGCTGCATGCGGGCAGCGTGCGCTGGCGTGGTCAGGGTTAACAGGGCGGATGCTGCGATGGCGGCAACGGTCAATGCGTGAACTACCGAAACGGCAGGCTTTCGATACATGAGGGACTCCTCGAGCTGGCTTGGCTTTTGTTAGTCCGGTGATCTTGGGCCTGACTGGCGTTGCGCTGAATGATCGATGTCACGAAAGCTTGCAGGTAATTGCACAATACGGTGTAAATTATTCCGATCAGAACCAACGCCCCCCTCTTATGGTGACTAACGATTCGGCCATGCTGCTATGGCTCGCACTCTCCTGCCTGTTTTTGTTGATTGTGATTTGTGTGCTGGTGATCTGGCTTCTGGGGCGGCGTGCTCCCGACCCTGAGCCCGGATTACGTATGCTGGCGCAGCAGTTGGCGATGCAGGGAAGCCAGCAGCGTGAATTCAGTGCAGAACTTTCTGAAGCAGCCAGGGCCAATCGGGTTGAGCTGGCCGGGTCGATGCGTAGCCTGGCTGATTCACTGGAGATGCAACTTGAGCGCCAGCGCGAGGATAATGAACGTAAGTTAGAGTCGATTCGACGCACCGTTGACGAACAACTTCAGTCAACTCTGGAAACAAGGCTGGGCGAGTCGTTCCGACTGGTCTCCGAACAACTCGAACAAGTGCAGCGTGGCCTGGGTGAGATGCAGGCACTTGCCGGCGATGTTGGCGATCTCAAGCGTGTGCTGACCAATGTCAAAACCCGGGGCATCTGGGGTGAGGCGCAGCTGGCGAGCATTCTGGAACAAATGTTTACTGTCGCCCAATACGCGGAGAATGTTGAAGTTGTGCCAGGATCGAATGAACGGGTTGAATTTGCGATTCGATTACCCGGCCATCACCCGGAGGCGACAGTGTGGTTGCCGGTGGATGCCAAGTTTCCGCGTGAAGACTACGAACGCTTGTTAGCGGCCCAGGAGGCGGCAGATAAGGCCGGGGCGGAAAAAGCGGGCAAGGCACTCGAAACACGCCTTCGTCAAGAAGCCCGCCGTATCGGTCAGAAGTATGTTGCGCCGCCGTCAACTACCGATTTTGCGGTTTTATTTCTGCCGGTGGAAGGCTTGTTCGCTGAACTGGCAAGACGCCCTGGTTTACTCGAAGGTTTGCACAGGGACGAAAGAATCATCGTTGCCGGACCCACAACCTTGTCAGCTATCTTGTCCAGTCTGCAGATGGGATTTCGCACGCTGGCTGTCGAACAGCGATCGAGCGAAATCCGGCGCCTGTTGGTCACGGTTAAAAGCGAATTCTCGCGCTTTGGCGAGGTATTGGCTCGAACCCGCGAACAGCTTGAAAAGGCAGCGGGAACCATTGGGACGGCGGAAACCCGGACCCGAGCGTTGTCCCGTCAGTTGAGTGAAGTCGAGTCGCTGCCCACCACCGCACAAAGCGGCGTGGGTGACATCTCGGCACGGGCGACCGATTTGGTTGCTGGAACCCATGGAAGCAAACCGTGATCAGCCCCTCTGTATCTGTCCGATTTTGTTAACTGGCGGCTGCCACTTTGCGGATGGCATATTTGGTGGCGTTATACTTTGGTCGAACCTCGATATAAAAAAAACCTCCGGAAACTGATGATGATGCGATGCGTCCAAACCGGCTGGCGCCGGGCCATGGTAGTTGTGCTGATTGGCTTGAGCTCGGCCTGTGGCGGCGGTATTCGTGATGTCATTCTTGCGAGTGACAGTACGGATGGGTCAGGCGATAACAGCGGCGATAGCGCCAACAGTGGAAACTCAGATAATCCTGGCTCGCCATCCGGCTCCTATATTGCGGGAGAGGCGTTCCGTCTTAATCCGGATGCCGGTTCGGTCAGCGTTCTGATGGACTGTAAATCTGACGATAATCAGGGTCGAACATCATTCTCACGGCGTGACTTTAGCTTTGACCCGGCGACGGCAGCGTTTTTTGTTGATCGTGGACGGGTTTTTGACGGGGGGTTTACCTGGTCGCCCCGTACGAATGAATTTCATGCTGAACGCGCAGCGCCTATTGGCACGGCCACTGGCGAATACGTCGCTAAGGTCAGTTCAGTGGGCTTGCCCACTTATTACCGCTACAAGCTCACCTTGCGAGACTTTAGTTTTCAGCAGATTGAGTGCTATCAGGGGATTGCTGGTTGAGTCTGTCTCAGCGGTAACCCGAAGCGCCCCGACAGGCGCTTTTTTTTATGCCCAGGCGTTTGCCAGTGCATCACCTGATGCGAAAAACTCTGGAAGTAACAAACATTCACAAAAAAAGAGGGGTTTGCCGGCAAATTGGTAAAATTTGACTTTCTACGCCAGAAGGTTCTAGTTTGGGTGTGAAAATTTCATGCCTGGAAAGGGTTTTTCATATTTCGGGAAAATAGTGCATTGCGGTATAACGATTTCTCAAAGTAGGAAATTCATTGCCGTAATATGAGAAATGCCGATAAAAGTCAGCAAATATAGGGAAAATAGAGATTAAGTTTTCGTGAATTAATTCTGTTGCTATGCCGCATTCGTGTTTACTATGATGACAAACGTGGATCAATTGTCGCGATAAAGCGTGCTTTCAAAGCCCTTCGAAATCATTGAAAAAATCGTTGGTAATTGACTAATTCGGCGAAGATTCTGAAATATCTCAGAATCAGAGATCAGTTTTCATCATAAGCAATCAAGGAGAAGTTATGTCTTCACGTGAGTTGGAAATTCAGAAGCTAGAAAAGGACTGGGCAGAGAATCCCCGCTGGCAGGGTATTGAACGCAGTTACAGTGCTGCCGACGTCGTCAAATTACGTGGCTCAATGCGGGTGGAGCACACGCTGGCCCGTCGTGGTTCTGAAAAGCTCTGGAAGCTCATTAATGAAGAGCCGTTTGTCAATTCACTGGGCGCTCTGACCGGCAACCAGGCGATGCAGCAGGTTAAAGCCGGTCTTAAAGCCATCTATCTGTCTGGTTGGCAGGTTGCCGGCGACGCCAACGGTGCTGGTGAGATGTATCCGGATCAGTCACTATATCCGGCCAATTCGGTTCCCCAGGTGGTCAAGCGGATCAACAATGCACTGACCCGCTGCGATCAAATTCAGTGGATGGAAGGAACAGGCCCCAACGATGCAGGATATATCGATTACTTCGCGCCGATCGTGGCTGATGCTGAGGCTGGATTTGGCGGCGTTTTGAATGCCTTCGAATTGATGAAAGGGATGATCGAGGCCGGCGCTGGCGGTGTTCACTTTGAAGATCAGCTGGCATCAGTAAAGAAATGTGGTCACATGGGTGGCAAGGTGCTGGTGCCGACCAAGGAGAACGTGGCCAAGCTCAGCGCGGCTCGCCTGGCGGCGGACGTCATGGGTGTTCCGACGGTATTGCTGGCCCGGACCGACGCTGAGGCAGCCGATTTGGTGACCTCCGACGTTGATGACTATGACAAGCACTTTTTAACTGGTGAGCGCACGGTTGAGGGTTTTTACCGCACCCGAAATGGAATTGAACAGGCGATTGCCCGCGGGCTGGCTTACGCACCTGTCGCAGACTTGATCTGGTGTGAAACGGGTACCCCGGATCTCGAATTTGCCCGCCAGTTTGCGGACGCAATCCATGACCGCTATCCGGGCAAGATGCTGGCGTACAACTGTTCTCCGTCGTTTAACTGGAAAAAGAACCTTGATTCAGCCACGATTGCCAAGTTTCAACGTGAACTCGGTGCAATGGGATACAAGTTCCAGTTCATTACCCTGGCTGGCTTCCATTCGCTAAATTACGGCATGTTCGACCTGGCTTATGGCTATGCGCGGAACAACATGACGGCCTTCGTTGATCTGCAGGAGAAAGAGTTTGCTGCTGCCGAGCGTGGGTTCACGGCGGTTAAACATCAGCGCGAAGTGGGTACTGGCTATTTTGATGCGGTGACCACCACGATCGAAAAAAATGCATCGACCGCTGCACTCAAAGGTTCTACGGAAGATGCACAATTTTTCGACGAACAAGGGCAAGTCGAAGAGAAAAAAGTGGCCTGATCTGTCGGCAGCACTTAGCCGGGTGGCAACACCTGGCCGCTAATCGTCAGCCGAACCAAATCTAAACGATAGCCAAACGACAGCCAAACGAAAGCCGGGACTCAACTGAGGCCCGGTTTTTTTGTTCTCGCAGATTCCCGTCAGCCTACCTATTTGCCGCCTGCCTGGCTATCAGGCCTTGAGGTGTTCGTACGACCTTATCCGTGTCAAAACCCATTGCTGACGCTTTTTGCATCAGTTTGAAATACTCCGGTTCCGGCATTTCGCTGTCCCTTGAAAGCAACCAGAGATACTTGTTGTCCGGGGTTCCAACCAGCGCGTGGGAGTAATCGCCAGCGAGGTCTAAAACCCAGTAATCACCCCAACCGAAGGGCAGCCAACTCAGTGTGGAAAGTAATGAAGGGAGGAAGCTGACTTTAAGTTTGGCTTGCGTATCGGAGACGCGGCGAACCCGACCGACTGCCTCATCTATTGTCCCGTTTTCCGTCATGCAGCGGTTGGTAACTGATAAGCCACCGCCGTCGTTCTGCGTATATGTGGCCGTTACGTTACCGACGCACTGATTTTGAAAACGATTTGGCAGGCGAGCAATTTCGAACCATTGACCCGCATAACGGTCGGGATCCAGTTGCTGTACGGCAACAACGGCCGAATTCGATTGTGTCAACGGGCCTGCACCTGTACAGCCCGCCAGGGTTGCCGCAGCGCTGATAGTTGCTATCAGGCCTATGCGGGCGAACGGGCCAATGCGCCTGTCGGGCAGGCTCGGGGGCAATGTTTTCATAACTCTCACTTTTGAAATGTGCTGCGATAATGCGCAGCAGCGCGTTAGTAATAAGGATACAACGGGCGAGCGCCTGAATTCGTGTACGACTGTTGCATAGTCTCGACTGATAATGGCGAAGAGACGGTCGGGAGCCTGGTTCGAATGTGAACCCGGGCTTTATCGCCAGTTGCTGCAACCTGCTTCGGCTCACTATTGACGCGTCCACTATGAAAATCAGAACCAAAACAATCAGGAAACAAGGAGATCCAATGCCAGTAGTCAAAACCAGCCAATTATCCGATATGGTTGGACGCGATCTTGGGGTGTCCGACTGGATAACGGTCAGCCAGGAGCGTATCGACGCTTTTGCTAATTGCACTGACGACCATCAATTTATTCACATCGACCCGGACAAGGCGAAAAAAACACCGTTCGGTGGCACGATTGCGCACGGATTTTTGACCATGTCGTTGTTATCGAACCTGGCTTACGACACCGCACTGAGTCTGGAAGGTGCCGGTCTGGGGATTAACTACGGCTTTGAAAAAGGACGGTTCCTGAGCCCGGTGCACGCGGGTAAGCGAATACGGGCGCGTTTCACGCTGAAAGCGGCTACTGAGAAAAAGCCAAAACACTGGATGCTCAATTACGATGTAACCGTAGAAATTGAAAACGAAGAGAAACCAGCCATGCAGATGGAGTGGGTCACTATGCAGGTGTTGGAGGTATCGATTTAGCATGGCAACACATGAACCATTCGACTCAGGGGCCAGTCCCAGTGTACTGCGTGAAGACAGCCCCTGTACTGAATTCGGCGCGCGTGTTCATGCTTAGTTACCGGCATGCTTATCACGCTGGTAACCATGCCGATGTATTAAAACATCTCGTCCTGGTGTCAGTGCTTCGCTACCTGCAACGCAAAGAAGCAGCGATCCGCTATGTCGACACCCATGCTGGGCGCGGGCAATACTTGCTGAATGACGACGTGGCAAGGCGGCTTTCCGAGGCAGATGCCGGCGCAGCCCTGCTGTGGAACGCAGATTCGTCAGCCGGGGAACGCCCGGCCGCAATTGACAATTACATTGAAATTTTGCGCGGTTTCAACCCTGACGGCGATCTAAAGCATTATCCTGGGTCACCGGCAATAGCCGCAGCCTTACTGCGGCCACAAGATCAGGCTGAGTTGTTTGAACTGCATCCGGTTGACAGTGAAGCCCTTGCTGACTTGTTTAAACGGCAACGCAAGCAATTGCGGGTTCGCGCGGGTGACGGTCTGGCTGGATTAAAAAGTGTGCTGCCTCCATTAAGCCGCAGGGGCCTGGTTTTGATTGATCCGTCTTATGAAGTGAAGGCGGAGTACGCACAAGTGGTTAACGCGTTGATCGATGCGCGCCGCCGGTTTGCGAATGGTGTCTATATGATCTGGTATCCGCTTCTGGCCCGTCCGGAAGTTGCTCGCTTGCCCGGAAAGTTGACTGCGGTAGCTGGTAATAGCTGGCTGGATATCAAGTTTCGGGTTCGCGCCGACGCTGCAGATGGTTTTGGTATGGCGGGTAGTGGCTTGTTCATTGTGAATCCACCATATGTGCTGAAGAGTGAAATGCAGGCTTGTTTGCCCTGGTTAGTTGCGCACCTGGCACAAGACAATGGTGCCGATTACCAGTTGGATGGACAAGGCTGAGGTCAGTGTGGTGTCGCCCAATCCAGGCGACCCAGCGTTGCCGAATTCAATTCGCAATTCACGCCGGTACAGTGCGTGGTTAGTTGGTTCCTGTGCGGAAAATCCAGCTAATAACTCGTTGGTCGATTTCGTAGCAAAGGTAATCCGCCGATGCGCTTAGGACTGATTCGGGCGATTGGTCTAGTCCGTACTCCAGTGTTCCTGCAACTGCCAGCTTAGGCTTTATGTTCAATTGTGGTGCCAGCGGCGTCGGGGCATTCTGTGTCCTCCAAAACGTTTGCAGGAGTTGTCAGCATGAAAGCCAATTACGTCAATCGCTCTAATAAAAAATCGTTCATCAGCAGTGGGTGTTATCGCGACAAGTCGGCGCCGAATATAATGCATTGCGCAACATCCCGGGCAATACCCGCCGCCAAAGAGACTGCAGAACACCAGTGGCGCTGGCATTCGCAGACAGGCCAGGGCATGACCGAGTACATCGTTATTGTGGCATTGGTTGCCGTCGCCGCGATCGGCACGTATTCCTTGCTCGGACAAACGGTTCGCAATCAAACGGCGGGTCTCGCGCTCGAAATCTCCGGGCAATCAGGCCAGGCGGCCATCGCCAATGCCCGAACCAATGCGACCAACGCAAACACCCAGGGTAACAATCGTAAGGGGCTGGACAACTACGAACTGAACAACCACTGAGGGGGTCGTTGTGTTCACGCTCAAGCCCGTGTCGGGGTTACCGTTAGACGATCGTTCGGGTCAACACCGATTGCACTGTTTTCGTCAGGGTGGTCAACCAAAGGGTTGTCAGCAACGATTGGGGCAGTCCGGCCAGGTCCTGCTCTTCGCGTTGGCTTTGCTAATGGTCGGCGCCTCTGGTTTGTTGCTGATGTTTGACGTCGGGCAGGCTGTGAATACCAAATCGCGTCTGGTCAATGCCGCGGATGCTTCCGCTTATAGTGCGGCCGCGTGGCGGGCCAGGGTATTCAACTATATGGCGTATTCCAATCGTGCGATTATCGCGCAAGAAGTTGCGGTTGCGCAGGCGGTTACCCTCGATTCCTGGTCGCAGTACTTTGCCGGTTTCACTCGTAACGTGAACGGAATCGCTGCTGCCTATCCACCGGCAGCCGCGATCACGCAGGCGATCGCCAGCGCGGCGCAGCTTGCACAGACCACAACAGCGGCAACAGCGGCGACAGAAATTCGGTTGCGTGATGCGCCACGGGTTGGTTACAAAACTCTACTGCAACACAGCCAGAGGGTCTTACGTACAGCAGCCGGTACTTTTGGTGCATCAGCGGTCGCCAACGAGGTCGCCCGTGCAAGCGATTCGCGCTTCTTTGCCTTTGCCCTGCCAGATAACGATGCGTATCAGCAATTTACCCGGCGCTACGAGTCCGATGCCGACCGTCAGCGCCTGAAGACGCTGGTCACTCGCTCAATGGATCCATTTACCGGAGGCCCGCGCGGCGAGAATCAAACCCTGGTGCTGCCGGCAAGTTGTCTGTTGTTGTCCCCATCACCTTCTGACTGGTTTCAACGTTATCGTAAGCGGGGCGGTACAGTGCTGGCCGATAACGGGCTCGATCGCTGGGAGTCCGCCGATACTGGCTCCCTGCATGATTCTAAACGTCGCCGGTTCAGCCGCTTGTGCCGCCGTACAGAAGTCATGCCGATGGGCTGGGGCGCCGCCGAGGTTGTCCTTGAGCCCGGTGTTCGTCGCTTAACCGCTAACCCCGGTGATATCCAGTACAACGCCCGGGCTACCGCAAACGATCAACGCGATTTTGCAAGCAATGTGTCTGCCAGCTATCGCGGTACTGGTATTGCACGAGTCTTTGATCTGAACTACAGCGCCCTGGCTGACAATCGATACCCGTCTAGCCGGGTGGTCGTTCTGGCTTCGGTCAATGCCGACCGACTGAAAATCAGCGAAAAGCTTCGAGTGGGCAGCGGGCGTCTGGCCAAGGCCGGACGTTGGGCCGGCGGAAAACTCTGGGCATTGGCAGCGGCCGAGGTCTATTTCAAACGCCCGCCACTAGCGCCTGCCAAAACAGAATACGCAAGCTTATACAACCCCTATTGGCAGGTAAGACTGGTTGCGCCAGACGGGTCGGACGCTCAACAGGCGGCGGGTTACGGTGCGCAATAACTGCCGTCAGAACCGGGGGTGTGACGCCGCCCGTGGCCAGGCCCTTATCGAAGCGCTGATTGGGGTGGCCGCGTTGACGCTGCTGGCCGCTCTCGGGCTTATGGTCGGTAAGTACCAAATGGTCGCCCAGGCGGTTGTCGACACCAGTCATTCTCTTGCGTTTGAATGTGCAATGATGCCGGCCAATTGTCTGGCATCGACAGTCACTGATGATGCCAGTAGACGTACGCGTAGCCATCACTTTACTGATGCAGCCGATGGGCTGCGCCAGACAACGGCGTGGTCGACACGAAACGGTACTCATTTTTTGTCCGGCACTGATGATGACATTCAATTACACCTGACTCACCCCCAATTTGACGCCGGGCTGGGTGTTTTGCGTGGCGGTGCACGCTCCGCGGCAGGAAGCGCGGTACATGTTGTCTCAAATCTTGCCGGGCCGGGTCGTTTCAATCTCGATATTACGGGCGGTCTGGTTTCAGCCCACGTTCAGGCAAACTTGTTTCAGGGCCAGGGGCAAAGCGGGGCAGGCACCGACCACACCAACGCCAACGGGTTAAATCTTCTGGCTGGCATTGCGGTTCCCATATCTGCGCACAGCGCCATTATTGCTGATTTTTGGAATGCTTCGGGGCCCACAGGTTCGGAACCAACCAGCGTCCAGACCCGGGTAGAAAAAGGGCAACGCCTGGCGAACTGGATCGAAACCGCGCAACGGGTCGGTTATGCGCCAACCCTGGGTTTCATTCGGTTGATGGGCGCAATCAGCCTCGAGGATTCCGCCAGCGAATTTAAGTATCACGAGATCGATGTCGACGTCATTCCGGTGGACCGTCAGGGGCCGGCGCAATGATTTATCCGCCCGCCGATCATCGTCCCGTAGCTCACATCTTTTTGGTCGTTGTGCTGGCGGTGATTCCGTGGCCGCAGGTTCTGGCATCACCGCACGAACTCGAGCCGGTACCAGTGGTCACCTATACCGAGTCGTCGGGGGTCAAAACCGAGATCGGTATACGAGATTTCGTGGGTCCATCCGAGGAATCTCTTCGATACGTTGGCAACGTTGATGGCTGGCAGGTGAATACGGCCATTCGTGACGGTCAACTTATTGTTGTCCAGCGCCGCAGCCAAGCTGGCGGTCAGAGCCGCGAGATTCGAACCCGGGTTCGCCCACCCCTAAGCAATCTAAGCAATCGGCAACAAATAGTGCCAGCCTGGTGGCCGGCGTTGACCAATTTGTGGTCTGCCCGGGCTGATGACAACGGGTTCAGTGTGATAACCCTGATGGGTTGGCTGCCTCATCAAATTGCCAGGTCACGGCAAGTCATCACTGATGCCTGCACGCGCGGTGGGTTGGTATTACGGAACCGGGTACCCGTACCGTCCACTCGGGCCGGTACACCGGCAGGCGAGATGCTGTTCTATGTCGGCCATCAAAAAGAACTGCTTTTAACGCTGACCCCCAATAGTGGGCAGGTCGGCATTGTTGCTCATCTGCGTGCCATGAAGGAGGTTGCGAACCAATGAAAATCAATCCGACGATATCGATGCTATTGGCGGTCCGGCTGCAATCAGGATCTGTCAGTTCAGAATACCTGGTTGCCGGTACGTTGGTGAGTATTGCTTTGTTCGCCGGCCAACCCTCACCAATCATGCGCTTGATCTACGCGATAGATCAACGATTTCAGGTGTTCTCGTTTCTGGTGTCATTGCCATGACTACACAATCTGGGATAGCTCGTGTATCCGGTTTGGCGAAGTGGCGGTCTGTATTACTGTTCATCGGTGCTATCGGATTTGGCGCGATCGGGGTTACCGGCACACGCGGATATATTTCCGAAAGCCTGCAATCGGAGAAAGACCGCCTGGCGAGTGTTCAACGAACCGTGGCAACCGTTGTCGCAAAAGCCAATTTGCCGGTGGGCGCAACAGTAGGGCCGACAACAATGGCGATTCGGCAGATGCCGGCAGCCTTTCTGCCGCCGACCGCCGTCCTGGCCGAACAGTTCGACGATGTTGTCGGGCTCGAACTCCTCGTTTCTATGACCGGTGGCCAGGCTTTGTTAAAAACCGCCGTCAGCGAACCAAATCAAGGGTTCTCCGAACGCGTCGGTCACGGTATCCGTGCGATGACAGTTGCCGTTGATGAGGTGAATTCGGTATCCGGTATGTTGAGCCCCGGCGACCGTATCGATTTACTTTTTTCTACCCGAGCACCTGATATCAGCGGACAGCAAGTGGGCGAAATTACTACGCCGCTAATGCAAGACCTTTTAGTACTGGCAACCGGCCAGCGAACCGCGCACGACCGCAATCGACGGCAAACGATGGGTGCTGGCTCCGCGGGCGGTTTCACGTCGATTACCGTTGAAGTGACGCCGGATCAGGCACAGCGACTGGTGCTGGCTCAAGGCAGTGGCCGGCTCACAGCGTTATTGCGCAACCCGCAAGACCGTCGCGAGCAGACAAGCAGTGCCATGGATGTCTATACGCTGCTGGGCATTCCCCGCCCAGGCCGCAAGCAGGCGGTTCGGTCCAGTGGTCCTGAAGTGATTATCGGCGGGCTCGGTCCAATTTCTTCGGGGCGACCGAGTGCAGTTGTGCCAAATCAAATCGTTTCACCCACTCAGCCGGGCCTGGTGCAGGATCATGAATAAATTCCTGAATAAATTCGTGAATAAGCCTCAGACCAAAGATATTCGGATCAGTGCTCGTACTGGATCAGCATCGGGTTTGGTCAGAGGGTTGTCGCCGGCATTACCATATTGTTGGATGCTGGCATTGGGTTTTCCGACCTTGTCAGCGATCGGCCAAACGGCAACGATTCGCACTGACGCGGGGCAACAGACGTTCGAACATGAAACTATTAGCGAAGCCACAGCGCGGCGATTAACGATCCCTTATGCGGACTCATCTCATCGCGACGGGTCAGCAGTTGCATCATCAATCGAGTCGACAAAAGCGATCACACTGGTCATTGGTCACGCTCAGGTTCTGGAGCCTGGGCCGATAAAGCGATTAGCTGTCGGCGACGGTAAGGTCTTACAGGCTACGGCAATTGACAAAAAGCAAGTATTGGTCTTGCCAGAGAAAGTTGGCCAAAGTACTTTGCACCTGTGGCCAGAAACGGGGCCGATGCAAACCTATCTGATTACCGTTGTGGCAAGTGACGCTGCCCGTAGCCTTGCCGAGATCAGGGCAATGCTCGGTGTCGGTGGTAATGTTCACGCACAACTGGTTGGTGAGTCTGTCCTCATCGAGGGCCATGCGCTTAGTGCCGCTCAACTCGCACGGATTGCCGTCATTGCGAAACGATATCCGCATGTTGTAAACCTCACCGGTGGGGCCGGGGCCGAGCGCATGATCGCGATGGACGTTCGGATGATCGAAATTAAAAAAAGCGCGATCCAGAAGATCGGAGTTCGATGGTCACCCACGGCGCGGGGGCCGACGTTTGGCATACTCGGTGACATTTATCGCAGTAACGCCTTGCGAGGCACCGAAGTAGCGGCTGAATTAGGTTTGAGCGTAAGAAATCGACTCAACCCGTTTGCGTCAGCGTTGTCGGTAGCAACATCGGTTACCTCCGTGCTTGATTTTCTTGTCCAGAACGGAGATGCGGTCATATTGGCTGAACCGCGACTTTCTTGTCGCAGTGGCGGTTCGGCCAGGTTTGTTGCCGGGGGGGAATTGCCGATTCCACAGTCCAGTGGGCTTGGGGCAATGTCAGTAACCTTCAAAGAGTACGGTGTACGCTTTGATTTTTCGCCGACAGCCGGGCTTGACGGCATCATCTCGGCAAAAATTGCAACTGAGGTTTCTGCAGTCGATTTTGATGTCATGGTGCAGGACGTCCCCGGTCTAATCAAGCGTCGAGCGGAGACTGAAGTCAATTTACGTGAGAACCAAACTCTGGTTATTGCCGGTTTGCTGGCTGAAGATGCTGCCGGTGGCGTCGACAAAATCGCCGGCCTTGGTGACATTCCCGTCCTGGGCAAACTATTTCGGTCCCGTGACTACCGCTCGCAGAAAACAGATCTCGTTGTTTTTGTAACGCCGAGATTTATCGAGGATCCGCAGGCTGAAATCAGCCAGTTGCCTTATTCGGGGCACGATGCGGCGAGTGGGCTGGCCAATCGACTCCGAATTGTGGAGTAGATCATGATCTACGTAACTGTTCGGGAGCCTGATGGCAACAGTCGACAGATAGAAGCTGACCAGTTCCCATGCCGTATCGGACGGCATCGGGAGGCCGGGGTTATGCTCAGCAGTTGGCGGGTTGCACGCCATCACGCGCAGATTCGTCGTGACGGCAGATTTTTCACCCTGGTGGATCAAGGCAGTTTGGCTGGCACCTGGGTCAATGGAACGCGTATCGTCGAATACAGTCCGCTCACCGATGATGACGAAATTCTGATTGCCGGCTATCGCCTGCAACTGTCTGGCGTATCCGAAACCGAATTTACATCGTCAGATACGCCCGTGGCAGCCAATGTGGCTACTAATATGGCTGCCAATTCCTCGCAAGTCGAGTCAGGTAAGTCAGGTGAGTCAGGCAAGTTATCGCACTTTGCCGCTCCTGCCGCTCCTGCCGCTCACGCCGTCCCGTCCTTATCCTCAGAGGCATCACTCCGCATCGCCACTCGACATCTGGTCGAGTTACGACGTCATCTTCACTCCAGACTGCTCGAAAGCATGGATTTGAGGCGCCAGGAAATTCGGCACCTTAACCCTGAGCATTTGCGCGCAACCGCTCGTACCCACCTCGAACGAATCGTCGCGGACAACAGCGAAATGTGGCCCGATTCGCTCATCGACACTGTTGATATTGCCGACAATGAGGTGTTAATCGAACTTGTACTTGACGAAGCAATTGGCCTTGGGGTGCTCGAGCAACTATTGGGTGGTGAAGACATCACTGAGATCATGGTGAATGGATGTCAACCCGTCTATGTCGAAAAGCAGGGTCGGCTACAGGATACTGGGCTGAGATTCAGTAGTGACGATGCAATCTTGTCGGTGATTGAGCGCATTGTGAGTCCAATCGGGCGACGTATCGATGAGTCCTCGCCGATGGTAGATGCACGTCTTCCCGACGGTTCCCGCGTCAATGCTGTAATTCCTCCACTGGCGATCGAAGGGCCGTGTATCACTATCCGTCGTTTTAATACCCGCCGTTTCGATTCGTCCGAATTGGTTCGTCTGGGCAGCTTGTCCGATGACATGTTGAATTTCCTGGCCTGGTGCGTCGAACGACGCCTTAATGTTGTGGTTTCGGGCGGCACCGGGTCGGGCAAAACGACACTGCTGAATCTGCTGAGTAATCATATCCGTCGAGACCAGCGAATCATCACAATTGAAGACGCGGCAGAGCTGCAATTGAGTCATCCGAACAAGGTAAGCCTGGAGGCGCGCCCTGCAAATAACGAAGGTAACGGCCAGGTGTCCATTCGCGACCTGGTTCGTAACGCGTTGCGGATGCGACCAGACCGAATTGTGGTTGGTGAGTGTCGCGGCGGAGAAGCTCTTGATATGTTGCAGGCGATGAATACCGGACACGACGGTTCACTGACGACAGTGCATGCAAACAGTGCCCGCGACGCGTTGTCCCGCCTCGAGGTCATGGTGCTGATGTCCGGGGTTGAAATTCCGGTACAGGCGATCCGCGAGCAAATTGCAAGCGCTGTTGACATCGTTATTCAACAACAGCGCGAGCAGGATGGTCACCGGCGCATTATTGATATCGCGGAAGTCACCGGTATGGAAGGAACTCAGATTCAAATGCAGTCGCTGTTTTCATACCGCCGGGCCCAGAAAATATTTCTGGCGTCGGGTAACGTGCCGTCTGTTTTTGACCGGCTGGAGATTGACAGCGCTGATCCGATACGGAGTCTTTTCGGTCAAAACAATTCAGAGACTGGTTATGCATTGGCTTAGCCAGACCGACATTGCAATCTTTGGTGGCTTCAGCCTGGGGTTCGTATTGTTTGCAATGTTAATCAAAACCTATGCCAGTCGCTACAGCAGTTCGTTCACCCGAACCGTGGGTAACGAGTTGGGTCGGGCTTTCGTCTTTATCAGCCCGATGCGCTTGTTGGTCCTGAACAGTGGGCTGATTCTCGTCGTTTCTGTTGCCGCATTATTGATTTTCCGCAGCCCGATACCAGCATTGATTTTCGCTCTCGGTATGGCCGTATTGCCCCGACTTGTTTTGCATCGCTTACGAAATAAGCGGCTGCAAGTGTTTCGACAGCAAATGCCAGACTTAATTGCCCTGGTTGCCGGTGGGATCCGGGCGGGGGCGTCAATGAATGGAGCATTGGGTGAAGTTGCCAGCCAAATGCCGGCGCCAGCTGGTCAGGAGATCTCCCTGGTATTGCGTGAGAGCCGCATGGGCTGCAGCCTGGATGCGGCAATTGCTGGGCTTGAACGGCGCTTGCCGACCGAAGAAACCGTATTGTTCGTCAGTGCTCTGCGAATAGGAGGGCAATCAGGCGGCAGCATTGCCTCCACGCTCGATGCGCTCGCGGATGCCATTCGCCGCAAACTTATTCTGGAAGGGAAGATAAAAGCCTTAACAGCCCAGGGTCGCATGCAGGCCTGGGTAATGGGTCTGTTGCCGTTTGTTGTGTTGGCGGCGATGTTAGCGCTGGATCAAACCCTTGTCGCTGCGTACTTTGGCAGCCTGCTGGGTTGGGCACTTCTGGGATCGGTAGTTGTGCTGCAGTTGATTGGCGCCTATCTGATCCGTCAAATGATCAACATCGAAATCTGAGATGACAAGCCGCTTCGCCGACTCGCTGATAAATGCTGACTGGTTCAGCGTAACACTACCAGTCCTGTCTCTGGGGGTGGCGCTGAGTCTGTGTTTTTACCTTTTGGCACCGCGCATCGAACGTCGCTACTGGAGTCCTAAGGGCAGGTTACGACAGGCGAATCGTGATCCGCTGCCAGCTGCGCAACGCGTTTTTCAGATCCCTTGTACGCTGATTGGTGTTGTCATTGGCCCGTTTTTACCGGCGAGCTATCAAAGCCACGTCAGTTCAGCGCTCAGCCGTGCCGGCCTGGAGCGCGCGGTATCAACCGCTGAGTTTGCTGCAGCCCAGGGGTTGCTCGGTGGCCTGGGGTTTCTGATGACACTGGCTGGCTATCGCGCTGGCGGATTACCCGGGTTAATGGTTTGGATTGTTCCCCTGGTGGGGTTGTGGTGGCCATGGGCAAAACTGGCCGATATTACGCGCCGTCGGCGCGCGCGCGTGAGCCGGGATCTACCGGTCTTTCTTGATCTGATCAACCTGGGTGTTCGTGGTGGCCTGACAACCGGAGCCGCAATTTCCCTGGCAGTTGAACGCGGCCCTCGCGGGCCACTTGGGTCAGAACTTGCCGCCGTGCTGCGTGAGATTCGTGCGGGACGCCAGCGTCACGATGCGATGCGTAGCCTGGCCGAGCGAATGAAGGTAGGTGGGCTGACCCATGCGGTAGGCGCCATTGTTACGGCCGAACGACAAGGCGCAGATGTTGCGCAAGTCCTTCAGGCGCAGGCCGCGCAACGTCGGCACGAACGCTTTCTTCATGCTGAGCAACAAGCGATGAAGGCCCCAGTAAAGATGTTGCTTCCCCTTGTTGTGTTTATTTTTCCAGGGACGTTTCTGATCCTGATGTTTCCGGTTGCCTTGCAACTGATGGATTCGGGCTTACTGTAACCAAAAAGGAGGTTGAAATGAAACGCTGTAGCAATTCTGGTTTAACCGGTGTCTTACGCCGTCTCAGACCTGGTCTATGGGCTGCGGGAATAGCCGTTTTGGGGGCGCTGAGCGGGCCGGTATCAGGCAGTGAACTCAACGAATTGGTTATCGATACCGTGGAGATGCATGCACCGCAGGTCAGGACGCTTGACGCCGCCAGTCAAGAGCTGAATCCAGCGGTGCTCAGACTAGCCGAGCAAGACTACCAGGCGGGCAGATTCGGGCCGGCCTTAGATCGTTTTGGTATCGCTGCGGCGATGAGCAATCACCCATTTGCCTGGCTGCGAGTTGGCAACATCTGGCATCGTCGCGGTCATGTTGCCATGGCGCTTGATGCTTACGCACGGGCCCGGATAACGGCTGCAAAATCGCCTGGCCACCTTGGGCTGCTAAAACGAGCGAATATGAATCTGGCCCTGCTCGGTCTTGACCAGGCAAAACGTTCGTTACAAACAATTGGTATGCAGAAAAACCCTGCGGACGCCGCCTGGTTCGGCGAAGTGGGTCTCAGAATCGCCGAGTTACAGCGCGTGTTGCCGGAAGGCCCACAGCATTTCACCAGTGCCGCCAGATCAGTGAATGTAGAGAAGTCATCGGGTTTCGTGAAGCCGTCGAAATCGCGGTTATCGCAATCACCAAGTGTCCGCAACGATGGGGGAACTGCTGATCGGGTGAGCAATCAGCAGTTTGTGGCCAAACACGAGCGCGGATTTGCCAGTGTCGGCCGGTAGTGGCTGAAAGCGGAAATCCATACAGTGCAACCTGAAATATTCATCCGGTTCCTTAGACAGCCAACGCAGGCTGGCGCGGCTTTGCTGGAATGGTTGGTTGCAATCCCTATCGTATTGCTGGTTGGTATGGGGGCCTTACAGTGGGCACTTGTCCTGCAGGCAAAGCATGCGGTAGATTTCGCCGCAGAGCAGGCCGTTCGCTATGCGGTGCGCGATTACGGCCGTGGTGAAGCGATAAATGCCGGGCTTGCGGCTGGCTTGCAGCCATTCTGGTTACTTCCTGCCGCCAACCTTGCCAACGCTCGGTTAAGCCAGGGCCTGAATGCAGGTTGGGTGTCGTGGCGGCGAATTCACCCGGCATCTGATGTGTTTTCGGACTTTGCCGAACCGGCCAGAACCCGCGCCGGAGACTTGTTAGCCGGAGATTCGGAATTGCCAAATGACAACCTGCGGTATCGCAGTCAACAGGTGGGGCGGCAGTCGGGCATCAGCGTTCAGGCGGCGAACCGTCTCAGCGTCGAGTTTTCGTACGGAATCGAACTATCTGCACCGTTAATCAATGCATTGATTGTTCGAGTCATGGAAATCGTTGACGGTTGCCGGCCGTCCGACCCTTTGTTGATAATTAATACCTCGCTTGGCCAGGCGGATCCGGGTGCTCGGCGCTCGTGGACGTGTGGCATGTATCGGGCGCCTGCTGTCGTGGGCGGGTCTCCTGTCTGGCGTCTGCCGGTGCGTGTTCGAGCCGAGCGTTGGATGCAGTCACCGTTGCGTCAATCATCTGCGGTCAATAGCGCCAGTGCGGATGGCCAGACGACCGTTGTACCTGTCATTGCGCCAGTGGCGACAATCAGTGGCCCGGACGTCTTGAGCCCGCCACCGTCAGGCAGGCCGCCCGTCGTGGGTGGTAATAGGCAGATCGGTCCGGGCGTCTCGTCTGACACTGACGGCCGCCACACCAACCCCCCTGGTAACAACACTGGACCGCCAGGCGATAATCGAGGCGATAACAATGCACGTAATCCAAACTTTTCTAACGGTGGTGATAATGGCAGCGGTGTGAATGGCGCAAATAATGCCAGCCGTCCACGCTCTGCGCTGGACCGCCTCAGTGGGCGTGACTCGGTGGATCAACCCGGGCAGTGCCATAGCTGACGCGACCTATCTCTAAAATACACAGCCCAGGCGGTCGTGCGCCTGGCGGCGCGCAACCGGCAGCGCATGTTTTCTCAATTTGATTGGTATCAACAGGTAAGTATCGATCGCACAGAAAATCACAATAACTGAGTGTCTGCGGTTGCAAAAGTGTCGAGTTGTTGCGCTGATCACATCGCGCTCGTCGCTTCGATCGTCGCATCGCGGGCAGGAGCATCAATACGATGGTGATCCGGAAACGCCTGTTCTCAGGTTCGTGCGGGACATTCTCGAAATGCACGGGACAAAATACGGTTGTGGCGCTGCCTGTGTGGTGCCTGCACCGTTCACCTGGATGGAAGCCTTGCTTGCCGAAGATTCCAAGCCAGGCTGTTATTGAAGCAGCGATGGTGTCCAAAGAAATTGGCGCACCAGTCAGGCTGCAATGGACTCCTGAGGATGATATTGGCCACAGCTTCTATCACACGACGTCGGTAGAGCGTCTGGAAGCAGCCTTGGATGCTGACAACAAGGTAGTCGGCTGGCGTCAGCGTTCGATGTCGCCGACAATTCTCTCAGCTTTTGTGGCCGACCCCGGGTATACCAGTGGTCTGGAAGCGGGAATGGGTTTCGTGGATTCGCCGATCGGGGTAGCTAGCATGTCAATCGAAGCTGGCAAGGCAATGTTGCATACCCGGGTAGGGCAAGCAATTGTCGAAGGGGGAGGGGATCGGAATTTCCACCCACCGCAGCTTTGTCACTTACGTGGCGTCAGTGGTCCGGGTAAAAGTTGCCGCTGACGGCAGTATTGGCATTCCCGAAGTGCACACCGCAGCTGATTGTGGCTTTTGCATAAACCCTGAGCGGGTTGCGTCTCAGATGGAAGGGGCTGCCGTGATGGGCATGACGCTTGCGTAGTATTCGGGAATCAATTTCGAAAACGGGGCCGTGACAAATTCCAACTTTCACGACTACCCGATGGTTCGAATCAGTGCTTACCCGAAAAAAGTGCATACCCATATTGTTCCTCATCCGTTCTCAACGCATGTAACCGGTATTGGCGAACCAGGGGTGCCGCCGTTTGCGCAGGCACTGGCTAACGCCATCTTTGCCGCGACTGATAAGCGATTACGTGACTTGCCGTTTGGTGACAAGATCGTTTGATTGCTTCGGCTAATACGCAGTTCGATAAGTCTCCGGAAATCATTTCCGGAGACCTTTTTATTCCTCGATTTTTATTCCAGCCCCTGGCTTAAAACCTCATCGACTCCCGGCAGCGCCCATCCCAGCTGTTTCGCACGAGTGCATCTCAATCTCAAATCCATCGGGATGCCCGCCACGTTAGCACCGCTGACCAGACGTAATCGATCCGAACCGGTTGCTACCGGGCTGCGCCAGTAGCGGAGCATTTTGATCGCGAAGTCTGCGCGCGATAGTGCCTGAGATCCGACGATGTTAATCGGTCCACTGACGCACCGGTCAACAAGGGCTAGCTGACATAGTGCATTGGCCAGCGTTTCGATCCACACGGGCTGCCGAATGACATCAGTAAATAAGTTGAGCGGCTCCCCATTTTCCAGCCGATCAGCAAAGCCCCGGGTGCCGTGATCAATATGATCAAGACCGTAAATCAGCGAGGTTCGGACGATGGCAGCAGCTGGGCAAAGGCTTGCAACAGCGAGCTCGGCCTGCGCTTTGCTTTCGCCATAGGTATTTATTGGTGTCGGTTGGGCGTCATCGTCGTATGGCGCGTTGGTTCCGGCGTGAACCATATCGGTTGACACCATCACGAGCCGAATCCCGCGTTCGCCGGCCAGTTCGGCCAGGTAGCGGGTCGCGAGATGGTTAACCCTATTCATTTGACTCTGGTCGGCCCCGCGCGTTGCCGCCGCTGCGTGAATTATCGCGTCTGGTTGATAGGTGTCGATCAGCTTCCTGATTTGTTGGTAATCGGTTAAGTCGGCCGCCTGTTTGATGACTGGAAAACCGGTGCTGTCGTTATTGGTGTCGGCAATATTGTTGGTATTGCGAGCCACACCAACGACACTTGCCCTGCTTGCTGCTAACGGTAGCAAGCGTTGTGACAAATAGCCTGATGCACCCGTGATAGTTAATTTTGTTATGTACATCTTTACCGACGCGTTGGAAATGGCTGCAAAAAGTTATATCGGGACTGACGCTTACTCAATAATTAGAACGGCGGGCCCACTAATTTTGGGGATTTTGGGACCGAAGGTAAATATTCACCTCAATTAGCGTGCCGACCGATTTACTCTCGGGAATGAATCGGTTTTAGCCGTTTTGAACCAAAAAAAAAGAGAAAGTTTCGGGAAAATTCAAAATGTTGGATGGCCAGGCACAGCAAACATCGGTTGCGAATACTGCAGACGACCAGCCCATTATTCCCGTTGATTCGAATTTGTTTGCCGACTTGATTGGATTAGTCGACTTTGGAATTGTGGTTACCGCTCCAGAAGGCAATCTTACCTATCTGAACCCGGTTGCGGCGCAGCAGTTGGGCGTTGTCGCCGCTGACGTCACCGGTAAGATGCTGAGCGAGCTTGGCAGGAACCAGGCGGAAGAAAGCGAATGGCGCCGATTGTTGGATGGGGTTGCGCGCGGCGGCGCGGGGCTTTTTGACTTGCACCTGAGTGATCGCTGGTTCGCAGTGGCTGCATCCACCTGCGCCAACGGAACCATTCTGATCAGATTTGAACGACCCGGTGAATTAAGCGCAGCGGCCAGGCAGTTCCTTTGCCGCCAGTACCGCTTAACCCCGGCTGAGTTGATTGTCGTTGACGGATTACTGCGGGGAATATCGCCGCGGGGGATCGCGAAAGAAAAAGGGGTTGCTGAATCCACCGTACGCACACAAATTAAGCATGCCTTGTCAAAAACCAGGGCTCGGGGAATCAGCGAGCTGATTCTCAAAATCACCCGTCTGCCACCTGGTTAGACACCACCATGGTGTTTATTCCCATGGCGGAATAAACACGCTCTCATCAGTTCGAAAAGGGGTCTAAGCAGCCATTCTGACCTAAATGGGTGATTACGCATCGGCCACTATCGGTTAGTCTCAATGAGCTAGCGGGGGTGCAAGAATGAACAATTCTTTGTCTGGGGCTGATTCAGCACCCATAAAAACAGAAATGCCAGCCAAAGTTGATTTGCTGGATGCCGTACTGAACGAATTGGGGTTTGGTGTTGCAATCGTCGATGCCAATGGCAATGTTAGCCAGACTAACTGGATTGCCGAGGTCATGCTGCGTGCTTCCGGCATGGAACTGGGGAAATCCATTTTCCCAGCGTTGGTCGGGCCAGATAAAGAGGTCTGGGCGTATGCACTGGCGGCTGCTGGTCGGGGGGAGCGCAGCATGCTGCGATTAAAGCTGGCTGATGGGCCAACGACGCTGACGGTGTCTCCGTGTCGTAGCGATCCAAGCCTCGCTTTGGTTATGTTCGAACGTCGCGCATTTATCGATGCTCACAGTATGGGGTATTTGGTTCGGGAGTATCGTCTGACGCCGGCCGAGCAGCGCGTCGTGACAGGCTTAATGCATGGCGAAGTGCCAAAACAAATTGCCCAGGGTCAAGGGGTTGCCTTGTCTACCATCCGAACCCAGATCAAACACACGTTAACTAAAACACGGTCGCGCGGCATCTACGATTTGATTTTGAAAGTCGCCCGACTTCCCTCGATTTCACTGCGTCGATATCCGCGCGATGAGTGGGACGCTTAAGCGCGCCAGCGGGATCTTCGCAATCCCACGATTTCTGTTTTTCTTTTCCTTAAGCTGTGAACAATATCAATAACGAGACCCAGTACCCGTCAGAATCCGCAGCGCGAGAACGGCGGTTTGATACATTGGCGCGACTTGGCACCCGTCAGGTGATTCCACGCCACAAGGTATTTATTTTTGAAGGGGAACGAAGCACCAGCGCATACCTGATACTGAGTGGTTTAGTTCAGACTTTCTCCTCGGCAGACCCAGACCGCCAGATAATCTTTGGGACGCACGGCAGTGGCGATGTTGTCGGCGCAGTTGCGCTCGACGGGGAGCCCAGAATTGCATCAGCGCGGGCCGTGCAAGAAACCCAGGTCGCAGTTGTAAGCCGCGCGCAGTTGCTGCAGTTTCTCTCGACCGAGCCTGCGTTTGCGATCGACTTGCTTCATTTCTTTGCGCTGCGCCTGCGCCAGGCCCGCAAGGGTATGCAGAACCTGGTGTTTTTGGACAACTATGCGCGTTTGCGTGAACTATTGCTGGCCTCGGCTGTCGAGGCTAACGATGCCACCGCCAGGCTGACGCACCGCGAAATTGCGACCGCAATTGGTTGCTCGCGGGTAATGGTCAGCAAACTGTTGAAAGAACTGACTGAGCGGGGATATATTGCCCGGGGGCGTGGTGAAATCCGCGTACTGAAACCAATGCCCGATCACTTGTGATGTTGTCTGAATCGGGAAATGGGCGCCCATACGTGCGTACAGCAGGATATTCACCCCGGATCAGTCGTCAGAGCCGTTATAGTTCGATCTTGAATGCGACTCTGACGATACTGCCATGTTTGATAATCTCGAAGTAAATATTGCTGGTGGCCTGGATATACCGTTGCCCACGATGCACAAGATCCGGCAGTCGTTTGACCGTCATGTAATTGATGACGTCGAGGCGGCAGTGGCTGCCCAGTGTGCGCGCCCTGAAATAGTCTCAACGATAAAGCCGGGTGCCTCTATTGCCATTGGAGTTGGTAGTCGCGGTGTGGCCAATATTCAGGCGGCGGTTCGTGCCATTGTGAAAGCGGTTAAGGCGGCTGGCGGTAAACCATTCATTTTCCCGGCAATGGGAAGCCACGGCGGTGCAACAGTGCAAGGCCAGACAAGCGTCCTGGCCAATTACGGGATAACCGAAGATCTGGTTGGTGCGCCGGTTCGGGCGACCATGGAAACCGTTGTTGTGACCACCATGTCAGACGGCACCAGCCTGCATATGGATCGCTTCGCCCACGAAGCCGATGGCGTCATCCTGATCAACCGGATAAAACCGCATACCACTTTTCGCGGTCCGATCGAAAGTGGTCTCATCAAGATGATGATTATCGGCATGGGGAAAATCAGTGGCGCAACCATCATGCACTCAGACCATGGCATGGATCGGTTCCCTGATGTATTACCGGCGGCGGCTGAAGCCTTGATGCCTCATATTAATTTTTTGTTCGGCGTTGGCCTCATTGAAGACGCATATGACAATACCGCCATAGCTGAAGCGGTACTCGGCCGCGACCTGGTAGTCCGTGAGAAAGCGCTACAGGAAAAAGCCAAGTCACTGATGGCCCGTATTTACTTCGATGAAATAGACGTTCTTATCATCGAGAAAATTGGCAAAGAAATCAGCGGCGCTGGAATGGACCCAAACATCACCGGCAGAAATAACCGGGGGGTCACTGGCTTTGATCGGCCCAAAGTAGAGAAAATTGTTGTACTTGACCTCACCGACATCACCCATGGCAATGCCACCGGCCTTGGTGTTGCTGACGTGATAACCAAGCGGCTTTTTGACAAAATTGATTTCAGCATTACTTATGCAAACGTGATTGCCAGTGCTTACCTGGATGGTGGGTATATTCCCATCGTGATGCCGAACGAAGCGGACGCTATTCGTCTCGCCGTTAAGACAACGCCGCGGGTACGGCCTCAGGATTCACGGATTGTCCGAATTCGCGATACCTTGTCGTTAGGTGAAATCGAAGTGTCTGATGCGTTGCTAGCTCAGGTTGAGGCTCATCCGCAGCTTTCGATATGTTGATTGCGCACTGACGACCTTTTAATCAGACGTGCAGCTGTCGGAACGGGGCCACCGCGCTGCCGTTGCCCGTTTGCCTGAGTGTCTGGGGCTGAGGCAGAGGCTGTGCGTGGGGACTGGCAGGCAGGGTTCGCTCCAACGACGGCAGGCGTGCCATTGTGTCGAGTAGTTCCCTGATGCCGGCAGACTCAGTTTTGTAAAGAATGCTTTTAATCTGCGTCCGAACGGTAGAAACGCCCGTGTTCAGTGAGTTCGCGATCTGTTTTGGGAGATAGCCCTGACACAGTAAACTGGTGACCTGTGTTTCGCGTTTTGTTAAAGCCATCAGTTGCGCAAAGTGTGCAACAGTTTCTTCTGAACATAGCTGCTTTCGTGGCGCACGGATGACCAGTTCGCCGGTGGGTGCGATTGGTACGATTGCGACAAACACTGCGCGCGGAGGCGGATGCACCGCAAACAGCGTCGCCTTGCCTGAACTTGCAGCGGTCGCAAGCGTTGACAACCAGTCCGAACGTTTATCTGGGTCCTTCGGCAGTAGTCTTCCGTCCTGAACCGAAAGAAACTCACTAATGTCTAAGGTGTCAATCATCTGAAACCGGGCGTTGGATATTTCGGCTTTCGCATTAATCCAGTAGGTGCCGGGTTGTGTTGTGATGTCGGCGTGTATTCCTGTGTCTGCCTGCGTGCCCATTGTTGTCCCCAAGAGAATTCGTTTTAGTTGAATTGCTACTTTCCCGTTAGAACATTGTTTGTGAGACGACCGGGTTAAACAATCTGGCTGATGCAATACTCAATTTTAGGGAAAGAGGGGGTAATTGACTTTTTGTATAGGCCGAAAGTCATAGTGAGTTGGCATCGCCTATGGCTGACGTCTATGCCATTTCGCTTTGAAATGGGTCGCGGTAATCTATGTGCCTTGATCGTGGGATTTGAAGCGAAAATGAACGTATTGATTGTTGATGATCATTCTCTATTTAGAAGCGGATTGCGGTACTTACTGTCTGATCTCAATGAGAGCATCAGCTTTCTTGAGTCGGACGGAATCGAACAAATTGTCTTGCCCGAGCCAGACTATCCAATTGATTTGGTGCTGCTCGATTTGAACCTGAGGGGCAGTAGTGGGTTGTCCGCGCTGCAATCGATCAAAGACATGCTTGCGGACACGACCGTCGTCGTTTTATCCAGCGAAGAAAGCCCGGACCTGATTCGCCAGGTCATTGACGCCGGCGCATCAGGGTTTATCCCAAAGTCATCGACCCCTGAGGTGCTGGTCCACGCATTACGATTGATTCTGCACGGTGGAACCTATCTGCCGCCGAATGTTCTGGGCGACTACCAACCTCAGATTCACCTCGGCAATGATTTCACGAATCCTGCGTCGGCAGAGGGAGCGGGCGACACTGGCCATGCGCTGGCTGAAAAAATCAGTCCCAGGCAGCTGGATTCTTTGTTGTTGGCGGTCAAGGGCAAATCGAATAAGGTGATTGCCCGCGAACTTGGCATTGCTGAGGGTACAGTGAAACTTCACTTGTCGGCCGCCTATCGGGCACTGGGGGTGTCGAACAGAACTGAGGCAGTGTTTGCCGTGGCCGAGCAGGGTCGACCTGCCGATTAGTTCGATAACTGACAAAACAGATGCCAATAACCAGTGAAGCCGATGAAGCGACGGTTCAGGTAACAGATCGCGTCGCGCAGGCGATTCTTGATCGTTACGCGCTACACGCAACGGGCATACCGTTGATAGTTTTTATTATTGTTGGCGTTGTGTGCGGCTTAAGTTATCAGTCTGTCCCGCTATGGACGCTTATTATCTGGACGATTGCCGTCATCACTATTCAACTGCTGCGGGCTCGCTTTGTGCCGAAGTTCGCCAGTGATCTGTCGACAAATGCCACCAAACGTCTTTCCAAGGCAACCGTGCTTTCCGGTATCAATGGCATTGTCCTGGCGTCAGCGGTTGGGCTTTTTCCGTTTATAGACGAGGTTTCGCGGGCAATTTACACGATGATCATGATCGGCATGGCCGCCGGTGCGGTCGCAACTACGACGGGGCATCCCAGATTGGCCGCAACTTTTACCATCCCGTTATTTGTAGCGATGATGATCGGCTGGGGTTTTTCACCAACCGAGTCGCCATGGTGGTTACGGTTGACCATCGTCTTACTGCTCGGCTTGTTGTGGGTTATATTGAATTCGCTTGGCCGTGATTTATACCGGGTCTTCAAAGAAAATTTTGAGGTTAACGAGCAGCTTGAGCACGCCTTGCAGGCCGAGCAGGCTGCGAGCCGAGCCAAGACTCGCTTCCTGGCTTCGGCCAGTCACGACCTGCGCCAACCGTTGCATACCTTATCGTTGCTGAGCGCGGCCCTTGCGATGCGACCGATGGACGAAAAGACAAAAAGCATTGCTGGCAATATGAACGAGGCAATGTCTAATCTGGCGTCAGAACTGGATACTTTATTAGATATTTCTAAGCTCGATGCCGGTATTGTCCGGGCCACAGAGAAACCGTTTCGGCTTTCCGCTGTCATGTCGAGTCTGGCAACCAGTTATCGGCTTGCAGCGGAGAAAAAAGGTCTGGATTTCAGACTCGATTCGAATGCCGATCTGACGCTCAATACCGACCGAACTATTCTTGATCGGATACTTCGTAACCTGCTCGATAATGCGATTAAGTATTCGGAGTCTGGATCCATTATCGTCGACGTGAGCGAACGCAATGGCCAGTGCCTGATTAAGGTCACTGATACCGGAATCGGAATTGAACTGTCCGAGCAGAGTCGGGTTTTTGAAGAGTTCTACCAGACCGACAACCCGGGGCGTGATCGCAAAAAGGGATTGGGCCTGGGGTTATCAATTGTTCGTCGACTGGTTGAAGTCATCAATGGCAAACTGACGCTTGATTCGGTGCCAGGCCAGGGGTCAACTTTCTCGTTGCTACTACCTGTCTCCGAGTCCAAAGTAGAGACAAGGCCGGTCGTCGCATCCAGCATTGCATCCCTTGTCGGAAAAAAGGTGTTGCTGGTCGAAGACGACGAGGGCGTACTGATAGGCAGCAAAATTCTGTTAGAAGGGGTCGGCTGCCTGGTAACCAGTGCCGCCCGTGTTGAAGATGCCGTTGCGAGTGCCCGCGAAGTTTCACCAGAAATCGTATTGTGTGATTTGCGGTTGCAAGATGGTGAAAGTGGGATTGATG
>JBAUID010000250.1:0-3819 GCA_049680625.1 Burkholderiaceae bacterium | reverse complement strand
GGCAGATTGGTTCGGGTTGTTTCCCAGATTTCTGTTTTGGCAATCGAGCACGCTGTCGCGAGCACGGAGGCCACCGGTGGGGTTTGTTGTCCGAGCGCAATGTTCAGAGTCAGGATGATGCCAAAGTGGACCGGATCAATACCAACCTGATGAATTAACGGCAGCGCCACCGGTGTAATCAGAATGATGGCGGCTGCCCCGTGTAAGACCATTCCAATCAGGAACAAAACGAGATTCAGAACCATCAAAATCACCCAGGGCTCCTCTGACAACGCCAGGACAGCACTAGCGAATCGTTGCGGCGTCTGGGTTTCCGTGATGTACAAACCCAGAACGCCGGAGGCGGCAACCAGCAGCATCACGGTTGCCGTCTGCACAACCCCATCGACCAGAGCCCTGAGAATTTCTTTGGCGCGCACTTCACGATATATGAAGACGCCAATCACCAGGGCGGCAAGTACGGCCAGGCCGGCACCTTCGGTAGCAGTAACCACGCCGCCGAATATTCCACCAAGAATTATCAACGGCAGGGTCAGCGCCCAGCCGGCTTCCCGCGCTGTTGAGAACACACGACGCAAATCAAAGGCTTCATCTCTGGGTAAGTCGTATTTCACGGCCAGGCGCCAGCATAACGCCATCATGGCAAAACCCCCGAGCAGACCTGGGACTATACCGGCAACAAAAAGTTGCACCACCGATGTATTGGCAATTGCGGCGTACAGAATCATCGGTATTGACGGCGGAATGATGATCGCCAGGGATGCAGATGACGAAGTGACGGCCGCGGCGAACGTTGGCTTGTAACCCTTGCGTTTCATTTCCGGGATCAGAACTGTGCCAATGGCGGCCACATCAGCCACTGCGGATCCGGAAATTTCTGCAAAGAACAAGGACACGCCAACATTCACCATGGCAAGACCACCGCGCATGAAACCAACAATTGCTGAAACAAAGGCGATTAGTCGGCGTGAGATGCCGCCGGTATTCATCAGCGAACCGGCCAGCACAAACAACGGGATCGCTATCAGTGGAAAGCTGGTGGCGGAATCAAAATAAGCGAGAGCGGCATTTAGCAGGCCCAGGTCGCCCCGTAACATCCACACCCCGACCAAAGCGGCGGCGAGGATCGCTACTGCAATTGGCACGCCGATCGCAATTAGGCAAAACATCAGACCAACCACCAGGAGTTCGGTCATGGTGTCAACTTATTTAGTTCAGCCTGTGCACGGGCGATTTCGGCTTCAATCTCTTCGGTATCGGTGTCCCTGCCGGCCATCACGCGTTCCCAGTTTGTCCGTGCGTTGAGCAGTCGCGACAGGATCATCAAGCCGGCACCAACTGGTACAACCGAATGGACGAGGCTTAGTGGAACGAAGCGTAACGAAGTCAGACTCTCGTCACCAAAAACTTCGAGAATCGACCATCCGGCCCATACCAGTAGACCAAATACGGCGTAGTAAACCAATTCGCCAATAACAAATAAGATCCGCCGCAGACCAGGCCTGCGGCTAACCAAAAGGGTTTCAAAATTTAAGTGCGCGTTTTGAAGCGCGGCCAGCGCAGCGCCGAGAAACGACAACCACGCCAGCATGACGGAAGCAACTTCGTCATACCAGATGGGTGACGAACCGGCGGTGCGTGCGGCCACAGCGTATAAAACCACCGCGGCCAGCATTACCAGCAGTGCAAGCGTGACTACCACCAGGGTCTGACGGTAGACAGCATGAAAGCTCACTATTTTGCCAGTGACAAGGCGGTATCGATCATGCTTTGTGCCGCGGGTACCGCCTTGGCAAACTCAGCATAAATAGGCTTGGAGGCTTCAACAAATGCTGCCCGATCTGCGGTATTGACCTGCATGCCACCGGCTTGCAGCTTCGCTTGCAGTTCCTTGTCGTCTTCGCTGCCTTTTTTCCGTGCCCACAACTGCATGTCGGCTGCGGTTTCGCTCAGCACTTTCTGAATCGTTGGATCTAGTTTCTCAAAAACCGCCTTGCCAGTTGTCAGGTATGACGGAGAGTAGACATGGCCTGTGACCGTTAGGTACTTCTGAACTTCGTTGAACTTGGCACTCCAGATATTTGTATTGGGGTTTTCCTGCCCGTCCATAACGCCGGTTTGTAAGGCAACAAAGACTTCCGAAAACGACATCGGCGTTGGGTTTGCCCCCCAGGTTTCAAACATTTTGACGCGCCACTTCGACTTGGGTGTCCGAATTTTCAGGCCATCCAGATCGGTTGGCGTGTTAATCGGACGTTTGCTGTTGGTGATATTGCGAACCCCGTTCTCCCAGACCCCGAGAATTTTATACCCCTTGGCTTCGGCTTTTGGCGCTATGTCTTTCCAGAATACGTTGTCAACAATCGCGGTTACGTGATCGCGGTCTTTGACAAGGAATGGCATATCAAACAGCGCAAATTCATCAGCGATTGATGACATGATCGACGAAGGCATTGACAAGTGCACAGAGCCCAACTTGAGTTTTTGCATCAAGTCTTTATCTTTGCCAAGTTGCGAACCGTCGAATAACTTAATGGTCGCCTTGCCGGCGAGTTTTTCGTTCGCGCGCCGGGTAAATTCTGCGGCGGTTTGCTGTTGTAGTGATCCGGTATTTGCCGAGATCGCAAAAATAATTTCTTTACCCTGGGCGTTTGCGACTTGCGTGGCGCCGAGCCCGAGGCCGAATACTCCCGCCAGCACCAGGCCGGTGGCAAGGTAAGTGCGAACCTTGGTTGCCTCATGAATCTTTCGCGTATTAGTAAACGTCATTTTAGTCTCCTCGTCTGATAACTTTGGTGGCAAGTTACGGCGTGCTGCTCACGGCCGTCGCTTGTCTGTGGTGAGCCATTTCTGCTGCTAGTAAAATTGCGTTTCGGCTGGCTTTGGGGTCGGCAATGCCCTTGCCGGCGATATCGTAAGCCGTGCCATGTGCCGGGGTAAGAATGGGTACCCGATAACCACCCAGGAATGTCACCCCGCGCTCAAAGCCCAGTAGTTTCATTGCGATTTGGCCCTGATCATGAAACATGGTCAGTACGGCATCAAATTCGCCTTTCCTGGCCCGGACAAAAACAGTGTCAGCTGGAACTGGGCCAACCGCAGAAATTCCCTGAGCCTGCATTTGCTCAATCGCCGGCTGAATCAGGTCAATTTCTTCCCGGCCGAAAGCACCACCGTCACCCGCATGCGGATTGAGGGCGGCAATTGCTATTCTGGGCGCATCAAAACCGGCCTCACGCATGCAGCGGTCGGCAAGAACAGCGGCTTCACAAATCCGCGCCGAGTTCAGCGCGCCGGCAACATCTTTCAGGGCAATATGTGATGTCACCCGGGCGTTCCACAGCGAGTCGAGAATATTAAATTCGCGGCCATCGGTCTCAGCCTGGAGGGCTTCGGTAATTACGCCGATTTCATCGTCGTAACCCGGCCGGGCCAGTCGCATCGCCTGTTTGTTAAACGGGGTGAAACACACGGCATCCGCACCAGATGCTGCTGCCGTTTGCAACGCCGTAAGAAAGTTTGTCAGTGCAAACCGGCCTCCGGCAAGTGACACCGTGGCTCGCTGAATCTGAGCTGGATCTAAGTGACCAAGATCCAACAAGCTGTGGTCAGTGAGTTGTTGATAGTTGGCTGGGTAAGCATAGTCGGATGGGTTCAGGCCTGGCAGATCTGCGTTGACCCCTGCATCTGATGCCCCCATGGCCAAAACCCGGCGGTCACCAATCACCAGGAGTCGCACACGGTTGCGGATTTCAGGATCGGCAACCAGCCGGGCCGTCAGCTCGGGGCTGATGCCGGCGGGGTCACCCATTGCGAGGG
>JBAUID010000249.1:0-33254 GCA_049680625.1 Burkholderiaceae bacterium | reverse complement strand
CATTGGGTTTGTCATCGATTTTGGCCCTTCCAATACAGGTAGGCAGGATTGCGCTGCGACCATCAGAATATTCTAACCTGTCATAAATCGGTCACACTATTTTTCTAGGATTCCCCCAGGCGCTAATGCTCAGCCGGTGTGCATGTATGTATCGGCGCCACCATTAAATTCAGTTAGGGAGAAACCCATGAAAAATTCTGTACAGATTATCGCTGCCGCTACACTGCTAGCGACGGCTGCCACTGCATCTGCGCAATCGCGTGACCAGATCAGCATTGTTGGTTCATCTACCGTTTATCCGTTTGCAACCGTTGTTGCTGAGCAGTTTGGCAAGCTGACGAATTTTAAGACCCCAAAAATCGAGTCAACTGGTTCGGGTGGCGGCTTGAAGTTGTTCTGTTCAGGCGTTGGCGTTCAGTACCCGGACATCACCAACGCATCGCGTGCAATTAAGTCATCAGAAATCGAGAAATGCGCAGCGAATGGCGTCAAAGACATTACCGAAGTAAAAATAGGTTACGACGGAATTACCCTTGGCCACAGTAAGGCGGCCCCCGATATGGAACTGTCACGCCGCGAACTGTATTGGGCGCTGGCCAAAATGGTTCCCGATCAAAGCGGGACTCAATTGATCGCAAATCCATACAAAACCTGGAAAGAAATAAACGCCAGATTGCCGGCCACCAAAATTGAAGTGCTTGGCCCACCGCCCACCTCGGGCACTCGGGACGCGTTTCTTGAGTTGGTAATGGAAAAAGGTTGCAAGGGTTACCCTGTGTTCAAGGGCATGGACAAAAAGAAGGTTACAGCCTATTGCCATGAAATGCGTGAAGATGGTGCATTCGTAGAAGCCGGTGAAAACGACAATCTGATCGTTCAAAAGCTGGACGCTAACCCCGGTGCCCTCGGAATCTTTGGATACAGCTTCCTGGACCAAAACCTGGACAAGATCAAAGGTGTCCAGATCGAAGGGGTCAAGCCTGAGTTTGAAACCATCGCCTCGGGTGACTACAAGGTGTCCCGTCCGCTGTTCTTTTACGTAAAGAGCGCACATGTTGGCGTGATTCCTGGCCTGAAAGAGTTCGTTGCTGAATTTGTCAGCGAAAAGGCGTTTGGTGAAGGTGGTTATCTGTCTGATCGCGGCCTGATTCCCCTGCCGACGGCTGATCGCAAGAAGGTTTTTTCTGATGCAACACAAATGATGCCGATGTCAGCGAAGTAATTTTTGACATATTTAAGTTCGGACAAAAGGGGGCAGGCCCCCTTTTTGTCGTCAGAGCCCACCATTGATGTCGATTCAACACGGTTAGGCCTCAATACAAGTTATTGAATTCGGAAAATCGGAATAGCGTTATGTCATCCAGCACCTTGTTGCTGTTTCTTCTGGTCATATCGAGCTTCGCCTATGTGTTCGGGCGTCAACGGGCAATGCGGGTAGTTGGCGGTGACGTTCGACGGTTGCAGTCATTGCCAGTTTATTACGGGTTATACGTGGCGTTCTGGTGCGCTGTTCCAGCACTGATGTTACTGGGGTTGTGGTCTGTATTCGAAACATCAATAGTTACCCAGATAGTTGTCACTTCACTGCCAGCGGATATTGCGCAAATGCCTGCTGATAAGCTTGGTCTGGCAATCAATGATGTCCGAAACCATGTGGGTGGCGGCATCACGAGTCAAAGTTTGTCACCGGAACTCGAAGTGGCCGCCGATCAGTATCGCGGACTGCTGGCGACCAGCCGGGTTGCCCAGGCGATTCTGGTTCTGGTGCTTTCCGTGGGACTTGGCGCGTGGATGCTTAGTCGCATTCACGCCGCACAGCGAGCTCGAAGCGTCGTCGAACGCATCATCGAAATTGGGCTAATTACTTGTTCAAGTATTGCGATTCTGACCACGGTTGGCATTGTATTTTCTGTGTTGTTTGAAGCACTGCGATTTTTCGCGAAAGTGCCGTTTAGTGATTTCGTCTTCGGGCTTCAATGGAGCCCGCAAACTGCGCTTCGGGCCGATCAGGTCGGCTCGTCCGGTACCTTTGGTGCGATTCCACTGTTTGTCGGAACAATGTTGATTTCGTTTATCGCAATGTGTGTTGCGGTTCCGATCGGGCTGATGTCAGCAATTTACCTGTCGGAATACGGTTCGCGCCGGTTGCGGGCAGTCGTCAAGCCGTTGTTGGAGATACTGGCTGGCATTCCAACCGTGGTTTACGGATTTTTTGCTGCGTTGACCGTTGCGCCCTGGATTAGGAATACGGGTGAGTCGCTTGGCCTGAATGTCGCCTCCGAAAGTGCATTGGCCGCGGGTTTGGTAATGGGGGTCATGATTATTCCGTTTGTGTCGTCATTATCGGACGATGTCATTAACGCCGTTCCTCAGGCGCTGCGTGACGGCTCGTTTGGAATGGGGGCAACCAAGTCAGAAACTATTCGAAAAGTCGTGTTACCGGCGGCGCTACCTGGAGTGGTTGGCAGTATTTTGCTGGCGCTGTCGCGCGCGATCGGAGAAACCATGATTGTGGTGATGGCAGCGGGTCTGGCCGCCAATCTCACGGTCAATCCCCTGGATGCGGTGACAACGGTTACGGTACAGATTGTGACTCTGCTTGTTGGCGACCAGGAGTTTGACAGCGCAAAAACACTAGCGGCTTTTGCGCTGGGCTTAATACTGTTTTTGGTGACGCTGGTACTTAATGTGATTGCTTTGCATATCGTACGGAGATACCGGGAACAATATGACTGACGCAACAATGACAACCAATGGTGGCCTTGACCCCCAAAGCCGTTCCGAGTTAACCGTCGACAAAGTGCGGCGCGGGCTGGCTGTCCGGTACGCAGCTGAAAAACGATTCAAGGCGCTGGGTTTTGGGGCTGTTTGCCTGGGATTGCTTTTCCTGGTGCTGTTAATCGGCTCGATTACGCTCAAAGGATATAGCGCATTCTGGAATTATGAAATCCTGATTGAAGTCCCGCTTGACGAAAAAGCACTCGACCCAGAGGGTAAACGCGACCCCAAAGCTCTGGCCGCTGCCGATTACGGCGTGCTTATAAAAAAAGCGACTTACGCGTTGTTTCCAGAGGTGACAGATCGTCGCGAGAAGCGCGAACTGGCTGGTTTGGTCAGCTCCGGTGCCCAGTTTGATCTTCGTGATCGTGTGTTGGCTAATCCAGATCTGATCGGTCAGACCGTGGTTGTTGCTGCGGCCATCGATGATGAAGCCGACATGTTCCTGAAAGGACATATCTCCCGGGAAACAGATGAAGCTGACCGGCGGGTCAAAGACTACAAAATTAAGTGGCTGGATAAACTGCAGGCCGAAGGTCGGATTGCCAGTCATTTCAATACAACATTCTTTACCGCGGGTGACTCTCGAGACCCGGAACAAGCAGGTATATGGGGGGCTTCGATGGGGTCGTTTTACACTTTGATCGTTACCCTGGCATTGTCATTTCCGCTTGGCGTGGCGGCAGCAATTTATCTGGAAGAGTTTGCGCCCAAGAATCGATTGACTGACATAATTGAGGTGAATATCAATAACCTCGCGGCGGTACCATCAATCGTATTCGGATTGCTTGGTCTGGCTGTATTCATCAATTTGTTTGGAATGCATCGGTCAATACCGTTGGTTGGTGGCCTGGTGTTAACCTTGATGACATTGCCGACAATTATTATCGCTAGTCGAGCGGCACTTAAGGCCGTACCTCCGTCGATCCGTCAGGCTGCTCTTGGAATCGGTGCATCACCGATGCAGACTATTTTGTTTCATGTTCTGCCATTGGCGATGCCCGGGATGCTAACCGGAACCATCATTGGTATGGCTCAGGCGTTGGGTGAAACAGCGCCATTGCTCATGATTGGGATGGTTGCTTTTATTGTCGATGTTCCCCAGGGATTTACTGATTCGGCGACCGCCCTCCCGGTGCAGATTTACCTGTGGGCTGACAGCCCGGAACGCGCGTTCGTCGAGCGCACATCCGGCGCGATTCTTGTTCTGTTGATATTTCTTATTTTGATGAATGCATTGGCTGTGCTGTTGCGCCGTCAATTCGAGCGGCGCTGGTAGCCGTAACCATAAACAACCAGGGAACGATTAATGAACACCAGTCAGAACCCCAACTCCAACTCCAACCCCGATCACGGTAGCGCAATGCCGCCTGGTATGGCTAAAGCGTTGGTTGCCGGTGCTAAAAAGAAGGATAGTGTTGAACTATTGCGTCATACCGCGACCGTGGATCGTGAATCGCGGACAACGGTTGGTGATCCCCGGGTAGGCAAGCCTGCAATCCGAGCAACTGGTATCAACGTTTACTACGGTGAATCACATGCAATCAAGGGAATCGATCTTGATATTGGGCGCCATGAAATCCTGGCGATGATTGGCCCATCCGGTTGCGGAAAGAGCACCTTTCTACGCTGTATGAACCGGATGAACGACACGATCGAAGGCTGCCGGGTGACGGGCACTATTATGCTTGATGGGGAAGACGTCAATCACCCGGATATCGATGTCGTGCCGCTGCGCGCCAGAGTGGGTATGGTCTTTCAGAAGCCGAATCCGTTTCCGAAGTCCATCTGGGAGAACGTGGCATTTGGCCCCAGAATTCATCGTCTGGCGACAACTAAGGCTGATCTTGACATTATTGTTGAGTCGAGTTTGCGCCGCGCCGGCTTATGGGATGAGGCGAAAGACCGGCTGAGTCAGCCCGGAAACGGATTGTCCGGTGGCCAGCAGCAACGCTTATGTATTGCCCGCGCAATTGCGGTGGAACCCGAAGTTTTGCTCATGGATGAGCCATGCTCCGCGCTGGATCCTATTTCGACGGCTAAAGTTGAAGAGTTGATGCTTGAGTTACGCGATCAGTTTTCGATCGCCATTGTTACCCATTCTATGCAACAGGCGGCTCGGGTTTCTGACCGGACCGCATATTTTCACCTGGGCGACTTAATCGAGATCGGCGAGACCAAACAAGTATTTAGTGCCCCTGTTCATCAGTTAACAGAAGACTACGTTACTGGTGTATTTGGGTAGTATTGATCGGTCGCGATTTCCGAGAACAGATAAATCAAACCGAACCGTCGCTTTAGCGGCCCTTTGTTGTTCTGGTTAGACGCTCGCGCAATTGCTACGCTGATTCCAGCGACTTACAACAAGCGCCCATAAAGGCGTTGTCGGGTGATTCGACGGCGGTCGTGCGTCGCACGGCGATGAACTCCTGGGGGCTGGCTGACAAACGAATCTAATCGTTCCTGGTGCCAGCCCGACAGGCCAGGGAAATGACCGATAAAAACACCGTTGTAGGGCGCCCCCTTGTTGCGTGTATCCGTTTATCGGTTGGTCAGTCTGAACAAGTTCACGGGTGGGAGCCCCAGGGTGCTGCATTCATCAACTTATTCTGCTGGTTCTTGACGTTTGGACGTAGTTTTCCGGCAAAGGCCATAAAGTCGTCATCAGCAAACAAGCGTTTCCAGAATGCATCGCGGGCGTTGGGGTCGTCGAACTTCCAGATATGGACTAGCTGGTTGATTGCGCCGACGTCCCCAACAAAATAACCCACCAGGTTCTTGTCAAAGCCGCCTTTTTGCAAGGCTGGGTATCCGTAGTTTTTATATAAATCAATTACTTCAGACATTTTTCCGACGATAACGTCGTAAGTACGCAGTTCATAAATTGCCATGAGAGTCTCCTTTTGGTTGCCGGGGTGCATCGGTCTGATGCGTTCGATGCAGTTTACTGCGAGTTGTTACCTGAGGGCGAGCATGAGCTGCTGCAATTCTTGCTGGTGAACAGTTCGGCTCTAGTGATTCGAATCGAATGGTTTGTATCGAATAATTTTGACTAAGTAATATCGGCGTCATATTTAGTTCTTAACGTTAGGTGCGAAGCAAACTCAAATTCAAGTTTCAAAAAAACTCAACCAGGGAAACCAAACAATCATGAGTAACGCAACCTTCGATCCGCGACTCCATAACAAGTCGGGCAATGAGCCCTTTTCTGCGATTCTGGAAAAGTCGATGAGTCGACGTTCGATATTACGCGGAGGACTGGGGATGGCTTCTGCCACGATGCTTGGCAGCATGCTGGCAGCCTGTGGGTCGAACGATATCGACAATACCTCAACTGTTGCCAGCGACAGAGCTGAATCGGTGGTGCCGCCGGGAAATTTATCTTCAGTAACGCTTGGCTTCGATTCGATTCCAGGGTCGCTTACTGATGCCGTTGTTGTTCCGGCTGGCTATATTGCCCAAACGTTGGCTCCGTGGGGTGACCCGCTGAAAGACAACGGCTGTGCGTGGCTTGCTGACGGCACGAATACGAGCGAAGAGTTGTCGCATGCAATCGGCATGCATCACGACGGCATCTATTATTTTCCTGTTGATGGCAACGCACAAGACGGCATCCTCGTGATCAATCACGAGTATATTGACCAGAATGCATTGCATCCCGATGGGCCGACTCGCGATGAAGCGACTGGCAAGCGCAATGTTGTTGATGAAATTCGTAAGGAGATCATTTCGCACGGTGTTAGCGTGGTCCGCGTTAAGCGTGATCGGGCTGGACAGTGGCGCGTCGTTCTCGACGATCCGCTCAACCGCCGCTATACCGGTGGGTCAGAGATGAAAGTTTCCGGACCAGTGGCCGGCTGTGGTTTACTGGTTACCAAGTTTTCTCCTGATGGTGCCAGAGTCCGCGGTACATTGAACAACTGTGGTAACGGTTACACCCCCTGGGGTACCTACCTGACTTGCGAAGAAAACTGGCCGGGCTACTTCGTTAACAAAGGCGAGCAGACTGCGGATCAGATCCGTATCGGCATTGAAGACGAAGGTACGCGTTATGGATGGGAAGATCTTGCCGGCGATGCAACCGAGGTTGATGATGAGTTTGCCCGATTCGACTCGACTCCCGGGGAAAACAGCGCGGCCTTTGACTATCGCAACGAGCCAAACGGGCACGGCTACATCGTCGAAATCGACCCGTATACTGCCGAATCTATCGCGGTTAAACGGTCGGCCCTTGGGCGATTCCGCCACGAGGGTTGCGTGCCTGGGCGGTTGGTCGCCGGTGAACCGGTGGTGTTTTATTCCGGGCACGACGGTCGCGGCGAGTACATCTACAAGTTTGTATCGGCGGCATCGTGGGACCCGGCTGACCTTGATCCGGCTGACCGGTTGGCTACCGGGGCAAAATATATGGATAACGGCACCTTATACGTTGCACGCTTTAACGAAGACGGCACAGGAACCTGGGAGCCATTGACCACCAGCAACCCGGCACTGGCACAATTTAATACGCAGTATCAGATAATTATCAATACAGTCGTCGCCGCTGATCTTGTTGGCGCGACGCCAATGGATCGCCCCGAATGGGGTGCAGTTGACCCGGAAACAGGCGCTGTTTACTTTACGCTGACCAACAACACGCGTCGCGGCACCGACGGCTCGGTTAGCGCCGCTGATCCAAATTCGCGCAACCCGGCCGATGCCGCGAATCCGCGTGCCGAAAATGCCAATGGTCATATCATCCGCTGGATAGAGTCGGACAACCCCACCGCGTTCAATTGGGATATTTTTGTGTTCGGCTCTTACGCTGACGCGCCGGCTGACGTCAACATCTCTGGTTTACAGGCATTAAACCAGTTCGCCAGCCCGGACGGTCTGGCGTTTGATAAGCGCGGCATTTTGTGGATTCAAACCGATAACGGCGCGGCAGAGGTGGCCGGCTATACAAACGACCAAATGCTAGCCGTTGTACCTAGCCAGCTGACCAATGCGGATGGATCTTTGGCGACTATCACCTCGGAAAACCAGGTTGAATTGAGGCGCTTCTTCGTCGGCCCGAATGGATGTGAAGTCACTGGTGTCACGTTTACACCTGACAACAAGACTTGCTTTGTCAATATCCAGCATCCGGGCAATTGGCCGTATTCGTCAAACGCAGCCCAGGAAACCCCCGAAGGCGTGACTCTCCGTCCGCGGGCAGCGACGGTTGCTATTAGTCGTGCTGATGGCGGCGAAATTGGAGTTGCCTGATAGCGCGTCACAAGACAATACCTATTTATCCGGGTAAATAGTTTCAAGTCGAAAAGATGATGGCGATATGCAGTAAATTTTCGGGTTTCCTTATTGGAGAATTGTTGCCAGTATTCGTCTATTTGATGCCAAACCGTCATCTTTTCGTGTGACTCTTTATCTGATATGACTACCAATTTCCTTATTCTTTGTACCCATAATTCTGCCCGAAGTATTCTCGCCGAGGCGATGCTCAATCACCTCGCCGCCGAACACCAAAAGAATGTACGTGCCTACAGCGCGGGTAGTTCTCCAAGCGGGAAAATCAATCCGTTTGCTATTGATGTTCTGGAAGATGCGGGCGTCAGTACGGTGGATTTCAAAAGCAAAAACTGGGACGAATTTTCCCGAGATGGTGGGCCGGTGATGCGTGCCGTTATTACTGTCTGTGATAATGCCGCTGCAGAAACTTGTCCTTATTGGCCAGGAAGCCCGGTACAAGTCCATTGGGGATACCCAGACCCTTCGAATGCTATCGGCGGTGATAACGCCAAGCGTGCTGCGTTCGAATTGACCCGTCAGGCAATCAGTTATCGAATGCTTCAGTTGTTGTCTTTACCTCTGGACCAAATGAGCGACGACCAATTACGGGTGTCGCTGGTCGAAATCATCCGGCGCTAATCTCGAAAACCAGATAAGAGACCATTCTCGACTGCCTACGCAGGTCGAGCCGACTCGTCGCGGGGTGTCGGTGCGTGTTTGTGCCGAATTCCAGCGCTGTCACATGTCTGTCATCAAAAAACTCTACTGTCATATGGGTGCTTCGGAAGAGATAATTAAAGAATTAATTCTATAAATCAAATGGTTACAGGGTTTTTGGCGGTTGACCCAAGCGGGTTGTCATTGTTTTGTCATATAAGGTCAGTATCGTCCAGTCAAATGATGAAGTCACTTGAATGGAGTTAATTTGTTATGCATCGTCTGCAACGAACTATGGGTCTTATAGCGGCCGCCACGGCTTTTGCTGCGCCGGCCGTTGCCGCCGACATTACCGGTGCGGGGGCTACGTTCCCGGCACCTGTTTATTCCAAATGGGCAGAGGTTTACAAAGAAAAAACCGGCAATCAGCTCAACTACCAGGCCATCGGGTCCGGCGGTGGCATCAAGCAGATCAAGGTGAAAACAGTCGACTTTGGGGCAACTGATGCGCCAATGACTGGTAAGCAACTTAAGCGAAGCGATTTACTGCAATTTCCGGCAGTCATTGGCGGTATCGTGCCGGTTGTGAATCTCGAAGGTGTGACGCCTGGACAGTTAACTCTGGACGGCAAGACCCTGGCGGCGATATTCAGCGGCAAAATCAAGAAGTGGGATGATTCAGCCATAAAAAGCCTTAACAATGGTGTATCACTGCCATCAAATCCAATTACTGTTGTCTACCGGTCTGACTCCTCAGGAACAACGGCCGGATTCACCACTTTTCTGGCGGATGTCGATCCAGGGTTTAAAGACGCCGTTGGTGCTGGCAAGACAGTGAACTGGCCGACCGGAATTGGCGGCAAAGGCAACGCAGGTGTTGCTGCCAACGTATTAAAGCTGAAAAACTCAATTGGATATGTTGAGTACGCATACGCTAAACAAAACGAAATGTTGCACGCTGGCATGTTGAACAAAGCCGGAAAGTCTGTTCAACCGGACGCATCCAGTTTTGCTGCTGCTGCGGCAGGTGCTGATTGGAGTGCCGAACCTGGGTTTGGTATCTCGCTGAATAACCAGGGTGCAGACGATGCCTGGCCGATTACATCAGCATCATTTATTCTGATGTATCGCAAACCAGAGCAGCCTGAACAGTCGGCCGAAGCACTGAAGTTCTTCCGCTGGGCTCTGAACGAGGGCCAGGAACTTGCGCTGGCGCTTGACTACGTGCCATTGCCCAAAGAAACCGTTGCTCTCGTCCAGGCAGCGTGGAAAGAAATTGTAGATGGCAGCGGCTCGCCGGTATTGCCTTCAAAATAAGCAGTTGGTGTAAGCCAGTGGTTTAATTGGCAGGCTGGCCTGAAATTAGTCAGGCCAGCTGGCACAGTACAATCCGAACGATCACGCGATGGTTCGGATTTTTGTTTGTTGATGGCGGTCGGCATTCGGTCAAGTCAGGCGAGCGAGCCAGGCGATCCAGCCAGGCGGCATGAACCGCGAAGCAACCAGTTTCACGAAGGACTCTATGTCAGAGCAAACCCTTAGTTCAGCGACAGCCAGCGAGGCTGGTGGCGATCCGGCCCAGATGCTGGCTCGGGTGCGCCGATTTGCTCTGCAGGATCGATTGTTCGCCGGGGTAACGCTGATGTTCGCGATCCTGGTTTTACTGGCGCTTGCCGGCATTATCGGCTCCCTGGTGTACGAGGCGTGGCCGGCACTTGAGGAGTTTGGACCAGGGTTCCTGTGGGGTACCACCTGGAGCCCTGCTGACGACGAATACGGCGCGGTCATTGCCATTGTTGGTACCCTGGTGACTTCAGCTATTGCCCTGGTGATTGCGGTGCCAATCAGCTTCGGCATTGCAGTATTCCTAACCGAGACATGCCCGGTTGTACTGCGTCGGCCACTGGGTACGGCAATCGAATTGCTGGCTGGAGTGCCGTCAATTATTTACGGTATCTGGGGTTTGTTCATCCTGGCGCCGTTGCTGCAAGACTACGTACAGCCCTGGCTGGCCGATACCGGGTTTTTTCTGTTTGCCGGTGTGCCCCTGGGGGTTGGTGTATTTACCGCCGGCATTGTTTTGGCGCTGATGGTGATTCCGTTCATTGCTTCGGTGATGCGTGATGTCTTTGAGACCGTACCACCCGTATTAAAGGAGTCTGCCTACGGTATAGGTTGCACAACTTTCGAAGTGATTCGCTATGTAGTTGTACCGTATACCCGCGTAGGGGTCATCGGCGGCATTATGCTGGGCCTGGGCAGGGCCCTGGGTGAAACAATGGCCGTCACCTTTGTTATCGGTAATGCGAATCGCTTATCGACCAGTTTGTTCGCGCCGGGTAACTCCATTGCATCAACCCTGGCCAATGAATTTGCCGAAGCCGACCCCGATCTGCACATCCCGTCTTTATATGCCCTGGCGTTGATTCTGTTTGCAATCACCTTTGTTGTCCTCAGTATTGCCAAGTGGTTAACCGATCGCGGCACTCGCAGGCAGGGTGTCTGATGACGACTCGTTACCAGCGCCGTCTGTGGACCAACCGTATCGGGCTGTGCTTTTCTTCGCTGGCCATGGCAATTGGCCTGGCCGCACTGGCGTGGATTCTGTGGACGCTGTTTTATAACGGATTGTCAGCGTTTAGCGCCAACTTGTTTGTCGAGTCGACCCCGGCGCCAGGAACCGACGGGGGTGGTCTGGCCAATGCCATTGTGGGCAGCCTGATGATGGTTGCGGTATCAACCCTGGTGGCCACACCGATTGGTGTTCTGGCCGGCATTTACCTGGCTGAATACGGGCAAAAGTCCCGGTTTGCTGCCATTACCCGGTTTGTGAACGACATCATGTTGTCGGCGCCTTCTATCGTAATCGGCTTATTTGTGTATGCAATTGCGGTGGCTACGTTCAGGCAGTTCTCCGGGTGGGCTGGCTCGCTGGCTCTGACTCTGATTGCCGTACCGGTTATTGTTCGCACGACGGAGAACATGTTGAACCTGGTTCCCGGTGGTTTGCGGGAAGCGGCATTTGCACTGGGAGCCCCGCGCTGGAAGGTTAACGTTTCCATCGCATTGCGTGCAGTTAAAGGGGGAATTGTTACCGGCATTTTGCTGGCAGTTGCCCGTATTATCGGTGAGACGGCGCCATTGCTGTTTACCGCACTGAATAACCAGTTTTTCTCGACCGATATGAGCAAGCCAATGGCGAATCTGCCGGTGGTTATTTACAATTTTGCACTCAGCCCGTACGCGAGCTGGCAGGAACTGGCCTGGGGCGGAGCGGCATTGATTGCGCTTATCGTTCTGACGATCAACATAATTGCGCGCACCGTATTTCGCGATAAAGTTCGTGATTAACGGTGCGAATAGACCATTTGGGTGGCAAGTGAACAAGCGCTATGGATAGCATGAGTAAGCCTGACCTGCTGGCCGGTGAGACGCCGGTAATGCAAGTGCGTGATCTAAACTTTTTTTACGGTGATTTTCGGGCGCTCAAAGACGTATCCCTGACCCTGGTCCGGAACAAGGTTACAGCGTTTATTGGACCGTCAGGATGTGGCAAGTCGACCTTGCTACGCACTTTCAACCGGATGTTCGATTTATACCCAAACCAACGAGCAGAAGGGGAAATTATTTTCCGTGGTGATAACGTTCTTGCCAAAAAGCAAGATCTCAATATGTTGCGTGCTAAGGTTGGTATGGTGTTTCAGAAGCCAACCCCGTTTCCGATGACAATTTTTGAGAACATTGCTTTTGGGGTGCGCTTGTACGATTCTCTGTCGGGTCAGCAAATGCGTGAACGCGTCGAGTGGGCGCTAAAGCAGGCGGCTTTGTGGGATGAGGTCAAAGACAAGCTCAATCAGAGTGGGTTGAGTTTGTCTGGCGGGCAGCAGCAGCGCCTGTGTATTGCCCGGATGGTTGCAGTAAAACCCGAGGTGTTGCTTTTGGACGAACCAACCAGTGCGCTCGACCCGATTTCTACGGCGAAAGTCGAAGAATTGGTGCACGAACTAAAGAAGGACTACACAATCGCAATCGTCACGCATAACATGCAACAGGCAGCAAGAATTTCGGATTACACCGCCTATATGTATTTGGGCGAATTGGTTGAGTTTGGTAAAACCGACGAGTTGTTTGTTAAGCCAGCCAAGAAAGAGACCGAAGACTACATAACCGGTCGCTTTGGTTAACCCGGGGCATATGATGGAACATCAAACACATACGATTACGCAATTTGACACCGATCTGGAAGCGCTGCGAACAGCCGCGACCACGATGGCTGGTCTGGTGGAGCAACAATTCCTTAAGGCGGTTGAGGCGGTGCGCGAAGGAGACCTGGAACTTGTTACCCAGGTGCTGCATGATGAAGCGGAAGTCAATCGGATGCATGTTGAAACCGATTTGCGCTGCCACCAGATGATTGCCAAGTTGCAGCCTATTGCGGTCGATCTGCGTGAGATTATTGCTGTGCTGCACATGAACAGCGACTTCGAACGTATTGGTGATGAGGCAAAGAAAATTGCCTACGCGGCCCGGGATCTGCGCGGACGCACTTTGCCAATCAATATGGAACGTATCGACCAAATGGCATCGATGGTGTGTGAGATGCTTCGAACGGGGACTGATGCCTACGTGCAGCAAAATGCCCAGGCCAGTGCGCCGCTGCTGGCTCGAGACAAAGATGTTGATAAACTGCGCGACGAGCTAACCGCTGATTTACTGGTTGCCATGAGCGAGAACCGCGATTCTGTGGTCGAGTGCCTGAAGTTGATTTTCATTGTTCAGTCAATCGAGCGGGTTGGTGATCACGCCAAGAATGTTGGTGAATACGTTGTCACTGTCGTGGAAGGCGTTGACCCGCGTCATCGGCGCAGTGTCTTGCAGGGAAAAAACGAAGACAAAAGCTAGCGTGGCAAAGCTTATGCTGGCGCCACACGCAACTGTGGCGTTCGGCCATCCTCAATTTTTGCTATTCCCAAATCATCTTTTCAAAGAATTTTTGTTCCGATATTTTCTGATTATTGTTACGGTACTACCCCGACGATAATTAGAGGAGAGTGATGATGAAAGCCGAGCTGTATTACCTGGGGTTGACCGCCGCGCTGACCGGCATTTTGTGGCTGCCTTACGTGCTTGACCGAATAATGACCGGCGGCTTGCTGGACGCAATCGGATACCCTTCGAATCCGAAACCCCAATCGGCGTGGGCACAGCGCCTCATGAAAGCGCACAAAAACGGGATAGATAACCTGGTTGTTTTTGGGGTTCTGGTATTGGTAGCCCATGCCATGGGTATCAGCAACGAGACAATAGCGACCGCCGCAGTAGTGTTTTTCTGGGCTCGGGTTGGCCATGCTCTTGCTTACACAATGAAGTTACCGCTGGCCAGAACGCTGACTTTTTTTGTTGGCTTCCTCGCTCAGGCTGCTGTTGCCTGGCAAATATTAATGGCCTGATCGATTGTTGGTTGATCAAGTGGACGCCTGAACCGGACGCTTAGGCCGGGCGCCGAACGCGGGTGCTTGGGAAGGTCAGCGAGAATGTGCTGCCTTGCCCGACCTTACTGGCAACATTCAGGCTTGCGTTGTGGCGTGAGGCAATCCGTTTGACAATCGCCAGGCCCAGACCGGTTCCTCCAGTTGAGCGGGAGCGCGCACGGTCCACCCGGTAAAAGCGCTGCGTTAGCTGAGGCAGGTGTTCCGGTGAAATACCAATACCGGTATCGGTGACCGTCACCTGACCACCGTGATCAAGGTCTACCCAGCCGAGCCGGATTTCCCCGCCTTCGGGGGTGTAACGAACCGCATTGGTTAGCAGGTTGCGGACGGCACTTTCAATTTCAGTGCGACTTCCAACCAGGGTCAGGCTTTCCGGGGCTTGCGCAAGAATCTGGTGTTTGCCGCCGGATAAATCGCGGGTTTCCGCTGCCAGAACATCAAATAAGGCTTGCAAGTCGATTAAATCATCACTGACACCGTCAATTCCTGCTTCCAGAGATGACAGGGTGAGTAAGTCGGCAACCAGGCTTTGCATGGTATGACTGTGCTTTAGTATTGCGTTCAGATACTCAACTTGTTTTTCTTTTTCAAGGTCAAGGTCGAGCATTGTCTCGGCAAACCCGCCGATCACCGTGACCGGTGTTCGGATTTCATGAGAGACGTTGGCAATGAATTCATCGCGCATCGTATCAAGCCTGGCTTGTTCGGTAATGTCGCGGCTAATGATTACTCGTGACCCGTCATTGAGGTCGTGAATTCGAATCTCGAAGGTGCGGCCGGGTCTGGCAAGAAGTTCACAACGCAGCGGCACATCAAAATCATTGGCTCTAAGGTAACGGGTGAACTCTGGCTGGCGAATAAATTGTTCAATGGGTCGGCCAATGGTTAATACCCCGTGTAATTGTCCGGCCGCCCGGTTATGCCAATTTAAAACATTGTTTTTCCCAAGGAGCATTAAGCCGTTGGGTAGCTGGTCAACCAAAGCCCGGGTGCGCTCGATATCCGCAGCCAGATCACTACGTACATTGGCCTCGCCGCTGACAAACCGTGACATACCATCAAACATTTCGCCCCAGTAACCGTGTCCGGTAGGAACCGGATGACTATTTGGGTCGGCTAGCCAGGTTTGCAGCTTGTGGGCAAAAAATGACTGATAAGCCATGAATCCGGCAAACCACAATCCGAGCCAGGCAAGCGCAGAAAATTCTAGTCCAGCCACGTATAAAACGGTGGCGCCAGCGATGCCGATGGCGAGAACGAGAGCATTGCGAAACCAGATCATTAGCTGATTATGACTTGGATCCGGGTTCGCGTATGTCTTGCAAGGTTTTGCGGGGCAGTGGGATTGCGGATTGGCACGATGATTGGCGACTTCAGCTTGCGCTGAACCGGTAGCCGCCCCCGCGAACGGTCTGAATTGACTGGTCTGCGCCGCTTGGTCGTAGTGCCAGTCGCAATCGTCGGATATGGACATCAACGGTTCGCTCTTCTATATCCGCACTGTTTCCCCAGACGGAATCGAGCAATTTGCCACGGGACATTACCCGTTCGGGGTTCGACATAAAGTAGGCCAGCAGCTTGAATTCAGTCGGGCTGAGCTCCACCGGTTCATTGCCCGAAAAAACCCGGTGGGTATTGCGCTCGAGTCGCAATCCGGCCAGCTCGAGTGGCCCTGTATCACCAGTTTCAGAATCGCTGTCCGCGCCAGTGTTGCGCCGCAGTACTGCCTTAACCCGGGCCGTCAGTTCTCGAGGCGAGAACGGTTTGGTCATGTAATCATCAACGCCTATGTCAAAGCCTTGCAACTTGTCACCCTCTTGCGCGCGGGCGGTTAGCATAATAATAGCGATCCGGCGGTAGGCATCTGACGCCCGCAGGCGTTTGGCCAGGTCGAGCCCGGACATATCAGGCAGCATCCAGTCCAGCACAATCAGATCTGGTTTGTGCTGATCGAGTATCACCATTGCTCCCCGGGCATCAGCCGCTTCGGATATCTGGTAGCCGGCGTGACGCAGGTTGACCGCAACCAGTTCACTAATGGCTGGCTCGTCTTCCACAATCAGGATGCGTTCGTTCACGTCGGTATTGTCCGATAGTTTCGCTTAGATTCATTCGGGGAAGTTAACGGCAGTATCATTCTGCCGCAGGTCAGAGGATATGACTCAAATTTGACGGTCGCGTGACAATGGGCGATGAAATGGGCGATGACCATGACAATTTCGAGACAATGCATCACCCCACGGCATCAGGGCTGATCAGGCCTATTGGCTGACACCCGAGACCCCCAACACCCCGAAAACCCGAGACGCCGTTATCTGATGGTGGGTGGCAATCAGGTAGACGTCGCCGCGCAGTGTGCGGCACACTGGATGACGGTTTCCGGCCGCAGGCAACTCCCGGCCAGCCGTTGAATTGCATTGACCGATTGCCGGTTTACTGCGATTCAGACCGTTTGGGGGCAGTATTGTGGCCGTCTGCGACCGATTTTCCGGCCACTGCGACCGGTGAGCCTGCTCCTGGCTGGATTCGGTACGCTGTAATGCGACACTGCGGGATTGAGTAATTTTTTTGCCGGTCAATCCAGATGATACGACCCGCGAATATGGAGCAAGCAACAATGACTGACTCACTGACTGTTTTGGTTACCGGTGGTGCCGGGTATATCGGATCGCATACGGTTGTGCAACTGATTGAGGCTGGTCACAAGCCCGTTATCCTGGACAATTTCTGTAATTCCAATGCAGAGTCGATCAATCGGATTGAGCAGATTACCGGTTATCGTCCGGGCGTGGTCGAGGGTGATATTCGAAATGCCAGCTTGCTGCGTCAGTTGTTGCGTGCACATTCTTTCGATGCCGTCATGCATTTTGCCGGCCTGAAAGCCGTTGGCGAATCCGTTGAAAAACCTCTTGAGTACTACGATAACAACGTCAGCGGTACAACAACTTTGCTCGAATGCCTGAAGGAAGCCAACGTGAAGCGCTTTGTCTTCAGTTCGTCGGCCACGGTTTATGGCGACCCTGAGCAAGTGCCAATTACCGAAAGCGCGTCGACGGGCCCGACAAACCCGTATGGGCGAACCAAGTGGATGATTGAATTTGTCTTGCGCGACCTGGCATTGGCTGACCCGGACTGGGCAATTGCCAATCTGCGCTACTTCAATCCGGTTGGGGCGCATGAATCAGGCCTGATTGGCGAAGATCCACAAGGCATACCTAACAATCTGATGCCGTTTGTGTCACAAGTGGCCGTGGGGCGCCGTAAGAAGCTTTCAGTATTTGGCGGTGACTGGGATACCCCGGACGGAACCGGCGTGCGTGACTATATTCACGTTGTTGACCTGGCTAAAGGTCATCTCGCCGCACTTGACTATGCCGTCAGGAACAAAGGTGAGTTCACGGTGAACCTGGGTACCGGCAATGGTTATTCCGTCCTGGACATGATTAAGGCCTTCGAAAAAGCCAGTGGCAATCCGGTGCCTTATGAAATTTGCCCGCGTCGGGCCGGCGATATCGCCACTTGTTATGCAGACCCTGCGCATGCAAAAGCCTTGCTCGGCTGGCAGGCTGAGAAAGGTATTGAAGCAATGTGTGCCGATGGCTGGCGCTGGCAAAGCAATAACCCCGATGGATTTGCCGTTGTTGCGGATGCCGATACTAAGGAAGCGGTCAAAGCCTGATTGCTGCAACGTAGCGGCAAGCGTATGAACAGGTTTAACGCGGGCGCGGGGGTTAACCCCCGCGCCCGCTTTTTCAGTTCTGGTTGAAAAACACCCGACGACCTTTCAAGTCGGTTAATTGGCGGAGCAGGGTATCAAAATCTGATTCATTGTCGATGGGGTTTAGATGTTCGGTATTGACGATCATCAGTGGCGCATCATCGTAGTGATAGAAGAACCGGCTATAGGCTTCAGCGAGCGCCCGCAGGTAAGTATCGTTGATGCCAGACTCCATACGCAGGCCACGCCGCCTCACCCGGTCGATCAAGATGTCCGGTGACGCCTGCAGATAGATAACAAGATCGGGGGTTGGCGCTTGTGGTCTGAGGTTTTCGTACAAGGTCTGGTACAGGCCTAGTTCATCGTCGTCCAGCGTCAGTCGCGCAAATAGTGGATCTTTGTCCAGAAGAAAGTCGCCGACGACCGCATTGGAGAATAAATCGCGTTGCGCAATATCGCGTAGTTGATTGACTCGCTGGAACAAGAAGAATAGTTGGGTCGGCAGTGCGTAGCGTGCCCCGTCGCGATAGAATTTTTCGAGGAAAGGGTTTTCCTCGGGTTCTTCCATGACTTGTTCCGCGCCGTAGCGTTCAGATAATTTCACCGCTAACGAAGTTTTACCAACCCCGATTGGCCCCTCGATAACGATATGGCGGTAGCGATCAAATGGTGACGGGATGTCATGACTGCTCATCGTTCGCCCCCTGATCTGGTCGATGGCTTCGCCCCGCAAACAGGGGTCAGCGGCTGACCAGCAACGTCGGCCAGCAAATCGCTGATCTTGCCCAGACCGGGGACACACAGTCCGGCGCATAACTCGAGCAGCGGCGCGAGAACAAAACGTCGTTTGTGCATGCGTGGGTGAGGCAAGATGAGTTCGGGGCTATTCATTTGTAGCGTATCGTACAGAATCAGATCCAGATCCAGGGTGCGCGGCGCGTTTTGAACCGTTCTTTGGCGTCCGTGGTCTTGTTCCAGTTGTTGCAGCCGGTGCAAAAGGGCCAGTGGCTTGAGTGATGTCCGAATCCACATTGCAGCATTTATGAAGTCGGGCCCTTCAGCCTGAATCGGGGCCGAGCGGTACAGGCTTGACGCGGACCAGGCAGCCGTAGTGCTGTCATTGCCCAGGCTGTTCATAGCAGCCCGGATGCTCTGTTGCGCATTGCCCAGGTTCGCCCCGAGTCCAATGTAGGCGTTATGGTAGGTCGTGCTGTCGCAGGCAATCATCGCCAGCGGCTAACCAGTTGAGGTATCCGCTGCCGGTGCTCCGTTACCGCTGGTACGGCTGCTGGCGCTGTTGCTATTGCGGCTGCGGCGGCTCCGGTTGCGCCGCTTCGGGCCGGATGTCGGCGCATTGGCCACCATGTCTCGCCGCTGTTCGGCTGTGCATTCCTGGAAATCGGTCCACCACTTGCCAAGTTCTGCCGGCACTTCACCGGTATCGCAGCGTAACAGTAGGAAGTCGTAAGCCGCTCTGAAACGCATGTGTTCAAACAAGCGAAAAGGTGCCTGGCCATTGCGGCGTTCGAATCGGGGTTGCAATGACCAAATTTCCCGCATATCGGATGTGAACCGTTTTTGAATTGCCAGTTTCTTGGCTTGTTCATCCAGGACAGAGTCGATGGCTGCCATCAGCGCCGGGATGCGGTGTTCGCCGGCGGTTTGCGCTTGTTGCCAGCGTTCGTTGACTTGTTGCCAAAGCAAGGTGCCAAACAGAAAGCCCGGGGACACGCCCTTGCCCGCTGCGATTCGTTCGTCGGTGCGCTTTAGCGCTTCGGTAACAAACCGCTCACCATCGGGTTGCTCAAGAATGACGTCCAGCAGTGGTAGCAAACCCTGGTGCAGACCCGCCGCGCGTAGTTCGTGCAGACAGGCAATAGAACTTCCTGACAATAGTAATTTTAGAATTTCTTCAAACAAACGGGCTTGCGGCACGTTGGAGATCAGTGGAGCGAGTTCCGTGAGGGGTTTTTTTGTATTGGCCTCTATGTCGAACCCGAGTTTGGCGGCAAAACGTACGACGCGCAGCATCCGTACCGGATCTTCACGGTATCGGGTTTCCGGATCACCGATCATGCGCAGCTTTTTCTTGCGCATGTCGCGCACGCCGTCATGATAGTCAACAACCTGATCAGCAATTGGGTCGTAATACAAGGCGTTGACGGTAAAGTCACGCCGCATGGCATCCTGGACGTGGTCTCCCCACACGTTATCGCGCAGAACGCGGCCGTGATCATCGGTCTCCGCGTTTTCCTGGGCGCCGCGAAAAGTGGTGACTTCAATCACTTCGCGACCAAAGATTACGTGAACGATACGGAACCGGCGCCCGATGATTCGGGCTCGGCGAAATAACTTAACGACTTCGTCAGGCGTGGCATCGGTAGCGACGTCGAAGTCTTTCGGTTTCAGGTTCGCCAGCAGGTCGCGAACACCGCCGCCAACGATAAATGCTTTGAAACCGGCCTGGTGCAGCCCGTCGCAGGTTTGCTGTGCAGCGCGGGATATTTGCCCGGGGTCAATACCAAGTTCTGAACCCTTATAAACGGTGGCCTGGCGACTGGCGTTTTGCGAAGCCGGGCCTCTGCCCAGAATCCGACCAATGAATTGTCGAATCATTGACCGGACCCGCTGCCCAGGTTCTGGAACAGGTTTACAACGGGCCAGTTGCGAGCCGATGCAATTTCAGCGAGTTTTGGGTCTGGGTTGGTCGCAACGGGGTTGGATACCAGTTCCATTAGTGGCAGGTCGTTGATGGAGTCACTGTAGAACCAGGATTGATCGAAGTCTTCGAGCTTGTGGCCAAGTCCGGCAAGCCATTGTCGAGTCCGAGTGATTTTCCCTTCGCGAAACGATGGCACCCCACTATGTCTTCCGGTGAACTGTCCGTCGACGACTTCGAGTTCAATGGCCAGCAAATGCTCGATACCAAAGGCGTGGGCAATCGGACGGGTAATAAATTCGTTGGTTGCGGTCACAATGGCACACAGGTCGCCAGCATTTTGGTGTTGTTGTACCAGGGCGTGAGCAGCGGGGTGAAGGTTTGGGGTGATTGCCTGGGTCATAAAGCGCTGGTGCCAGGCATCCAGCTCGGTGCGCGGGTGAGCGGCCAATGGTGCCAGTTGAAATTTGAGGAATTCTTCAATAACGAGAACCCCGGCTTTGTACTGCTCATAAAAATCGTCGTTCCGACGATTATGAGCTTCACCGTCGATGACTCCAATACTTGCCAGAAACTCTGACCACGTATGGTCGCTGTCTACTGGGATCAGGGTATTGTCGAGGTCGAAGAGGGCAAGATTCATGATTGTGTCTCGATTTTATCAGCCGCCGGGCCGGAACGATGCTTTCTTTCGAATTCGCGCAACAGTGGCAGGGTCAATTGGCGACGGTTTTGCAGCGCGTAGCGATCGACCGCGTCCAGGTAGGCCATCAGATGGCGGATATCGCGGTCCTGATGGGTCAGCAACCAGGTCAGTACGTTGTCAGCCGCATTTAAACCCCTGGCCTGAGCATACTGGCCAAGCGCGTGCGCTTTTTGTTCATCACTGAGCAATTCAAGTCCGATGACCAGGCCGGAAGCCAGCCGCGTTCGCAGGTCTTCTCGAATGGTTAACTGCGCAGCGCGCTGCATATCAGCTGCGACCAGGCAACTGTTGGGCTCGGAACGCAGGGCGTTGATCAGGTTGAACAAATCCTGCAACCGGTTCTCAGGTAACGAACTGATGTTGTCGGCTACCCAGAGCGTCTTCAGGGGTTCGGCCGGTGCCGGGGGCGACTGGTCAAACTGACCGCAGTCGGGCAGGCTTGCCAGGGCCTGCAGCAAATGGGTTTTGCCACTGCCGGCGGGGCCACTCAGAAAAACGATGCGCGCCGGTGCCTGTCCACTGGCAATCAGAGTAATGACATCCAGTGCCTCAGCGTTGGGCCCGACAACAAAATTATCGAGGCTTGGGGCAGGAGCCTGGATCAAATCCAGTGGGAGTTGTTGCATCACTTTGGTTGCAATACCTTGCGGGTTTTCTTCAAGGTTATTGATCCCGGTGGTAAAACTCGCTCTCGCGATAGGCCGATTTCACCCGCCGCAAAGCAACCGCGACGATGGCAGCAAGGGGAAGAGCGACGACCACCCCGACAAAGCCAAATAATGAGCCAAACGCCAGTAAAGAAAAAATAACCGCTACTGGGTGCAGGCCGATGCTTTCGCCAACCAGGCGAGGGGTGAGGAAAAAACTCTCGAGTACCTGGCCCAGTCCGTACACGATGCCAACGGCAATCAGGCCTTGTAGCGGCCCCATTTGTAGCATGCCATCAATAAGCGCAAAGCCCAGGCTGATCGCCGGTCCAAGGTAAGGCACGGCAATCAGTAAGCCACTGAGTACGCCAATCGGGAGCCACAATTCAAACCCGGCAATCCATAAGCCAACGGAATAGAACACGGCCAGTGCCATCATGACCTTCAATTGTCCTCGTAAGTACTGGCCAAAGACACCGTCGACTTCTTCAGCCAGCGCAAAGCTTTGTTCGCGCCAACGGGTTGGCACAAGCTCGCGCAAGGCTTCAACCATGTGGTCCCAATCCATTAGCAGAAACACGGCAACAACCGGTACCAGGAATATCAGGCTGAGGATCTGCAAGGTTGCACCCCAGCCCGACTTGGCATATGAAAAAACCGCCGCAGCGACATCATTGCCAAAGTCTTTCACATTGTTTCGGAACCAGTCGCGCAACGCATCGGTGTTCAGACTGATCTCAACACCGAAGCGCTCTTTAAGCCAGGGCAGGAAATTATCGGTAATCGCCGCGACCAGGCCAGGAAAGCGCTCGCGGATAAGAGTGAACTCCTGCTGAATTATCGGGATCAGAATCAGCAGGACGGCCAGTGCCGCCAGTAAAGTGATGCTGACCATGATCAGGACGGCCAACAACCGGGGGATGTGCCGTTTGGTCATTCCCCTGACCCCGGGTTCCAGCGCATACGCCATGATGCCGCCCATAATGAACGGGGTGAGAACTGGTCCGAGTTTGAGCAGTGCCAGCGCCAGAACCAGTGCAACGGCTGTCCATAGAGCGGTTTGGGTCTGGCGAGGAGTCAGAGGCATAGAAATCAGTGTTTTGGCAAGGGTTTCATTCTATCGCGGGGCCTGCGTAAATCCCGGGCATTGTCGTGCAGGCGCTATAGAATGCAAGTTGTTGTCGCAGGGAGGAATCGGATGCGGTAGCCCGGCCACTTGGCTGTTCGGGCGCTGACATCTTGCAGATCAATGAATCAACCGCTTTCTTACAAAGATGCCGGTGTCGATATCGATGCTGGCGACCGCCTGATTGACCAAATAAAGCCATTTGCCCGGCGCACGATGCGCCCGGGGGTGCTTGCCGGGATTGGGGGTTTTGGTGCCTTATTTGAACTGCCAGCCGGCTATGCCCAGCCGGTTTTGGTTTCCGGAACCGATGGTGTTGGCACCAAGCTGCGGCTGGCTGTCGAATTGGGGCGTCACGACACAATTGGTATTGACCTTGTTGCGATGAGTGTTAACGACATTCTGGTTCTGGGCGCGGAGCCGTTGTACTTCCTCGATTATTTCGCCTGCGGCAAACTCGATGTTGAAACCGCCGCCAGCGTAGTGTCGGGTATCGCAACCGGATGTGAATTGTCTGGTTGTGCGTTGATCGGTGGAGAGACCGCCGAGATGCCTGGAATGTATGCCGATGGTGATTACGACCTGGCTGGTTTTGCCGTCGGGGTTGTTGAAAAAGCCCGCATTATTGACGGGTCCGCCATTGCCCCGGGGGACGAATTAATCGGCCTGGCATCAAGTGGCCCGCACTCCAATGGATATTCGCTGATCCGCAAAGTGGCCGAGCGTGCGCTCGGCGGTCTCGATTCTGAGCATTTGTCACTTCAGCTGGGTGACGACGTTTTGTCCGATTTGCTCATGGCACCAACCCGCTTGTACGTGAAGTCAGTGCTGAACCTGGTGAACCGCAATCTGATCAAGGGGATGGCCCACATCACGGGTGGCGGGTTGGTCGAGAATGTTCCGCGCATTTTGCCCGATGGTTTGACCGCGGCCATTGATGGGTCCATATGGCCCCGTCCGGCTGTGTTCGACTGGCTTTCCCGTAGCGGTGGTATCGACAATCAGGAGATGTACCGGGTATTTAATTGCGGCATTGGCATGGTGCTGGTTGTTTCCGCTGATAATGCGAATGAAGCCGAACGCCTGTTACAAGCTGAGGGAGAAACGACTTATCGAATCGGTCGAATAGAAAAGCGTCGTGATGGTCAGGCAGCGACGACAGTCGCCTGATTATCGGCCTTGAACCCATGCGCAAGCTTGCCTGTATTGCCGGGTTTGTCCTGGTCGCGTTGCTGGGTGCTTGCTCGACGATTAACGAGCAAGAGCGCAAGCAACAAGTCGACGAAACGGTCAAGAAAGTTGCCGGTGAGGTTTTTAATGGCAAGACCAACTTTACCTTCGATATTGAGGCGCCGCCCAATCTCATCCCGCTTATTCGCGAGCAAACCTACCTGGGTCGCTGGCAGCGGCGTAAAGACTATGACGTAGATCAGTTCTCAGGCCTGGTTGCCCGTTTGAAGTCCGAGGTTCAGTTAATCCTGCAGTCCCAGGGCTACTTTAATGGCTCGTCAGAAACCACTGAGGATGGTGGGGGAGTACGGCTGGTGGTCAGCGCCGGGCCCCGCACCACCGTGAACAAGGTTGATCTGACAGTTCGCGGGCCGGATGAGGGGCTCGAAAAAGTAAAAGCGTTTGCACTGGCCCGCTGGCGACTGCCGGAAGGTGCGTTCTTTGATAGCGGCCTGTGGCAGTCGAGCAAACGTGCAATTGTTGAAACCCTGAATCAGGAGGGATATCTGCGCGCGCGAATTGTTAAGAGCCAGGCGACGATTAATCGGCCACTGACTGCGGCGTCGGTGGTGTTGATCATTGATAGTGGACCGCGTATCACTTTTGGCGATGTCCGGATTACCGGGCTCAAACGATATGACGACCACGTTATTCGTAACCTTAAGGGTTTTAAGAAAGGCGATCCGTATACGCTCGACGCATTGGTGAATTTTCAAAACCGGGTGAGGGCGGCTGGTTATTTCAGCGATGTCAGCATCACCCCGGTACTTGAGGAATTCGAAAACGACCCGACGGCCGAATCGGTAGATCTGGCCGTTAAAGTGACTGAACTTCAGTCCAAGCGACTGGTTGTTGGCCTGGGATATTCGACCGACGAAGGCGTTCGAGGCCAGCTTGGACTGGAGCATCGAGACGTGTTCGGCAAAAGCTGGCAGATGCAGTCGGCACTGGTGGCGTCGAACACCGTGCGGCGCGGATTTGTGAATCTGAGATCGCCACTCAGTGATACCAATCATTTCTGGGGAGTTGGGGGCCGCCTGGAGCGCGAAAACGTTGCGGGTCAGATTACAAACGCGAGTAATACCTATTTTGGCCGGGGTCGCCGATTAGGCGAGATTGAGTGGTTTACTTCACTGCAGTATCAGGTTGAGCGCCAGCGTCTGGTGCCGTCCGGCCAGTCGACTTCGCAACGCGCCCTGGTACTTGGATATTCCTGGAACCTGCGCCGGCTTGACTCGGCAATTGATCCGTCTCGCGGGTACACGATTAGTGCGCAGCTATCGGGGGCTAGAAAAGGTCTGGCAACGGACGAGACTTTTATCCGTATTCATACCCGGGCAATGCGCTTCTTTCCTTTGCCCGCCGGGTCTCTCTGGCGTAACGGACGGTTTGTGGCACTGGCTGAAGTCGGTGTTGTTAACACTAGTGACCCCAGGGCGATTCCAACCGAAAATCTGTTTCGTACAGGGGGAGCGCGTACTGTACGTGGCTACAGCTACCTGTCGCTGGGAGTGGATGAAGCCGGTTCAGTCATCGGGGGACGTTATCTGGCCGTTGGTAGCCTTGAGTATCAGCATCGGATGAGCGATTTGTATTCTTTAGCGGCTTTTGTTGACGTTGGTGATGCGGCAGATGAGTCGTCTGGTTTGAGCCTGAAATTTGGATACGGCCTGGGTGTCAGGGTACGCACGCCGGTTGGACCAATTAACCTTGATGTTGCGTATGGACGGGCTATTCACCGCTGGCGAGCACATTTTTCGGTTGGGTACTCATTTTGAAGCGGCCCACCCGAATATCGCGACAGTTCGGCTGGATTAAAGCCGGGCTGCTGACGCTCGGCGGTATCGTGCTGCTGTGCATCGTATTTGTCATCGCTGCCGCGGTCTGGCTGGGTTCAGCATCGGGTTTGTCTTTTATACTGGAAAAAGCTGAACGCAGCATCGTCAGCAGCGGAGGCAGTTTTCAGGCGATTGGTGCGCGCGGTGGACTGTATCGCGGGATTACCTTTGACCGTGTTGCCTGGTCGGACGGAAAAACCCAGGTGTCCGCCAATGGTGTTGCAACCCGCTGGTCTTTGCGAAGTGTTTTGCGACGGGAAATTGTTATTCCCGAAATCACAATTGCCGATGTGACCGTTCGCTTGCCGCCAGCTGACACTGAATCGGGCGCCCGAACCACACCCATCGAAATTCCCGCCGATATTAGTCTACCCGTATCGTTTGAGCTCACCCGTTTCAATTTGCAGCGCATCGCGATTCATCTACCGGCTGACCCGGCGGTAAGCCAGCCGCCGGCAACGCAAAGTGACGATAAAAGGCCCGGCGATGCGGTCAGTGACAACGAGCCTATTGAAATCACCAGTATTCACTTTGGGTTGAGCTATCAAGACGGCGCATACAGCTTGCACGATCTGCAGGCAAAGCTGCCCTGGGGTGAGATAACTGACACCCGCTTATCCTTGAACGACAAGGCTCCGAATGCCGTCGTGATGCGTGCAGATTTTCGTGGTTCAGTTCAGGCGCATCCTGTTGCGATCAAGCTCGCCGCGCTGGGCAATCTGAACGGATTGAATACCGCAATAAAAGGTGAGTTTGATCAATCCCCGGTGTCCGTCGACATCCGATTGCGCCCACTTGAGCCCAATCCGATTGTTTCGGTGACCGGATGGATTCGGCAGCTCGATCTGGGTCGCCTGGAGCCACCCTTGCCCAAGACCGCGCTGAATGTCGATTTTGATCTGCTGAACCCGCGGGCATTGCCAAGAATCGAGGAAGTTAAGGACAGCAATAGTTCTCCCGCAACTCCTGCCAGGGCAGGTTCGTCGGATGCCGCAACCGGGCGTGCCGCCTGGCGCGGTACGCTGGCAGTGAGTAATGCCAAGAGCGGGCCACTGGTGGACAAACTTTTGCCGTTGCGAAACTTGTCCGCAGACCTTCAATTAGACGCAACAACCGACTCAACCCCGACAAAGCTGACCCTGAGCTCACTAAAGCTCGAGATTCCAGGCGCAACCGAGCAAGGAACAATTGCCGGCATGGTAGAGGTTTTGTTGAATGAGCAGCATTCGATTGCCGGTTCGATATTGCCGGTAATTATTGCCGGTCTGCAGTTTCGCAATATTGACGCAGCCCAATTTGTCGCCGGTGTTTCACCCACTGCAATGAACGGCATCCTGGATCTGACTCGCGACCTCTTTACCCTGGATTTGTCGCAGTCACAGGGGCCGTTGCGCCAGGCCGTTACATTGCCCGGCGGGGGCCGGGCACAGGTAAAAGCCAGTGGGCGGCTGTCCGGCGAATCGATCAATCTGGATTCTGCCCTTGTGCAATTAAATTCCAGTCGGTTGACAGCCAGTGGGCGAGCGAGCCTGAAAGCACCTTTCGAACTGGCGATGGGTGGCAGCCTCGAAAATGTGAACCCGGACAACTGGATCCCCCGAAGTACAAACCTGCCTGCGCGTTTTCGCCAAGGCCGTATCAATGCAGACTGGTCGGTCAATGGCCAGGTTAGCCCGCGCCTCGACGCAAAAATTTCATTGAAACTGTCCCGCTCTAAACTGCTCGGTCATCCATTTGATGGTTGGGTTATCGGGCAAATTGCATCGCCCGATGAGGGCGAGTCAATCATTCTTCACAACACCGATATTCGTATGCGATTGGGTCAGAACGTGATCAGCGCAAAAGGAAACCTCGGTCGGGTGGCGGACAAGCTGCAACTATCTGGCCTTTTTTCTTCACCGGGCTTAATTGATCCGCGTCTGAGTGGTTCGTTGTCCTTCAAAGGTGAGTTAGGCGGGAAAATAAACAATTTAAATGCGCAGCTCAAGCTTTCCGGAGACCGGATGCAATGGGCCGAGGACAAAAAAACTGTTTACCGGTTGGCCAATCTGTCGGTCGAAGCGAACATGCCGTTGGCCGCGGCGGTGACCGCCGATACTGCGGTGAATGTTTCGGTCAATGCGCGCGAGATCACGATGCCGGGTCGGCAGTTGGATGATGTTGCGCTCAAAGTAAACGGCCTGGCCTCGCAGCACGATATCAGTCTCGCAGCGACTTACGACGGACAATCCGTAGGCATGCTGGCTCGGGGTGGGGTAAATCTGGAAGCACCAATGGTGTGGCAAGGGCAGATTGCCGAGCTCAACACGCGCGGCAAGGTCAGTGGACGACTTTCATCACCGGCTGGCTTGCTGGTTACTGGCGAGCGCGCTGAACTGAGTAAGGTCGATTTTGTAGTGTTGGACGGCCGTGCTGAACTGAAACGACTCGCACTGCACTGGGCAGCTGGCACCGGCGAAGAGTTATTCAACCTGAGCGGTCGCATGAGTCAACTGCCGGTTGGTGCGATGGCGACAATTGCCGGGGCTAAAGAGTTGCCACCGCAGATGCAGGGTTTACGTCTTGGCGGCGAATTTTCATTAGCGGGTCGTGATGTTGACGATGTTACTGGCCGATTGCAATTAGCCCTGACTGAACAAAAATCTGCTGGCAGTAAAACCCCCGGCTTTGGTTTGACCGGAGAAAATCAGGCCGATGTCCGCATTGATCGTGGCCAGTTACGGGGTGAATTGGATCTGAGTTTGCCGTCGTTGGCTTTTAGCCGGCAATTCACGGGTTCCGACTGGGTGGTTGACGGGCAGATCCGAATGCGTGGCAAGGTGGCAGGTACGCTGCGCAAACCTCTGTGGGATGCGCGCCTGACTGGCTCCGCGCTGAGCCTGTTTCAACCCGCGTTGGGATGGCGATTTAGTGGTGGCACCCTGGACGCGAGTTTTGCTGATGACGTGATTACGCTGCAAGAATTAAACCTCAAAACCGGCGACGGGACGGTAACGCTCGCCGGGCAGGCGCGTTTGCTCGATGCGTCCACGAAGTTACCGGCTGGCGTGCTGCCACTGGATGGTCGATTCACCTTAACGTCGGATCGGGCCGCTGTACCGCTGGGGCCGGGACAGCGAATTGTCTTGTCGGGTGAGTCCTCGTTGAGTAGTTCGCGCAGCGGCCTGGACTGGTCCGGGAACCTGAATGCGGATGAAGGGCTAATCGAGATCGCTGGCTCCGGGGCACCGTCACTACCGTCTGATGTTGTTGTTACCGATGTGCAGGACTCGGCTGAAGCGGCAAAGGTAGCGAAGCCACAACCAAAACCGCCGGGTGAGTCAGCCGGCGAGTCACCAAAAATCAAGACCCAATTGAAAATTGACCTTGGTAAAAAACTGCGGATTGCCGGTGGTGGTGTCAACGCCCGATTGACCGGTCAACTATTGCTGCATGGTGAACTGCCCGATTCACCCAGGGTGTCGGGTGAGGTTAAGATTGAAGACGGATCCTACTTTGCTTATAACCAGGAACTGAAAATCGAACGCGGGGCAGTCAGGTTCACCGGGGCTATGGATAACCCACTACTTGATATTGTTGCGATTCGTCCTGACTTGCCGGTTAAAGCGGGGGTCGCTCTGGGCGGTACGGCATTGTCGCCGCGGGTGCAGCTGACCTCAACTCCGCCCCTGTCGGATGCAGAAACCCTGTCATGGATTGTGTTAGGCACGCCGCTGGAAAGTGCCCAAGCCGGTGCTCAGTCGCTCGCTTTGAAGCAAGCAGCGGCGGCATTCCTGGGAAATGAAGATGGCAGTTTGTCCAGTGGCGGGCTGGTGGACAAAATTGGCGTAGATGTTGGTTTTGGATACGCGTCCGATACCAGCCAGACACAAGGGGTGACCGATGCCGGGTCGCCAACCGGATTGCCCGGCTCGACTGCCGCCAGTTCGGTGCAGGCTAATGAGAAAGTGTTTACCCTTGGTAAAAAGCTGTCCAAGCGATTGTCGGTCAGTTATGAGAAAGGCCTCGAAGGTGTCTGGAACCTGCTACGAATTCAGTATGAAATCAGTAATCGTTTGTCGTTGCGCGCCCAAACCGGCAGTGAAAGTGCACTTGACTTGATTTACTATTTTTCTTTTGACTAGCAGGTTAGGTACTCCGAATGACTAATTCAATGCTACAGATAATCAATCGTGTAAAACCCCTGATTTTGATGCCATTGATTTGCAGCGCGCTCGGATTGTTCGCCGTTGCCGGTATCGCGCAGGCCGGAGAAGCTGACGTATTAAAAGCGGTGGTCAGTAGCGCCGGTAAACAGTTTCGGTTCGATGTAACTGTGCGGTCAAATGACAAAGGCTGGGATTATTACTGTGATCGTTTTGAAATATTGTCCCCGGACGGGCAGTTGCTGGGAACGCGCATTTTGCATCACCCGCATGAATCAGAGCAGCCGTTTACGCGCTCTTCCGATGCTATCGAGATAGACGCTGGTATCGACCGGGTTGTCGTCCGGGCTCGAATGAAACCATCCGGCGAATCGGGTGAAACAGTGACCGTTAAATTGCCAGGTCGCTAGAGCGCAGTGTTCCGGATTTCAACGGGATTACACAGACTTTCAGGTTGTCGGGTCTACGGTCGCATGACCACCAAAACCTCGCCGCATCAGCGATAACAACTGGTTGGTGGTGTCAGCTTTGCCCTGGGAATCGAAACGGCTCATCAAAGCGGCGGCAATAACCGGCGCTGGCACACCCTGACGCACGGCTTCATCCACTGTCCAGCGTCCTTCGCCAGAGTCTGCTACCACCGGGCCGACGCTGTTGATATTCCCTGGCTGGCTCAGTGCTTCGGCAGTCAGATCGAGTAACCAGGATCGCACGACACTACCGTGGCGCCACAATTGGGCGATGGCGCTCAGGTCAAGGTCGAGATCTTTTCGGCCGTCCAGTAATGCAAAACCCTCCGCAAATGCCTGCATCATTCCGTATTCGATGCCGTTATGAATCATTTTGGTGAAATGTCCCGAGCCGCTGTTGCCACAATTTAACCAACCGTCGTTGGCATCATAAGTACCCACGGCAAGGGCCTGCATCACAGGGGTCAGATCGGTAATCGCTGAGCGGTCTCCGCCGACCATCAGGCAGTAGCCGTTCTCCAGCCCCCAGACGCCGCCGGAAACGCCACAATCGACAAAGTGAATGTTGCGTGCCGCCCATTTTTCCGAGGCCGATCATGGTGAGCGCGGGTTGCATATGTTGTTGACTCTCGAAATTTAACGCGTGCTTATGCGGCGAGTTGTTCACCAACGGTGATCCGGTACAGCAATCGTTGATGACCTTCGAAGCCACCGGTAGCCTTGTGATTCAGGCAGCGGTTGTCCCAGATGGTCAGCATGCCTTGTCGCCATTCGTGACGGTATGTGAATTCGGGTTTGTCCATATGTTCGAACAACTCGGCCAGTAAACCGTTACCTTCGTCTTCGGGCATATTGTCAATTTTCAAGGTATAAGCCGGGGAAGCAAATAAACACTTGCGTCCGGTTTCCGGGTGGGTACGTACCAGCGGATGGGTCTGGGTCGCCAGGGCAGAATCGTTCGATCGGATATCCATTGACCGGCCCTGATCGTTTTTCTTGCTGTAGCGCCCTTCGTTGGAATAACTGCGTTTAGCTGAATGCACGGCAATGGCCGCGTCAGCCTGGGCGCGAAGCCTGTCTGGCAGGGCTTCATAGGCGGCATACAAATTGGCAAACAAGGTGTCACCACCAATGGGGGGAATGACCTCGCCGTACAGTAAAGTAGCTGCCGGTGGCGAAGCCAGGAAGCTCCAGTCGGAGTGCCAGTTGCCGGCGAATATTGCTGCTTTTTCATTCGGGTCACGGCGCACTTCGATCACGTGATCATGGCCGGGAATCGCGGCAATAAACGGGTCTTCACCAAATGGGCCAACCCCGGCAGCGAATCGCTCGATATCGCTTATTGATGCGCTTTGGCCGGTGATACCAACAACCTGGTATTGCAGCCAGACTTTCCGGATCTCCTGGTGTTGTTCGGCGCTGAGTGTTTTTCTCAGATCAAGATCATGGATCAGGGCACCACTTGTTTGCCCACTGGGTTCAATCCGCATGCTGTCCTCTTTGTCGGGTGAAACGCTCAACTGGTTTCGCGGTTTATTCGGTTTGCTGGCTGGCCTGCACCAGGGACTCTCCCCAGTCGGCCAGTTTCTTGTCACCAATGCCGCTGATGCCGTGTAATTGCTCTGTTGTTGAGACGTTGGCCTGGGCAACTGCCATCAGCGTGCTGTCATGGAATATGACATAGGGTGGTACCCCGCGGGCCTTAGCCGCGGCACTTCGCCATTGTCGCAGACGTTCGAATCGGGCGTTGGCATCAGCGTCCAGTGACGACAAATCAGATTTTGTGCGACTTGACCTCGATTTACTTGCGCTCGCTTTGGCCGCCGGGCGTAAGCGAACCATTTGTTCTCCTTTAAGAACCGGACGTGCACTGTCGGTTAATTTCAGGCTGCCAAAATGTTGATGATCAACTGCTACCAGGCCGCTGGCGATCGCCTGGCGCAGGTAGGCCCGCCAGTCCTGCAGGCTGGTCTGGGCGCCGATGCCAAATACCGAAAGGTCTTTGTGTCCGAATCGTTCGATGCGTTCATTGCCGGATCCGCGCAATACGTCGATAACGTACTGGCCGCCGAACCTCTGCCCGGTTCGGTAAATAGCTGATAAAAGTTTCTGCATGAATTCTGTGCCGTCGATGGTGTCGGGCGGATTCAGACAGGTATCACAGTTGCGGCATTGCCAGCCGGCACCTTGTGACTGACCAAAATAGTCGAGTAAACGGGCGCGGCGGCATTCGACGGTCTCACACAGGCCAAGCATGGCATTGAGTTTGGCCGCGGACACCCGCTTGTAATCTTCCCCGGCGTCGGATTCGTCGATCATCCGGCGTTGTTGAACAACGTCTTGCAATCCGTAAACCATCCACGCATTGGCCGCCTGTCCGTCTCGTCCAGCGCGCCCGGTTTCCTGGTAATAGCCTTCAATGCTTTTTGGTAAATCGAGGTGAGCAACAAAGCGCACGTCGGGTTTGTCGATACCCATACCAAAAGCAATGGTTGCCACTATGATGCAATCGGACTCATT
>JBAUID010000248.1:0-15265 GCA_049680625.1 Burkholderiaceae bacterium | reverse complement strand
ACTGTGGGCCGATCCCGATACGCCCAATCGAGAGCGAAAACGCCTGCTTGAACTCATGGTCGAGGACGCCACTTTAGTCAAAGTGCCCGCGCAAGGCATCACCCACATTCACGTGCGCTTCAAAGGTGGCATGACCAAGAGTATGGCCACGCTCAACCCCAGACCCTCCGGCGTCAAGACGCAATCGACGGTCATTGAGATCGTCGACTCACTATTGAACGAGTACACCCACGCACAAATCGCCCAACAATTGAACGAGCAGAATCTTCGTCCAGGCGGCTCCTTGCGCGCAGGGCGAAGCGCGTGCCGCTTCACTGGCGAACGCGTCAGCTACATCGTTCACCGCTATGGGCTACGCTCTCGTTTGGATCGACTACGTGAGCGCGGAATGTTAACGAAAAAAGAGGCCGCCGCTCGGCTCGATATCCACACGCAGACACTGATCAGGTGGGCAAAACACGGCCTGGTCATTCGTCACGCCTTGAACGCTCGCGAATTCCTGTATGACTTGACCCAGAGCAGTTTGCCCGCCAAACACCGCAGTCGCTGGGATCGACTCACTGACCGCCCACCAGCCGCCAAGACGGTCGGTGAATCAAAACCTTAATGTCCATAAAGAACAGGTGCAGTATGAAGACAGTTGGTTGATGTACAGGTTCATTCCATCACCACTGAACCACAACACCTTGATCTGGTCTCCGCGCCGGCCTCGGAAGACGAACAGATCGCCCGATAATGACTGCTTGCCCAGCGACACTTGTACCAATGCTGCCAGCCCATTGATTCCTTTGCGCATATCGGTCACCCCTGCGGCCAGCCAGATTCGCGCGCCGGCTGGCGCCGTGATCATCGCAGTGCAGCCAGCACGGCGTGTAACACCTGCGGATCAACCGCGCCATAAACCCGGACCCGACCGCCAGCAAGCGTGACTTCAACCGTACCCATTTGGGCCGCGTGATTGGATTCTTCAGGTGACACCGACACTGGCACAAACCGGGCATCATTTGAGTCGCGCTTTAACTGCTGGTCCCGGACCCACTTGCGCAACATCGTGGCATTGAGCTGATGAGCCAGGGCAATACTGGCCAGTGAGTCGTCGCCGCGCTCGCACTGGGCGACAACTGCCGCCTTAAACTCGGCTGAGTGGGTCCGCCGCTTACCGCCCAGGTTCCTCGTTCGGCTGATTAGTTCGTTGTGCATCGTCCCTCGCGTCCGCTAATTGTTAAGCGGACGCCATCTTAAGCATCAGAAACTTATCCCGATACCGTGTAATCACCGGACGCTTACCATCATGCCACCATCCATCACGATGTTGACTTTCAGGCGGTCGTTAACTTGAGGCTCGGATATTGCATTGGGTTCAAGCGTCGGCGGTGCGTCCCGTTTGCTCAACCGATTGTTCGAAACTAACGCCTGCTTTGACGTGTATTGGAAGTACGCCGCCACATAGGCCTTCGCCGGATTGAATCGATCGATCACCTGGCTTTTTTGACCGGGTTCACCGGTCATATCAACAATAAGATCAGCGCGCTGACCGGGCCCCAGCAACACGCCACCCTTGGGGCCGACCCGAACGGGTTCTGGAAGCGGATTGCCGTCCAACGCAATGATCCAGGTGGGATGATTCTCAAAATTCATTGACACCAGGCGCGCGTTTGCCACGTTGATCAGTCGCAACCGGATACGCTCGCCCGCCGTCACTGATTCGGCATAGTCCACCTGACCGTTCACGGTCACGGTATTGCCGATTCGTCCGGCGAACGCGACATCACCCCACTCGTAGAAGTCCTCTTTGATTTGCGCCCGCTTAGTCAGGCGCCAGTCATCGATAAGCCAGACCAGGTCGCGATCTACCGGGGGTGGTTCTGGCTCTTGCACAATTAGCGCACCATATAAGCCACGCCCCACCTGTTCTGGTGTTCCCAGATGGGGGTGGTACCAATACGTGCCCGCATCGGGCAGCACAAACTGGTACTGAAATGTGCTGGCTGAATCGACGGGTGGTTGGGTCAGGTGCGGTACACCATCCATCGAATTGACGATGCGGATACCATGCCAGTGAATCGTCGACGGATCGGGTAAACCATTCTGAAAATTAATGTTCAGCGATTCACCTTGCTGAACCGTCAGCGCAGTGCCCGGTACAGTACCGTCGTAAGCCCACACGGAGGTTTTTGGGGCGCCACTTGGCGTGAGTTGTACCTCAGAAAGTTTGGCGGTCAAGGATCGAATCGGTCCTTTGTCCTCGAGACGCTGTGGCGCCGAATTCGCGCGCGTTACTGTTGGCGCAGCCGCGGAACAGCCCCCACCCATGAGCACGGCTGTTGAACCTCCAACCAGCGCTTTAAGCGCGTGACGGCGCGCGGGACCAGGGCAATTTGCAGCCACCAACGGAGACTTTTCGTTCATGCCAAATCTCCCTATTTTCCCGGATGCGATTTGAAAACACTGGCCGAACCGTCGCGCTGTACCTGTAGGACATCGTATGCGTCCTCACGATCACCGTAAGCAGGTCCGTCCATGCCGGGAGAACCGATTGGCATGCCGGGAACGGCAACGCCCAACGCCGCGGGTTTTTCCTTAAGAAGCCGAATAATGTCGGCGGCAGGAACATGGCCCTCAATCACGTAGTCACCAATTCGAGCGGTGTGACAGGCGCCATACTTTACTGGCATGCCAAGGCGTTGCCGAATGCCGTTGTTGCCAGTGTCATGGGTATTGACCCGGAATCCGTGATCTGTCAAATGCGCGACCCAGTCCTTACAACAACCGCAAGTGGGGCTTTTCCACACGTCGATACTTGGACGTTCTTGGGCCTGCACTGCGGGCTGGGTTAGCGTCAATAAGAGAGCCGCCAGACACAGACGGCGGTGAATAGAAATAGTGTTCATGGGTACCTCGATACATAGAATGCGTTCGGGGTCGATCAACCGACCCACGTGCCCAATGCCAAAGTGGCAGGGACGAATAAACTTTGTGTGAACGAATTCAGACGACGATTGGCGGGCGCCAAACATCGGTGACAAGGCGAGAAATCAGAATCTGTTTTGTGCTCAGGTTTGGTCCGGCTGTTGGCGATGGGTAAACCAGTGGCGATTGCACAGGTAGACAAACGGATACCAGTTGACAGGCGACTCCCGAATCGCAATAGCGCTTCGATTCAGCGGTAACCTGACCGGGCTGGCAACAGTCTGAACTTATTTGCGCATTCATGCCGTCGCCGCAGCCCATTTGCGACATCAATGCGCCCGCATACCCCTGCATGGGTAGCAACACGCACAGAACAATCGCAAAGAGTCTTTTCATCAGGACAGTATAGAGTGAAAGTGCGGAGCCATTGTTGTCGTATTTAACGGGGTGTCTCAACACTGTAAAGCATATCAATAATTGCGCAGTCCGGCACATCGCCTTGGGAGCACTGACCTGCCATATTCTTCAGGGCACGTTCCATCTTTCTCAAGTCCGCCAGCTTTTCTCGGACGCTTTGAAGATGCGCGATCGTCAGTTTGTGGATCTGCCCACACGTCATTTGGTCATTGTCAACGAGCACCAACATGGCGCGCACTTCATCGAGACTGAACCCCAGTTCGCGGCTGCGTCTTACAAGAATCAGGCGATTCAGTTGGTCCGTCGAGTAATGCCGCTGTCCGCAAGAAGCAACGGATGAGAACAGTATTGCCATTCAAAGGTGCTCGACCGAGCATGATTAACACTGGTACGACAGCCTGCTCGTTCCACCGACCAGCACGATTAAACCGACCTACTGCATCAACTCAGCCGGTAGCAAACAGAGCTCGTCGCAAATCTAATAGCCGATGACGACGTTCGTCACTTAATCGAGAATCGAACGGTTCCAGCTAGCTTACCGGCAATGGTGACGATAGCGACCACCTTGGTACCGGGGCCAACCTCGAAGGCGCCAGTTGCCTCAAGTTTATTACCTGCGGGCTTTAGATCGACTACCTGCCTTTGGGTTCCGGTCAACATTGTTAGCTTGGCGCTGGCCTGAGATACGTCGACAGGCTTGCCGTGGTCGCGTAGATGCAATTGCACTGCAGTGGCGTTCGCAACCAACTCGTAGTCCACGTCCTTTGCTTCGACAACGATACCACCGTGCATTGGCTTATGCTCATGACCATGGTTATGGTCGTCGGCCGCCAAGGCTGAGCCAACGAACATGAACGCAATAACAGCAAGCAAGGTATGAATTTTCATGAGAGTCCTTTTAGAATTGAAATAGAGTAAGAAAAAAAAAACGAGATCACATTGCCTCAGCATTCTTTTCATTCATTAGCGCTTCGGCTGGTTTTCTACCAAACAGCCAGAACATTGCAGGCGTGAGAAAAGTGTCGAGCAAGGTCGAGCTAATCAGACCAGAAAAGATCACCACTGCTACTGGATGCAACACCTCAGTGCCTGGTTGTTCTGCCTCAAACAACAAGGGGGCCAACGCGAAGGCCGTGACCAGCGCAGTCATCAGCACCGGACTCAAGCGCTCAAGTGAGCCCCGCAAAATCATCCTGTGGTCAAAACTCTCCCCCTCGAATCGCATCAGATTGATGTAGTGACTGACTTTCAAGATGCCATTGCGCACGGAGATACCCGCCAGTGTGATGAACCCCACCAGGGCAGCGACTGATAGTGGTTGACCGGATAACCACAGGCCGAGCACTGCCCCCACCAATGCAAGCGGAATATTCACCATGATCAATGCTGACAGCGCTGCCGATTTGTAGCGGCTATAGAGGACCACGAACATCAGTATCAATGAGACTATTGACAATAGGCCAACGAGGCGTGTGGCCTCTTCCTGAGCCTGGAATTGCCCTCCTAGTGTGATGAAGTAGCCCTCGGGGAGGTTGGTATCAGCGACGACAGTGCGAATGTCTGCGACGATCTCCGACAGCGCGCGACCCGAAGCATTGGCTGAGAGCACAATGCGCCTTTTGCCATCGTCGCGGCTGATTTGATTGGGTCCGTCACCATCTTCAATCGAGGCCACCATCGACAGCGGGATGCGGCCTTTCGGTGTTTCAATCAGCATATGTCCTAAGCCTTCGACTGACCTCGCTGATTCGGGCACTCGCACCACTAGCGCAAAACGGCGTCCGCCTTCGACGATCTGGGTGATCTTCTCGCCCTCGACCAAACTCTGGAGTGTGTTCAACACCTGCGGTGCCGGTACGCCGTACTGAGCCGCCGCAACATAGTCCATGCGAACTTTAATTTGAGGTGACAGCACCTGTTTTTCAATCTGCAGGTCAGCAATGCCTGGAATGCTCGCGAGTCTTGTTCGAAGCACATCAGCCTGCCCGCGCAGCGCATCCAGGTCTTCCCCAAAAATCTTAATTGCGATCTGTGAGCGAACCCCGGACAACATATGGTCAATGCGGTGCGAGATAGGTTGACCGATCTCTAGCGCAGCAGGCAGGTTGATCAAACGCGCCCGTATGTCAGCTTTGACTTCATCCATTGTCCTTGTCAGCTCAGAGGCGGGCTTGATCCCTACATCCAACTCGCTCACGTGCACGCCCTCGGCGTGCTCATCCAGCTCGGCCCGCCCACTGCGGCGGCCGACGTGCGTCACCTCGGGCACCTGCTTGACCAGAATCTCAGCCTGGCGCGCGATGGCCGAAGTTTCAGTCAACGTCACCCCTGGGTTTAGGCGCAAGCCGATCAACAGTGTTCCTTCGTTGAACGGTGGCAAAAAGGTTGTCGGAAAAAATGGGACCGCGGTCGCCGCGATCAGCACTGCTACGGTCGCCGCGGCCAGGACGGTCTTCGGCCAATTAAGGACTGCTTGCAAGCTTCCACCATAGCGAGCCTTCAGCCAGACCAACATTTTGGTGTCTCCATGGTCTAGATTCTTCATGCTTGGCAGCAAGTAATAGCTAAGCACCGGCGTAATCGTGACCGAGACAATCAGCGATGCGAGCGTGGAGACGATGAAAGCGATCCCCAGAGGGACGAAAAGCTTCCCCTCAAGACCCGGAAGGGCAAACAACGGGATGAAGACCAGCACGATAATCACTGTCGCGTACAGGATGGCCGACCGAACCTCCATCGTCGCGCGCGCCACAACCTCTATCGGATTCAGTCGCTGATTGGGATTGTTCGCGCGATCCGCTTTCAACCTACGTAAGACGTTCTCGACGCCCACGACTGCGTCGTCTACGAGGCCACCAATTGCGATGGCCAATCCACCTAAAGTCATCGTGTTAATCGACAATCCGAAGTACCGAAAGACTAGCGCCGTGATGAAGATCGAGATCGGGATCGCGGTTAGCGCAATAATCGTCGGGCGCAGTGTCCCCAAGAAGATGAAGAGAATCACCGCGACAAACACCGAGGCGCCGATCAGCTTGCCCTGCAAAGTCGTGATCGAGGCCTCAATGAATGTGGCCTGCCGGAAGGTTACCTTGGGTGCCTCCATGCCAGGAGGTAGCGAGGACGCTAAACCATCCAACGCCTCTTCGATCGACCTCGTCAGGACAATCGTGTCGGCTGTTGGCTGTTTCTGGATGCCCAATATCACTGCAGGACGGCCTTCAAATCCCGCGTCGCCGCGCCTGAGGGCCGCAGCAAATGTGACCTCAGCGATCTGGCGCATCCGTATCGGGTGACCAACCCCATCCGCATCTTTGTAGGTAATGGCCAGGTTCTTAAGATCCTCAAGCCGCGACGTGCGACCCAGATTGCGAATCAGATACTCGCGCCCGTTTAACTCTAGGAATCCACCCGAGGTGTTGGAGGAGTAACCAGCGAGAGCGTCTTTGAGTTGCTCGTGCGAGATATCCAGTTCAGCCATGCGTTGTGTATTCGGTTGAACCTGAAACTGCCGTACTTCCCCTCCAATAGGAATGACCTGAGCCACACCCGGTACCGATAGCAAGCGAGGCCGCAGTACCCAGTCAGCGTATTCGCGAACGGCCATTGCGCTGATCTTTTCTGAGTCAACCGGGATGGCGATTTGCATGATCTCGCCCATGATCGAACTGATCGGCCCCATACGAGGTACAACACCGCTGGCCAAACCCTCTTCCATTGAGGACAGTCGTTCAGACACGAGCTGGCGCGCGCGATAGATGTCGGTGCTCCAGTCGAACGTTACGTAAAGGAAAGACAGGCCGGCCGACGAGGTGGATCGTACGGACTCCACCCCTGGAAGACCATTCATCGTGGTCTCCAGCGGGAAAGTGATGAGCTGCTCGACTTCTTCAGCAGCCATACCGCCAGCCTCGGTCATGATCGTGACGGTGGGTTTATTGAGATCGGGGAACACGTCGACCGGGGTGCGCGACAGGGTAAACGCACCGTACGCCATCAGCACCACGCTCCCGATGATGACCAATAGGCGATTGCTCAAACTGTTATCGAGTAGCCATTTGAACATGTCAGCGCACCTGGTTGATCAAAGTTGCGCCTTGCGTAGCGATTCGGTCGCCGGCGTTCAAGCCAGACGTCACCGCTACGCTGATCCCGTCCAGCGACTCAATCGTCACAATGCGAGGTTCGAAGTGTTCCGGGGCGGTCTTCACCCAGACGATAGTCAAGTTAGCCGGACTTTTCATGAGGGACCCCGCTGGCACTGCGATGCCATCGACTTTATCTTTGGTCTGCACGAAGACCTGAACTGGTTGACCGACAGCCAGATTGTTCAGCGCTGCACCTTGTGCGCGAAACGTCAGCGGTAGTGCCTGACTGCGCAGCGTGCGAGATGCACCGATGAACTCCAAACTCACCCGTTCGTTTCCGATCGCAAGCGTGGCGCTGCCAACATTGCTAGCTAGTGCCGTGTCGAAGGCAAGCGCCTCTATGCGCAAGCGGGTTGGGTCAATGATCTCGAATACCAGCTCGCGTGCATCGACGACCTGACCTGTCACTGCAAGAGACGATGCGATGACGCCTGAAACAGGAGCGACCAATTCTTCACGAGTGGCTAAACCTCGACCTACCGCTGCAATGCGCGCTGACAAACTGGCAGCCTCGCTTTGAGCAGCCTCGATGTCCTTGCGCGGGACTGTGTTTGACAGAGCCCTTAGCCGAGCCAAGCGCTTGTCGGCCAGCCGCTTGGAGGCGCGTAGCTCAGCCAGTTGAGCTGCCTGGTTGGAGCGATCAATCGGTTGAGCAGATGACGCCACGTAGGCAAGGACCTCGTCCTTGAGCACCGCCTGACCAGGATAGGGAAGACCATTCGGACCGGGCTCGATTCGGCCTGCGTTTAGCGGTTGCACCATCCCCCCGGCGTTCGGGTCAATCAACACCTTACCCCTCAGCTCCACCGAACGCGATAATTGGGCGGCCTCTGTGACCATCGTGCGCACGCCCAGCTGGCGTTGCGCTGGTTTGGGTAGAAACACTGTGCCATCTGGTAAGCGCTGAGGACCATTGGCACTCGGCGCTGCGGGGGCGTCGCCATGGTCATGCCCCGGACCAGCTTGAGCGAGTGGCAGAGCTGACATAGCGAATACCAGGCTGGCGAAGATCAGGCGAATGCTCGAACCGCCGATCATGCTGCACCTCCAACACGGGTCTGCCGCGAGGCGAGAAAGCGACGACCGACCAATACCACCAGCACTAATAGCACCAACGCGACAGCGGCTAGGGCAATCGCATTGGTGTACTCCTCCCACCAAGCGTGGGCACGGATGGGCTCGTGGAGCGAGCCGCTCTCGTGGATATCGAGTTCACCGGCTAGCAAATCAGAATCGTCACCCGCAATTACCATCGCGGTTATAGGTAGGACACCGGGCTCAGGCGCCTCATTCAATACCACCTCGAACTCATCCAGACCTTGCTTAGTGGCGTTATATTGCTGGCCGCCGATTTCGAGTTCAATTTGCGCTTCGGTTACCGGGCTGTTGTCTGCGCTCCGGTCTAAGTACAAAGTGACTTGCTTTCCATTCAATACGCCGACAATCTCGAAAAGATCGGACTCCGCTGAAAATCGGGGAAGCGCCGTGCCAGTGGCGGTTGGTGTGGTTTCGCCATGGTCGTGGCCAGGGGCCGCCATCACGGACTGGGGCACTAGCAGGCCCGTTGCGAGGCTAAGCGCCACGAGTGAATTTAAAAGTTTCATGAGTGGTATTCCAAAAGGATATTTAGTAATTGTTAGATACAGAGCCATGTCTGCTGCGCGCTTTATTGCGGCAGTAATCCGAGTGATTGGCGCCACTGGGAGATGGCTGCGGCGTGCTCGATTCGGGCACTTGCCGCCTGCCGCTCGGCATCAGCCGCCTCGGCCTCGATGCGAAGACGTGTCGGCAAATCGGTCTCGCCCGCGAGGAACGATTTTTCGAAGAAGCCACGTGATTCGCGCGCGAGTCGCGCGCGGCGGTCAGACGCTTCAAGTTGCACGCGGGTCGCATTGATTCGAGCTTTGGCTGATTCGCGTAAGCCCTTCAATCGTGCCCATTCCAACTGCAACTGCGCATCCAGCTCGATGGTCTCTGCTCGGGCCGAAGCGGCGCGCGCTTCATGGCGAGCACCTGCGCCGAAGGGGATGCGCACGCCAACCATAATTGTTTGCTGCCAGGTCTCACCAAAGGCGCCGCGATCGCGAGTGGTAGCAACCGTCAGCTCCGGATTCGCGCGGGTTTGCGTTGCGGTTAATGCGGCCGTGCTTTTGGCCAAAGCAACACGGTCAGACAATGCCAACAGTTCGCCATGCATATGCGGGTCAGCAACTACCTCACCAGGGTCAGGTTCGGGGCTGTAGTCGACACGGTCGCTGTTTAAGTTCAGGGCAGGAACCGCTGCAAGCATGCGAAGGTTCTGCCCAGCCCCGATCGCATCGGCCTGAGCCTGAGCGACTGCCGATTCGGCAGCGGCAACGGCGCCATCGGCTTGGTAAAGATCGCCTTGAGCGAGATCCCCAGCTTTAAAACGATTATTCACATCGGCAGCGAGACGATTGGCGTTATCGAGCAGACCGAGGACTGTGTCGAGTTCCGCGCGGGCACGTTGCAGATTCCACCAAGCTTCGCGGACTGCGGCAGCGACTTTCAACTGGGCAGCCTTAGTCTGGCTATCAATGACACGCCCCTCGCTATCAGCCTGTGCTTGACTGAGTCTTCGCTCGCCGGGCAACCACAAAGGAATAGAAATACCCACTTCGTACTCACGAGTGCCCAGATTACGGTTCAGGCGATCCGTCGTGGCGGCTAGTTCGGCGGCAATAGGTTCCGGCGTCCAGGATTTCGCCGCTAGTTGCTGCGCTCGGGCGGCCTCGCGCCGCTCGGACAGCGCTGCTGCCTCAGGTTGACGTGACCATGCAGCCTCAAAAACTTGACGCATAGTCACCGGTTCGCGGCTTACGGCCGTCTGGGCATGCACGGTCAAAGCGGCAGCGCTCATTATGATCACGAGCGTAAAGCCAGTGACTGTTTGGAAGCTGTGGTAGGTAAAAGGTATTCGTCGGGGCATCCGATACTCCAGTGTTGAAAAAAAATCACGGGAGATCGGCGAGGCGATCGATGGCTCGCTTTGGACCTGACCGAGCGCCGCAGACGTCTATGTCAGCGGTGTTCGGTCAAGCGCAAAGGGGCTTTAAGCGATAGAAGTGACCCGCCTCGCCGATCAGGCGAAGCTGAACCACTGTGGGCGATACGGAGGGTCTGGTACGACAGTGCGTACTTTGCTAGGGCTCAATTCATAGGGCCGGGAGGCGATCGCGACTTCAGAGTGGGTATTTGTTGCAGAAGCAACATTGCAACAATTGCCATGGCCACAGTCGAGGGATAACCCAGTCGACTCACCATCCGACTCCAACTCACGATCGATGTCAGCGCTCGTTTCCACATGTTCGTGGTGGCCAAAGTGCTGCTGTGCCCCTACCTCAACTTCGTGTGCACAATAAGTTATGACCGCGGACCAGCTGAACTGGAGCGGCAATAAAGTTAGAAGGAGGATGGCGAGGCTGTGACGCATTGGGCGATGTTAGCAGACTGAAAAACGGCGCGTAATAATGGTGTTGTTTTTTTATGACTTTGTTCTCTGATGAGTCAAAACCCGCAACCCGCAAGCCTCGAGGCAGGTTTCAGCAGCTTTGCCAAAAGGGATTCTTACAGATCCGATCCTTTGTTCAAGCGCGATCGAGAGCGCGCAAAAGTGTGGGAGGTAGCGGATTTTGTATGAGCTAGTTACCTTAGCGATTTAGATTAGGTTAGGAGACATCTCCATGCAAATGATCATCGAAGCGCGCCTGGTAGGCGCCGATGAGGATGCTCAGGGCGTCGTAATCCCCCTCGGCTCCATCGCCCGGCAGAACGACGACATTGAACAGCTGGGATTATCCCTGGCCGAGAGTAAGCAACTGCTCGCCGCGACACAAGTCGCATTGATGAAGATTCAGGCCGCATCGTGGATTGATCATGAACGAGTCTGCCGGTTTTGCCAAGTTCCGCTTCGGCGCAAAGATTCACGCAACATTGTTATGCGAACCGTCTTCGGCAAAGCCCAACTGAACAGTCCACGTTTCTGGGCATGCGATTGCGATCAGGTAGGTCAATGGGAATCTCGAACAGTCAGTCCGTTGTCCCGAGCATTGACCAAAAGAGTAACGCCGGAGCTGGCTTATTTGCAAACCAGATGGGCGGCGTACCTGCCCTACGCCGCTAGTACCGCATTGTTGAGGCAAGTCCTGCCAGTAGACGACTGTATTTCCGCCAGTGGCAGCCGAAACCGCATTAAGTCGGCGGGCCGCCAAATCGAGGCCCGAATTGAGCAAGATATCGACAGGCTGTCACTGGTTGACGATACGCACAACCCGAAGGAGTCAGGCCGAGTGAGCACGATTAGTGTCGACTCTGTCTGGGTTCGGCACGCTCGGCCAACACCAGGATATGGGCGACATGTCCATATCACGGCCGGTCGCGCTACGCTCAATGACGGTAGCAATCGCGTTTACGCCTTTGTCGGGAGGCGGATCCACTCACGAGCGGACAGACTCGACCAGTTCCTCGGCAGGTGCGGTGTTCGTTGGGACGAGCGAGTTACTGTTATATGTGATGGGGCCAATGAATTTGCGACGGCAATCCGCGGTAGCCGCTTGGCGCGAGGTCAGGTGTTGGACTGGTTCCATTTGGCGATGAAGTTTCGGGCTGCCGAGCAATCAGTCGTTGGGTCCCGACAGCAAGAGGGGCCGGATTGGGACTCGATCAGCGCGCAGATAACGAGCGCCAAATGGCTTGTCTGGCACGGCAAGGGGCGGCAGGCGATTAAGCGGCTCAAAACCGTTCTAAACGAATTGGAACGATGGCCTGGGCAAGAATTCTCAACTCTATGGTGGAATGTCGACAAGGCCAGATCCTATGTCGGAGGCAATGGTCAGTACCTGGCAAACTATAGTGCTCGACATCGAAGGGGTTTGCCGATTAGCAGTGCCATCGCAGAGTCAGCCGTCAACCAAGTGGTCAGCCATCGTATGGCCAAGAAAAAGCAGATGCGTTGGTCAGAGAACGGCGCACACGCGATGGCGCAAGTCAGGGCTGCGGAGCTGAACGGCGAATTGACGCCGACAACATTCGGATTCCCTCCTCACGCGTATCAGTTCGATGAATGGAAGCAGGCCGCTTAATGATGATGACATCGCGCCAACTCAAACGCCCACGGTTTTGCGCGCTCTCATCCCAGGTCGCGTGATCGGCGCACGAAACGTAGCATGTGCACGTCTCGCGCCGAATACGTTCGATAGCCCGACTCCGCCCGGGCGGCGGGCGGGATTAGACCGCTTTGTTCGTAATAGCGGATCATCTTGGCCGATACGCCCGAGGCGGCCGCCGCTTCTCCAATGTTCATCCATGCCTCCTTTGTAACGCGTCAGTGCTTACGCTGTGACGACAAGAAAAATCGGATCGCCTTGGTAAAGTCGATGCCGTCGCGATCGAGCGATGCGTTTTGGGCGTGGTGTCTCGGACAGGTTCGCGTCGGATGGATCGGTAAATGGGTAACTGTGTCTGCATCTGTTTCAAAGACCATGATTGTCCTCCTTCTATGTATACATCGTCTCCAGGCTGCCAATAGCCCAGAGCCTCGTCACCTTGAGAAGTTATTTCACAGGGACGAGGTCCGGCTGTGGCACACCGGCACTTGCGGGTGCCTCGTGGCCATTTATCGGCGCCTTGAACTGACGCAACCGCAGCGCATTGCCAAGGACGAACACACTGGAGAGCGCCATGGCACCGGCGGCGAAGATCGGAGAAAGCAACAGGCCAAAAGCGGGATAGAGCGCGCCAGCCGCCAAAGGGATTAGGGCCGTGTTGTAGGCGAAGGCCCAGAACAGATTCTGCCTGATGTTGCGGATCGTTGCCTGGCTGATCGCGATCGCGTTAGGGACACCCTTCAGGCTGCCGGACATCAACACGACGTCAGCGGCTTCGATGGCAACATCGGTGCCGGTACCGATGGCTAGCCCGACATCGGCCTCGGCAAGCGCGGGCGCATCGTTGATACCGTCGCCTACGAAAGCAATTCGACCATACTGGGCCTTCAATCGCTTGACTGCATCTACTTTGCCGTCGGGCAGTACTTCGGCGACAACTTCATCGATACCGAGACGTCGTGCGATGGCCTGTGCCGTGCGGTTGTTGTCGCCCGTGATCATCGCGATCTTCAGCCCCAGCTCGTGGAGCGCTTTGATCGCCTCAGGTGTCGTCTGCTTAATCGGATCGGCGACCGCCACAGTGGCGGCAAGCTTTCCGTCGATGGCTACGTACAGCGGAGTCTTGCCTTCATCACCCAGCCGGTCGGCGGTGTCGGTGAACACAGCCGTATCGAGATTAAGCTTGGCCATGAAACGGTCTGCCCCGATCTCGACACGCGTACCTTGGACCTGGGCTTGAACACCGTAGCCTGTCACGGAGTCAAACCCCGTCACTGCCGGCAGACTGAGCCCTTCGGCTTGTGCCGCTTCGACGATGGCCCGTGCGATGGGATGTTCAGACTGGACCTCGACGGCGGCAATCTTGGCAAGAACGTCTTTCCGATCGAAGCCCTCTGCCAGCTCGAGATTGGTTAGCGCAGGCTTGCCCTCCGTGAGAGTGCCAGTCTTGTCGAAGGCAACGACCTTTGCCTCTTTCAGGAGCTGCAATGCCTCACCCCTGCGAAAGAGCACACCCATCTCGGCGGCGCGTCCGGTGCCCACCATTATCGAGGTCGGCGTGGCGAGACCCATTGCGCAGGGGCATGCAATGATCAGCACCGCCACGGCGTTGACGAGACCGAAGGTGAGCGCCGGTTCAGGCCCCCAGATCAACCAGATGATGAAAGTCACCATGGCAATCAACATCACAGCGGGCACAAACCACATCGTCACCCGATCGACAATCGCCTGAATCGGCAGCTTCGAACCTTGTGCTTCTTCGACCATGCGGATGATCTGAGCGAGCATCGTGTCGGTACCGACGGCCGTTGCTTCAAACGCCAGCGCTCCGGTTTGGTTAACCGTGCCACCGACCACTTCGGACCCTGTCGACTTGGCAACAGGAATCGGCTCACCGGTGATCATCGATTCGTCAACATAGCTCTTGCCCTCGATCACTGCGCCGTCGACCGGCACGCGCGCACCGGGCCGTACCTCCACAATATCTCCCGGGGCGACGTCGGCGACATCGATCTCAACGGTCTGGCCGTCGCGGCGCACGCGCGCCATCTTTGGCTGAAGCCTGACAAGGCGTTTGATCGCCTCCGACGTACGACCCTTTGCGCGCGCTTCGAGATAGCGGCCAAGCAGGATCAGTACGACAATGACGGCGGCAGCCTCGAAATAGACATTCACGGTCCCAGCGGGCAACCACGATGGGGCAAAGGTTGCTACGACCGAATAAAGAAACGCAGCGGATGTGCCGACAGCGACAAGGCTGTTCATGTCCGGCGCGCCGCGTAGCAGAGCGGGAAAGCCGTGAGTGTAAAACCGAATACCCGGTACGCTGAGGACCAAAAGCGTGAGGCCGAACTGAAGATACCAGTTCGCCTGCATGCCGATCGTGCTCGCGATCAGCTCATGCATGCCCGGTATGACGTGCGTGCCCATCTCGAGAATGAAAACGGGCAGCGTCAGCGCCGCCGCCAAGGTTACATCGCGTTTGAGCGCGGCTTCCTCTGCATCTTTGCGGGCGGCCGTTTCGGCGTGTTCATCCCCGCTCCGGTCAAGGAGCTTTGCTTCATAGCCTGTCTGCGCGACCGCATCAATCAATGACGCAAGTTCCGCGCTGCCCGTGACATGGGCCCGTTCGGTCGCGAGGTTAATTGTCGCCGTGGCTACACC
>JBAUID010000247.1:0-3097 GCA_049680625.1 Burkholderiaceae bacterium | reverse complement strand
GTGTGGCCGTTAGGATCAAAACGAACCAGCCGGCGAGCCTGCGCCTCATTGGCGTTTACGGGGAAGGTTTCGTAATTGCGCCCACCCGGATGCGCCACATGGTAGACACAACCGCCCGCGGAACGTTGATTCCACAAGTCCACCAGGTCAAAGGTCAACGGCGCATTGACTTTTAAGTGCGGGTGCAGACCTTCGGCAAACTGCCAGGCCTTGAAACGAACACCACCAACAAACTGGCCGGCAACCCCGGTTGGTTGCATGGGTACCGTACGCCCGTTACATGAAACCGCATAACGTGCCGGGTCGAGCCCGTCGACAAGGACTTGCAAACGTTCAAGTGACGAATCAACGTAACGAACCGTACCGCCAATAGCCCCGGTTTCACCGAGGACATGCCAGGGTTCGAGGGCCTGGCGCAATTGCATCCGAACCCCTTGGTAGCTCACTTCGCCACAAAACGGAAATCGAAATTCGTATTGAGCCCGATACCACTCCAGATCGAAACCGGAATCAAGCGCCTGCAAGTCGCCAACCACTTGCTGGAAATCTTCCCAGATGAAATGCGGCAGCATGAACCGATCATGAAGGGCTGTTCCCCAGCGGGCAAAACCACCAGACAGTGGCGAACGCCAGAACTTCAGTATCAATCCGCGAATCAGCAATTGCTGGGCAAGACTCATTCTCGGGTCGGGTGGCATTTCAAAACCGCGAAACTCCACCAGGCCAAGCCGTCCGGTTGGGCCATCAGGTGAGAACATTTTGTCGATACAGATTTCGCTGCGGTGGGTATTACCGGACACATCAATCAACAAGTTTCGAAACAAGCGGTCCACAAGCCAGGGGGGTGGTGCTTTGCCCTCACCCGGCGCCGGCACTTGTGCCATCGCCAGCTCCAGTTCGTACAAACTGTCGTGGCGCGCTTCATCCACCCGCGGCGCCTGACTGGTTGGGCCGATAAACAAGCCTGAAAACATATAAGACAGCGACGGATGATGCTGCCAGTAGAGTAATAAACTCTTTAGCAGGTCGGGCCGGCGCAAAAACGGGCTGTCGTTTGGCTTGGCACCACCAACAACAACGTGGTTGCCACCTCCGGTGCCGGCATGGCGCCCGTCCAACATGAACTTCTCAGCGGCCAGCCGGGTCTGCCTTGCCTCTTCATAAACCGCTTGTGTAATGTCAACACACTCGCGCCAGGTTGAAGCGGGATGAATATTCACTTCAATGACACCGGGGTCGGGGGCAACACTAATCATGTTGATTCGAGGGTCCCTGGGCGGGGCATAGCCTTCGAGCCGTAACGGTATGCTCAGCTTTGAGGCGGCTTGTTCGACCACGCCGAGCAGGTCGAGATAATCTTCGAATGCTTCGACTGGCGGCATGAAAACGTACAACCGGCCGTCACGCTGCTCAAAAGTCACCGCCGTGCGAATAACCGGGCCGCCGGCCACTTGTTCGTTTCTGCCATGGGCCTCAGTGGGCACACCGGCCACCGGTATCGAGTGAACGCGATCGGTGCTTGTATTAGCCGCACTTTTTGGCAGATCGGGCTGCTCAACACTTGGGTCAGTCGGATGAATGTACGGGTATTGAGCCGGCGGAACCCACGGCAACGAACCCAGCGGCAAACGGTAGCCCAATGCCGAATCACCCGGCGCCGCAATCATCTTCCCGGTTCGGACGTCCCAGCGTTCGCTGCGCCACTTCGACGCGCGCGCCTGCCAGCGTTGAACCGGCAAAGCGAAGCCAACCGGTGTATTCAGACCCCGGCTGAATACGCTGGCCATTCTTGCGCGTTGCTCCGGGTCTTCCAGTTTGGAATCTTCCGGGTCGACGTTAACCGGCAGTTCGTTTTCTTTGCGTAGCCAATGGACCGGGTCTTCGAACACGGGCAGCACGTTATCGGTGTCGACCTGCAAACTCTGAGCAACCGCAATCGCAAACTCGCGTACGGTTTCAATCGACTCGGTCAATTCTTTAGGGTTTTTTGAAGAGCCGGGCGCGGCCTTAACGGCGCCTGACTTAACCGACGCTTTAACTGCTGCTGTATCCGGTACAACAAAATATTCCGGATGATTCCACAATGGCTCACCATCAACCCGCCAGAACACCGAATACGTCCAGCGCGGCAAGGTCTCGCCGGGATACCACTTGCCCTGTCCGTGATGCAAGACACCACCTGGCGCGAAACGTTTGTATAAGCGGTGCAGTAACTGATCGGCCAGTCGCTCTTTGTTCGGGCCCTGGGCGCCGGTATTCCATTCGTCAGCTTCGTAGTCGTCTATCGAAACAAAAGTCGGTTCCCCACCCATTGTTAAACGGATGTCTTGTTCCTGGATCTGCGCATCCACGACATCACCCACGGCCACTAATTTATTCCAGGCCTCGTCCGAAAACGGTAGCGTAACCCGCGGACGCTCCTGGATTCGCTGTACATCCATCGCAAAGCCGAAGGTGACCTCTGCTTCGCTGACACTACCGACAATCGGTGCAGCATTCGAATAATGTGGCGTTCCCGCCAGCGGGATATGACTTTCGCCGCACAACAAACCCGAGGTGGCGTCCAGCCCAATCCACCCTGCCCCTGGCAGATACACTTCGGCCCAGGCATGTAAGTCGGTGAAATCGTTTTCGGTTCCGCTTGGCCCATCCAACGCGTCAAGGTCGGGTTTTAGCTGAATCAGATAGCCACTAACAAAGCGGGCGGCAAGCCCAAGATGGCGCAGTATGTTGACCAGCAGCCAGCCAGAATCACGGCACGAACCGCGTTTGGCCTGCAAAGTTTCTTCAGGGGTTTGTACACCGGGTTCCAAACGCACTACGTATTCAATTTCACTGGCCAATCTCTGATTGAGTGCAACCAGGGTATCGGCCATCGGACGGGGCTGACGGTTCACTTGTGCCAGCCATGCTTTTAATAACGGCCCGGCGGGTTCCACCTTGCAGTAAACCGCCAGATCGTCTTGCAAGTAAGCCGGATATTGCATCGGCCAGTGCTCGGCATCGGGCTCCAGGAAGAAATCGAACGGGTTATAGACTGTCAGATCGGCCGTCAGGTCAACCTCTATCTTGAATTCAGTAACCCGCTCCGGAAACA
>JBAUID010000246.1:0-3909 GCA_049680625.1 Burkholderiaceae bacterium | reverse complement strand
GTCCAGCACTGATAAAAAAAACGAGGCAGTAGAAAAAACCGACCTGGGGCTGAAAACAGCCGCCGTACTCGCTTTTGTTTTTGTCATTGTCGGCATGATCAATGCCATGCCTGCGATACCAGGCCTTGACGATCTCGCAATTACTTTAAGCGGCGATTCATCGTTTCAGATCCGCAAGTTTTCTTACGAATATTTTTATCCCCTTGTCTTTACGGTGATGCTGATCATCGTCGCACTGAAACATTCGATGTGGCGGATGTGGGCGGACGCTTCTGCGCTCAAGCGGAGCTTTGGCTTGTTCATGGACATTGCATTGATAGCCGCGGCAATCATTCTTTCGCTCACTTATATGATCGAAATTGAATCTATTTGCCTGATCGATGACTTGAGTGGCGTTCGTGCCGAGATGTTGGCCAAAAGCCTTGCAGAAGAAATAGAATTTGCCAAGACCTATGGCATGCCCATTCCAAACTCTGTCGACGACCCCCAATGTGTTGCCACAACCGGCAGTGGGTTGTTTGTCATCGTCGGATTTTCGATAGTGATTTTCCTGGCCTACAACGTGCGCGTCTGGGGCCTGGCCCTGGTGATGGTATCGATCCTGATTGCCGCCTACACCATCATCACCGTGCTGGTCTGGTATCTGCACGGCCCGGACGATATTTCCAAGTACCTGATGACCAAGCTGGGTGGGGAGCCACGCCAGTTACTGGACGGACGGCCGAACGTACACGATATCCTGGTGTCAAACGCGCAGGGTTTTTACGGGCGATTTCTGGACATCCTGATGAATACGGTTTTCCCGTACATCATCCTGGGCGCTTTGTTCGGCGTCTCAGCCGGCGGTCGCTCACTGATAAAACTGGCATTTCTCTGGACTCGCAACCTGCGCGGCGGACCGGCCCACGCTGCAATCATGTCTTCTGCAATGTTTGGCACAATTTCTGGTGGACCGGTAGTCAACGTGTTGTCGACCGGCGCTTTAACCATCCCGATGATGATCCAACGCGGCTTTTCGAAGGTATTTGCCGGAGGCGTGGAGGCAGCCGCCTCATCGGGTGGCTCGATCATGCCACCGGTGATGGGGGTTGCCGCATTTGTCCTGGCAACCCTGACCGGTGTGCCGTACTCAGAGGTAATCATTGCTGCTGCAATCCCCGCAGTTGCCTACTTCGGCTGCTTGTTTCTGTCAGCGGTATTCCAGTCGCGCAAGCAAGGCATCGAGGCAATGGGCGCAATTACCGACGAAATGCGTTTGTCTCGTGATGACAAAACAAACTTGTTGATGATATTTGCACCAATCTTATTGATCTTGTTTTTGCTGCTGACGCCAAAAGAAGCCATTGGCTGTGGATGGCTTGGGTCGCTGTTTAGCGTGCAGCAAACGATGACCGGCAGCTCATGCCACTCGGAGAACCTGCCGTTCTTGTTTCAGCTTCTGCAAAACTCTGCCGGAGACGCCGGCAGCGCAGGCTGGTGGGCGGTGATCCTGTTGTCTTGCCTGATGTTCATGGATAAAGCCGTACGCGCCGAGCCACGCAAGCTGTTAATTGCACTGTCAGGCGCTGGCTTAACCATTTCAACCCTGTTCCTTATGTTCCTGGCTGTCTCGATCATCGACTTTTGCCTGAACTTCACCGGGCTTTCCGGCTTCATTGCCCTGGATGTCCTGGGCTGGCTCAATTCCCTGGATCTCGGTGAAGGTGGTGCCAGCTTATTCCTTTTCCTGGCGCTGCTGGCCACAATGTTCCTTGCTGTCCTGCTGGGCATGGGGATGCCCGCGGTTCCTGCCTATATCAACGTGGCATTGTTAATGGGGCCGGTGCTGGCTGGCCTGGGCATAGCAAACTTTACGGCTCACATGTTCATTTTTTACTTTGCCGTCGCATCTGCGATTACACCCCCGGTAGCCATTGCCGCTTTTGCCGCAGCATCGATAACCAAAGCAGACCCGATGATGACCGGCTTCTCGGCGGTGCGCTCAGGCATCATGATGTTTGTCGTGCCGTTTTTATTCGCTTTTTATCCTGAGTTGCTGTTGATCGAACAAGCGGTGATCAAGCCCGGTATAACCAATGGTGTTGAATACGTCGCCGGGTACGATGGCCAACTACATCTCGCGTCTCTTGGCTGGCTGTTAGCTCGTCTGTGTCTGGCTTTGTACTTACTGGCCAGCACCCTCGCCCGGTTTGATTTATTCCGCCTTCCTTTCTGGGAGATGGCTTTGCGGCTTGTTGCCGCCGGTGCAATTGTCAACGGGGATCCGAAACTGCAAATTGTCGGCATTGCCGTTGGCGCACTTTTGATTGGCCGGCAAGTCTTGAAAATGCGTGCCTCTAACAATTAGGATCAACAACCCCCGGCGCGCAGCCAGTCGCGCCAACCCGGTCGTGCAAACCCACCCTCAAGGTAATTAACCATGAATCAATCCCGACCAAATGTATTACTGATTTGTGCCGACCATTGGGCTGCGCAGTTCCTGGGGGTCGCCGGCCACAGCGCAATTCTCACTCCTGGCCTGGACGAAATTGCCCAGTGTGGCGTGCGTTTTACCAATGCGTATTCAGAATGCCCTGTCTGCATTCCGGCCCGGCGCACTTTAATGACCGGGCAATCACCACGTACCCACGGGGACCGGGTGTTTGCCGACGACATGCGCATGCCCGACGTTCCGACCGTGGCGCAAGCCTTTCGCGAAGCCGGCTACCAGGCAGACGCAGTGGGTAAATTACACGTGCATCCACAACGAGACCGTATTGGCTTCGACAGCGTTGCCCTTGATGATGAGGGACGCCCCCAATGGGGCACCCTGGATGATTACGACATTTTTCTGGGCGACAACGGTTATGCCGGCCGACAGTTTGATCACGGGATGAGTAACAACCAGTACCACTATCGGCCCTGGCACTTACCCGAACAGATGCACGCCACAAACTGGGCAGCCCGCAGTATGGCACGGGTGATTAAACGGCGGGACCCAACCCGTCCATCGTTCTGGTATCTGGGTTTTCGCCATCCACATCCGCCACTGGTTCCGTTGCAGTCCTATCTGGACATTTATCGGGACATCGAACTTGACCCGCCGGTCCGGGGTACCTGGGTCAAAGACCCGGCCAATATGCCTTATGCGCTGTCTGCCGCGATGCAGCGGATGAACTTATATACGGATGAACAATTTGAAGCCGGCAAGCGCGCGTTTTTCGCGCTGTGCACACAAATCGATCACCAAATCCGCTACCTGATCGGTACGCTCAGGCTGGAAGGTTTACTGGACAATACAATTATCTGTTTCACCAGTGACCACGGTGACATGCTGGGTCAACACAACATGGTCGCCAAGCGATTGTTCTATGAGCGCTCTGCCGGGGTGCCAATGATTTTCCTGGGTACCGCGGGATGTGAACGACTCGAGGAAGGGGCAACCAGCGAACGTCTGGTTGGTCTGCAGGACGTCATGCCCACCCTGCTCGACCTGTGTGACATACCCATACCCGAAACTGTCGACGGCGTATCCATGGTGGGTGCAACCAAGCGCGAATATTTGTACGGCGAAATTGGCGAAGACAAACATGCGAGCCGCATGATCCGCACCCAAAGCCACAAGCTCATTTACTACCCGGTTGGTAACTACACCCAATTGTTTGATATGCGAATCGATCCGGATGAATGCCATAACCTGGCTGATGAGCCGGAACACGCTGATGTGCGTGACGCCCTGACGAGTCTGTTAATCAGCGAGCTGTATGGCAGTGACACGGCCTGGCTCAATAACGGCAAGCTGGTTGGTGTCGACAACGAGGCCTATCACTGGGCGCCTCATCGCAGTCTGAACAGTCAGCGTGGAGACGGCTGGCCGGTTTCGCCAAAAGTCGATATTGCCCAGGTTGAATGGGCGCGCGAACGCGAAGC
>JBAUID010000245.1:0-22572 GCA_049680625.1 Burkholderiaceae bacterium | reverse complement strand
CATGCTACGCAGAACATTTACCCGCCTTATCTTTGCATCCATGGTTGCGTCACCTGCATTTGCAGCGGACTACAACCCGGATACCCTAAAAGTGGCGTTACTTCCCGACGAAGATGCCGCGACGATTATTCAGAACAACAAGCCGCTGGCCGCTTATCTGGAGAGCCGGCTGGGTAAGAAAATTGAACTTGTGGTCACCACCGACTATTCGTCGATGATCGAAGCCATGCGCTTCGGCCGCATTGATCTGGCCTATTTTGGGCCGGCTTCCTACACTATCGCCAAAGACAAGATGAAGGGCGGCAAAGTGGATATTGAACCATTTGCTGCACGATTAAGAGGTGGCTCTACAACGTATCAATCAGTGTTGATTGCTAATAAAGAGAAGGGCCCCAAGTCGATCGATGCGATCAAGAAAAGTGGCATGGACATCGCTTTTGGCGACCCAGCATCTACATCCTCGCATTTCGCGCCAAAATTCACTTTGTTATCGGCAGGTATAACCGACAAGGTCGATTACAAGTCTAATTTTCTCGGCGCGCACGACGCAGTAGCCGTGAATGTCCAGCGCGGAAATGCGCCGGTCGGTGGTTTGAGTCGAGTGATCTTCGAAAGCCTGCTCTCAAAAGGCACGATCGATGCCAACAAGGTGTCCGTGTTGGGTTACTCCGCTGCTATTCCGCAGTATCCGTGGGTCATGCGCAACGATCTGACGCCAGAACTAAAAGCGTCGGTAAAAGAAGCGTTTTATTCTTTGAAGAAGGGTACACCCGAAGGTGATGCCGTTCTGAAGCCGTTTAAGGCTGACGGGTTTGCCAGTATCACCGATAAAGACTACGACATTATTCGTGACATTCGAAAGAACGTGAAACAGTAAATCCTGTCGTAGCAATACGTTCATGGTCGAATTGCAAACGCCTCTACCGCCGGCAACTCAGGCGGTAGAGAACACACTCAAAGCCGAACGTCTGACCCGTAATCGCCGCGCGGTTCAGGCGGCGCTGCTTCTGATCAGCATTCTGTTCAGTCTGTGGTTCACTGGCATGCTCGATGGCGAGCGTCTCGCAGACGGGGTTCCAGCTATCGGCACCTTGCTGAGCGAGATGTTGCCGCCCGACTTCACTCGTTGGCAAGACTGGATGAAGCCCCTGGCCGATACTGTTGCGATGTCAGTAGCTGGCACCGCGCTGGCAATTGCGTTGTCCCTTCCTCTGGCCTTTTTGGCGGCGCCAAATACAACGCCAAATTCAGCGGTTCGCCACATCGCGAGATCTATTCTTAACCTGATGCGCGCCATTCCTGAGTTGATCATGGGAATCGTGTTTGTCGCAGCGGTTGGATTTGGCATGTTGCCAGGCGTACTGGCACTGGGCCTGCATTCGGTTGGCATGGTAGGAAAGTTTTTTGCCGAAGCAATCGAACATGCACATAAGGGGCCCATAGAGGCGGCCGAAGCAACCGGGGCGAATTCGCTGCAGGTTATTTCTCACGCCGTTTTGCCGCAGGTACTGCCCCAGTTCGGCGATGTGACCATGTATCGCTGGGAGTACAACTTTCGAGCGTCAACCGTGATGGGTATGGTGGGCGCTGGAGGCATTGGCACCGAACTGATCGGCTCCCTGAGAATTCTTGACTATGCGCAAGTTGGCGCAATTTTGATCGTCATTCTGGCAGCGGTTGCCATTGTCGATGCGCTTAGCAACTGGTTGCGCCGCAAACTGAGTTGAACGACTGGCGTTGCGATCAGTCCGTTAGTGAGTCGGAGCGCCACCTTCAAGACATAATAGGCATGTGCTTCCGGATGAACACCCCGCTGGAGGTTTTTCCGGAAATGAATTAATTTGTCTACACCGTAATTAGTAGAGAGACAGGTATGGCCTCAGATTCAGCAATTTCTTCGAACAGCGATTCGAGCGCATTGATGACGTTGGACGGAATCACAGAGTTTGCCGCCTTTTGGACGAACTCCGGGAAAGAGATGGTCATGTCCCTATTCTGGGTAGTGATCGGTATCGTCATCATGCAGCACGGCGGTAAATGGCTACGGTCGAAACTAGCCAACTGGAAACTTTCTGGCACTGCTACGAACAACTTGATGTTGGCCTGGTGGACAATCTGCGGTTTTGTGATTGCCTGGAATTTGTTGCGCCACATCGGTTTTGAGCCGTCGATTGTGCGGCGGGTATTGCTGACAGGCGTTCTGATTTTTATAGCAGTGATATTGCTGATCCGGCCTTATATTCCCAAGCTGCCTTTCCGTGTTGGAAACTTGATAAAGGCCGGTGATCACGTTGGTAAAGTTGTCGATATTTCGTTGCTGAATACGCGCCTTAAGACAATCGACGGCCTGACCGTAGTGGTGCCAAACGCAACAATCATGAACGGCACTTTGTTGAACTATCACACGCTGCCGAACCGCCGTCTGAATATTGATCTGGCCATTGCGTATTCTCAAGACATTAACCAGGCCAAGCGGCTTATCGAAGCTCAGATGGTGGCTGATCCACGTGTTTTACAGACGCCGCGACCAGTGGTTTACGTAACGAGCCTCGATTACGAAGGGGTCCATTTGGGTGGGCGCTGTTGGGTGAAAAACCCAAAAGCCTGGGCGACTCGCTGCGATATCCTGGAAAAACTGAAGTACGAATTTGACCGGAAAAAGATTGCCTTTGCGTTTCCGCGCCACGAGCTGATAACCCGGCGAGACGATGGGTTACCCGAAGCGTTAGACGTATGAAGCAAATCGAACTTCTGAAACTGAGCGATCAGTCATGGATACGCAAGCGCGAGGGATTCCGAATCAGGTGTTTACGGTGTGTTGATGAGAGCCGTGTTGAAGTGCTGATGCCCGCTGAATCAGAACTGCCGATGGATTCAGAAATAGTCGCATGGCGAGTCGCGTTTAAGTTGAGCCAAAGTACTGAGGCTGCGGCGGATGGCCAGCCGATGTATTCGAACATTACAGTTGTTGATGATCTGGGCGAAGCGATTGCGTATTACGTTACCGGAGAGCTACAGTTCTTTAACGAAGGATAGGTGCAGCGTTTCCAACACCCCCAAAGCGTTGGAATGCGTCTCCGAAATTCTATAGTGTGGCCAACCGCCAAGACGAATCAGGAGCAATATTATTCAGATTAAACGGTTTTCGCGAAGTGACGGAGCGGGTTTTGGTGCCGAAGTGACCGACATCGACCTCACCGAACAATTGGACTGTTCGTCGCGTAAGTTGCTGAACACGGCCTTTGTCGAGAATGTGGTTCTGTGTTTCAGGGCGCAATCATTTGGCAGGCCCGACGAGTTTTTGTCGGCCGTTCGTAATCTTGGCGAACCAATGCCACCGGTGACTGCCACTTATCGGTTGCCAGGTTATGACGTAATTGAGGAGCTGACCAATCGCGCCGTCGACATACGAACCGGCGATACAACCCCTTTGGCACGGGGGGGCTCTTGGCATACCGACCATTCCAATCTGGAAGCACCGCCCAAGGCGACTGTGCTCTATGCCATCGAGATTCCGGAAGAAGGAGGTAATACTGAGTTCACGAACCTGCAAATGGCGTATGAGGGGCTGGATGACAAACTGAAACAGGCCATTGCCGGCAAGCGGGCGTTTCACGCTTATTTGTCGCGCCGGGCTCCGCGCAAGTTGCTGATGCGCACCGCAGAGGAACACAAGGGTAGCAACGGCTGTTGGCAGCCACTGGTCCGCCAGCATCCCGAAAGCGGCCGGCCCGGCCTGTATTTCAATGCTATGCGCTGTGATGCCATCGAAGGCCTCGATCAGGAGGCCGGCGATGCGCTGCTGGACAAAATCTATGCGCACTGCGATCAGGCAGCTTATCAATACAGCCACAAATGGCGCCCCGGTGATGTTCTCATCTGGGACAATCGTAGTGCTCTGCATCAGGCGACATTCGATTTCGATCAGTCGCGCCGCCGCTATCTGCACCGCATCATGCTGCGCGGTGATCTCCCCGTGATGGCGGTTTAACCCGAGAGAAGGTCATTCAAAGACACCGACAGAAAAGCGCCGGGCGTTTCGCAAACTGCTTGCCAGCGACCGCTGTCATTATCCGGGGTCGGTCTTCGACGCCGTGTCATCGCGTCCTGCGCAGTGGGACAAACCCCGGCAAGGTCAAAGGCATTGCCAGCCAGCAGCGCATTAAGTCCGCCTTGCGAAATGCCGATTATGATGCCTGGACCGACAGATTTGTACTTTAGCCCAGTCCTGCTTCGTATCAAAAAGCCCAGGATTGCGCCGACGACGCGCAGGCAGAGAGAAACCTTTTGCCGGGCTGAGCCTGTTGGGCGATCAGTACTATGTTGACAACGCTGACGGCTGCGTTTGCGGCGATAAAACTGGATGACGCGGGTTTTGCAAGGCAGCAGTTTCGGGGTGAGATTGCTGGTTACGTTCGCCCCGCTCGGGCGCCATCTGGTCCGCGGCCAGGATGCGCGGCAGCTCTCGCAGCGGAATTCTCCCGGCTTTCAGATGCTCAAGCGCACTGTCGCGCATCGTAATCAAACCTTGTGTCAGAGCCAGTCGCCGCAATTCACCGATCGAAAGCTGCCGCGCGATTGCATCGCGTATGATTTGGGAAACCTGGAGAAATTCAGTCACGGCCACCCGGCCATCGGTGCCACGTCCGTTACACAGCGTACATCCTCGGCCACGGAAACAACGGAAGTCAGGCGGTGGGCCCTCTGGAAACAATTCAGCCAGAATCTCGGGCTCTGGTTCGGCTGGTTCGATGCACTCCGGGCATATCTTTTTTGCCAGCCGCTGCGCCATGATGGCCATGAGTTCAGTGGCTAGTGAGTTCGGATGAATCTGCAGGTCATACAGGCGTTGTACCGCATCAATCGTGTCGTTCGAATGTAAGGTCGACAGCAGGACGTGGCCGGTCTGGGATGCGCGTACCGCCTCCAATGCTGTTTCCTGGTCCCGTATTTCGCCGAGCATAATGACGTCGGGGTCCAGCCGAAGAAAAGCACGAATCGCGTCGGCAAATGCGTAACCGATATCATGATGTGCCTGGGTCTGTTGGATGCCGTCAATCGTGTATTCGATTGGGTCTTCTACGGTGATGACCTTACGCAGACTATCGTGGGCGAGCAGTTGCAAGCCCGCGTACAGCGTGGTGCTCTTACCTGATCCTGTTGGCCCCACAACCAACATCATGCCGCTTGGGTTACGTAACATACGGCGGTAGCTGTCCGAAATTGACTTGGACAAGCCTAAGTCCTCAATGCCCAATAGCATTGAGTTCTGGGGGAGCAATCGGATCGTGACGCACTCGCCATGTAATGAGGGCTGAACCTGGATTCTAAGATCAAAGGCCGCATCTGCAGTTTTCAATCGGGCCCTGCCACCTTGCGGCAGCCGTCTTTCCGAGATATCCAGTGACGCCCGTAGCTTCGCAATGTTAACGACCCCCATAAACTCAGGCGCACTGAGATTGAAATGGGTGTTGTCGACCAGATCGCCATCGACGCGAAGACGAATTCGGTTGCGGTCGGCATATCGTTCTAGATGAACGTCGCTGGCACCTTCGGCCACGGCCTCCAGCAAAATCGCTTCGAATACCGATACCAGGTCAGTCGGGTCGAGAGCGCGTGAGCGTTGCCCGGACGGCTTACCACCTTGATGAGGCCTGTCCTGGGTTAGCGGTCGCCTGTTTTCTGGTGCTAGCGGAGACAAATCCAACGCTGCCCATAGCCGGCGCAAGTCGGTAGGCGTGATGAGAATGCGTTCGATTGAGTGGTTCGGAAAGACACGCTCAATTTCATCGACACGGGCGTCTGGATCGCTGGTTGCCAGTTTCACCGTGCGTTCGTGTACCTTAAGCGGGATGAGATGATGGCGATTAAGAAAGGCGCGGGAAAATCGGCCAAAGACAACAGGGTCTGCGTCTTCAAGCAGCTTATCGACACTGCCAAGTGGCAATTTGTACCTGAGTGACAATTCGTTATACAGCGCCAGGTCGTTAACCGGGCACAGGCGCCTTATCTCTTCAATCACAGGCACCTGATTCCGGCGCGCTGCCTCACGGGCCTGCAGCAACGACTCTTCACTGGCCATTCCAAGTTCGATGTAGACGCTGTATGGATCGGCGGTCAGCTTGATGTTGCCGTGCTCGCTACGGGTAAATTCGCCGGGCGTTGATTGGGTGAATTTAACAATCCGAGGTCGATCTGTCCCGTCCATTTCAAGGCACAAGAGTTGCCCGTCGATTGCAAGCTGGCGCAAAATCGGTTCGAAATCCTGCACAGATTTTGTTGTTACAACAATAATGTCGAATGGGGCGGCATCGGTGGCGCCTTTTGTCCCGTTACCTGTTCGCAGTGTCACGTTGTCCAGACCGTGGCCTGCCAGGTGCGCGCGAGCTCTGGCCGCTGTCGATTGAGATTTTTCAATCGCGAGTATTTGGCCACCCATTTTTCCAAGTACTGCGGCCAGATACCCAGCGCCGGCACCAATTTGCAGAACGTTGGGTGAGGGTGGATAGGTTAGCGCACCGAGCAACGCACGGACAGCTTCTCTTGGCGGGATGCCGCGCCCAGCAGCCTGTGGCGAACTCTCGAGTTGCACAAATTTGTCGCGCGATACCGAATCAAGTGCGGCTAGTACACGGGCGTTCTCGTTGCTGGATTTGGTCATGTCTCTCTGGCTGCTGTACGTAGATACGGATGGACGTACCCGGTAAACGGCATTCAAGAATTTGACTTTACCCCGCCGCTGACAAGCGACAATAGGTTGAGAATGAACGGTTTGAGAATGAACGGTGCCAATTGCCTCAAATTTTCAGAAATTTTCAGCGACCGCCGCCGGGTTTTCGAAGAGTTCTACTGGGTTTTCCTGCTGGTATCGCGAAACGCCTGCTCGCTTTCTGCCATTAATGTTTTGCCACGCGAGACCAGCGCATCACCGTCTTTCATCTCGAGTTCGGCCGCCTTGATTTTGTCCTGCGCTTCTCGACGAGCCGCCTCACCTTGAGCAACCAGATCGCTGCCTTGTTTGTACTGACGGCTGATTTCCTCGACCGACATTGCTTTGGCCTGCCCTGACGGGGCCGGCGCGGTGCTGGCACAGCCGCCGGCACCAATGAATACGGCTGCGAAAGTAACCGTAGCGATAGTCGAACGTAACATATTGAATCCCTGATAAAAAATGATGGGTATCTGATTTTCGGCATTAATTACCGACGCAACGAATTCTTGATGAAGCGCGATGCATTCCGATTGTCGATTGTCTGAGCGTGGCGATATAGCAGCTCAACGGTCGGTCCACAGGTGAATCGTTTCACTGCGATTACACAAGTGAGAACCCCTGCAAAAAGTGTAAGTAGGCGCTACGGAGTTCCCGGGAACCGACCATCTTCGTGTCTGCCTTGGCGGTTTTGGCTCGAAACGCCGGCGCCATTGTTTGCCAGCGCTCGCGTTTGTCCGTTAGACGAAATTGCTTGACAGCGTGCTTTTTAAGGTTGCTAATGCTTTAGCCATTTCATCTTTGTTGTAACCGCAAAATCCAAGTAGTAATCCATTGGGCGATTCGTGGCCGACGCTGAAACTGGACAGAGGTTTTCCTGCGAGTCCTCTGGCGGTGGCCAGTTCTGCGATTACGGTGTCCCGGGCTTGCGTATTCAGGTGGAAGGCAATTTGCATGCCTGCTTTGTGGTCCTTGAATGAGCCGTATCGGTTACCGTATCGGTCGTAGTCGTCAGACAGACGCTCGAGGAGGAATTGATGCGATTGAGCCTGTCGAAGCCGGCCATCGCCGGGAGAGGCCGCCCAGCGTAGCGAAATTCGCTGTCGTAGTCGTCTTCGAGCACTCATGCTTCGTTGTCTTTGGCCCACTGGATGAATTCAAGTCGCCGATTCGGAGACATTGCACCACCTAACGGAAATTGGTGCGAGGGTGTTAAGACAACGTGTCTCGTTGTTTTCGCTTGTCGGGGAAGATTCGTGCCATTTGGGCCGATTTTGAGATACGTTGGCATCAATCCCAGGGCGCAGACAACACTTCGGAGCGGCAGGTAACCGGTGTCCTCCAGGCCAACAGTGTTTCCTCGGCGGGTTAGTTTACGGTTGTTGACCGCACGACGGGTAAAGCGGTTGGACTGACAACTTATATGAATTTTGATTCACCGAACCGACGTCTGGATTCGCGATACCGCAGTCTATTCAATCATCGCATTGGAATGGCCGGCAGTCCGAGTCAATTTAAAGTGGCAGTTGGAAAAGCCGGGTTAGCTGATGTCTGATGCCGCATTCCCGGCAACCATGAACGAACAATCCGTGGCCGGTATCCAGGGCTTCCTTAACCAAATAATTACCTATGTGGTTCGCTTTGTAGTCATCTGTCAGGCGCCGGGATATCCTTGATCCGCCGCGTGTGGTTCGCGATATTTTCGAATGAATACGAAAGTGACCGGCGTTTTGTCGAAGCGGGTTGAAACATCAATGACGTACCGGGTCGCCACTCGCTGGAAGGGCGTATTGGCCTGTGAACGAAGCCGCCGCCGCAGTTAGGACACACGTTGTGGAGGATCGATTCAACACAGTTTGCGCAAAAAGTACATTCGTACGAGCAAATACGCGCATCGGTTGATTGCGCAGATAAATCGACGTCGCAATATTCACAGTTCGGACGTAGTTCCAGTGCCATAAGTTCTCCTCGGTTCGAGATGGACGCTTAAGCATAGTGGTGATAGGTTCAGCACCTATGTCAAATTGCCCACAGATCCTGCCAGGCGTGCGCCGGATAGAAATTCTTGCGTTTCCAGATGTTCAGCTTCTTGACGTCGCTGGGGTGTTACAAGTCTTTTCGTCAGCCAACGATGCCATGGGCGCGCCGTGGCCATATGATGCCAGGGTTGTCGCCAATGTTTGTTCGATCACCACGTCTTCGGGCTTGCCAATTTGTTGCGACCCGCTTTCAGAAGTCAACAAACCGCTGGATACATTAATTGTGGCGGGCGGTAGAGGTGTGCATAAAGCAGCTGACAACAAAGCACTGGTTCAATGGGTTGCAGGCAGAGCAAGCATTGCCCGCCGGGTCGCATCGGTGTGCTCAGGGGCGTTTCTTCTCGGTGCGGCCGGTCTGCTGGATGGCAAGCGCGCTGTCACGCATTGGAACGATTGCGCTGATCTTGCCAGGTTGTATCAGACGGCAACAATTGAAGTCGACCCAATCTTCATTCAGGATGGTGACTTGTGGACCTCTGCTGGGGTCACAGCAGGGATCGATTTGGCGCTGGCCATGGTAGGCAGTGATATTGGACAGGCTTCGGCGATTGCTATTGCCCGAGATCTTGTTGTATTTCTGAAGCGCCCGGGAGGCCAGGCCCAATTCAGCGCAGCGCTGGACCTGCAAAGTCGTAACCCAGACTTCGAAGAGTTACATGCGTGGATTGCGAGTCACCTTGATTGCAAACTGTCTAATTCAGTATTAGCGGACAGAATGAATATGAGTGAACGCAATTTTATTCGGCGCTACAGCACGACAATGGGGTTGTCCCCCGCCAAAGCGGTGGAAATCATCAGACTGGATTCGGCAAAAAATATTTTGTTAACCACGGATACGCCGCTTAAACGGGTTGCGCAATGGTGCGGATTTGGGTCGGAGGAATCTATACGACGAGCGTTTAAGCGTCACCTCGGAACCAGTCCGATAGAATACCGACGGCGATTCACTCTGCCGACCAAATCAACGTCGACATCATCCACGCGTCAGAATTTGCCGAAATAATGTAACACTGTCGCGATGAAGCAACCAATTTCCGATTACAAACAAGACGATGAGGGCCACTGGGTGGCCATCCTGACATGCAGGCACACCCAACATGTCCGTCACAGTCCGCCCTGGTTCATTCGTCCTTGGACCCTGACACTAAATGGTCGGACACAGATGCTGGGTCACGAGCTCAACTGCAAAAAATGTGACCAAAGCCTGCCACCTGATTGCTAATTGGCGGATCGAGCCCGACTATCGCTGCCGCGCGCGTTGGAGGTCTACTGGACGAACGAACGGGTTGAGGGAAAAAGACGTATGTACCAACCCTGATTTAAATGGTACACATGTAATTTCAGATCACCGGAGACCCCACTGTGCACCTCAGTAACGAATCGCTTCGCAGCAGCGAGCTGTACACCCCGGGCTTGTCCCGGGAATTTGTCGCCCGGAAATGGTCAGTGCCGCTGGACGAGGTTGCCAAGCTTGGTTCGGCCGAGAATCCGTTTGGCCCGTCGCCAAAAGCGCTTGACGCCGTGCTGACTGCCGCGCAGCGGATCGACATCTACCCGGAGTGGACAGCGGCGCCACTGCGCGAGGCTATTGGTGCCCGTTACGGGTTCGATCCGCGATGGGTGATCTGCGGCGCAGGTGAGACCGAGATCCTCTCCTGGCTGATTCGGGCGTATGCCGGCCCGGGGGAAAAGGTGCTGATGTATGAGCCCTGCTTTCCAATTTATTTCATGGCTGCAGAAGCTGATGCTCGAGTACCGGTAAGCGTCCCCATGGGTTCGACATTCGAATTCCGCGTCGACCGTTATATCGAGGCCCTCACCGACGATATCCGCATCGCTTTCATCACCCATCCGCACAGCCCATCCGGCAAGTTAATGGATGAAGCGGACATCCGCCGCATCTGCGAGGCGTCGCGCGGCAAGCTGTTAGTGCTCGATGAAGCCTATATCCACTTCACCCGTACCGACGGATGTATGCACCTGGCGCGCGAATTCGACCACGTGATTGTGCTGCGCACCTTCTCCAAGGCTTTTGGTCTGGCAGGTCTGCGTGCCGGTTTCGGCATTGCACATCCGGATATTCTGCGTCCACTGATGGCAATCAAGCCAACCTGGAACATGGGCCAGATGCAGATCGCCGGCGCTATGGCTGCGCTCGGCGACAACAAACACGTGGAACGTACGGTACAAATGATCTGCGAGATGCGCGAGCACGTAACCGAGCGCATGGCGTCACTGAAAAACTTTCGTATTGTCGGGAACAGTCGTGCGAATTTTTTTATGGTCGAGATCCTCGCCAGTCACATGGATTCCACCGGTGTGTTCGACGCGCTACTGAGCAAAGGCGTGGTCGTGAAGGACTGCAGTGTCTCGTTTCGCGGTCTGGGTAAGCGTTATCTCCGAGTAGACGTTAGTCTGCAACAGCACATGGACCGTTTTGTCGATGCACTGTCAGACCTGGACGCCCCGTGAACCGCTCGACTGACATCGTGCTCGGGGTCGACGTAGGGGGCACTTTTACCGACGTCCTGGCTCTTGACCGAGTGTCAGGCGCCATAATTGGTGCTGTGAAGGTGCCGTCCACGCGGGTCAATCCGGCTGATGGCGCGATCACCGGTGTCGATCGCTATTTGTCGCGCCAGCAGGGCGGCGCACGGGCGGTGTTCCATGGCACCACGGTTGGTACCAACACCCTCATCGAGAAGAAGGGCGGACGCAGTGTACTGGTCACGACGCGGGGTTTTCGTGATGTGCTGGCGCTGCGCCGGCAGGCGCGCCCGCGGCTCTATGACCTCGCTCCCCAGGTCTCACCGCCGCTGGTCGACCGCGAGCGGCGTCTCGAGGTGGACGAGCGCCTGGCGGCAGACGGCGCCGTTTTGCGTGCGCTCGATGATGCTGAAGTCACGCGTATTGTTGACGCAGTGTGTGCAACTGGCGCTGATTCGGTGGCTGTATGCCTGTTGCATGCTTATGCCAACGATGTACATGAACGCCGGCTCGGTGAGGCCATTGCAAAAGCCTGCCCAGGCCTCTTCGTAACCCTCTCCAGCGACGTCTGTTGCGAGTTCCGCGAGTATGAACGCACCAGCACTGCGGTGGTCAATGCTTACATCGGGCCCGCTGTTTCGCACTACATCGATGCGCTGAAATTGCAACTTGACGACCGCGGGATCCCCTCGCTGGCGATCGTAAAGTCTAATGGTGGGTTGACCTCTGCGGCCAATGCCGCACGTTATCCTGCGCAGCTTATCGAGTCCGGGCCAGCTGCCGGCATCACTGCCGCTGCCGCGTTAGGGCGCGAAGAGGGTTTCCCCGATCTCATCGCCTTCGATCTTGGCGGCACAACCGCTAAAGTCGGCGTGGTCCGTGGTGGCCAGCCCCGTCTGGCCAATGAGTTCGACGCGGACCGCTTCGTCGCTGGCGTAGACCGCGGGGGATACCCGATCAAGAGCCCGGTGGTGGACATCATCGAGATCGGTGCCGGTGGCGGCTCCATTGCCCGAGTCGATGCGTCAGGCGTGATCAAGGTGGGGCCGCAAAGCGCCGGCGCAGAACCGGGCCCGGCTTGCTATGGGCGTGGCGGAGAAGATGCGACGGTCACCGACGCCCATGTGTGTCTGGGCCACATCGGCGCTGACGGATTTGGTAGTGAAGACCTCGCGATCGATCCGACAAAAGCTGAGGCGGCAGTCAGACGTAACGTGGCGGATCCGCTTGGCTGGAGCGTTGCCCGGGCCGCGGCCGGGATTTTGCGACTGGCCACCGCCAACATGGCCGAGATGGTGAGGCTCGCCACGTTGCGACGCGGGCTGGATCCACGCAATTTTGTGATGGTGGCCTTCGGCGGTGGCGGTGCGTTACACGCCGCTCAAATTGCCCGCGAAGTGGGAGTAGGCCAGGTATTGGTGCCGCCGTATCCGGGGTTGTTCAGCGCAATTGGCACGGTACTTGGTGAGCTGCGCCATGACCTTGTGCAGACGGTAATGTGCCTGGCGGCGCAGTTCGAAGCGCAAGCGTTGGATACAGCTTTCGCAGCTCTTCGAAGCCGGGCTGATGTACTTGTGGCCGCCGAGAACCAACAAGCCGGCTGGCGCTACGAGCGCCATGCAGATCTACGGTTCGAGGGGCAGCTCTTTGAGCTCACGCTGCCGGTGCCAGATGATCGCACCGCTGATGGGTCGGCACTCGATGCGGCGTTTCGCGTCGCCTATCGTGAGTCTTACGGATACGATCTGGAAAGCCATGCGGTGGAAGTGGTCAGCCTGCGTTTGGTGGCCCGTTGTCCTGTCTGGCGAGGCGGCTGGCCGGCGGCGGGTCGGGTTCCCGGTGAGGAGCATGCACGTGAACGCACGCGCACTGTCTATAACGAGGCTGGCGAAGCATCTGACATACCGGTGTTGCCACGCGGCGCAATGGTTGCGGGCCGCTCCGTCCAGGGGCCGGCCATCATAGAAGACTTCGGTGCCACCATCCGTGCCCTGGATGCTCAGACCATCACGGTGCGCCCGTCCGGCTTGCTGGTTATAACTAATGATGCAAACAGACACTGACATGAGCAACGTATCCGTGATCCGCGACGACCCCATCACCTTTGAGGTGGTGCGCGGTGGTTTTTATGCGATTTGCGAGGAAATGAAAACAGTCATGACCCAGGCAGCGTTCTCGCCGTTGCTCAGCCTGTCAGCTGATCTGTCCTGTGCGTTGCTCGATCATGAAGGAAACGTGGTTGCGCAGGGCAACGACATCCCTGTGCACCTGGGTGCCATGCCTTTCTCCGCCCGCGGCATCCTGGCTGCTTTCCCGGTGGCACAGTGGCGCCCGGGTGATGCAGTCCTGTCCAATGATCCGTATTCGGGTGGTTCGCACCTGCCTGACATGACCCTGCTTACCGGGATCTTTGACAATGCGCTGCTCATGGGCTTTGCAGCTAGCCGCGTGCACTGGCCTGACATCGGTGGCGCCGCGCCTGGCTCCTCGGCGGTGACAGACGAAATCATCCGTGAGGGCCTGCGTATCCCGCCGGTGAAAATTATTCACGAAGGGCAGATGGACCCAGGTATTGCTGCAATCCTGTTTGCCAATGTGCGTGTACCGGGTGACCGGCTGGGCGACTTTAAGGCGCAGATCGCGTGTAACCGCCGCGGTGTTGAACGTGTTCAGGCGATGGTTTCGCGACACGGTGGCGCCCTGGTGCGCCAGGTGATGGCTGATACCCAGGACTATAGCGCCGAGATGGTCGAAACCTTTCTCGATACAATTGCCGATGGTGAGTACACGGCAAGCACCCACCTGGATGGTGATGGTTACATAGAGGACGCCGGCGACGGGCCGTTGCGGGTAGCTGTGAAAATCATCAAACGCGGTCGGAGCATCTACTGCGATTTCGCCGGCACGGCGCCACAGGCACGTGGGCCGATGAACGCGCCAATTTCAGTGACAGCATCGGCTTGTTATTACACCTTGTTGGCCCTCGCAGGGGGTGGGGTGCCGCCAAATTCGGGTGCTTATCGGCCGCTCACTTTAGAGGCGCCTGCAGGCTCGCTGGTGAACGCCGTTTACCCGGCGCCGGTGGTTGCCGGCAACACGGAAATGTCGAACCGGTTGGTCGACTTGTTGCTACAGGCAATGTCCCCGGCGATGGCTAACCGCGTGATCGGCGAGAGTTACGGCTGTGCCGGCGTCTGGGCCATTGGCGGTTGGGACGATGAACGCCAACGCTATTTTGTGCATGTGGAAACTGTAGGTGGCGGTATGGGTGCATCGGGTCAGGGTCCGGGTCTGGACGGTCACCGCACGCACATGGGCAACACCATGAACCTGCCCGCCGAGGCTGTGGAGTCGGCCTATCCGGTGACAGTGGTTTGTTATGAACTGATTGAGGGTTCGGGCGGTGTAGGGCAGCACGCGGGTGGGCAAGGCGTCAGACGTATGATCCGTGCGCGAGCCGACGGTGTGCAATTCTCGTTACTGTTTGAACGCGCGTTGCACCCCGCCCAGGGGGTCGCTGGTGGCAGCCCAGGGCGTGCCGCCAGATTCTGGCTGGAACGAGCTGACGGCACCCACGAGCAGTTGTCGTCCAAGACTGTTGCAGCCACGATGCATACCGGGGACGTGTTGGCGATGGAAACCGCCGGTGGCGGCGGTTGGGGTGTTCCAAAATGACGACAGGCTGTAGCGATGAGGGCAAGCCATTGACCTGTAGATCGTCACGACCTAAATGAATAGACTGGCAGCATCACTGGGAGACATCACATGAATGAACGAAGCAACCGCATGAAGCGCATCGCGTTACTGGTGCCGTCGTCGAATCTGGTAATGGAGGCTGATTTTCATCGCGGGCTTGCCGGCCTGCCGGTCAGTGTACAGACAGCGCGCATGTACCTGACCGAAAACACCCGCGAACAAGAGGTTGAGATGGTTGAGGTACACGCGGCGCGCGCGGCGCTGGATCTGCGCACGACGCAACCCGATTTGCTGGTGTTTGGCTGCACATCAGCGGGTTCCCTCGGGGGCCTCTCTTACGATCGGGCTATTGCCGAGCGGCTGGCCAGTATTTGTGGATGCCAAACCGTGGGTGTAATTTCGAGCGTCACCGCGGCGCTGGACGCCGGTGGCCTGCAGAAAGTTGCGGTGCTTACTCCTTACAACGAAGATCTTACCGATGCCGTCGCCGGGTCGGTACGCGAATCGGGTCGCGAGGTAGTCATCGCAAAAGGCATGGGTATTGTCGACAATGTCGCAACGGGTGAGGTAACACCGGCCGAGGTGATCGCTTTTGCGCGCGAGGCAGTGGGTGATAGTCAGGTTGACGGACTGTTCTTCTCGTGTACCAACCTGCGTTCGCTTGAAGCGGTGCCGGATCTGGAACGCGAGTTTGGCCTACCGGTGGTAACCAGCAACCGGGCGACTCTGGCCGCGGTGAAGGCGCGCCTGGATCTCGCAGCCTGACGTAGCGACCGCCTGCAGCATCAGGATGCGGATGATCGTGGTGAAACCGGTGGCTCGAAGCCCACCCCGTCGTCTGGCGCAATACTCGGCGCCCGGGCTGCAACGACGCGTGGCAGAGGCCGCGATGCAAGTCAGCCGAACAAGCGCAATGTTTGGTTTCTCCGCATATTTGAAAAGTACTTTCGCATTCATTGCCACTATTTGGTATCCACCCGATCAGCCTTATCGAGAAGCGCCAACCCTCGGGAGCGATCGCCAGTCGCCGCTCGCGCTTCAAACCGAACCCGGGCATCATAGTTAGCCAGGGCAACTGTTGCCAGTTCATCCATCAATTTGTTTACGCTAATTTGATTTGAACGCGCGAGTGCTTTTAGCCGTTCATGTTTGTCGTCGGGTAATCGAATCGTTAGGGTTGACATGGAAATACCTCTAAGCATTTATCAGGCGCCAGACTTTGCAAGTCCGGAAACCGCAATTCTCCGCGCGTTAGGTTACGCAAGTTTCGCGTGACGATGACCCTGGCCTGCGATGCGACGGCCAATTCGATTAAGTGATTGTCGGCCTCATCGGGAAGATTTGGACACCAACCATAGTAAACCTCAACCCACCGGCAGCAACTGAGGAACGCGTTGAACACCTCCGTACGTTCGTCGGAAGACAAAACGGCGTCTGCAAATAGCTCTGTACGTCCTAAAACATTTTCGTACTCGGCAAACAAGGCTGGGCCCAGCACCGGATGGTACTGGTCTCGCAAGCACGCCCGGAGTATTTGCCGGGCGGACCCGCCATCGCGAAGCAGGGCAGCCACAAGAACGTTGGTGTCGAAGACCACAATCATTGCGATACGATAGCGTATATGCTATCGTTTCTTCAAGCGAGATGACGCATTATTAATTTGGCGTGAGCTTAATTTTGCGAAATAAGTAATTGTTTATAAAAGGCTTTATTGTTCCGCACAATACCAGCACTCTTGGTAAATGTGACGTTGGTATTAAAGGTATGCGGTATGGCTGGCCCGCGCACAAAACAGTAAGCCCGCTATAGCAAATACAGTAAGAAGTATCGCTACCAATCAAAAAGCATGACGCTCAATGTTTAGAATCCGCAAGAGCGCGCATTCGCGCAGGCCATTGCCCAGGAGACAGGCGAAACGATCACCCAGGCGGTCTGGATTAGATAACCTTTACCCCTTACTCCTGTGAGCAAGACAATGCCAACTACCGTCGCAATGCATGAACACTCCTACCAACACATCAGCGAACGGTTGAATGCGTTAGATCTTGATATCAGCGTCATTCCTTTCAATGATGCAGGTGAGTTCCTCGTTGAGGATCAACCGGTTGCCGCCAAGGACATAAGCGTGGACTACGCATGGCTGAGCGTTCACACCAGCAGTGATGCAATACGTGAAAGCGCGTTCGAAACCTTACTTGCGTGTCGTCGAGTCGGCGTACTACAAACGTTTAATGCAGGCCTTGATAACCCGTTCTATAAACAGATTTCAGCAAAAGGCACGGTTGTGTGCAACAGCAGTGCACAGGCAGTCGCCATCTCTGAATACGTGCTCGCTCAATCACTTGCTGCCATCCACCCGGTCGATCAACAGCGGCAACAGCAGCGTGCCAATCTATGGCAACGCACACCGTTTCGTGAGCTATCACGTATGAACTGGCTGATTGTTGGATTTGGTCCGATCGGCCAAGCGATCAATAAACGCGTTAAAGCATTTGGTGCAACCACGACGATTATTCGGCGCACACCAACCCCTTCCGATGCGATCGATCAAGTTGGCACGCTAAACGATCTCACCACCCACTTACCAAATGCAGATGTCATCGTTTTGGCTTGCCCACTGAATAAAACCACGCGAAACATGGCAGATACAGCCTTTTTCAGTCACGTGAAGACTGGCGCATTATTGATCAATATCGCGCGAGGCGGATTGGTGAACGACCAGGCACTCATCAATGCTCTGGACGGTGGACAGTTGGGATTGGCAGTACTTGATGTTTTTCACCAAGAGCCGTTGCCGACGGAACACCCATTGTGGTCTCACCCAAAGGTACGACTAACTCCTCACACGTCGTTTAACGGTGACGGGGTACACGATCGATGGGACCAGCTCTTTCTCGACAATATTCAAAGGCAAGTCAACGGCGAGTCGCTGACTCACATCGTTAGCCCTGAAGATCTGGCCGCTACCTAAAGGATTTTGTCACTTTCGAATTAGCATTCCGGATCAAGGATTACAGAGACAATGCCCTCTACATAATCCGGATTAAGAGCCTGCGACATGAGGCTTTAAGAGCAACAGGAGCAGGCAAGCGTGGGTAGAAAAAGCTTGGCGAAAGCTAAACACCAGGCACGAAGCCATCGTATGTTGCGGAATCGAGCGTTTTGTACTTAGTCAGAGATTACTTGCGCCTGATTATCGTGCGGCCTCTATTTTCGCTGGGCTTCGGGGAACAAGTTGATAACGCCCACTATTGGGGCTCGATGGGTTGGGTGACTAATGCGTTAGTACCCTTGGCCGTGTGGGATTTGGAAGTTTCACAGACATAGGAGAACGCTATGAGCCGCTTATTCGGTGACATGCGCCAAGTTGGTATCGTGGTGCGCGATATCGAGGCTGCGATGCGGCATTGGATCGATGTATGTGGAGTTGGTCCTTGGTTTTATGCGGAAAAATTGCCGGTATCGTCCTTTACCTATCGGGATCAAACGTTTGCAGGCATCGATATGTCGGTGGCACTGGCTAATTCTGGTGGCGTTCAGCTGGAGTTGATACAGCAGCGTTGCGATACGCCCAGCATGTATCGTGATTTCTTGACTGCTGGCCACGAAGGTATGCAGCACTGGTCAAGTTGGCCTGCGGACTATGATGCGCGATTGGAAAACGCCCTGGCTAATGGTTATAGCGTCGGGCAGGCCGGCGATAGCCCACGAGGCCGGTTTGTTTACCTGCGGAACGAAGGCCACCCCGGTACGGTGATCGAGATGGCGGAGCTGACACCAGCCCGCCGTGCGATATTCGACGGGATACGTGTGGCGTCAGAGGACTGGGATGGCGCTGACCCGATTCGGCATGTTTGGCCAAACGGTGACTAACATACGCTATTGCTAGGCGCCGCTGATTCGCGCCAAACGGGCTTCGGGCTTTGCGTGCGTAATCGCACTTTACCTTCTATCGAATAGCCGACGACAAAATTGTTGTGGTGCATGCCGTTTGGCTCAATTTTGCGTTAACCTCAGTGATCGGGAGTTCGGATACCTGCAGCCTGAACGCGGTATAGTCGTCAGTTATGAGGCGATCTACCTTCGGTTTGGCGACTGCCGCTTAGTTGATCTTCGTCAAGCACTGTTACAGATAGCGTTAGAGAATAGAAATTCGACAACTCTTGTAATGGGTGAAAGGGCATGACGCCAAAAAAAATAATCTGTCCGCTTGGTTCCGCACATTCGCAAGGCGACATCGTCCGTGTCATTGAGCTTGTCGGTCGATCGAATGCTCATCTGACGATTCCGCTAATACAACTGGCCCCGCCAATGCCAATTGTCGGCGATCTGCCGGTAACAGATACCTGGTCGGTTGAGATGCACGCTCTTCAGGGGCAGGTTATAGAACAAGCGAACGAACTCGAACAAAGCCTGCATCGTAGCGGACTCTCAGCAGATGTTATGCCGATCGTTTGTGCACCCAACGAAATTGAACATCTCATTGGTTGGCACGGAAGGTTCGCTGATGTGGCTCTCGCTGCAACCGCGCTGCGAAATGATCCCGACATCCAATATCGGAGTATCAACGGTCTGTTGTTTGAATCAGGCAAACCGCTGTTGGTTGAACCCCCGTTGCGCGAGGCAGTCCCGTTGCAGCTGACTCCGACTAAGGTACTGATTGCCTGGGACGGAGGCCTCGCATGTAGTCGGGCAGTTACCCATGCAATTAATTTGCTCCAGGCAACCACGGAGGTACACGTTGTCTGTATTGACCTGGACGTGGATAACTCTCCCAGCGGACGGTCTCAGGGTTGGGAGCTGGGTGAGTTCCTGTCGCACCACAGCGTAAATGTTAATGTTGTTGAGCTGGCAGCAGGCGGGCTTTCGGTCGATGCGCTGCTCAATCGCCACGCCACAGAAGTTGGTGCTGAGCTCATTGTGATGGGGGCTTATGGTCATTCCCGGCTGCGGGCCTGGGTGCTGGGGAGCACGACGCGTGCCATGCTGAAAAATTGTGTTGTGCCGATCTATATGGCGCATTGATGCGTTCAGTCATAAACGCATATCGGATACTTATCCCTATCCCATTGTTGACAGGATTCGGGCCGTTATTTGATGCTGTAGTGGTCTATCCGCCTGCCAGGCTTCGAACTCGGCGATTACCAGATCAACAAGGCGCACGACCTCGTTGCCGGTTGTGCCGCCTATATGTGGGCTAATGATCACGTTTGGCAGGCGCCACAATGCTGACTCTAAAGCGGGTGGTTCCGGCCAGCTGACATCGAGCAGCGCCGTAAGGTCAGGGCGGTTTATCAGTACCTCGACCAAGTCGTTTTCGATAACCTGGGCGCCTCGCCCGGTGTTAATAAACGTTGCACCCTCTCGCATGGCGGTGAAGTGTTCCCGTTTTAGTGCTGCTCGCGTCGTGGGCAGGTCTGGCATGTGGTTGCAGACCACTGATGCCTGACTGAACACCTGATCTAAAGTCACGTGTTCGACGTTCAGTTGGTTGGCGCGTTCTGTCGTCAAAAACGGATCGTAGGCGATTACTTTTAATGGGTAGTCTTGCAACAGTAGAGTCAGGCGTTGTCCGATTTTTCCCATTCCGATCATCGCTACAGTTGCGCCCTGAACGCCTGGTCTTGAAAACTGTTTCGCGGCGAAGCTCCGCATTTCCCGATATTGCCGGACGCTTCGAAAGTAACCGCGCAAAGACAGCAGAATTTGCGACAGACACATTTCTGCAACCGGAATGGCGTTGGCTTGCCAGGCGCTGACCAGCAACACGTCCCGTTCTATAAGTGGTTCAGCAAACGCCTTGACATTGCCGGCCGCGTAAAACACCGCTCTAAGCCGTGGCATTGCCTTAAAGTGTTCGGCATTAAAGCGAATCATTCCCCAGGTGGCGAAGATCACCTCAACGTCGGCGAGGGCGGCTGCATGTTGCTCAAAGTTGCTGCCGTTGACGACGTGAGGGTAAAGATCGGTGATGGCGGCAATACGCTCACGACTCTCGTGAGAAAACACATCACCTTCGATGGGTGGGTAATCGTAGAACAAAGCTGATTTCATTAGGTGATCCCGTTGGGTGATTCATTTAACAGGCTTGCAGATGGTTCTGTTGCCGGTTCGGCTCTGATGTTATGTCAATGCTCCCATCCGCTTCAATTTGTGCATGCATCAGCCTGTCAAGACCACTGGTCACCCGCGTAGATGGTTAGCCATCGGATCGCGTTAGATTCGGACGTTGGTCTGCCTGACTGCCTGACTGCCCGACTGACCTGACGGGTCTACCTCCACTGTTCCATTCAACTGTGATTCCATCCAACCGCCAATTTATGACTCAAACCATCCGACGCTTTCAGGGACTCTCATTATTTGTATTTTTGGGCCTGTGCTTCAGTCATGCTGTCAGCGTTGCACAAGTTGTTAGTTCGATTCAGTCAGTCCATAGTGGTCTTTGCCTGAACGTTGAAGCTAATTCGACGGCAAATCTTGCCGATATCCGGCAACGCCCTTGTTCCAATGCGAACAATCAACGCTTCGCATTCTTACCCGTTGCCGGATATGACAACCTGTTTCAGTTGCGCGCACTACACAGCACCAAGTGCCTGGATATTGAGGGCGCAAACTATTCGAACGGCAGCGATTTAATTCAGTTTACCTGCGGCGATGGAGCAAACCAACGCTTTCTTATTGATCGTACGGGGAACAACGAGTTTCGAATCAGCGCTACCCACTCGAACAAAGTTCTCGACGTTGAAGCGGGGAGTACGGCATCTGGTGGCAATATCCACCAATGGAACGATAACAAGACGAGCAATCAACGTTGGCGTTTTACGAATTCAGCGCTCAACATCGTTTCATCACCCGACAAAGTGGGCGAATGGGGTTCATTAATCGACTGGCCTCATATTGCTATTACCGCCGGCAATATGCCGGACGGACGAATTCTTACTTGGTCGTCGACAGAAATTGACAGTTTTCCGTCCAACCGCGAGTTTACCCATGCCGCAGTTTTTGACCCGACGACAGAAAGCTTCCTGACGGTTAACAACGGCTTTCACGATATGTTTTGTGCGGGTGTCACTTTGCTCGAAAATGGCAACGTGATCGCCGCAGGCGGTAACCCGCAAGACAGGCGAACGAGTGAGTTCGACTGGCAGGCGACCGAATGGTCGTCACGTTCATTAATGAATTCCAATCGTTGGTACGGTACGACCCTGGCGTTACCTGACGATCAGGTTTTTGCCACCTTTGCCAATTCGGCTGGTAACACATCCGAACGATTCAATCCGCGCGACAACACCTGGACGCTAACGCCGGGTGCCACCATGCAGACCCTGGTGAATGAACAGAACGCCCGTAATGCGTTGCCGAGCGTCGGGACGGGTCAGACCTTTCAGTGGTGGAGTCAAATGGCGGTAACGCCAACGGGGAAGATCTTCCACGGTGGCCCACTGGCCACCTGGCACCAATTTGATCCAACCGGTAACGGTGCGACTCAAAGCCTGGGGCAGCCGTTGGGAAGCCGTGGCCGAATGTGGGGCAACACGGTCACTTATGCCAAGGGTAAGTTGCTGATGGTTGGCGGTCATGATCGAACTTTAAGCCAGGCGACAACCCAGAGTAACGTCTACCTCGTCGACCTGAACGGTG
>JBAUID010000244.1:0-5961 GCA_049680625.1 Burkholderiaceae bacterium | reverse complement strand
TTGGCGCATTTTGTTCAAGGCGCTTGTTACCTTCGCCGGATCGTCTGACCGCATCAGGCGACTCACCGGTCCGGTGAGCTTATTGACTTCCGACAACAACACCTCGTGTTTAACCCGTAACAGGCTTACCGGATGCATGGACAATTCTCGAATACCCATGCCCAATAACAAGCGGGTGGCCTCTGGGTTACCAGCCATTTCACCACACACGGAAACCGGCTTATCGGCCTTTCGAGCGGCGTCAACGGTTTGTGCAATCAGGCGCAGGACAGCTGGGTGAAAGCTGTCATAGAGCGGCGCAACTTCGTGGTCTGCACGGTCGATGGCAAGCGTGTATTGAATTAAATCGTTAGTGCCAATTGAAAGAAAGTCGAGCCGACGCAGAAAAAAACCAGCCGACAGTGCTGCCGCAGGCACTTCGACCATGCCACCAACCGGAATCTCGTCCGCGACCGGCAAACGGCGGTCATCCAGTTCGACACGCGCCCGGTCGATGAATTTAAGCGACTGCACAATTTCGTGATGGTGGGTCACCATGGGCAACAAAATGCGCACCGGACCATACGCAGAAGCACGCAGGATAGCGCGCAATTGGGTAAGAAAAATATCCGGGTGGGTCAGGCAAAATCGAATAGCCCGCAAGCCGAGTGCAGGGTTGGAAACATCGTTACGCTGCCCACCTTTAAGCGTCTTATCGGCGCCAAGGTCCAGAGTTCGAATGGTGACAACCCGACCATCCATTGTTTCCACGGCTGACCGGTAAGCCTCGAATTGTTCCTCTTCGTTAGGCAATTCCTCCCGGTTCATGAACAGAAATTCTGTTCGGAACAACCCAACCCCCTGGGCACCGTTATCAATGGCCGGACCGGCTTCTTCGGGTAGTTCGATATTCGCCTGCAGGTTGATCTCGACCCCGTCCAACGAACGCGACGGCACGTGAATCAGCCGGCGCAAACCGGTGCGTTCCAGTTCGCGCGAGGCTTGACGGTGGCGATACTCTGCCAGGACTGAGTCATCGGGTGCACAGATAATTAAGCCGGCATCCCCGTCAAGAATTATCCAGTCATCGTCCTGGACAAAATCACTGGCACATTCCATTCCGATCGTTGCTGGCACATCCATCGATCGGGCCAGAATCGCTGTATGCGAAGTTGAGCCCCCCAGGTCAATGACAAATCCGGCGGCGTGTTTCAGTTCCAGCATATCGGAAGGCGAAATATCATCGGCAACAAAGACCAGCGGCTCAGTGCCTGCCTCGGATGTCGCCCGACTGGAACCAACCAGGGCTTTTACAATGCGATCACTGACTTGTTGAACGTCCCGGCCACGCTCTCGCAGATACGCGCTATCGAGTTGTTGAAACTGGCGCACCAATTTTTTGGTCTGCGACGCCAGCGCCCATTCGGCATTGCGTAAGTCGCTATCGATTAGGGCACGGGTACCCTCAACAAGCATTGGATCAGCGAGGATCATCATGTGCACGTCGATGAGAGCGCTCGCTTCTCCCGGTGCATCCTCAGGCAGGCCTTCACTGATGCCAAGCAAATCGTCGTGCACCGTGCGCAACGCCCCCTCGAGACGCCTGATTTCCCGGTGTTTCTGATCGGCCTGGATATGATAGCGCTCAACATCCCGCACCAGATTACTCAACACCCGCGCACGGCCAATGGCGATACCGCCGCCAAGCCCGGATCCATACAGACTAAACATGTTTAAGACCCTGCATCGGCAGACTCGGTAGACTCTCCAAAACCACCGGCAAATAAGTCGGTGAGCTTTTCCAGGGCCAGATCTTCATCAACCCCGTCCACCTCGAGAAGTAATTCCGTGCCCTGGGATGCCGCCAGCATCATGACACCCATAATGCTCTTGGCGTTGATGCGTCGCTCGTTTCGGGTGAGCCAGACTTCACACTTGAAACTGGTGGCCACCTGGCTAAGCTGGGCGGACGGTCGCGCATGTAGCCCCAGCTTATTTGTCACCAGAACTTTTGTTGTTTTCATCGACCAGCCCCACAAACCAAACCAAAAGCCCCAGGCAGCATCGGCTCAATTGAGTTACGCGCGGTGAGTAATAACTGGTCAACCAGGGATTCGAGCTCCTGGCCTTTACGTTGGGCCAGCGCTTTGACCAGCAACGGCAGATTTACCCCGGCAACAACAACAACACGGTTTGGCTCGGCGAGTGATGCGGCGATTCGGCTTGGGGTGGCCCCGGGAAGGTCTGTGAGTACTAACACACCAGAACCGTCATTAATTCGCGCACAAAGTACTTTAGCAGCCTCAGTGGCCAACGCAGGGTCTTCGTCCGGAATCACATCCAGCGCGGCCACCTGAGGCTGCATCGAACCAAAAACATGGCGGGTGCAATGCAGTAAGGCGGTGCCCAGCGGTTCGTGGGAAATTATTAAAACACCAATCATCAGTGACCGACGGCCTGTTCCAGTTTGTTAATGAACATCGCCGCAACATCAAACCCGGTTTGATCGACTATTTCCCGAAACCCCGTTGGGCTGGTGACATTGATTTCGGTAACGCAATCACCAATCACGTCCAGACCAACCAGAAACAACCCGCGTTCGGCCAGCTGCGGCGCCAGTTCTTCAGCAATCGCACGGTCTTTGTCGCTGAGGGGCTGTGCAATCGGTGTGCCACCAGCCGCCATGTTGCCGCGTACCTCACCCTTGGCAGGTACCCGTGCCAGGGCATGGGGTACAACTTCACCGCCAATCAGCAAAATACGCTTGTCACCTGCGCTGATCTGCGGCAGGAATTTCTGGGCCATAACTGATTGTTTGCCGAACTGATTCAGCGTTTCAATGATGACCGACAGGTTTGGGTCTTCGCGCGTTGCCTGGAAAATTGACATTCCACCCATGCCATCGAGCAATTTGAAAATGGCACGGCCGTGTTTCTGAACAAAAGCCCGCAGACGGGCCGGGTCACGGGTGACAATAGTCGGCGCTGTCAGGTGCGGGAACTGACCAATTGAAAATTTCTCATTGTGATCACGGATCGCACCGGGCCGGTTAAACACCGTAGCCCCAAGTGATTCGGCCAGCTCAAGCATGTAGGTGGCGTATACGTACTCCATATTGAACGGCGGGTCGGTTCGCATGATCACCGCATCAAAACTGGTCAATGAGCGCTCGGCCAGGGGTTGGGCCTCGTACCAGTTGTCCTGGCCCTCACGAATGCTGATCTGGCGAGAACTGGCTGTCACATCGGAACCAGCCGAAGCACCGGCCCCCCCGGTGCTGTCGAAACTGAGCGAGCCGATCTCACAGACAGATACGTCGTGGCCCGCGTTCTGGGCAGCGACCATCATCGTGTAGGACGTGTCTTTGTAAGTTTTGATGGACTCGAGTGGATCGAGAATGACCAGGATTCGCATGTTGGACGGGCTAATTTAATGAGGTGCACAGTAAAAAGCGCAGACAAAGGCTAAGGCCAAGTAAGGCAAAGGCAAAAACCAAGGCTGGCGCAGAAACGGGAAAACCCGCCGGCAGACCTGCACCGGCGGGTTTTTGATTGTAGCGGCCCGAACCTTCCCCTGGCCGCTTTTTAGCAGGCGCGCCTTAAATCACCCAACTGAGTCACCCAACTGAGTCACCCAACTGAGTCACCCAACCGCAGCGCCCCTCCTGCACTGCTCAGCTTACCGAACGTAAGCCTGCTCACCGTGAGACGTAATGTCCAGGCCCTCACGCTCGTCATCTTCGGCCACCCGCAGGCCAATAACGACGTCGACGATTTTATAAGCGATTGCGGCAACAACAGCCGACCAGACAATGGTGATACCAACACTTTTCGCCTGGATCCAGACTTGAGAGGCAATATCAAAGTCGGCACCGCCTGTGCCACCAAGCCCCGGCGCGGTGAAAACGCCAACCAGGATCGCGCCAACAATACCGCCCAGACCGTGAACACCAAAGACGTCTGCGGTGTCATCCGCCTTGAGCATGCGCTTCAGGCCACTACAACCCCATAAGCACACAACACCAGAGATCAGGCCAATAATGATGGCACCCATCACACCAACCGAACCACAGGCTGGGGTAATCGCTACGAGGCCGGCGATAGTTCCCGAAGCAGCGCCGAGCATCGACGGCCGCCCTTTGGTCACCCATTCAGCCAGCGCCCAGGCGACGGTTGCCGCAGCGGTCGCAAACAAGGTGTTGGCAAATGCCAGGCCTGCACCACTGGTGGCTTCAAGGTTGGAGCCAGCATTAAATCCAAACCAGCCGACCCACAACAGGCAGGCGCCGGCCATGGTCAGGGTCAGGGAGTGAGGAGGCATCGCCTCACGTCCGAAACCGATACGTGAACCGACCAGCCACGCCCCGACAAGCCCGGCAACGCCAGCGTTTATGTGCACAACTGTACCACCGGCGAAGTCCAGAGCACCTTCATCAAGCAGGTAACCGCCGGGACCCCAGACCATGTGGCAAACCGGCAGATAAGCAAAGGTGAACCACAGTACACTGAACAAAAGAACGGCGGAGAACTTAATACGCTCGGCAAAAGCACCAACAATCAGCGCGCAGGTAATACCGGCAAAGGTTGCCTGGAAGGCAACAAATATTAGTTCCGGCAACTTCACATCGTCGGTAAATGTGTCAGCCAGGGTGTCGATTGTGACCCCCGACAAGAACAACTTAGAGAACCCGCCGATATAAGGGCTACCCTCAGTGAACGCCATTGTGTAGCCATAAACTGCCCACAACACCGTGATCAGTGAGAACACTACCAGCACCTGCATTAACACCGACAACATGTTCTTAGCGCGTACCAGGCCACCGTAAAACAGCGCCAGCCCCGGCACGGCCATCATCACCACCAGCAAGGTGGCAACCATCATCCATGCAACGTCACCCTTATGCACTGCCGCTTCAGCAGCCGATGCAACGCCCGGAGTCAAAGCGAGTCCGGCAGCCATCATCGCTGGTCCCAGCCCCGCTTGTCGTTCAATAAAAGTCTTCATTTCACCTCTTCCTGAATTCATTCAGGTCAGCTTCGTTTGCCGACCCCTTTTATTTGTTGTGCTAATGCTTACAGCGCGGCAGAACCCGTCTCGCCGGTACGGATCCGGATCACCTGGGGCACATCGCTGACAAAAATTTTCCCGTCGCCGATCTTGCCGGTCTTGGCTGCGCTTTCGATTGCCTCCAGGGCCTGATCCAGCAGGTTGTCATCAACCGCTGCCTCGATCTTCACCTTGGGGAGGAAATCGACCACGTATTCAGCGCCCCGATACAACTCGGTATGGCCTTTTTGCCGACCAAAACCTTTAACCTCGGTAACGGTTATTCCCTGAACGCCAATACCCGACAGCGCTTCGCGCACTTCATCGAGCTTGAACGGCTTTATTACCGCCGTAATCATCTTCATGTCGCCAACCCTCCTGTGTTTGTGTGTGCTAGCAACGAGGTATTGCAATTGCCGTGCCAGCAGCCTGGGTTAAAAATGGCAGGTGCTGTACACCCGTTGCGCACCAATAGCGGGCTATTTGCACTTGCCGCACCGATTCGGGGCGTTTTATCCGCCCGCCGGCGATACGGCGCACCAGCACACTTCAGCAAGGCCGGCCATTGTTTAAGGATGACAGTGCTAGACTGAATTCAGACAGCAAAGCGTGTGCAAACCCTATGAACGACGACCAAAGCAGTAAACAGGCTGAATCAGGAGCCAGGGACGACGATCCCGCCGATCGCAGAGCGGGCCGCGATAACCGTAATTACCGCTCCAATCCGTTATCCGACCTGCCCGAAAAACTCCTCGAGCTGCTACGCGCCAGCCCGGCGGCCGAGGTGGAGCACCACGTCAAGGCCATCGTGGCCCAGGCGGCAGACCGAATGGACCTCGTGCCTCGCGAAGAATTTGAAATTCAAAAAGCGGTTGTTGAGCGCCTGCGCGAGCGCATCGAGGCACTCGAGAAGCAGCTGAACAAGCAGTAAAAGCC
>JBAUID010000243.1:0-71596 GCA_049680625.1 Burkholderiaceae bacterium | reverse complement strand
TGGTGTTGGTGTTGGTGTTGGTGTTGGTGTTGGTGTTGGTGTTGGTGTTGGTGTTGGTGTTGGTGTTGGTGTTGGTGTCGGTGTTGGTGTCGGTGTCGGTGTCGGTGTCGGTGTCGGTGTTGGTGTTGGTGTCGGTGTTGGTGTTGGTGTTGGTGTTGGTGTTGGTGTTGGTGTCGGTGTTGGTGTTGGTGTCGGTGTTGGTGTTGGTGAATTACCGCCGGTCGAATCGTTATCGTTATTACTGCTGCCGGCCGCTGCAGCTATCCCTACCAGCGCGATGGCGCCAATTGCCACACCACTGGCTGAGAATGCCGGGTTCGCTGCCGCAGCAGCAGCGGCGGCTGCGTTATTGGAAGCAGCCGTAGTCGCTGCAGCATCAGTACTGCTGGCGGCCGCAGCGCCGTCTTTGGCAGCGGCCGCATCATCTTTACTGGCATCAGCAGCAGCTGGTGCTTGTGCAAGCAAAACCGGCGCACTACTGGGTGCAACAAGATCTTGCCCGTCGAGAGTCAGAACGCAGGCATCTTCTTTGTCGCCGTGTTTGTAAAAACTGCACAGCTCCAAGGCAGATGATTCGGGCAGACCCTGGATAATCAGACTGTCACCGTCACGACTTGCCGTGATGTCGGCGGGGGACATGCCACTGGCGGTATCAATTAACCGAAAGTGCTCACCCGCATGGGTGTCGATCTTGGACAAAGCCTGATTCACCGGTTGAACGACGACGGAGCCGTCGGATTTGGTGATCTCCAGAATCAGATTCATTGCTGTTCCTTTTAAGAATTTTTTTGGTCGCTAGACAGAAAGGCCAATACCCGTTGGTTTAGCAGGCAACAGTGGTCGCGGACACCACTACCCTCACCACATCCGGAGATGGCGTTATGCCGATTCTCACGCGTTTGCGATCAGCCCGGGGCTTCATACCGGCGATATGTTGCAGCAAAAGAACGGGATCAAACAAGCAGAAACAAATTTTTCGACAAAGAACAGCGTCTTTTTACGATTTGCCTGGGGTCGGCCGTGCAGATTATTGTCTGCGCCTGGTATTTGATCGACCGCTATCGACCGCTAGTCCGCCCCAGGAAACTCAGGTCACTGTAAGCGGAATTAAGCCACTGATCTGGCCGGGCATTAACGCTATCTTCATCGCATCGACAAGGCTTAACCACCCTCCGGATGAGCCGATAACCATTCAAACCGGTTCTTTCTTATGCAACCGGCCAACTTTGAGGGAGTCGCTTCGCGATGAATATGATTTATAACAGCCCAAGCTATTGCGTGGTGGAATTTGAGCTGGAAGGTGACCCGCTTAACGTGCACGGCGGCTTCGAGATAATGGATAAGACAGCCCGGCGCGAAACCTTTATCGGTGGTGCCCTGGCCGACCGCTTTCGCGAAGATGTTGCCGAACTCGTCCACAGTGACCTGACCTACGAAGAAATCGACGACTACCTCAGCGGCTTCGACAACATCATGCAGCACCCGCTGGCTCTTCACTAAGCCGCCTGGCTAAACCCTGCAAGAGCCCCGCAAAGAGCCTGTTCACCCGGTTCATCGACTATTATCTGTTCCCGACACTGACCATTCCTCCTGCGTTGCCCGGACCGAACCCGACGCAACCCCCAGGGGGAGCTTCTTCGACAATCCTTAGAGTCTTATGCCTGAAGTCACCTATATCGCACATGATGGAACCCGCTCCACGCTGGAAGTAGAAACTGGAAATTCGCTGATGATGGCTGCCGTTTTTGATGGCCTGGATGGCATTGAGGGCATGTGCGGCGGTTGCCTGTCCTGCGCATCGTGCCATGTTTATGTCGACCCCGCCTGGGTCGATAAGCTACCGCCAGCAACGTCTGATGAGTTGGCAATGCTGGAACAGACAAGTTCCGAGCAACGTGATAACAGCAGGTTATCGTGCCAAATCGAAATGACTGAGGAAATTGCCGGGATCGTTGTTACTATGCCCGAGACGCAGTCCTGATTTGGTACTGATCGGGTTCAGATCGGCTACTGGCCTGGCCGGATGTTCAGTGACCAAATCGGTAGCAGCGATTCAGCTCTGGCTGCGCGAACAGATCAGCAATCAAAGTTGCAATCGAACAGACAAACTCAGAACAGACAAACGATAATTTTTGGAGGAGGACCAAACGGATGAACCCGCCGCGCAGCAGGCTTATCGCCGTTTTGCTAACCTTCATCATGACCTTAGGCTTTTCCTGGCCGGTCCATGCCACCGACTTTGTCCTGAGGCTCCACACTTGGGTCAGCCCGCAATCAGCCGATTTTCGCCACACCTTGCTACCGTGGATCAAGCGGGTTGAGAACGCGTCAGAAGGTCGAATTCGAATCGACGTCTATCCGTCAATGTCATTAGGCGGAGAACCGAGCAAATTGTTCGCCCAGGTTCGCGACGGCGAAGTAGATATCGTGTGGACCCGCCCTGGTTTTACAGGGAAACAACTCGAGCGGCTCGAAGCCTTTGAGTTACCGTTTATTCTGACCGACCCGGAAGCAGTATCCAAAGCGTATTGGGAGTACGTACAAGCCTACGCAGCTGACGCGCTGGACGGACTGCACCTACTGGCCTTGCACGTCGGCGGGCCGACAATTATTCACACCCGTGGACATCCGGTGTCCACGATCGCCTCAATGAAGAACCTGCGCCTGAGCGTACCAACGCGCCAGGCAGCCAAATTACTGGCCGCGCTCGGTGCCAAGCCGGTCATGCTGCCTGATGCATCCACGCTTTCGGCGCTGACAGAGCGGGCAATTGATGGTGTGCTGGCCCCATGGGACGATGCCGCGGATGCTGGTCTGAATGAGCAGTCGATGTATCACACGATCTTTGGCCCGCCCGCGCTGAATGCAACGACCCATATGCTCGCTATTAATCCGAAGCGCTATCAGTCTCTGCCCAGCGAATTGAAAAAAGCACTGACCGGTGACGGTGGCCTGCAAACTTCGGCCCAGTTAGGCAACAGTTATAAAACCCGTTCCCAGCATCAAATGGCCACGTTTCGTTCGAACCATCTGGTCACAGTTTCCGCTGAAGAGACTCAAGTCTTTCGCAAGGCTGCGGCCAGTGTCGAAGCCCAATGGGTTAAAAAAGTGACAGCTGACGGCTTTGACGGGCAAAAACTGCTCGACGGTGCGCGTACTCTGATTCGCCAGCATACCAACTAGCCGTCCGTCATCGGTTCGATCATCAGGGTAATCACCCCATTACGCGCAGTCGTCGCCGCGTTGCTATTGTTTGGCCTGCTGGCCGCCCTGTGGGTTGGTCTGCCGCTGTCAGAATGGCTGGTGACAACTCACCGGTATATCCTTGAAGCTGGCTATCCGGGTATTGCCGCTTTTGTTGCAGCGTACGTCGTGGCGGTTATTGTGTTTGCTCCGGCCACTGTTTTTACCCTGAGCGCCGGCGCCCTATGGGGGTGGTGGGGTGTCCCCATTGCGCTGGCGGGTGCCTGGTTAGGTTCGCTTGCTGCCTTTTTCCTGGCTCGCCGGTTCGCCGGCCGCCATGTTGGCTGGTTGTGTCACCAACACGAAGCAGCAGATCGCATGAACCGGATAATTGAACATCTCGGATGGCGCGGGGTGTTGTTGTCCCGGCTCTCGCCACTGGTACCCTTTTCTTTGCAAAACTACTTGTTCGGCATGAGCCGGGTCAACGCAACGCAGTTTGCGTGGGCGGGCTTAATTGGCATGTTGCCGGCCACCCTGGTGAAAATATGGGTTGGGGTCGCCGGCGTGTCGGTGGGTAGTCACGGGACAGGCGCAATAGCCATCGGTGATCCCGCCTCGTGGCCAACATATACGCTTATCGGAATTGGCACCCTGGCAACAGTATGGGTTGCCCGGTTGTTTGTGCAACGCTGGCAGCAGGCCTGACGGCACTTTGCAACCGGCTGCAGCCTGCTGCCGGGTCCAACACCAACGGTTAGCGCTCAGCCACGATTGCGATACGCACCGCGCGCCAGATCGATGCCCAATTGCTTCAATTTACGATACAAATGGGTTCGTTCCAAGCCGGTTTTTTCGGCTACCCGGGTCATGCTGCCGTGTTCACGGGTCAGGTGGTGTTCGAAGTAAACCCGTTCAAAGGCATCACGTGCTTCACGCAGCGGGATATCAAGCGGCAAGTCAAAAGCAGCAACAAAACCAGGCCGCGAATGTGGCAGGTTCGGATTACCGTATAACTGCGGGTCTTGTTGCCCCGGCATGTAAGCGGACGGCATAGTACCAGCCACAGGCTGAAGCCCGGCGCCGCCGTGGCCCACTGTTTGTGTGGCAACCACTGCCGCTGCCGCGCCCATAGTGGCAGGCTGCAGTTGCGTCGGGCGCCCGGTGTTTCCGGCCACCGGCGGATAAGGCCGCTGGTACATGCCGTTGGCGATTTGTGCCGGATTTGGCGCACGGTTTCTTTGCAAACCAGCCTGCACTGCGCTAAGCAGCTTTTGCAAGGTGATCGGCTTCTCAAGAAAATCGAGCGCACCAATACGGGTGGCCTCAACCGCCGTATCAATAGTCGCATGCCCCGACATCATGATCACTGGCATTGTCAGCTGTCCGGTGGTGGCCCACTCTTTTAAAAGAGTGACGCCATCGGTGTCGGGCATCCAAATGTCAAGAAGAACTAAATCGACATTATTGCTTTCACGAATTTCACGCGCTTGTGCTGCACTGTCGGCAACAAGAACGACGTGACCTTCATCCCCAAGAATTTCTGAAAGCAATTCTCGAATGCCGATTTCATCATCGACTACTAGTATTTCGGCCATGGAACCTTTTACGCGTTAGTTTCTCGCGAATCGTGATGCATTGTATTGCGGTCACTGTTTTTCGCAAGTTTAGAAAATGTGATCGCGACCTGGGCTCCGATGACCACCTCGTCTGCAGGCGAATCACTGAAACCCATGCCGCCCGAATCTGCTTCGGCAACCAGGTTGTTCGCCTCAATTCTAGCCCCATGTTCGTCTGCGATTTTCTTTACAATTGCAAGACCCAACCCAGTGCCCTTTAATTTACTCGAAACATAGGGCTCAAACAGCCTGGGCAGGAGTTTTGGCGGAAACCCGGGCCCATTGTCGCTCACCGTGAGGCGCACCGCGCTTTGCCCACCGCTGGTTGTGATATTAGACGTACTGATCTCGATCCGGGGCTCAGCGCCCCCTTCGACAGCTTCCAGGGCGTTTTTTAGCAGGTTATGCACCAATTGGCGCAGTTGGGTCTGATCCCCTTGTACCCGAACGACGTCATCACTTAGCCCGGCACGTGGGATAACCCCTGGTCCGCTGGTCTGATACAAACCCAGCACATCCTCAATTAACCCGTTCAGATCCAGTGGTTCAAGCCGTGCTGCCGGCAAACGGGCATATTCCCGAAATTCATCAAGCATCACCTTTAGCGCACCGACCTGGTTGACGATCGTGGTTGAACTGCGCTCGAGCATCTCCGCATCTTTGCCCTCGAGCTTAGAGGCCAGTTTGAACTGTAAGCGTTCTGCCGACAGCTGAATCGGTGTCAGCGGATTCTTAAACTCGTGTGCCAGCCGACGGGCAACCTCAGCCCAGGTATTGGCGCGCTGCGCCGACACGAGCTCAGTAATTTCGTCGAAAACTATTACATATCCGATCCGCCGCTCAGGCAGGATCGAACCACGCGCGACAATTGTCTGTCCAGCCTGCAGGTTGGTGCCTTCGCGGTCGTTATCTCCAATAAATATCTCGGGCTTTTCTAAGGAGAACTGCCGCTGCCAGCTGGCGGCGCCGGCTTCTGCCTGTTCGCTAAATGCCTGACGAATGTCGTCGGCGATCCTGGCAATCGGTTCAATTTCCGAAATCGGCTGATCCAGGTGTTCAAAGGTGCTGATGCCAAGCATTCGCTCAGCACCCTGATTGGCCAGTACAAGTCGAAACTCTGAATCAAGCACCAACACGCCGGCAGTCAGATTTGACAACACGCTTTCCAGGCGGGCGTTCACTTGTTCTAGTTCGTGTTGATTGGCGTCGACCAGGTTGCGGGCTTCCTCGAGTTGGCGGGTCATGGCATTAAACGACTGCGTCAGCACCCCAAGCTCGCTGCGCCGGGAGTAATCTTTTACCGGGCGGAAATCACCTTCCGCCACCGCCCGCGTACCAGCTGCCAGCATAGACAATGGTCCGGTTAACCATCCGGACAATAAAAACGCGGCGGCGATAGCAGCAAAAGCAGTCAACAGGAAGATCAGGGTCAGGGTTACCCGGAACAATTGCTTGAGGCCGGCCCGGGACTCCAACAACTGCTGGTAACCAGCGCGCCCCATTTCAATCGCTTCCGCGCTTTCGGCCAGTGCCCTGGGCACCGGCTCAATTAACTGCAAATATTGCACCTGGCCCAGATTCTGGCCGATGCCGTCCACGATGACAATTATCCGTAGTTTGAGGCTGCCTTCCTGGTCGGCATCAGTCTCAAATTCGGCATATTCGCGTGACTCCCGGACTCTTCTTAATTGCTCGGCATTGGGCAGATCGGGCACCAGGGGAGCAAATCGATCCCCTGAACTGGCCAGGACTTGACCGTTTCCGTTGAACAATGCGGCATCGGGAACCACATTCTGGGCGCTCAGGCTGATCAGCTGATCGGCGCGTTGGCGGCGTGGTGCTTCGGACAGCACAAAGGCCATTGCCTTGGCCTTGGCCCTGACATCCGACCGCATCGCTTCGAGCGTCGCCCGCCCCATCGTCAGCCCCGATTCAAGCGCACGCTCAAGCGGCACATCGAACCACGACTCAATAGATCGCCCGACAAAGGTTACAGCCACCAGGTAAATCAGCAACACGGGTAACAACATCATCAGGCTAAACGAAATAGCCATCCGCGCCATCAGCCGGGTGCCAAACAGGCCACGTCGGTAGCGTTGGAGCAGCCGGCGCAACAGTTCGATAATCAGTCCGAACAAGCCGACTGTTACGCCGACGGTAATCCAGAACAACCACTGGTAAGCGCGCGCAAAATACTCGGTATTGGACGTCGCTGTGGCGAGCAGAACCAGCAGCACCAGCGCAAGTGCACTGGCTGCTATCAGGGTGAAACGCAGCAACCGGTTTACTGATCGTTTGTCGCGCTGCTCTTTGCCGGTGTCCCCGGTCTGATTTTGAAGCGTTTCCATGTTGCCTGGAGATTCCAGTCCTGGTTATTCATCACATCAATCTGCAACGGCCCCGGCAGCCGCCCCGAATCCAGGCGCATTCTGAGCGCCCATTCGTACTCTCTGTCCGGATCTATGAATTGAGTTGGCACCACTGCCCAGCCCCGTATCCGGGTCATCGCAGCAATAGCCTCACCAAGCGAAAAAAACTCCCGGACCAGACCAGAAAATTTCAGTCGGTAACGACGTGTTATCGGATGGTAAGACAGCCGGTAGTCACGGCTGCGCTGAGTCAGGGTTTTGTCACTCCAGTACCAGCGCGCACGGCTCAGTTCGAACTCGACCACAAAATGCACTGGAATACCCAGCTCCATGACTTCTTTCAGGCGTGCAGAAATTGGCACGTAGAAGTCGGCCGACAATAACCATTGCGCCTCGGTAATTGCCGGGGTCAGCGAGGCACTGGTGACTTCGATGGCATTGGCCGCGCGAGTTGGTGGAGCTCCAACCAGCAATGCGACGACCAACGCCAGAGCCGGTAAGAAGCGGGTGATCACGTTACTCTTTCAATGAGCGCATAGTAAAAACCGTCGTGATCCCGATGGTGATCGGCGACGGGTAACAATTGACTGATCGGTTCCGGGTCGGCACCAACGACAACCCGACCAGATAGCGATAGGCGGCGAGCAGTTTTCTGGGTGCCGACAAAGCGATCAACAACACCTTCGCCTTCAGCGGCAAAGACCGAACACGTGGCATAAAGCAATTTACCACCGGGCCTGAGCGTCGGCCAAAGTCCGGCCAGTATTTTTTGCTGCTGCACGGCAAGTGTCTCGATATCGCGACGTTGTCGCAGCCAGCGAATCTCGGGATGGCGGCGGACAATACCCGACGCAGTGCATGGCGCGTCGACCAGGATGCGGTCAAATCCGCTGCCATCGTGCCAGTCATCGATCTGGCTGGCATCAGCCGCCACGAGACGGGTCTGGCCAGCCTGAGCATGCAGACCCAGCCGGCGAAGATTCTCATCAACCCGTTGTAATCGAACCGCATCTTTGTCCAGGGCAACCATATCCAGGCTGGCCAGTTCAAGCAGGTGCGCCGTCTTGCCGCCAGGCGCAGCGCAGGCGTCTAGCACCCGCATACCATCATCAATATCGAGGAGGTGAGCAGCCAGTTGTGCCCCGGCATCCTGTACCGAAACCAGGCCATCCAGAAAACCTGGCACTTTGCTCACATCGGTGGCTTGCTCAAGTACAACAGCGTCCGGGCCAACCCGTCGTGCGCTGACCCCGACTGACGCACAATCGAGCAAGTACTGGTCAACCGATTGACGTCGCCGGTTCACCCGCAGGGTCATCGGCGCACTGTGATTCAAAGTCTCGAGCACGGACTCCCAATGATCGGGATATTCCGAGCGGACACGCTCGATCCACCAGCGGGGAAAGTTGTATCGGCCGACCAGGTTTTCCCGGGCTCGGTCAAGTAAAGCATCACGTTCGCGCAAAAAGCGCCGCAGCACGGCATTAATTAAGCCGGTGGCACCACGGGTTGAGCGTTTGGCGCGGGCCGCCTGAACCGCTTGATCGACAATCGTAAATTCGTCACGCACCGGATTAATCAACTGCTCCAGGGCAACCAGTTGCAACGCCAGAACTGACCCGTGAGGCGGCTGGCGGTTCAACTGGGTCAACAGGGTCTGGCACAGGCCCATCTGGCGCAACGCGCGATACGTCATGTCGCGAACCGCTGCGCGCGACCGGGGAGGCAGGGCCTCTTGTTTACCACGTGCGAGGCTCGCCAGATCATCGGGTAACGGATGGCCCTGACGGACCCAATCAAGCGCCTGCGCCGCGAATGCTATTTCGTCGGCAAGTGCCAGCCGACTCGGTTCGTTAGCGGCCAGCGGACTGTCCCGCCATTTGCATCAGGCGGGCGACCCGGTCTTCGGTATCCGGATGAGTAGAAAACAAACCGCGCAGACCACCGCCAGACAAGGGGTTCATAATCATCATCTGGGCGGTCTCCGGATGCGCTTCGGCCGGCCCCAGGGCAATGCCCTTGGCATAGTGCGAAATCTTCTGCAATGCACTGGCCAGTGCTGCCGGATCGTTGGCGATTTCAGCGCCTATGCGGTCAGCCTCGTATTCGCGCGCCCGCGAAATCGCCATCTGAATCACCATGGCGGCGAGTGGCGCCAGGATCGAAATGGCCAAAGAAACGATGAAGTTCTCGCGACCCCGACCACCAAAGAACATTGCAAAATTAGCCAGGGCCGAGATGGCACCGGCCATTGTCGCGGATACCGTTGAAATCAGAATATCCCGATTTTTTACGTGAGCAAGTTCATGCGCCATCACGCCGCGCAGTTCCCGGGGGGTCAAAACGTTAATCAGTCCGGTGGTCGCCGCCACGGCCGCGTGCTCGGGATTTCGTCCGGTTGCAAAGGCATTGGGTGCCTGCTCATCAATCAGGTACACCTTGGGCATAGGCAATTCGGCTTTTTCGGCAAGTTCGCGCACGATGTTGTAGTACTCGGGTGCAAAGTGCTCATCAACCTGCTGCGCGTTGTACATACGCAGCACCATTTTGTCGGAATTCCAGTAAGCGATGAAATTGCCGATCCCGCCAAAGGCGAGCGCAAGCAACATTCCTGTCTGACCACCCAATGCACCACCAACTATGCCAAATAAGGCCATGATGCCGGCCATTAGCATCCCGGTTTTAAACCAGTTAAACATGAGGCATGACTCCTTAAAGTCGCTGAATCCTTCCCGGGTTGGAGCCACCAAAGCCACCGCTCCAAAAACACACCCGCTGCATTGCTCAGATGGGGGTAAAAGTGAGGTTTTCAATATCCCGCGTATTGATCGACCCCACGCTGCGCGCGGTTACCCGTCGTTATCGGGGGCTACAAATTGCATTCCCGCGGCAATACTGCCACCCGGCTGAAACTGCGCGACCGGCAGTCGCCGGGCCCCCGCACGTTGTAGTTCAAGAACCCTGATCAAACCACCGTTTGCGCAGGCAACCACCAAGTGGTCACTGCCGCTACTGACCACCTCGCCGGGGCGGTATTTGTTGAGGTCATTCGAATCTGAGCCGGTCGATTCAGCGGTGGCGACTTGTGCAGCCCAGATCTTTATCACTGGCTGACCAGGCCCCAGGCGCGCGGCATTGCCCGGTACAGGGTCGAAAGCCCGAATGCGGTTCACCAGAGCCGGCGCGCAGAGTGTCCAGTCGATCCACCCATCGCTTCGGGTCAGCCGGTGAGCATAAGTTGCCCCGTCATCGGGCTGAGGCCGAGCGCTCAGCTCACCCGCCGACAGTCGATTCAAAGCGTCAACAATGGCCTGGGCACCAATGCCAGCGAGTCGGTCATGCAGGCTTGCACCGGTATCGAGAGGATCAATCGGGGTTGGCCGAACCAGGAGCATATCGCCCGTGTCCAGACCTTCATCCATTTGCATGATGGTAATCCCCGTCTCAGTATCACCCGCTTCGATAGCGCGCTGAATAGGCGCCGCACCGCGCCAGCGCGGTAATAAAGAGGCGTGGATATTCAGGCAACCCAGACGCGGCGCCTGAAGGACTTCCAATGGCAGGATTAAGCCGTAAGCTGCAACAACCATGGCTTGCGCGCCAACGGCGGCTATCCGCTCGCACGCCGCCCGGTCTTTGCGCAGACTACCCGGCTGAAAAACCTCCAGACCAGCATCCGTGGCCAATTGTTTAACCGCGCTGGCCTGCAACTTCTTGCCACGGCCGGCGGGTCGGTCCGGTTGGGTCAGTACCAGGGCAATTTCGTGGCCGGCGGCAATCAGCGCTTCGAGAGCCTGGGCTGCGAACACCGGTGTCCCGGCGAAAATCAGCTTCATCGACAAGTGCCGGTTTTCAGGCGACGTCCTGGTCGAGTTTATTCATCTTGTTTTTTATCCGACTCTGTTTCAGGCGCGACAGGTATTGAACAAAAACTTTACCCTGTAAGTGATCCATCTCATGCTGCAGGCAGGTGGCAAGCATATCGTCTGCCTGCATCGTGAACCGCTCGCCGTTGCGGTCAAGGGCCTCAACCGTGATCTTGTCCGGTCGGGTGACTGATTCGTAAATTCCGGGTACCGACAGGCAGCCTTCTTCGTGTTCACGGGTGGCTTCACTGTGGGCTGTCAGCCTCGGGTTGATAAAAACCAACAGTTCCGACTTGTCTTCGGAAGTATCGATGACGATCACCTGCTCGTGGACATCCACCTGGGTGGCCGCCAGACCAATCCCGGGGGCGTCGTACATGGTTTCAGCCATGTCGTCGATAAGCCTGCGGATACGGTCGTCGACCTGCTCGACAGGCTTGGCAACGGTGTGCAGCCTGGGATCGGGGTAGCGAAGTATGTTCAGTAAAGCCATCAGTATGAATCGACCAACGGTTGCCCTGAGGCAGCCAAATTATATTGCGGTATCAATGTATTAGCGGCAAACTTTAAAGCGAAGTGGAGCTCTGTTGGGTTCAGCATGGACGTTGACGATTGCGGTCAATCACTCCCAACCGAACAGAACCGCCACTAGCCTTACTCAAAATAAGTAACTCAACAGCACAAGACCAGTCATGGTTTCAGCGCATCGGCCCGCCCGGTTTCAGGGCTCGACGATGGCGGCGACGAACCACCTTTTCTTGCCTCGACGGACAGATGCAGATGAAAAAGTCTATCACGCGGGTCGCCGCGCTTGCCCTGGGAATCGCCTTATCTCAAGGGGTTTTAGCCAGTACGGTCAAGCTTTCACCAACAGCACCGGACAGCTATACAGTAGTCAAGGGTGACACCCTTTGGGACATCTCGGGTCGCTTCCTGCAAAAGCCCTGGCGGTGGCCCGAAATCTGGGAAGGCAACAAGGCATCAATCAAAGATCCACATTGGATTTATCCGGGCGACGTGATCTACCTCGATCGCAGCGGTGCTAATCCTAAACTGCGGGTAGGAAAGCAGCTTTCAAGTGGCAGCAACGGCAATACAGGCCAGAAAGTGGTACTGAACGGACGTTACAGTGGCAAAAACGAGACAGGCAAACTGCAGCCCATGGTGCGCTCTATGCCACTCGATGCTGACGCCATTCCGACTATTAATACCGCCGCAATCGACGCGTTTCTGAACAAACCGCTGATTGTCGATGAGAAAGGTCTGCAAACCAACCCGCGGGTTGTCGCCACCCAGGAGGGACGGGTGTACCTGGGGCGCGGTGACAAAGCTTATGTCCGCGGCATTGAAGACGAGTCGGTCACCGAGTGGCACATCTACCGCCAGGCCCGGCCGCTGCTCGATCCTGACACCCGTCGTCCGATCGCCTATGAAGCCTTGTATGTCGGTTCGGCCCGCCTCGAAAAGCTTGGCGATCCGTCAACAATGCGGGTCTTCAACACCAGTGAAGAAGTAGGGGTAGGCGACCGGCTTATGCCAGCCGAACGCGCTCGTATGCTGACGGTTGTGCCGCGCGCTCCGGACAAAGACGTTTCCGGCCGGATTGTCACTGTTTACCGCGGCGTCAGCCAGGTTGGAAAGAACTCGGTAGTCGCCATTAACCGAGGCTCGGCTGATGGCCTCGATGTAGGCCACGTGCTCAGTGTCAAGTTGCTCGGCCGCGATGTCTTCGATTCTTATTCGCGGCAATGGGTCAAACTTCCGGACGAATCCGTTGGTCATATGATGATCTTCAGGGCCTTTGACAAAATCGCGTATGGTTTGGTGATGGAAGCCTCAAAGTCGATTTCAGTCGGTGACACCGTTACCCAACCCGAATAACTGCAGCCCGAACACCGGCCCGAAACCCCCGCCCGAGTGCACAACCCCGCCCGATGAACTCAGGGCGTGGTTGCGCCTCAATATCACCCACGGTATCGGGCCGGCCACCGCGCTGATTCTTCTGCGCGTCTTTGGTACGCCTCACGGCATCTTCTCAGCATCTCATCGCGCCGTCAGCGACGTTGTTGGTGCCGCCCTGGCAACCCGCTTGCTCGCCCCCGACGATGAAACCGATCATGCTGTTGCCAGATCGCTTGCCTGGGCTGCTCTGCCTGACCACCATCTGCTGACTCTCGCTGACCCGGCCTACCCACCTGCCCTGATGGAAATTGGCGATCCCCCACCCCTGCTGTACGTCAAAGGCAATCTGGCCAGCTTATCCGCACCCGGTATCGGCATTGTGGGTTCACGTCATGCCACCCGAACTGGTCTCGACAACGCAGCCGCATTTGCTGCTGAATTATCTGCTCGCGGACTAACAGTATTTAGCGGCCTGGCCCATGGAATCGACACCGCGGCACACCGGGGAACACTGGACGCAAACGGGTTAACAGTTGCCGTGATGGGCACGGGCATCGATCGTATTTACCCGGCGGCCAACAAAAACCTGGCCGCCAGTATCACCGGTATCAATGCCGGCGGAGCGATAATTACCGAAATGCCAATTGGCAGCGCCGCACTGAGGGCAAATTTTCCACGGCGTAACCGACTGATTGCGGGTTTGTCTGCCGGGGTTTTAGTCATTGAAGCCGCGCGCCACAGCGGTTCCCTGATTACCGCACGCCAGGCAAGCGAATTTGGCCGCGAAGTCTTTGCTGTACCCGGGTCAATTCACTCGCCCGTTTCACGCGGCTGCCATCAGCTGATTCGCCAGGGCGCCAAACTCGTTGAATGTGCGCAGGATGTCTTTGATGAACTCTGCCCAATACTTAATCTTGATCCGGCGCCACCACATAGTGAACTGCGCGCCGCATCCCGATCAGATTCAGCCAAGCACCACCCGATACTGCAACAGATTGGCTGGGATACCGTCAGCATGGATGCCTTGTTATCTGACTCGGCGCAACCCGCTGATGCCGCCGGGCTGGCCCAGGGTTTACTCGAACTGGAACTAACCGGGTTAATCGAACGCCTGCCCGACGGACGAATCCGGCGCCGACCTCAGCGCGGTAGTACCTGAAAATGACCACCCAAACCAAGGGAAGCACTGATCAGGGTTCTCACGCCCGCCGGTCGCGGCAACGGCTAAATTCACGCCTGTAACGGCAACTTAAGGTCGCGAATTGACCTATTTGCGGCACTGTTGCATCCGATTTACGCACCTCATGCCCGATTTGATGTTTAATCGCCTGCTAGCCTCGCCCACCATCATCCGGGCCTGGATTCATGACTTGCCAGGTACCAGGCAACTCAGGTTATGCTGAAAAAGAGCGGTCCGTACCGGACAGGCTTATGAGCAATCAAGCACGGGAGAACGCAAAAGCGACCTAATGGGAAAGGCACTGATCATTGCAGAGAAACCGTCTGTCGCAAGGGATATCGCGCGGGCACTGGGCGTTAAAGCGCCACAAAAATCCGAGTTTTTTGAAGATGACGATTACGTTATCTCGTCAGCCGTTGGCCACTTACTGGAAATCAAGGCGCCTGATACGGTTGAAGTAAAACGTGGTAAATGGTCGTTTGCGAACCTGCCTGTTATTCCGCCAAGTTTCGACCTGAACCCAATTGCAAAGACCCAGGATCGGCTGAAACTGCTCGCCAAACTGATCAAGCGTAAAGATATAGATCAAATCATCAATGCCTGTGATGCGGGACGGGAAGGTGAATTGATCTTTCGATTAATTGCCCAACACACCAAGGCAAAACAACCCATTCAGCGCCTTTGGTTGCAGTCAATGACCCAAAAGGCAATTCTCGATTCCTTCGAAAAGCTGCGTGACGACAGCGAAATGCTGCCGTTGGCTGATGCGGCCCGGTGCCGCTCGGAAGCTGACTGGCTGATTGGCATTAATGGCACCCGCGCCATGACGGCTTTTAACTCCCAGGACGGCGGCTTTTACCTGACCACCGTCGGCCGGGTGCAAACCCCAACCCTGACCATTGTGGTTGAGCGCGAAGAGAAAATTCGAGCTTTTGTGCCGCGCCAATACTTTGAAGTTCATGCCAGTTTTGATGTGGCAGCTGGCGAATACCCTGGCCGGTGGTTTGATCCGGCGTTTAAAAAAGACGAGACCGACGCCGAAAAAAGGGCTGAGCGGATCTGGGACCAGGCACGTGCCCAGGCCATTGTCGAGGCCTGCCAAGGCAAACCAGGTGTTGTTACCGAAGAAACCAAGCCCAGTTCACAAAGCGCGCCGCAATTGTTTGACCTGACCAGTTTGCAGCGCGAGGCCAACGGTCGCTTTGGATTTTCAGCCCGGGCAACCCTGTCGCTGGCCCAGGCGCTGTACGAACGCCATAAAGTACTGACCTACCCGCGAACCGATTCGCGCGCACTGCCTGAGGATTACATTCCGAATGTTAACCAGGCCATGGCAATGTTGCGTGATCAGGCGTCTGCACGCCTGGTTGAGCTGGATTCAACCCAGGGCGCAAACCCGCTGGCCAGCTACGCGGATGCTGTTATTAAAAACAAGTGGGTACAACCCAACAAACGCATATTTAACGATGCCAAGATCTCTGACCACTTTGCAATTATTCCAACCCAGGAACCGCCAAAGAACCTGAGTGAAGCCGAACTCAAACTTTACGACATGGTCGTTCGCCGCTTTTTGTCTGTGTTTCATCCGCCGGCAAAATTCTTGAACACCACCCGTATCACGACGGTTGCAACCCACCAGTTCCGTACCGAGGGTAAAGTACTGATCGAACCGGGCTGGCTGGCAATTTATGGCCGCAGCGCCAGTACCGGCGGCGAAGATACCCTGGTGGCAGTTGCTGAGAACGAATCAGCGACAACCGCACAAATTGAAGCCCGCGACCTGGCGACCCGACCTCCAGCCCGCTACAGCGAGGCAACCCTGTTGTCTGCGATGGAAGGGGCTGGCAAAACATTTGAAAGTGACGAGTTGCGCGAGGCCATGTCCGGCAAAGGCCTGGGAACCCCGGCAACCCGGGCGGCCATTATCGAAGGCCTCATCCGCGAGACCTACCTGATTCGCGAAGGCAAAGAACTGATTCCGACCACCAAGGCCTTTCAGTTACTGACCCTACTGCGTGGTTTGGGGGTAACCGAACTGACCAAGCCTGAGCTCACCGGCGAATGGGAACATAAGCTGGCACGTATTGAACAAGGCGGTCTCGCCCGTGACAATTTCATGGACGAAATCAATGCGATGACCGAACAAATCGTCGCACGGGCAAAGAACTATGGCTCAACATCGATTCCCGGCGACTATGCAACATTAAAATCGCCCTGCCCGACCTGCGGGTCAGTGGTCAAAGAAAACTACAAACGTTATGCCTGTACAAAAGAAGGCTGTGAGTTTTCGATCAGCAAAATACCCGGCTCCCGCCAATTGGAAGTCGCCGAAGCAGAAGAGCTGATCACCAATCGAACCATCGGCCCTTTACAAGGCTTTCGTTCACGCATGGGTCGACCGTTTGCGGCCATTATCAAGATCAACGACGAAAACAAGCTCGAATTTGATTTTGGGCAGAACGACGATGAAAATGCCGAACCTGTTGATTTCAGCGATCAGCAGAGCCTGGGCAGTTGCCCCAAGTGCGGCAACTCGGTGTACGAGCACGGCATGAGTTACCTATGCGAAAAAGCGACCGGCCCGGAAAAAACCTGCGATTTCAAATCTGGCAAAGTGATCCTGCAACAGGAAATCGAGCCTGAACAAATGCGCAAACTCCTGAGCGAGGGTAAAACCGATTTACTGGTTGGCTTTGTGTCCTCCAGGACACATCGAAAATTCAAGGCTTTCCTTGCACGTGGCGAGGATGGCAAGGTTGGTTTCGAATTCGAGCCACGACCTGAAAAGTCGACCGGCGGGGCGAAAGGCGCCAAAAAAGGAGCCAAAGGCTCAAAAGCTGACGAAGCCACTGATGCCGCTGACGACGATTTGGCGGTAGTCGACTCATCTGGCGGCAAAACCACCAAGAAAAAACCCGCGGCAAAGAAAAAGGCCACTAAGAAACCGGCAAAAAAATCGGCCAAGAAAGCCGCCAGTAAAAAATCTGCGAAGAAAAAAGAAGAATAAGCGCCACGATTGCGGCACCAGCGACTGAAATAGTTGCTGCGCTATGCCGCCCGGCCTTCACCCTCGCGACCTTCGATCTCGTTTAAGGAGATCCATCGAAACAAGGCAGCCCGCACGGGGGGCTCAAGTGAGTCCGCATCAAATGCCTTATGACCCAGAAAAATCAGCTGGCCGTAAATATCAGCGAGCAGGCCAACATCGGTCGACAAAGCCGCCGCCTGGCCCTCAGCCGGTAATGCCTGACGAGCATGGTTGATTGCCTTTTCTAGATCGGAAATTTTGATCGGGGTCACTGGGCTATTCGGCTATTCGGCTATTCGGGAAAGGGCTTGCTGATTGAACTGAAAGTAGCCGCAATTACGGCGGACAAGCAATCTAACAGATTCTCAACCCGCTAGACTGCTAAGCTTAAAGTGATTCACGGATATGACTAAATTAATGAAAAGTGATTCCCTGCCCGTTTCTTTCTCCAATGTGCAGGCCGCCGCCCGGCGCCTGGCCGGGGTGGCCCACCGAACCCCGGTTCTGACCTCAAGAACCGCGAACCAGCTCACCGGCGCTCAATTGTTCTTTAAGGCCGAAAACCTGCAGCGGATCGGTGCGTTTAAATTTCGTGGCGCGTATAACGCGCTTGCCGTTCTGGATGAGGCCAAACGCCGTCAAGGTGTTCTCGCGTATTCATCGGGAAACCATGCCCAGGCTGTAGCGCTGGCTGCCAGCCTGCTCGGGATAGCTGCAACCATTGTGATGCCCGAGGATGCACCCGCGTCCAAACTGGCTGCGACGCGCGGCTATGGCGCTCAGGTGGTCTTATACAACCGCTATGAACAAGATCGGGCCGAGCTCGCTCAGGCGTTGGCTGCGGAACGCTCGCTCACCGTTATTCCGCCATACGACCATGTTGATGTCATCGCCGGCCAGGGTACAGCCGCGCTCGAACTACTTGAAGATACCGGCCCGCTCGATGCCCTGGTCGTTTGCGTGGGTGGTGGTGGGCTCATCAGTGGATGTGCATTAGCCGCGCATGGCCTGGCACCCAATTGTGAAGTCATTGGTATTGAACCAGCCGCCGGCAATGATGCTCAACAATCGATGGCCCGTGGTGAAATTGTGCGCATTGATGTGCCCCACACCATTGCCGACGGTGCCCAGACACAATTTGTTGGTGGCTTAACCTTTCCGATTATGCAGGCCCTGGTAAGTCGAATCGACGTCGTCAGCGATGATGAACTGATACAAACGATGCGATGGTTTGCCGAACGAATGAAAATTGTCGTCGAGCCAACCGGCTGCCTGGCCAGTGCCGCGGTCTTACAAGACAAACTCGATCTGCGGGGCAAACGGGTTGGGATCATAATTTCAGGTGGCAATGTTGATGTCTCGCGCTATGCGCAGCTGCTAGCCGGTTAACTGCAGTTAAGTGCAATTAACTGCCGCTGGCCGTAATACACAGCTAATAGCCATCCGGGTACCCAAACTCTGCAGATTTGAACACGAGTTGCCGTCGCCTTTCACTAACCGGGATTCGGCGGTGATAGTGTTTGCCGAAGCTGGCTCGGTATTCTCCCGGTAGTTTACCGGCCGCACTTTTATCTCTTGTCCGTGACACAATCCGATTCATGTTACAGAGCCCCAATACCTTCGAGGGAGATGTCTCCGTCTCTCTTTCCGATGACGCAATTGCCCATGTTTTCTGGCGCGACCACCTGATCCAGTCTGAATCTGATCCCGGGATGCGATCCTGGCTCGAATACCGTGAGGCTGGCTTCAAAGCCAGCCGGGTGTTTGGCCTGGGCCGCTTCGAAGACCACGATCATGTCTGTGTTGCTCTGGCGGACGACGTAAGTAAAGACTCACTTCCAGGTGGTTTCAAAGCCGCCGGCCTGCGTGCCTGGTTTGAAGTTTTGAACGATACGGCACTGGCCATTGCGATGCGCGCGGTTCAGGTTGTCGAATGGGACCGGACGCATCAATTTTGTGGTGCCTGTGGTCAGCCAACCGAGTCGAGCAATGCCGAGCGTGCCAAGCAATGCCGTTCGTGCCGGCTCACCATGTACCCGCGGATGTCTCCGGCAATGATGGTCTTGATTACCCGCGGGCGGCAATTGCTGCTGGGCCGGGGCGTTAATTTCCCACCGGGTCGCTATAGTGCATTGGCCGGTTTCGTGGAGGCCGGAGAGACACTCGAGCAATGTGTGCATCGCGAAGTCATGGAAGAAGTTGGGGTGCGCGTGCACAAGCTCGAGTATTTCGCGAGCCAGAGCTGGCCTTTCCCGAATTCGTTAATGATTGCCTTCCGTGCCGAATATCGCGACGGTGAAATCGATCACGACCCGGCCGAGCTGGCCGACGCACAATGGTTCGATATCGACAATCTCCCGCAGATACCACCGCGGCTCAGTATTGCGAGGGCCTTACTTGACGACACCATTCGGCGCATACGCAACGAACACTCTTAAGCTGGTGACTTGGTAATACAGAGTTTGCAGGTCGTTACTTATGTTGGGCCCGGGCCCGGCTACACTGGCGGCAAACCCATCTCCCTGGCAGCCACTGACTGTCTGAAGCAACGCGAAATGTAATCGCCAATCACCTGAGCGAATCAACAAGCATGTCCATCACCAGCGTCCTTAATCTGAAAACATCGACCTTTTGCCGCGGTCATTCTCAAATTCGCATGATCCAAAACCGCATAACCCAATGGCTATTGCTGGCCATTACTGCACTGATCGTTGCCGGTTGTGCCACCTCGGTACAGCATTCGTCCGGACGCCTGGCCAGGGTAACCCCAAAAGACTTTATAACGATCAAGCCTGAGGACATCATTGTTGGCGTTGATATGGACTCCAGGGTGCCGGCCACACCATCGCGCGGCCCCGACTTTCGGGTTGCGGTGTTCCCGGTTGATCATGACGCATGGGAACCGATCGGCGGTCGGCTCAGAATGCGGCCGCTGAATATGCTTGGCGAGACCCCGGACAAAGGCGCAGGTAAAGCAATGGCTGCCTGGCTGAACCCGCGTGCTGGCCGCCTGCGCCTGGCTTACGTGCTCACTGAAGAAAGCGCTCAGGAGCTCAAACTAATCCAGAAGAAATTTGACGATCTTCTGAAACGATATCCACCTGGCAGTGGCAAAAAAGGGGTACTTCGCCTTGGGGCTGATACGCGATTTTTAATTAATGCTGATCAACAGGCTGGTCAATCCACAATGGCAACCTGGCTGCAACTGTCTATCGCTGAAGGCCCATTTCTGATGTGGCAAGGCCGAATCGACGAAATGCGATAGAGAATTATCTGTCTGAGATCTGCTCAGGCGGCGTCTGACAACGGTTCGCCCGGTACAGGCGAAACCCCGGCATTAACTTGCTCAAGGCGTTGTAGCGACTCTTTGGCAACCAGCAGGTCGCAGAACAACGTACGCTCACTGGCAAATCCGTCCAGGCGTTCTTGTTGCGATTGGCTGCCGGCCTTTCCTGGCTCAGCAGGCAGTAACCCGCGTACGAGACGCTTAATATGGGCCCGTGCCCTGGCCGGCTTTTCAGCCAAAACCTCTGCCAGCTGTAATGCGACGGGTAGTACATCACCGTCGACCACGTCATTGACCAGGCCATAAGCCCTGGCATCCGCTGGCGACAAGGTATCGCCAAGCAACAGTAATTCCAGCGCGCGCGCCTCACCCACTAATCGGGTCAGGCGTTGGGTTCCGCCCGACCCCGGCAACAAGCCAAGGTGAACCTCCGGTAAGCCAATGAAATAGTCACCAGCTTGTGCCAGACGTAAGTCACAGGCCAGTGCCAATTCGTAACCGGTGCCGGTTGCGGTACCGTTTATTGCCGCAATATAAGTGTTACCGCTTTGTTCAATCTCGCGCAGAACGCGGTGAATCCCAACTTCTGGCACCGGTTTGTCCGGGTCAAACTGCAAACCGCGGGCTTTCATCTGCCGGGCCCGGGCTTCGAGTACCAGGGTATCGTAATGACGCATAAACGTGCCGGGTCTTTTACCCGTTATAACGACAACACTCAGGCGCGACGCTTGTTTCAAAGAGTCAAGAGCCTCGACCAGTTCACGTTCGGTGTCGTCATCGACATAACCAGTCGGAGATCCAAACGTCAGTAATGCGACGTTAGACGAATGTTCAGAGACTGAAACCTGTCGGCCGTTATACATAGGGTTTTCGATTCGGAAGCAGTGTCAGCAGCAGGTATCGTGCTGACTTGTTTATTTGTTTATCCCGCATTGTATGCAATGCCTGCATTTTGCGCAGCACACTGATGTTGTTTGTCGGTACGGATCTGAATGCGATGGCGAACCGGACCGGGGCGTTCAACGCAGGTCAGACCCCCATGCGAAAAGACAAGTTACAAATAGATACATAAGCAATCAGTACTTAGCGCCTCAATTTTCAACCGCAATGTCATCTGACCCGTTAAAGAGACTCGATTCCATCAATACGGAGGCCATCAATGGCCAATTCAGCCCCACGCGCAAAGAACTGCATCCGGCTCGGTTTAGCCGTCGTTGTTACCAGTGTGTTGGCATCCTGCGCGGTGATCCCTTTAGGGCATCATGGTGGCCATGGACGTCTGGGTGCAATTATTGCGCCACCAGGTAACGGTGCAAACCATCACAACGATCGCTCCAGCCGTAACCAAAATTACAGATCGCACCGAGGCTCCGGACATGGCGATTACGGCCGCTCCAACCCCCGTCGCAGCCGCTACTAGTTTGAACCCGACAGAAAAAAGCCCCGTCATTGGGGCTTTTTCTCCTTAAAGCGAACAAACCGCTACCCGATCAGGACACTTTGTCCATGGTGTTGGTTGCTTCGGCCAGCAAATAGTAAAAAGTTACCCGGCTTTTGCGACGTTCAGCCTTCATCTGTTCGCAAACTTTTTCGATTCCTTTTTCAGCATCTTCCGGGGTCAGGCCGAGCTTCTTTTTGGCGAAACCGTCACGTACCGTATTCAGCTCTTTTTTGTCAGACGAAGACACTAGTGAAGCGTCTTTACTGCGCAGCGCTATGCCGCAGTACTTCACGATGTTACTGACTGCCGTGTCGTTTACCGCTGGTACGTATTTAGCGATATCTACTTTGTAATCTTCAGACATTGGGAATCCTCGGAAAAAAACGTTGGAATGGGAAACAGTTGGGACAACATCCTTGATACTCAACAAGCCGCAGCTATTGGTCAATAGCCGAATGTGTCAAATCAAAAAATCAGCGCCACCAGAAATATGCCGATCGTAAAAAACGTCAGTACAACCTTTACCACCGTACCAATCAGCATTCCGATCCAGGTCGCGACACCGACATTACCGGCCCGGCGTAAGTCACTGATGGCAAGATACTCACCAATAGCCGCACCAATCAGCGGAAAGAACAGCAAGCCAACCAGGCCAAAAAACAAGCCAACGACAGTGCCAATAGCCGCCCCTACTACCGCAGTTTTTGATGCCCCGGCACGTTTGGCTCCGAGCATCGCTGACACGTAGTCAGCAACCCAGGCGATCACCGCCAGCACACCGGCGATAACCACGATTGTTGTTGAAATTCGGGTGAAGTCGTCTATCCAGGCCCCCAGCAAAACACCGCCGAACACGAGAATAGTGCCGGGGATAGCCGGCAAGATAACCCCAACCAGGCCAAGCAACAACATTGCGGCAACCAGTACCCACAACGCAATATAGGCGGCGGTACCAGCATCCATCAGGTATTTATCCGGATTGAGTTGGGGTCAGGCATCAATGTTCTGCGCAACAAGCGCATATTTTTCGATGAACGCGCGCCGAGGTTCGACATCGTCACCCATCAGGGTAGAGAAAATCTGGTCGGCGGAAATAGCATCTTCGATCTGGACCTTAAGCAAACGCCGCGCCTGCGCATCCATTGTGGTTTCCCACAACTGGTCAGCGTTCATCTCACCCAACCCCTTGTAACGCTGCAGACTGACCCCGCGTTCTGCCTCAGCCAGCAACCAGCGAACAGCAGCACCAAAATTGGTTACCCGTGAAGTGCGCTGCCTATCGCCAGTGCCCCGCCTGATTTCACCGGCATCCGCTATCAGCCCTTTTACCAACGTGCCAGCCTCTGCCAGGGTGGCGTAATCAGCCGACTGGATAAAGTCGTGGTCGAGCACCGACACTCGAACGTTCCCGTGCAGATAACGTTCTATCAGTAATCGCCATTGCTCGTGCTTGTCGCTGTATTCAGCACGCACAGTCGGAGGCTGATCACCGATATCACTACTTTGAACAAATAAAGCCTGTAGCTGTTCAGCTGATTCGATGGCTTTTTCTTCTGTCGACAAATTGGGTTGATAACCGTTAAGAATTTTTCTTAACGCCTGCGGGTCGAGTACCCGGGTCAGGCGGGTAATGACCGATTCAGCCAGTAAATATTTACGCACCATTTCGGCTAATGCTTCACCCTGGATCGCGTCGGCATCAATTGACGGCGCGAGTTGCGCACCCTCGAGCGCGAGACGCAGCATATGTTGGTCTAACTCGCTATCGTCTTTTAAGTACCGTTCATCTTTGTTGTGTTTAACCTTATACAGCGGCGGTTGGGCAATATAGATATAACCACGGTCGACAAGATCTGGCATCTGACGGTAAAAGAATGTCAGGAGCAAGGTACGAATATGTGCGCCATCAACGTCAGCATCGGTCATGATTATGATCCGGTGATAACGTAGCTTGTCTACATCGTACTCCGGCCCGATGCCAGTACCCAATGCGGTGATCAGAGTGGCAATCTGCTCAGAAGAAATCAACTTGTCAAAACGGGCTTTTTCAACATTGAGTACTTTACCGCGCAGCGGCAAAATTGCCTGAAACTTTCGATCACGGCCTTGCTTTGCAGACCCACCGGCTGAATCGCCCTCAACGATAAAAATTTCGCTTTTTGCCGGGTCTTTTTCCTGGCAGTCGGCCAGTTTTCCTGGCAAACCAACTCCGTCGAGCAAACCTTTTCGCCGGGTCATGTCGCGGGCTTTACGCGCGGCCTCCCGGCCACGAGCAGCATCAATGATCTTGGCACAAATAACTTTGGCGTCGTTTGGGTTTTCCTGAAGATAAGCTTCGAGTTCACGTGCCACGACTTCTTCTACCGGCGCACGCACTTCAGACGAAACCAGTTTGTCCTTGGTTTGTGAAGAGAATTTTGGCTCGGGTACTTTTACTGACAATACGCAGGTTAAACCTTCGCGCATATCATCGCCGGTAGTTTCTACCTTGGCTTTCTTGGCAAACTCTTTTTCTTCGATGTATTTATTAATAACCCGGGTCATCGCAGCGCGCAGGCCGGTTAAGTGCGTACCACCGTCGCGTTGCGGAATGTTATTGGTAAAACACAGGACTTGTTCGGTGAATCCGCTATTCCATTGCATCGCTACATCAACCGTAATTTCCATTCCGTCGTCTGTATCTTTGCTTCCCGACGCATTGAAGATTACGGGATTCACCGCGGTTTTAGTTTGGTTAATGTAAGAAACAAAACCCATCACGCCGCCCAGAAATGCAAAATCTTCTTCTGTCGCTGTGCGTTGATCGACCAGCTTGATGCCGACCCCATTATTCAGAAAAGACAGTTCGCGCAAGCGCTTGGCGAGAATATCGTAAGAGAACTCCACAACGCCGAAGGTTTCTTCAGCCGCTCTGAAATGGACTTCTGTTCCACGTTTATCAGTTTTGCCGATTACTTTCATTGGCTCAAGACGATCACCATGGCGAAACTCAAGGTAGTGAACTTCACCGTTGCGACGTACCGTCAGACGCAGCCATTGAGATAATGCATTTACAACGGAAACACCAACGCCGTGTAAACCACCAGAGACTTTGTAGCTGTTCTGATCGAACTTGCCGCCGGCGTGCAACTCGGTCATGACAATTTCGGCGGCTGACCTTTTCTCTTCGTCATCAGCGTGAATATCGGTTGGAATTCCTCGCCCGTTGTCCGTTACGGATATTGAATTGTCGGTATGAATGGTGACGACAATTTCATCACAATGACCAGCCAGCGCTTCGTCGATTGCGTTATCGACAACCTCAAACACCATGTGGTGCAAACCGGTACCGTCGGCGGTATCGCCAATGTACATACCAGGACGCTTGCGAACAGCCTCCAGGCCTTTCAACATCTTGATCGAGGACGAGCCGTAATCGGCTTCGTTTTCTTTGTTTTCTGGCATTGGTGAGTAACCTAACGGGATTCAGTATCGCGGGATTGCATTAAATTCTCATTGGCATCACGACATACTTGAAGCCGGGTTCGTCTTCAGTGGTAATCAATGCGCTGCTGTTAGAGTCGCCAAATGAAAGAATGACTTTTTCATTTTTGAGGTTGGCAAGTACATCGGATAAGTACCCGACGTTGAAACCAATTTCGATTGGCTCGCCGTAATAATTGGCATCCAGTTCTTCAATAGCCTCTTCCTGATCGGCATTGGTAATCTGGATTTTCAAAGTTTCGTCAGACAGAGTGAGACGGATGCCTTTGAATTTGTCTGAGGTCAGAATCGAAGCCCGCGTGAGTGATCCAGCCAATACAGCGCGATCGATCGACAGTTGGTTTTTGTATCCAGTGGGAATCACCCGCTGATAATCGGGGAACTTACCTTCCACCAGTTTGGACAACATCGTGACATCGCCAAAACGCAGCCGAACCTGGTTGGTTGCAATATCGATAGCGACGGGGTCATCGCTGTCGTCGAGCAAACGCTGCAATTCGAGAACCGACTTGCGCGGAATAATGACTTCCTGGCTGGCCAGACTGGCGCCATCAATTGTTGTTTCGCAGTAAGCGAGGCGATGACCGTCCGTGGCTATCACTCGAACTATGTCGCCTTCGGTAACCAGCAATAGACCGTTGAGGTAGTAGCGGATGTCTTGCTGCGCCATGGCGAAGTAAACCATCTGGAACAAGTGACGCAGCGTTTTTTGCGGCAGCTCAAACGAAGCTGCGTAGGTGCTGCTTGGCGAAACGCTGGGAAAGTCGCCAGCCTCAAGGGTTTGCAGAGAAAACCGGCTTTTCCCCGCGGTAATACTTGCCTTGCGATTGCTGACATTTATGCCAACTTCGCCATCACCGAGATCGGGCAGGGCTTTGAGAATATCAAGCAGTTTACGGGCAGAAACCGTGATTGACTGATCATCGGTGCCAGCACCAATTTGAGCACTCGTTTGCACCTGGATCTCAACATCGGTTGCCAGGAAAGAAACATCCCCACCTTTTTTCTCAAGCAAAACGTTGGCGAGAATAGGCAAGGTATGACGCCTTTCAACGATTCCGGAAACCGTTTGCAGGGGTTTGAGAATCGCCTCTCGGGTTGCCTTAATAAAAGCCATTTGTTTTATATATAACTGTTGTTAGTTGCTGTTAGAGGGTCAATGCTGTGGATAACTTGCAAAACGTACCTGTTGGCAGGGTTCTCAGCCGGTTTTTAGCTTGTGTATTAGTGAGGATTAGCCTGTGTACGGAAAAGGATAAGTTGCCTTGATTCTGCCTGTTTGTTGAGCATAAGGACAAAAAGCCAGGATTTGATCGATTTTCGTTCACAACTTATACCGAGGTTATACACAAGTTGTTCTTTCTTCCTAAGCCGTGAGCTTTTAGCCCGTTTCAGGGTCGTAAGGATTGCTCCAGCAAATGAATCTGGTGATTCAGGTCGGCATCCTTTTGCCGTAAGTCGGTGATGCGTTTGACTGCGTGCATTACTGTCGTGTGATCTCGCCCGCCAAAGGCCTCTCCGATTTCCGGGTAGCTTTTCAGGGTCATTTCTTTGGCAAGGTACATCGCTACTTGCCGAGCCCTGGCAATATTGGCTGGGCGGCGTTTAGAGTACATATCAGCAATACGGATTTTAAACTGGTCTGCGACGGTTTTCTGGATTTGCTCGATGGAGATCGGCCGTTGATTTTGTTTGAGCAGGTCGCGACTGGCTTCACGGGCAACATCAACCGTTAGTTCCAGTTTACGGAAGCTGGCGAAAGCCAGGGTGCGAATTAACGCACCCTCAAGTTCACGCACGTTACTTCGGACGTTTTTGGCAATAAACAAGGCGACATCATCTGGCAGGTGCGGAAAATCCGGGCGTTCGCGCTTTAATTGTTCACCTTTGCGCAGCAGGATCGCTACCCGGAGCTCTAGCTCGGGTGGCTCAATTTCTACAATCAGGCCACTACCAAAGCGGGAAATCAGTCGTTCCTGGAAGGCAGACAAATGACGCGGGTAAGTATCGCCTGTGATGACCATTTGCTTACGCGCCGACAATAAGGCTTCAAAGGTATAGAAGAACTCTTCCTGGGTGCGATCGCGGTTGCCCAGAAACTGGATGTCATCGATGAGCATCAGGTCTAGTGACTGGTATTTTCGCTTGAAGTCGTGTGGGGTACGCCTCTGGATAGCCAACACCATTTCGTCGAAATATGTCTGGGCATGCAGATAGGCAATTTTTGCGCCGGGGTTGCGTTGTAAGTAGGCGTTGCCGATTGCGTTGAGCAAATGGGTTTTACCCAGGCCAACCCCGCCGTAAAGAAACAACGGGTTGTATGCGACACCTGGCTGATCTACTACCTGCATGGCTGCGGAAATAGCCATTTGATTTGACTTGCCGTCCACCAGATTTTCAAAGGTGAATTCTTTTATCAGGCGAACTGATCCGTTCGCCGAGGTGGCAATTCCGGGGAGGGTAGGTGTTGATGCAGGTCTGGGCTCAGCATCTGGTATTTGGGTTTGTGTCTGTTGCAGTACGGCGCCGGCAGGGTTTGGAGGCGCAGGGACACTATTGTGTGATGCTGTCTGAATGCCGCTTGCCATTGCTGTCGACGGAGACCCTACCTGCAAGGATATGCGGACTTCTTTACCCGTGTACTGGCTGACGGTTTGCTCGATGATTGAGAGAAAGTTTTCCCTCACCATGTTGAGTTTTAAGGTGCTGGCCAAGCCAAGTTTTAATAAGTTGTTGTCCTTGTCGAAGCCAAGATATTGCAGCGGCTTGATCCATGGTCTGAATTTTTGCGGGGATACTTCTGTTTCCAGTTTTTCCAGGCATTCCAGCCATTGTTCCTTTTTCATACTTTTTTTAGTCCCTGCCTAAGCCTCAATCGAGGCACCCCGTCGTCCGCTGTTGTTTGTTAACTGGTTTCGAATCGCTTGGTGTTTAAGCGTTTCTTAAACCGCTGGTTAAAAACTACGCCGTTGATCTTGTAAAAATTCGTTCAGCTGAAGAGCCTGGTGTCGATCAGCCGAATTGTTGCCATGGTCGTGGTAACAAATACGTGATCTGCATTCAGCCGTGATTGTTTTAAGAGTGCCTTCGGTGTTCCAGTCGTTTTCCGGTTCCAGTGGTATGCCAGTTCCAGTCGCTTTAATTTCCTGTTTTTTCTAAATTCTTGTTTCGCGGCCTAAATTTATTGATTTTGCTTCTCTGCTCGTTTTTGCCAACAATGGCTCACAGCTTATCAGCATGTTTCGCCAGCCTGTATTTCGCGTTTTGCCTATTTTTTGCCTGAGTTTTGCCTGAGTTTTGCCTGTAAATTAGGTGTGAATTAGCTCGAAGAGCCGCATGTGCTACCGCGTTGTACTCTGCCGCATTCAGTGTCGCGCATTCAGTGCCGCGTATTCGGTGCCCAATTCCAGAGCCCAATTCCAGTGCCCCATTCATTGGTGTATCAATCGGAATCACCACCCTGTTCGTGATGTGTCAGCGGAACCGATCATTTTACTGGTTTCTGTCGCCTAAAAGCAAAACAAAGATTGACAACAATAGGGGGTACAAGGTGTAATCGAGGGCTTTTTTAAAGTCCCGGCATAGCAATGAAACGTACATATCAACCATCCAAAGTTAAGCGCCAGCGTACCCACGGGTTTCGCGTGCGCATGAAAACCCGTGGCGGTCGCGCGGTAATAAATGCCCGCCGCGCCAAGGGCCGTAAGCGTTTATCTGTTTAAGCCTTTAATAGAGGTTTTTTCCGCTAGAGGTTTTATCCGCTGTAGCAATTTGGCTGAACTAATTTCGCAGCAATTTTGCAGCAATCGGCTTGTCATGGCCGAGCATTTTGCCGTGTCAGGCAAGGTTTCCGGTGTTTAGCCGGTGCAAGCAATAGGTTAAGTCCAGCAGGTTAGCCCAGCAGTTAGCAGTAATTTGTCGCCTGGCCATATAGCCACATGGCTACCGCAGTTTAGGCGGCCAATCCAGCCGTTCCGTCTATATTCGAGCGTCAGGCCTGATCTCGGGAGCGGCAAGCAGTGATTTGTGGCTCCCAGGGCCACTGGCGGTCTTGCGTTGCGGTATCGCTACCCGATGGTGTCATGCCGGTATCCCGGTTCCCCAGATAGTTTCCCGGTAAAACGATGTCCGGTAGTACTCAGTAATGCCTATTAAACCTGTTTCGCCACGCCAAACCGGTTCAGATTCGTTGGCTGGTACACAAGCGCCTCCAGAAAAAACCGCTGGTATGCGGGTAGGGCAATCTCGAGCGCCTCGAATGCCAAGGGCTGCCGGGCGCTACTTCGCGGTTGCCCCGGTTCGGCGTAAGCCTGTGGTTTCGCCTCCTGGAACTGACCCGCGCAGCGGCAATACAAACCCTGGCAGCCAAACACTTGCGCACAATCAGGCAAAATTACTGCTGGCCGTGCCCAAACGTTTGCTCAGGCGGGCGGTCGATCGGAATGCGGTGCGGCGCGCGGCCCGCGAGGCATGGCGCAAGCGGGTAGGCACGCATTCCGGCCGAATAGATGATGCTTTGCTTCGAATGACGGCATTGCCGGCAGGAATTGGGCAGATCAGCCGGCCCAAACGAAAAACAATCTGGCGGCAGGAACTGGAAGAATTGATGGATCAATATCTCGGAAAGCCCGATGCCCAGTGACGGCTACCGTATTATTGTCAGCCCGCGACCGGTGAGCCGCATGGGTGCGCTGATGATTTGGGTAGCCAGGGCCTGGCAACTGGTGTTTAGCAGTTGGCTGGCACCAAGCTGTCGCTTCGTGCCCAGTTGTTCTGACTACGCCGTCCAGGCCGTTCAGTTACATGGCCCATTGCGGGGTGGCTGGCTGGCGATCTGCCGATTATCTCGCTGCCATCCGCTGGGTGGCAGTGGTCTGGACGAAGTTCCGCCCGCCAAGCTGTCCCAACTCTCAACACATCTGCATTCCGAACAATCCCATTGCGCCGGCCGTTGTGCCGGACAAACGACTGAATCCTGATCAAACTTATGCAAACCCAAACGCAGCGAACCATTCTCTGGGTCATTTTCTCCATGTCATTGTTACTGCTATGGGATGCCTGGCAGCAACACAATGGCGGCCCGTCAGTGTTTGGGCCGTCTCAGCCGGTGCCGGCTGAAATAACCCCGACCACCGGGGCCGCAAGCGCCACGGGGTCGGCTGCGTCCGGAGTACCGGCTGGTCAGACTGCTTCAGGCAATGATGGGGCAGTTCCTACTGCGAACACCACATCAGCGGCTGGCTCTGTGGCGCCTGCGACAACCGCTGCTGCCTCGGGTCAGCCCGACGCGCAGTCGGTAGAACTACGCAACGACAAGCTATTACTGTCGATAAGCACCCGTGGCGGGGTAATTCGTCGAGCTGAGTTGTTAGAGCATCGGGATCGGGTCACCGACGGCAATATTGTGTTGTTTGAGTCATTGCCCGGCAATACTTATCTTGCCCAAACCGGCCTGATCAACGCGCCAGCGGGCAGCCAGTTTGCGACCCACCATACCAATATGACGGTTGTGCGTAGTTCGCCAGGTGAGCTGGTACTGGCGGCAGAAGAAGGTGGCTTAAAAGTTGAGCGAACTTACCGACTTGCGTCAGGATCTTATCTTCTTGACCTGGCTGAAACCGTCTCTAACGTAAGTGAGGGCCCACTTTCTCCGGTGGTTTACCGCCAACTGACCCGTGATAACCACGTGCCGGCCGGTGACGATTCTTTTTATATCCGTACCTTCGTTGGCCCGATGATGTACACGGAGGAGGGTAAGTTCAACAAAATTCCGCTTGACGATATCGCGGACAAATCTGCGGAGTATGTGAAAGCAGCTGCAGACGGCTGGATCGGCATGATGCAGCACTATTTCGCGAGCGCCTGGATTCCCACACAAGGTGTGGCCCGCGACTATTACACCCAGCTGGCTGGTGCCGGTTTGTATTCCATCGGAATGAAAGAGCCGCTCGCCCCACTAGGTGCCGGACAGTCCGTGACGACGACATCGCAGTTATTTGTTGGCCCGCAGGACCAGCGTGCACTGGCAAAAATTGCTCCCGGCCTCGAGTTGACTATTGACTATGGTTTCCTGACGGTTTTGTGTAAGCCAATTTATTGGCTGTTAGAGAAGTTGCACAGCATTGTTGGTAACTGGGGCTGGGCAATCGTGTTGCTGACCCTCATCATCAAGACAATCTTTTTCCCGTTGCAGGCCGCCAGTTATAAATCGATGGCCCGGATGAAAGCCGTTGCGCCGCGCCTGCAGGCGATGAAAGAAAAGTTTGGTGATGACCGGGCCAAGATGAATCAGGCGATGATGGAGTTGTACAAGAACGAAAAAATCAATCCGTTGGGCGGTTGTCTGCCAATTCTGGTGCAGATTCCGGTGTTTATTTCCTTGTACTGGGTGTTACTGGCCTCCGTAGAAATGCGTGACGCGCCATGGATAGGCTGGATCAAAGACCTGCAGTCACCAGACCCATACTACCTTCTGCCTCTGCTGATGGCGATCAGTATGTTTGTGCAGGTCAGGCTCAACCCAACGCCACCGGACCCGGTACAGGCGAAAGTCATGATGGCGATGCCTATTATTTTCTCGGTCATGTTCTTCTTTTTCCCGGCCGGTCTGGTGTTGTACTGGCTGGTGAACAACTTGTACTCGATTGCGCAGCAGTGGGTAATAACCCGCAAGATCGTCAAAGGCTGAACGTGCAGCGCGCGGCAACCCGGGGTCGGTCAGATCCGGTTGTTGCGGTGGCCACCGCGGCCGGGCGCGGTGCAATTGGCGTCATCCGGGTATCTGGCCAGGGGCTGGATGACATTGCTGTTGCTATCACCGGTAAGGCGATTGGATCCGCACTGAAACCCCGTTATGCAACTTATGGCCCGTTTCTTGATGCTACCGGTGAGGTCATCGACCATGGCCTGACCTTTTGGTTTCCGGGTCCAGACTCTTATACCGGCGAAGATGTTCTGGAGTTTCAAGGTCACGGTGGCCCAGTGGTGATGCAGATATTGCTGAACCGTATTCTGCAGGCTGGTCAGCATCTTGAGCTTCGAATCGCCCGACCCGGCGAATTCACCGAACGTGCCTTTCTGAACAACAAGCTCGACCTGGCCCAGGCCGAGGCGGTAGCTGACCTGATTGATGCCAGTTCGGCCCAGGCGGCGCGCTCTGCGAGCCGGTCGCTGGCGGGTGAATTCTCGCAGCGGGTGAACGCTCTGGTCGGTCAGCTGACCCACTTGCGAATGCTGGTGGAAGCCACCTTGGATTTTCCCGAAGAAGAAGTTGACGCCCTGGAAGGTGCTGATGCGGCTGGCCAGCTTGCGAAACTGCAATCCGCATTGACTGATTTGCAGCAGGCCGCCGGCCGTGGCGTGTTGCTGCGTGACGGCATGTCGGTGGTGATTGCCGGTGCGCCCAATGTAGGGAAGTCATCCCTGCTCAATGCGCTTGCCGGTGAAGAGTCGGCAATAGTCAGCCCAATTGCCGGCACAACCCGGGACAAGGTGTCTGAAGACATTCAAATTGACGGCGTACCGTTGCACATCGTCGATACCGCTGGTCTGCACGATACCGATGATGCGATTGAGCGGATTGGTATTGAACGCACGCGCGCAGCTATTGCCCGGGCGGATGTTGTTCTGCATGTTCGCGTCGCCCATCATGGTGAAGAAACTGCCTGTCTTGACGACGCATTGGCCAGTGAGGTGATTGCGATTGCCCGCAGCGCTGGGGCTGCGCAGCTCGACATTTTTAACAAAATTGATTTGCTGAATATGGCTGCTTCATCGGACGGTGACAAGGCCGTGTGGCTCAGTGCTGATACCGGTCTTGGCCTGGATTTGTTGCGCGCCCGGTTGTTGGCGCTGGCAGGCTGGCAGGGTGCGGCAGAGTCGCAGTTTATTGCGCGCGAGCGGCATTTGCAGGCTCTGAATGCTGCCCAGGGTCACCTGACCCGAGCTAACCAGGCATGGGCTGGTGGGTTAGAGTTGCTTGCTGAAGAATTACGGCTTGCCCAGCGAGCATTATCGGCAATAACCGGTGAATTTACCGCTGACGATTTGCTGGGGGAAATCTTCAGCAGTTTCTGCATCGGAAAATAATGTGAAGTGGTTGTTCACGTCGATTGCTGCCCGGGTTTCACGCTAGCATTCCACAAAGCCCCGACAATTGCGACCGGCACGAGCCGAGCCTGATTGTCTTGAGGACATTGTCCCCACATCGCGTTGCATCACGTATGCGCATTTTCTTTGCGCAAGAGGGCAGCGCTGACAGGAGAACAGAGCATTGAATAACCGGACACCGGATCGGGCAGATTTTCTCGCCCTTTATCACACCATGCATCGCATCCGAGCGTTTGAAGAAGCGGCCAATATCGCCAGCCAGGGAGGGGTTGCGGCATTCGGCCAGGAAGCCTCCGCTGTCCAGGCCGCCGTGCGTGGGCCTTTACACTTGTCAATTGGCCAGGAGGCCGTGGCGGCGGGTGTGTGCGCCCATCTTGCGCCAACCGACTACCTGACATCGACTCACCGCGGACACGGTCATACGCTGGCCAAGGGTGCTGATCCGGCACGCATGATGCTTGAGTTGTTCGGCAAAGAAGGTGGTTATTGTGGCGGCCGCGGCGGCTCTATGCACATTGCTGATTTTTCGGTTGGCATGCTTGGTGCCAACGGGGTGGTGGCTGCGGGGGTGCCGATTGCGGTTGGCGCGGCGCATTCGTTAAAGATTCAAGCCAAGCCGGGGTTGGCAGTCTCCTTCTTCGGTGACGGCGCGATTAACCGTGGGCCTTTCGCCGAGGGGCTGAACTGGGCAGCAACATTTGCGTTGCCGGTCTTGTTCGTTTGTGAAGACAATCAATGGTCGGCGACGACCCGGACCGATGCGATGTCAGCCGGTCCCGGTGCTGATGCCCGCGCCGAGGCTTTTGGGGTACCCGCCGTTCGGGTCGACGGCATGGATGTTGCCGCCGTCTGGTCAGCAACGCAGCAATTGGTGAGCGAGATAAAAAATGGCTCTGGCCCGCGCCTGCTGCACGCCCGCACCTACCGATTCATGGGCCATGTCTCGGTTGACCCGGCGGCCTACCGAGATTCGGCCGAAGTGGATGCGGCCCGTCAGAAAGACCCGTTAATCATTGCCCGCAATGCCTTGTTGGCCAATGGGGTGGGCGTATCAGAGCTTGAAGCTATCGAAAAATCAGCCGCGGACGAAATTGCTGCGGCTATTCAGACGGCGGCCAATGCGCCTTGGCCGGATATGTCGGCGGCAACAACGCAGGTCCAGGATCTGGCCAACACGGGGTGGATGTAATGAGTCAGATGAATTATTCCCAGGCTGCGGCACAAGCGTTGTCTGATGCAATGACGGCTGACCCGAGCGTTGTTGTGCTGGGTGAAGATGTGGGACGCGGCGGTGTTTTTGCACAGTACAAGGGTTTGCTCGACAAGTTCGGCGCATCCCGGGTCATTGATACGCCAATTTCTGAGGCGACGATCATGGGTTCGGCGGTTGGTATGGCACTGACCGGATTGCGCCCGGTGGTTGAGCTGCGAGTTATCGATTTTGCTCTATGTGCAATTGACGAAATTGTCAATCAGGCGGCAAAAAACCGATTTATGTTCGGTGGCCAGGGCCGGGTGCCGACCGTAATTCGGATGCCGATTGGGGTATGGGCCGGATCGGCTGCCCAGCATTCCCAATCGCTTGAAGCCTGGTTTGCTCATATCCCCGGCCTGGTTGTGGTGGCTCCCGGTTCACCACAGGATAACTACAGCTTGTTACGAGCCGCATTGGCTAGTGACGATCCGGTGATTTACCTTGAGCATAAGGAAATGTGGGGGACCGCAGGTGAGGTTGACGTCAATGCCTCAGGTGATATTGCGCAGCTCGGAAAAGCCCGGATCGTACGTGACGGTTCAGACCTGACTATCGTCACCTGGAGTCGGGCGGTGCAGTGGGCATGTGAAGCTGCGGAAGATCTGCAGACCGACGGCATCAGCGCCCAGGTAATTGATCTGCGCAGTTTGTGGCCCTGGGATAAAGAACTTGTCGCGTCGGCCTGCGCCGCAACCGGGCGGTTGCTAGTAGTTCACGAAGCCGTGCAAACCGCTGGCTACGGTGCGGAAATTGCCGCCACGATGGCAGAGCAAACCGGGGTTCGCATAGCCCGTCTGGGCGCCCCGCGACTACCGGCAGGTTATGCGCCGAATCTTGAAGCGATCGCTCGAATTGACGGGCCGAAAATTGCAGCCCGCGTTCGTCAGTGGTTATCGAGCCAGTCCAATGAGTGCCTCTAAGAAGCTGCTGGCAGCAAGGGTCGGTGTTTGTTGATTGATACGCCGATGTGGCGCCTGGGGCACCGTATTGCATGACACCCCCGGGCGGCCTGGCCCAGGTGCCCGGACTATCCATACCCCGGCAAACATATCCTTGACCCTGACCGTTGGCCTGGCCGCTGCAGCACTATTTGTCTGGCTTGATACGCCATTACCGTGGATGATGGGGCCGCTGGTGGTGATTGCCTGTCTGCGCATGCTGGGTTTGAAGTTGTGGGCACCGACCTTGTGGCGTATCAGCGCCCATGTCGTGATTGGCATGGCGCTTGGCTTGTATTTCACGCCCGACGTGGTCGCCCGTATGCTCTCCTTGTGGCTGCCGATCATGCTGGGCATGGTGTTTGCGATGAGCCTATCGTTGAGTTTCGCCGCGGTGTTGCGCAATGCGGGGCTGGATCCGGTGACGGCGTATTTTTCCGGGGGTATTGGCGGCGCCACAGAAATGTCTGTTATGGGTGAACGCTACGGCGGCAATGTCGCCATCATCATTGCTGTTCATACTTTGCGGGTTGTTGTGGTTGTTGTCCTGATGCCGTTTGCGTTTCGGGCGTTGGATATTCACGGTTCAGACTTGTTCACGCCGGCCGTCTCTCAGGTTGTGTGGCCGGGCCTGGCCATGTTGCTGATTGCGTCGCTGTTAGTGACATGGCCAATTTACAAACTGGGCTGGCCCAATGCCTGGATGCTCGGGCCGTTGTTTGCGGTTAGTCTGGTGACCATGACTGGCCACGCGCCATCGGCACTGCCCGCGGAGTTGGTGAAGCTTGGCCAACTGGCTGTTGGGATGACCCTCGGTTGCCGGTTCGGGCCGCAAACAATCGCCGATGTCCGCCGGATTGTCTGGGTTTTGCTGGCCACGACTGCTGCCGGCATTGGTTTGGCCACCTTGTTTGCAACCCTGATAGCTTTGGTGGCTCACCTGCCGGTGAGTACGATGGTTCTGGCGACCTCACCTGGTGGGATTACCGAGATGGCACTGACCGCAAAAGTGCTGCAACTCGGGGTGCCGGTGGTGACGGTTTTTCATGTCACCCGTTTAGTGTTTATGCTCCTGGTTTACGGCCCGATGTTCCCGATGCTGGCCAGGCGTTTTAACTGGCACGTACCGGCGGTGCGGCCGGAATCGAAGCGGTAGCGGATAAAAAAGAGTAGAGATCTGACCAAAATGGTAAGCAAACCCCCCTCCCCTGACAGCCCCGGTGACTGCGTTGCGCTGGCCCGAACCTGGCTCGATGATCTTTTCGCCCGGTGGGTAAAAGATCTGCATTTACGGGTTGAATCGGCCCGTGATGGCCAGGCTGTCTTGATACTGCCGTTCAGCAATGACTTATGCCGAATTGGCGGCACCATTTGCGGTCAGGCTTTAATGGCCGCAGCTGATACTTCAATGGTGTTGGCGGTTGGTTCATTGTTTGGTGAAACCCGCCCGATGACTACGGTTAACCTGAACACGTCGTTTCTGAGGCCCGTTGCACAGGGTGACGTACGGATTGTTTGCGAAGTAACCAAACCAGGGCGTCGGTTGATGTTTGGTGAAATTGAACTCATTGGCGCTGATGGCAAAACCGCGTGTCACGTCACGACAACTTACGCGATGCTGTAGTCTGTTTGCCCGACCCAATATATCATTTGCTGCCGGTGAATACACCGCGGCGGCGATCCTTTTTCACGTCGTTCCACGGTCGGGCGATGCCGTTCATAGCGACCCAAACCCCACCGGGCAAAGCCTGCACAAGGCCAATGGCGCAACCCAGGTTGAAAGCGCCGTCACTGCCCGAAATGCTTAACGGGACCATCGCGCCAGTCAGGACAATGGTCTTGTTCAGCGCGGCGGCGGCGAGCACTTCTGCTGTCAGCACCATGGTGTCAGTGCCGTGGGTAATCACAAGCCGTGACTCGACACATAGTTCGCAGCAAGTGAGTACTTGCTTTCGGTGTTCGTCACTCATATCAAGACTATCAATTGCCATCAAATCGGTGAGTGGGACACTGACCCGGGCTATTAGCAATTGATCCGGAACCCGGGTGTGATCGAACGACAGGCTGCCGTCGGCTGGCTGGTAAACCTTATCCAGGGTGCCACCGGTGGTGATGATGCGGATATTGGTTGGGCCATTGTTGGGGTCGGCGGGTTCAGCGGCGTTGGCGGCATCGGCGGAATTGGGCATGGGCGTTTTGGAGTGATCGATGTTTGAGAGGGTTGTGTTTGCTGGTGGTGGCCATCGTTGCTGGTGGCAGGCGGGCTGGTGGGAAACGGTTGCACCGGTTGCCGGCCTGGCGCCAAGCCGGATCGCTGCCGTGTCGGCTGGCGCGGCGACCGCGTGTCTGTTGTACGCTAATAACTCAGCAACAGCGCTTGCGCATTATCGCTCGGTACTTGGGCCGTCAGCGCGCAATGCGTACTGGGGTCGTTGGCGTGACGGGCGCAGCGGTGTATTTCCACATGAACAGATCTACCGCAATGCCCTGGCGATACTGATTGGTGATCATTTCCCCAGCCTGTTGCGCAACGCGCCAGAAATTCGGATTGCTTATGCCCGACCTCCTAACGGGCTTACGCCAACGTTTGCTATTGGTCTGGGCCTGCTTGGATACAACCTGGAGAAATACCTGCTTAAACCCCTGCATCCCCGCCTTGGGCGACGCCTGGGCTTCCATGCAGATTACCGAACAGTTCGGTCTTGTCAGACCGCTGACGAGTTGATCGATCTGATTCTTGCCTCCAGTTGCACACCGCCTTTTACAGGCATTCAGTATCAAGATGGCAAGCCAACCCTGGACGGTGGCCTGGTCGATAACGTGCCGGTGGATGTTCTGGATCAGCCCGCGAATTTTTCACCAGCATCGGCGCGTGACTCGCCATCCCCGGCGGGTTCAGTTCAGGCGGTTTGTGACCAACCCGATACTCTGGTCCTGGTGACCCGGCGATATCCCGGGTATGACCCGGTTTTTCGGGTAGGCAACCGGGTTTACGTGCAGCCAACCCGCAAAGTGCCTGCGTCCAGCTGGGATTACACCAGCCCGGCTGATTACGAAGCCACAGACGCTCAGGGCCGGGAAGACGCGACGGGGTTCTTGCGCTGGTTGGAAAATTTTAAGAATTCATAATTCTAGACAGACTGCCAGGCCGGGTTGCTTCAGATGGCTTCCGCCGGCACCGCGTCAGCTGTCAGGTTTGCCCAATTCTCAGGTGAGTCAGGCCAGTCACGTCGGTGCAGCGCATCCAGGCGTTTAAGAATTTCTGCGAGATGCCAGGTCGGTGGGTTACCTAATGCCAATGGCCGGCTGTGCCACAACAAGCGAATAGTATTTTCTGACACGTCAAACCGCTCGGCGATGTGGTGAATTACCTGCCTGTCCTGACCGGAGTCGACGGCTTTTCTCAGCAAGCCGGTGACGTGCATGTTGCGTGCCGTTTCCTGGCGGGCGGCAACACGCTTTAAGTCGTATGCCGGTGCGCTTGGTCTTCCGCCCTGGTTTGCATGAATGGCATCACGTTCCATTAGTTCGTCAATATCACCGATGCTGGAATATAAGTCTTCGATGCCTTGTTCGTGGGGGGTCCAGGTGTCAATTGGCAACAAGGCCTCGGCAAAAAACGAAGCAAAGAACGGCAGGCGCGACAGAATATGAGCGCGTTGTGGCGCATTGCGCGGAGCAATACTGAGCCAGTTATAGCAACCCAGGTGTTTGCCAGCGTCACTTTTTGCCAGTCTGGTCATCATGATTGGGTCCAGGCAATCGTCGATCTGTGCCGCGGCGCGCTGCTCAAAGCTGTCTTCGCGAAGGTCGACGGAACGCAGCAAGCGACCATAAAAACGCACATCGATCATCTGGCTACGCAAGGCCTCATGGCAGGCCGCGAGAAAATCGGGGTAACGACTGGCCCGGTCAAACAAACTTGATGCGGCGCCGGGTTCAAGTTGATGCTGGGAGTCCAGGTGTCGACCCCAGTCGTCACGTCGTTTATCCAGGATGGTGAGCATGTCGCGTGATAGCGACGCAAACAAGATATCGAGAGGCTTGTCTCCCCGGCTTGATGTGCGGGCCGCATTGGAACGGCTATCGTAGCGGGCCATTTCTTCCGATTGCAGCCATTGGATCAGGCCCGACAACATATCGTCGCTAAGCAAAGATCGAAAATCATAGACCAGGCCGTTGCGGTCAACGCCAATAAATCTGAGGTTCAAGCCCCAGGCACGTGCCAGTTGGGAAAACACCGGATTACCCATCAACGATAAGCGTGATGCCAGTGGCAGTAACACCATGAACAGACGCCACTCGGATGATGGCTGATGAAACACCAGGGCGCGCGGGCTTTCGCAATAGACACTGGCCAGGTGGGCCAGTTCCGGGCCAACAGCACCCGCGTCGCGCAGCTCTTGGTCTATTGGCTGGCTATCAACCCGCAGGGCCTGGAATGAGTGCATGTCTGGGTTTGTTTCGTTGCGCGAAGCGTTGTCGACGGCAGGCGTAAATGCAGCCAGGCTCGCCGCTCGCCCTGTGTCTGCCTGCCTGCCTGACTAGTCGGCGCGTTTGGCCAGCAACAGCAAGCCAGCCCCGGCGGCCAGGATTGCACTGGCAATGGCAGCACGCATTGCGGACCCGCGATACAGCGCTTCAGCAACAAACAAGGCACCCGTATACAAAACGATTCGGGCGGTGGAAGCGGTTCTTTGTGCGGGAGTGAGCTCTGACATGACTCAACTCTACCGCATAAACGACCAGCTTTGGCCAGTCGAATACCGGCATTTACAGTTTTGAGCGGATGAACGGTGCATCAAAACTCATCTACCGCCGTCAGGATTTTTTCCATTAGTGCGCAAACCGTGGGCTGGTCAGCGCTCAATTATGTCCGCACCGGGCAGTGCTGCGATCGCCTGGTCGATGATTTTGCGGCCCGTTTCGAGTACCCGCATGCGCCATTCGGCGCGGTCCGGCCGCAACGCTTCGAGAATTTCCGCCTTGATTTCCCGGGCAACCGGGTCGCCGAGTAAATCATCTGGCCCGTGCTGGTGCAACCAGTTGTCTGCACGTAGGGCCCGCAGCACTCGTTCTACCGGATACGTACCAAACTCGGCTGCTATGAAACCAAACTGGCAGTCGTCAGCCATCAGGCCAGCCAGGCCGCGATCCATTACCCCGCGCAGCGGCGTTGAAATGGAATCCCCCGATCGGCTTGATCGCACGGCATCACCCCATACCCGGGCCGCGGTTTGGAAGTTTGGATGTTCCGGCTCAAAGCTCGAGATACTTTCGCAAGCGCCAAACTCGCCCAGACCCGTATGAATGTCGACCCAGTAGACCGTTTGTGCTGCGGCCAGATGTTCGCGCACGAGGTCTTGCAGATGAGCAACACATTCGTCTTTCCGGTGGCCGCCAAATTGCAAACCTTGCGGATACTTATATTGGCCTTCAATAATGGCTTGTTGGGCTGTCCGCAAACCATGCTCTTCGATATATCGGGCGATTGTTGCCCACCGCATGGCCTCATTATCCGGGTCGAGGTCGGTTGGGTTCAGGGCATCAAAGAGTTGTTCATATCCGGGCGAAACGTCGAACTCGTCGAAGCGGTCCCGAAAGTTTCGATTGATGTCGACATTGTTTTCGGACACCCGGCGTAACCAGGCAAATCCGTACGGGTTGTTAGCATGTTGCACGATAACTGCGGTATCGGATCCGAGCGTTATCCCTGGCAGTTGTTCGCTGATTAGCTGATGTTGGATCGCGCTGCCACAAAAGCCCTCGACCCCATGGGTGGCGCTCGACACTACAAGGACGTGACGCGGTTGGCGGGCGCCGAAGATCATGAAGTCCAGCGCAAGGGTTTCCCCTTCCGGCCCACGACTGGCGATTGTGCGCGAGTCGGTGAGCAACGGGTGAATACCGCTTGTCGCGCTGGCGCGCTGCAGAATACTTGCGCGTGACGCTTTGTATGATGGCTGGAAATGCCCGGATTCCAGTGGGGAAAATGAGGCATTGTCTTCGGTCATGGCAGCTCGGGTGTTGGGGGTGTTGGGGGTGTTGGTATTGGTTCCGTTAGGAAATTGGCGGGCGGCAGGCGGCAGGTGGCAGGCGGAGAAGCTACTAACAAGGCACTATTTAGCTTTTACCTTTTAACATCTATTCGCATGCCCGCTAACGGCCCCGCGTTGCTCAGACGGGTACGCCATTGCTGGCCAGCAATTAGCGGTTGAGCATCGGTAATTGTGCCAGTTGTGATGATGTCACCCGCGCTCAGTGTTCGGCCGTTGCTTTGTAGCTGGGCCATTAAGTGGGCAATAGCGTGTAATGGCCCGTCCAGCACGTAGGCACCAATTCCGCGATCTATGGCGTCGGATTGACCTGCCTCGTAGAGATCCACCTCCAGCTCAGACAGCCATGTCGGCAGATCTGTGGGGTTTATGCACAATTGTTTGGGTTTGTACCGCGGCCCGACAAACAAGGCGCCGTGCAGGCCCTGAGCAGCAAAAGATTCCGCGCCACTAAACTGCCAATCCGGATAGTGCGACTGGACAATTTCAAAACCATGGGCAACCCAGTCCAGGCTTTGCGCAATTGCCTGAACTGTTGCCTGTTCCGGTATGCGGGCCAGCCTGACCACAATTTCTGGCTCCAGCCGTGGCTGGACATAGCCTGATTCGATGGCCTGCGCGACCGGCTTGTCCAGCAGGTGAAGCGTGCTGTCGTAGACAGGCCCCCATATCGGGTGATGGACACCGTATCGATCCCAGATGGTTCGGTTGGTAAATCCAATTTTGTAGCCAACCCGGACTTCGCCACGGGCAACCCGGCTGGCAACAATAATGTCCTGAATAGCGATCGCTTGTTCCAGTGAGTCAATTGGTTCGCACTCGCCTCGGTCGAGCAACTCGACCTGGTCGTAGGCTGCCAGCAATCGCTGGGCTGTTATCGATAACATCGCCGCTTATCCCTCGAGGTTTGGTGACCCGCTCGGCCGTTTGTTCGAACTGGGCAACCAATTGACCCATGTTTGTATACGCGTGACTTACTGCGCTGCATGATTCATTCCCCTGTGGCATCGTCTGTAAAGACCTCAGAACCCATTCAATATGACACAATTGTGGCCTTGACCAGTCGGTATTCGCGGTTTGCTTTCAGGTTGCCCTGGAAGTCTCGTTGGATGCCGACTTTGCCTTTTTTGGTCGTGCCTTGTGTTGCCGGCACCGGCCAATTGGAGGGTTTTGATTTGCCGGCTATCGTTTCGACGATTTTGGCTTTTGCTTAATTGATTCGGTGTGGACACCGACTGATCGCGACCAGGGGAACTGAAAAGCCCCTGCCAACCATGAATAATTCGATCCTCCTCCGCGACAAACCCCAGACATGCCGGCATTGGCCGGCTGGGTTTGGTTCGGTTGTGGTGCGAGGCGTAACCGGTTTATTTAATCAGGAGATTTTCCGATGAACCAAGCCACGATGGCGGTATCAGCACCGGCGTATGTCAAACACGCCGGTCTGGTCGAATGGGTGGGGCAAATTGCGGCACTCACCAAACCGGACAAAATTGTCTGGGCGGACGGCTCGCGAGAGGAATACGATCGTTTATGTACTGAGATGGTAGCCGCCGGTACATTGCGCAAACTCAACGAGGAAAAACGTCCGAACTCGTACCTTGCATGGTCTGATCCGACTGATGTCGCGCGAGTTGAGGACCGTACCTTTATCTGCTCGGAAAAAGAAGCTGATGCGGGGCCGACTAATAACTGGGTTGAGCCAGCACAAATGCGCTCGACTCTGAACGGCTTGTTTGACGGTTGCATGCGCGGTCGCACGATGTACGTGATCCCGTTTTCAATGGGCCCACTGGGTTCGCCGATAGCGCAGATTGGCATTGAATTATCGGATTCGCCGTACGTGGTGACCAACATGCGCCTGATGACCCGGATGGGCAAGGCGGTCTTCGATGTGCTTGGCGCTGACGGCGAATTTGTGCCCTGTGTGCATACTGTCGGCATGCCGCTGGAAGACGCATCAGGCAATAAAACTGCCGATGTGGCGTGGCCGTGCAACAAAACTAAATACATCGTCCACTACCCGGAGACCCGTGAGATCTGGTCGTTTGGCTCGGGATATGGTGGCAACGCGTTACTTGGCAAAAAGTGTTTTGCCCTGCGTATTGCATCAACGATGGGTAAAGCTGACGCGTCGAAAGACGGTGTTGGCTGGCTGGCAGAGCATATGTTGATCCTGGGAGTGACCTCACCCGAAGGACGTAAATACCACGTGGCGGCCGCGTTCCCGTCAGCCTGTGGCAAAACCAATTTTGCAATGCTGATCCCGCCACAATCGTATGAAGGCTGGAAAGTCACCACTATCGGTGACGACATTGCGTGGATCAAGCCGCGTGATGAAGGTGGCAAAACCCGCTTATACGCGATTAACCCGGAAGCCGGCTACTTTGGTGTTGCTCCCGGTACAAACGAAAAAACCAACTTCAACTGTATGGCCTCGGTTAAGTCCAATGCCATTTTCACCAATGTGGCGCTGACCGATGATGGTGACGTCTGGTGGGAGGGTATGACCAAACAAGCCCCCGCCCATTTGACCGATTGGCAGGGCAACGACTGGACCCCGGCATCAAACAAACCCGCGGCACATCCGAACGCCCGCTTCACCGTTGCCGCGTCGCAGAACCCGGTAATTGACGATGATTGGGACAACCCGGCCGGCGTGCCGATTGATGCCTTTATCTTTGGTGGCCGTCGCTCGACGACCGTGCCACTGGTAACCGAAGCGCGCGACTGGAAGGAAGGCGTCTACATGGCGGCAACCATGGGTTCCGAAACAACGGCTGCCGCTGCCGGGCAGCAAGGCATTGTGCGTCGTGACCCGTTTGCCATGTTGCCTTTCTGTGGCTACAACATGGCCGACTATTTTGGACACTGGCTCGCCATGGGTGAAAGTCTGGCGGCAAACGGTGCCCAGCTGCCGAAAATCTTCTGTGTTAACTGGTTCCGCACTGATGAGCAGGGCAAGTTTGTTTGGCCTGGATTTGGTGAAAATATGCGAGTTCTCAAATGGATGCTCGATCGTATTGAAGGCAAAAGTGGCGGTGATGAGCACGTGTTTGGCACGACCCCACGCTATCAGGATGTGAACTGGGACGGTTTGGAATTCAGCGATAAAGAATTCAGCAACATTACCTCGATCGATACAGATGCCTGGAAAGCCGAGCTGAAGTTGCATGATGAATTGTTTTCGATGCTCGAAAGTGGCTTGCCGCCCGAGATGCGAACGATGCGCGACGCATTGCTCAAACGCCTCGGCTAAGTTTGTAGTCAGAGGCTGGCAACTCGCAAAAGAAGCGCCTTTCGGGCGCTTTTTTTGCGCCTGGTGGCGAGCGGTGAGGACTGCAAGTTCGGTTATCTGGTGATCAGTTCGCCAGTTGGTCGGCCATCGTTAACGCCGCCAGCATGCTGGTTTCATTTGCAGTACCGGTACCGGCAATATCAAAAGCTGTTCCGTGATCGGGGCTGGTGCGCACAAAAGGCAGGCCAAGGGTCACATTGACCCCGTCCTCGATGCCCAGGTATTTGACCGGGATCAGACCCTGATCGTGATACATCGCGATGACGGCATCAAATTCATCCAGGCCACGGGCACGCATGAAAATTGTGTCGGGTGCGAACGGGCCACTGGCACAAATACCGTCGGCACAGGCAGCCGCCACTGCTGGCGCCACGAGGCGTATTTCTTCCTCGCCAAACAAGCCGCCTTCACCGGCATGTGGATTCACCCCGGCTACGGCAAGCCTGGGTCGGGTGATACCAAATTTCTTCAGGCTGCGATCGGCAATCCGAATCGTTTGCTCGATTAACTCGGTGGACAAACTGTCCAGTGCACTTCGCAAAGACTGATGCACGGTCACCAGCACCACCCGCAGCTCGGGGTTGGCCAACATCATTCGTACTTCGACTCCGCCGGCCAGATCAGCCAGTAGTTCGGTGTGGCCCGGCCACTGATGGCCTGCTGCGCGCAGTGCTGATTTGGCAATCGGAGCCGTCGTAATGGCGCGGGCCGTGCCATTTTGGACGAGGGCCACGGCCGTAGTGATGGCCAGCCAGGCTGCCTGACCAGTGTGTGCTCCAGGGAGGCCTGGTTGGCAGGCTGGGCTGGCGGGCGAAGGTGCCAGAGATTGAATTGATACCTGGGGGGGCAGGACCATGCCAAGACGGCTTCGCGTCTCTTCAAGGACGGCAGCATCACCGACCAGGATCGTAGGCGGAGTGAATCGTATGGAGGCCTTCAGCGCAATTTCGGGGCCAATACCGGCGGGGTCTCCAATACTCACGGCTATTGGTTTCAATATCGGCCGCCGTGCAGAGGGAATGGCAAGTTGATCATTCGTTGTCCTGCCTGAATGCAGGTGAGTGAAAGTGAGGGTCGTTGTCCGACTCGGAATCCGATTCCGAGAATCCGACTCCGACAATGCTACGTCTTCCGGATTAGTGATGCCATCGAATTGACGGCCGCGATGGGAAAGTCTGGGAAAGCTCCAAGAAAACGCTGGACAAAGGCAACAAAGAAAAATATGAAAAAGGCACCCAAACGAAAAACCGTCGGGTGCCTCGAGCTCAGGGTTTGCCAGAGCCTATTTTTTTGCTGCGCATTTACCTTTCTTGGCGCCACACTTGGCAGCACAGGCACCACATTTGGCTGCGCACTTGACGCCACACTTGGCAGCACAGGCACCGCACTTGGCGACTTTCTTAACACCGCATTTGGCGGCGCAGCCGGCAACGGCCATTGGGGAAACAACAGCAGCTGTGGTTACGACAGCAGCAGCCAGGGCGCTTTGGATTGACTTGGATAACTTCATGATGGTTTTCCTCTTGATTTGATGGGCAGTAACCGCTGCCGGTTCGGCTCTTACTGATTAGCCGATCACCATCGCCGGAATCAGTCAGATAGCCCGCAACATAGTCTTGAAAGATCACAAAGTTATCTCGGATTTACAGCTTGTTTCAGCAAAAATCAACGGTAATGGCGATCGATATCGATGCGTGATCGCTTTGTGATCGGACCGAGATATTTCTATTGTCTTTTCCCATTGGAATTGTTCTCTCTGCTCCCGGTATGACTGCCGTGTCGGGATCGCGAATATTGTGAGCCAGCCAGCCGGCCTCCTGGCAATCGCGTGATCAAAATCCAGTCAAATGCTGTCCGGTCTGCAACAATAGCAAGACATGCCAACGACTGTCGGCTTCGGGCCTACCCGACCGACGTGTTGGCAACCTGAATTCAGCACGGGAGGAAACCCATGGGCAGTACAGATCAGTCGGCCGTAGACGCGGCCCAGGTGGCGCATTGGATTGGTGGCAAACTGGTTGCCGGAGAGTCCGGCGGCCGGTCCGCGCCGGTATTTAATCCGGCGCTGGGGCGGCCTGTTCGCGAAGTGGCGCTGGCGTCAGCTGCCATGGTGGATAAGGCGGTTCAGGCGGCAGCCGCGGCGTTTCCGGCCTGGGCTGCAACGCCGCCCCTGCGTCGCGCCCGGGTCATGTTCAAGTTTAAAGAGCTCATCGAAAAGCACGCGGATGAGCTGGCTGAAGCCATTTCAATTGAGCACGGCAAGGTGTTCAGTGATGCCCACGGTGAGGTCACCCGCGGGCTCGAAGTAGTCGAGTTCGCCTGCGGTATCCCGCAGTTGATGAAAGGTGAATTCTCTGAAGACGTTGGTACGGGTATCGATTTAATTGCGATGCGTCAACCACTCGGTGTGTGTACAGGAATAACCCCGTTTAATTTTCCAGCCATGGTGCCGATGTGGATGTTTCCAGTGGCCCTGGCGTGCGGCAATACCTTTGTTCTGAAACCATCCGAGCGTGATCCCTCCGCGTCTCTGATCCTTGCCCGCCTGCTGAGCGAAGCTGGCCTGCCTGATGGCGTGTTTAATGTGGTTCACGGAGACAAAGAGGCCGTTGATGCCTTGCTCACCCATCCGAAGATCAGCGGGGTCAGCTTTGTTGGCTCGACCCCAATTGCCCGGTACGTACACGACACGGCGAGTCAGGCTGGTAAGCGGGTTCAAGCCTTGGGTGGGGCCAAGAACCACCTGGTTGTGATGCCCGATGCGGACATTGATCAGACAGTGGATGCATTGATTGGTGCCGCTTATGGGTCTGCTGGTGAACGTTGTATGGCGGTGTCGGTCGCCGTCGCCGTGGGTGATATCGCAGATACCCTGATCGCCCGGCTCAAAGAAAAAGTGCCCGCCATCCGGATTGCCAACGGCATGGCTGACGGCGCTGAGATGGGGCCACTGGTTACCCGGACCCACCTGGATAAAGTGCGTGGATATGTTGATGCTGGTGTTGCCGAAGGTGCCGACCTGGTAGTTGACGGGCGTAGTGTGACCGTGGCGGGGTATGAAGACGGGTTTTTCCTGGGTGGGTGCTTGTTCGACAACGTGACCCCGGAGATGAGCATCTACAAAGATGAGATTTTTGGCCCGGTGTTATCGGTTGTCCGGGTCGACAGCTTTGATGAAGCCCTGCGTCTGGTGAACGAGCACGAGTTCGGCAATGGCGCCGCAATTTTTACCCGTGATGGTGACTCAGCACGCGAATTTTCGAGCAAGGCGCAGATTGGCATGATTGGCGTTAACGTGCCTATCCCGGTGCCAATGGCTTTCCATTCGTTTGGCGGATGGAAGTCGTCGCTATTTGGTGACCATCATATGCACGGTCCGGAAGGCGTGCGTTTTTATACCCGGTATAAAGCCGTCACCCAGCGCTGGCCAACCGGTATTCGTGCCGGTGCCGAGTTTGTTATGCCAACGATGAAATAGGGCTAAATCGCGGGCAGCCGCTTAGTAGCGGCTTCGCCCGGGGCGGCCCCAATGGCCCCCGCCGCGCGAACCTCGCCGATGGAAGCTGCCGTGTCCGCGATGGCCGCCCCGACCCCAACCGCGCCAGTGCCGGTGATGGCCTGAGATGGCACCCAGAAAACCGAGCACCCCCACAGTCACAATCGCCGTTGAGACGACGGCCTCTCCTGGCGAAACGCCAACGGCATGACCATCCGGGCCCAACGGAACGACCGCGCAGCCGCCGACTGCGCCCGCTATTGCAATGGTGGCCAGTTGCAGGCGCCATCGGGATATAGATCGACCGCCTGGCTGGCCAGGTCTGACTTGTCTGCTTGGATTAGATTGGTTCATACGGTTCACCAAAAATGTTCAGAGAGTTCACCGGATCCTGACCCAGAGTCTACTGGTTAGGTTCGAAGCTTTGGTCGAAAATTGACCGGGGCTTGGTTCCACCTTGGATCGAAATGCGGGTTAACTTCGACACAACGCTTCGCCGACCGGTTCGGATGACACAATGTGCACCGCTCATTGTTCGCGCGGGTATTCATGCCACCGTAATGACTGCCGAACCTGAAACCGGGTAGAAATGTTTCGTTAACTGTATCTAAGGTTGACAGTTAGTGCTCACAGACTTGTTCGTTTCGTGGCATTGGGCAGGGCCCCGGCGTCTGCATCGGGGGGCTTGTTCATCCCCGGCGGAATCCAGCCGCGGTCCGCATATTCATGTAATACCGATCGGTCACTCGCCATTGCTGCATCCAGGGCCTTCGCACTATCCCGTGTGGCCTCAATATATGCCTGGTTCTCAAACGGTGACAGTGTTGGATCCCATAGTTCGGCCAGTCGACGAATCATCGCCAAATCGTGATCGACAAAAACAGTAGTCGCCTTTTCGGCCTCATACGGATGCATGCCAAGGGCTTGTAATGCATAACGCGATGCACGTACAGCGCTGTCAAAAGTTTCCCGGACAATGTCATTCGCCCCAGACCCATATAGTTGGTAGACGTGTTGCCGGTCGCGTGCCCGCGCAACGATGGGCAGGTCCGGACGCTCGCGACGTGCGTGGCGGATCAACTCAAGTGCCTTGTCGGGTTCGTCAATCGCAACCACCAGCAGACGGGCATCAGAAAGTCCTGCCGAATGCATCAGATCGGGGCGGGTTGCGTCCCCGTAATAGCTGTGCACGCCAAACTTGCGCATGCCGTCGATAAGATCGGCCTGCTGGTCGAGCACGACCGTTTTGTGACCGTTGGCAAGCAATACCCGGTTAATGATCTGACCAAAGCGCCCATGGCCGGCAATGATCACCGGACCAACGGAGTCGATGCTATCCGTTTCGCGTTGCTGGCCTGCATTCAGGCGGGGCAAAATGACTTTATCAAGCAGGATAAATAGCAAGGGGGTCAGCAACATCGACAAAGCCACAACCAGCAACAAACTACCCGCCATGGTTTTCTGAATTGCGGCGTTCTGGACTGCAAAGGCCAGTAATACAAAGCCAAATTCTCCGGCCTGGGCCAGAGACAAGGCAAACAAAGAGGCGTCGCCACTGCGTAGCTTGAAAACTCGGGCGAGTATTAACAACACCCCGGCCTTAAGCGCAATCAAGCCGAGGGTCAGACCGAGAATCACGTCAAATTGAGAGAACAGCAGCGAAAAATCAATACCGGCGCCTACCGTAATGAAAAACAGCCCCAGCAATAGTCCTTTGAACGGCTCAATATCGCTTTCCAGTTCATGACGAAACTCACTGTTTGCCAGCACAACCCCGGCCAGGAACGCGCCCAGCGCGGGTGACAGGCCAACCAGGGTCATCAGCAGTGCAATGCCAATTACCAGCAACAAGGCAGCGGCAGTAAAAACTTCTCGCAAATCAGCCGCGGCAATGAACCGGAACAATGGTCGGGACAGGAAATGGCCACCGACAACGACAACGGCAATTGCCGCGATATTCACCAGAGCAACCTGCCAGCCTGCGAGGTTCGCAACCAGGCTCAGGCTTGCGTGTCCACCGTCACCATGGCCAGTACCGTTTGCCGCAAGCGCCGGCAGTGCCAGCAACGGTATGATCGCCAGCATGGGGATGGCCGCAATATCCTGGAATAACAAGACCGAGAAACTGGCCTGCCCACCATCACTGCGGGTCATGCCTTTTTCGTTCAGGGTTTGCAGCACGATAGCTGTTGATGACAACGCAAGCACCATGCCGACAACCAATGCGCTGCGCCAGTCCACCCCAACCCAATAGGCGATGCCGGCAATGGCCGCGCCGGTAAGCGCTACTTGTAATCCGCCCAGGCCGAGCAGTCGGGCCCGCATTTCCCACAGGGCTTTTGGCTCCAGCTCCAGGCCCACCAGGAACAACATCATGACAACACCAAATTCGGCGAAATGCTGGATGTCCTGGGTTTCGGAGCCAACCAGGCCGGTCACCGGCCCAATCAAAATGCCCGCCATCAGGTAACCCAGAACAGAGCCCAGCCCGAGGCGTTTGGCGATGGGCACCGCAAAGACCGCGGCACACAAGTAGATGAATACCTGTAGCAAGATCTCGCTCATGGCATTGGTTCCGGTCGCGCCGGCTGTATGGGCAGATTTGTTGCAGACATCAAGTCCAGCGCGCGGGCCGCACCAATATCAAGGCGGTCATCGCGAAGCGCTGTTAGCAATTCCCCGTAGGCGAAGGCGTGTTGCTCTATCCGGCCGTCATCACGCGCGGACAGGGATGACAGCAGGGCCAGCGGAGCAAGGTAATCCATTTGACACAGTCGTGCGGTTTGCTCAAAAGGGCTGAACAATGTGCGCAATGTGAAGTGGTTGGTGCCATCGGCTCGATACGCTTCGGCTGGCCCACCTGCCGTCATCGCTAACAAGCATAATTTGCCAGCCAGTTGGTGGCCTCCGGGGCCATAAGCAAAACCGTATTCGAGAACCAGGTCCTGCCATTCTTTGAGTAGTGAAGGGGTCGAGTACCAATACACCGGAAACTGGAAGACAATCACGTCATGGTTAATCAATCGCTCCTGCTCCTTGTCGACATTGATTTTCAGTCGTGGATATTCCGCGTATAGATCAACAACCGTTACGTCTTTCAGAGCACTGGCTGTTGTTGCCATCAAGCTATTGGCTTTGGCATGGGATTGTCCCGGATGGGCATAGAGCACTAAAACGCGACGCATCGGGCCTCCGCTTTGTCGGGCCTGAAACCGGCGATTTCCTGCAGAGCCACGGATGACCCAGATTCAGTAGTTGCCAGTCGTTGTTTGATAGTTGATGCAAGCCTACCTTAAGGTGGCTGTTATCTGCTGACGTCGGCCTGGCAGTCGTCTGGTTCTTGCCCGGCACCTTAGCGCCCAAGACCTGCGCGATAAGCTCCAAACCTAGAAGGTTCTTATCCAGGTACCAGTAAACCATTAGTGTTGAGTACGATATTTGTTGCTGAAATATTAATACAGTACGAAAAAACAGGATATAACTACATCCCCTGCCTGACCACAAAATAGGCAACTCGGCGTAAGGTAAGGGCTCAGGTTGCCGCAAGGTGCTGGCAACCGAACCTCGCCATCAAGGAGTTACCACATGGAAACGATCTCTCAGTCCACAGCCTCATTGCCTGACGAAGCGGCTAGTCCGCGGCGTTCCGGGTGTCGCTCTGGCAACAACAACGGTTTAATGATTGCCGCAATTGTTCTTGGCTTTGTTTTTGCCTGGCCGATTGGACTGGCTTTATTAATCTGGGCGATCTGGCATCGTGAAATTCGCAGTCAGGCGCGACCCTTCTTTGCCAGATTCCGAGAGGCACGCCGAACGGTTGATACAGCACATTTCAACCGGTTTGTTTCGCGTAAGCCCAGCAATGCTGCACTGGCGGCCTACCTCGAACGTGAGCAGCAACGCTTACGTGATGAACAGGAAAAGCTAAACGAAATGGTCAGGGAGTTCGAAGCATTTAAGGCGGCCGAGCGAGAAGCCATTGACCGCCAGGACTTCGAAGCCTTTCTGAAACGCCAGAATGAAGTGCAGCAGTTAAGCCCTGATAGTCAAGGCAGTCAATCGGGTTAGGCTTAGTAGTACGTAACCTGGATGAGTATCCCAACGGGCCTTCAATCGAAGGTCCGTTGTCATGTTTCACGTGAAACATACAGGGCTTGATTTCGGCCGAGGCCTTGGTTCCGGCACGCGCCGAGAATCATCGCCGTCAGGACAGTTCGGGCAGAACAAGGTAGTTTTATTGCCATCAGGGCTCGCAAAAGTAGCCACAAAAAGCGAACCGCCCAGGTTGGGTCCTTCCTCGTCCTGCGCGCCCGATTCAAGCGCCAGGCGATCGCTTGCGCCAAGATTCGCCGCATAGTTGAACCGGGACGACATTATCCCGCCGTTTCAACAGGATTGCATAGCCCTTGTTCAGGCGGCTGTCCAACGAAAATGTGTTGACACAAGCTGGTTGACGTCTGTGCTCGGCGGCTGAGCGAACGCCCGAATGTCCAGCGCAGGCCCAAGCCTAGGCCCAGGCGAGCCTGATTGATGGTTGCATTACACGAATGCTGGGCCAAGCCCGAATTGCCACTCCGAGCGGTATCGCGAGGCAAATTCTGTTGCCGCTGGTACAAGTGCTGAGAGTCAACCCTACGGCGCTGAGTATTGGGCTTCGGCCGCGGCGCAGGTGCTGAATCGGCATCGTCGAAATGCCTCTGGCTATTCGCACCCGACCGCCACCTCAAACCGTATTGCAAGTGCTTGCCGAAATCAGCAATCTATTTCGGGGTTTCGCCGCTCCCCGATACCCGGAACAACTGCCTTTGCGCTGATTGACGTTGATATTGGGTGGATCGTATGGCGTTCACCCAATTAGCAGATGTCGTTGGATAGTCAGCTTCTTCGGCTACTCTCGGGCTTTGGGCCGCTACTCTGCACGGATGGTTCCCTGTCCATGATTGTCTAGTGTCGGGCCGTCATCGGTGCGTTGCTGATGGCACAGGGATGGGTTACCCACAAGACAAAGATGACATCATCACCCTGCCCCTGTGTGAGGATCTGGGCGGGCCTGCCACCCTCTATCTGGTAGGTCACAGACGACACCGGGAGTTGGCAAAGCTTCAGCCGATGATCGATTGCATTGTTGAGCGATTTAGTTAATAAGTTCCAGTCAGGAAATTGCTGTTATGGAACTGAATACCGGGAATCGGACAAACCGTCGCGATCCAAAGTCCCCGGGATTGGGCAGAGCCGGGGTTTCAAGGCGAATGCGCCGTGCCGGCCGAGCCGGTCTGGCTTGCAGCCAGACCGTGGGCCTGACGCGCATAGGGCGAGCCCAAAAAACTTGTAGTTCTTTTCCGGATTTTCCGGGAAAGAACCAGTTAGCGGCAACTCGATGACTGGCTACCCGCTGTCCGTTACGGCATGGGCCAATAAGGACTGGATTGTTTCACGTGAAACAGACCTGGCAGGCTGTTTAAAAGCCACTTCGGAGCCAATTTTGGCTAACAAACGCCAACTTAAAGAAGAAAAACAAGCCGACGCCGTACAAGAGACATACAACAAGAAGAAGCAGTAATTCCCAAGTCTTGTCCTGCTCGAGATGGTTCAACCCGGTGCCAGTCTTGCGATTTGACTGACCGTCCACGGAGATGCCCAAAGTTTGCACTACGTGGTCCCGAATAACGATGTCCTGAATACGGTATCAGGGCGTGACAGCAATACCTCCCTCTCAACTTCTGACCCAATTGGGATCAAGGTGATTCGATCGACATCGATACCCTTGATGTTGACCTGTTTGTTGAAGCGGGAATTCTGCAATTTCAAGTTTTGCGGGTTCGTTTCAAATAGAGGTGACCCGGTTTTCAGGACATTCCCCTTTACTTGGTTTGGTGCGTTATCCGGTGTTCTGCGTTACTCGGTCTTCTGGGTTAGTCGGTTCGCTGCTTTACCGCGAATACATCCGATAATTTGTAGCTGGCATCCATATGTGTCGACACCGGCAAGCAGACGGTGATAGTCAGATCAGCGAGGGTAAGCAGCGCTAATAGCCTAAAAAAAATCGAGCTAGGGGTGAGGTTTGCTTTGGCTTTGTATTATTGAAGTGTTGCGGTCGCCTCCCGTCATCTTCGTTATTAGGATCGATGGTCACGAGGTGTGTTCCAGGAATCACGCTGCAAATGGCGGCCTTCGCTGGTAGCCTTGGCAAGCGCTTGTTGTTTAGACGCTTGGAACCTGATCTGCCAGTAAACGTCGACCTTCTGAGCGGTGTTTCACGTGAAACATTACCTGGGCCGCGGCTGCGTCTGGTGTGGGGGCTGCATTGCGATGCGAATTGAGTTTGCCGGATTCGATGGCCGCGTCCTGGGCTTACCCCTGACGAGAGCATTGCTATAGTCTGTCTGGTTAGCCGCAATTATTGAGTCCGTTATGTCGTTCAATGACACAATTAAAATCGAATACTGTCGAGTCTGAAACTACGAACCGCAGGCTCTCCGTGTGAAAGCGCAGTTCGAAGCCGCCGGCTTTTCGTCGGTGGAGCTTGTTCCTTCAGGTGCAGGTGTATTCGAAATTTCCAGGAATGGTGTCCTGCGCTATTCCAAGAAGGACGTCGGGCGCTTTCCGACAGAGCAGGAAGTGGCAACCTGTTTTCGCTGACCATCGGTTGTCATCTTGATACGTTTCACGTGAAACATCGGATGCCAGATCGTTAAAGATTCTTCCCTTCCGCAGGCGGGCGACCTATAATTTCAGCTAGATTCCCCCCTACTCTTTGCCCGATTTGCGCTTTGCGTGCTGATATCGGGTGCTTCTGACGGCTTGAAAAGCCTTGCCGAATCACCATGCAATTCCCAGACAAATTTGATGTCATCGTCGTTGGCGGCGGTCATGCAGGCACCGAAGCCGCGCTAGCTTCTGCCCGTATGGGATGTAAGACGCTGCTCTTGACCCACAGCATTGAGACACTCGGGCAGATGTCGTGTAATCCTTCCATTGGCGGCATCGGCAAAGGACATCTGGTCAAAGAAATTGATGCCATGGGCGGCGCAATGGCGCAGGCTACCGATGAAGCTGGTATTCAGTTCCGGATTTTGAATAGCAGCAAAGGGCCTGCCGTTCGGGCAACCCGGGCACAGGCCGATCGTGTGCTCTACCGTCAGGCGATTCGCACCCGTCTTGAGAACCAGCCCAACCTCTGGCTATTTCAACAAACCGTTGACGACTTGCTGATAGAAACACGAGAAAACACTGAGGTCGTGACGGGTGTAAGTACTCACATCGGCCTCACCTTTTTGTGCTCAAGCGTCGTGGTCACTGCTGGCACTTTCCTGAACGGCAAGATTCACGTTGGGATGAACAACTATGCAGCCGGAAGGGCTGGTGACCCGGCATCTACAACGCTTGCTGCCCGTTTGCGTGAGCTCAAGCTGCCCCAGGAGCGCTTGAAGACGGGCACTCCCCCTCGTATTGACGGCCGCACGATTGATTTTTCCCTGTGCCAGGAACAGCCGGGTGACACAGAGCCCGTGCCGGTGTTTTCCTTCCTTGGCCGGGCGGCGCAACATCCGAAACAAGTGCCCTGCTGGATTACACACACCAACGAAGCGACTCACAATTTCATTCGCGCGGGTCTGGACCGGTCACCTCTGTTTACCGGAGTGATTGAAGGAGTCGGCCCACGATATTGCCCGTCCATTGAAGACAAAGTGCACCGCTTTGCGGATCGGAATTCGCACCAGATTTTTCTTGAGCCGGAAGGCCTGGATACAGTTGAGTATTATCCAAACGGCATTTCCACCAGTTTGCCATTCGATGTGCAGCTGAACGTTGTTAGGAGCATAAAAGGCCTTGAAAACGCGCATATTCTGCGCCCGGGCTATGCGATTGAATACGACTACTTCGATCCAAGGTCGCTGCACCCTTCCCTGCAAACCCAGGCCATTAGCGGCTTGTTTTTTGCGGGCCAGATCAATGGCACAACAGGTTATGAAGAGGCCGCTGCCCAGGGCCTGCTGGCAGGTTTGAATGCGGCTTTACGGGTTCGGGAAAAAGACGCCTGGTGGCCGCGCCGTGATCAGGCTTACCTTGGCGTATTAGTTGACGACTTAATTACCCGCGGTGTGTCTGAGCCCTACCGTATGTTCACCAGCCGGGCCGAATTCCGCCTCAGTTTGCGTGAAGACAATGCCGATCTGCGTTTAACAGAGACGGGCCGCAAACTGGGATTGGTTGGCGACGCGCGTTGGGATTTTTTCAATCGCAAGCGCGACGCGATCGCTCTGGAGCAGCAACGGCTCAATGAATGTACGGTCAATCCGAACACAATGCCGCCGCAAAAAGCCGAGGCAATACTTGGTCAGTCGATTGACCGAAGCTACCACCTTGCCAACCTGCTCGCCAGACCGGGGGTCCGTTACCGGGCATTGGAACCGTGGCTTAGTGAATCGTTGTTGCGCGACCCTGCACCGGGGGCTGCCGGCGAGTTAAGCGAATCGTGGCGTGAACAAGTTATTGACCAGCTGGAAACCGACGCAAAGTACGCCGGGTATATTGAACGCCAGCGTGATGAAGTGGCGCGCCAGGCCGCCAACGAAGATTTTGTCATGCCGGATGATATTGACTATAGCCGGGTCCCGGGGCTGTCCACTGAAGTTCGGCAACGACTCGGCCTGACCCGACCAGCAACCCTGGGCCAGGCGTCGCGAGTCTCCGGGGTGACCCCGGCCGCGGTTTCTTTGTTGCTGGTTTATCTGAAGAAGACACGCTTTGAAAAAGATCAGACACCGGCTGGCAATACCCTTTAGTCGGCCTTTGCCAAGCTCGACCTGCTTGTACTGATGGGCTCAACGACTGTAAGTACTCACTATTTAGGTGGCCAGCCCATAAAAATCTAGTTCTTGTCCGGATTTTCCGAGCCAGAACAAACAAGCCGCTGAACCAATATTTGTAATTTCGGACTATGGCAACCAAACCAGCAACCACAAACCCACTCCTGGCGGCAGAACTTGCGTCGGGTATTAATGAGCTCGGACTGTCGGTGCATCGGGCACAGCAGGCTTGCCTGATCGAATACGTGTCACTGCTGGATCGATGGAACCGTACATATAACCTCACCGCAATTCGCGAACCATCCCGGATGATCAGCCATCATTTGCTCGATTCCCTGGCCGTGCTCAAGCCCTTGCAAACCGCCCTGCCAGGGCCCGCCGGTATTGTGGACATTGGTGCCGGTGGCGGTTTACCTGGCGTGGTTCTGGCGATTGCCTGGCCCGAAGTGCCGGTTGTCCTAATTGAACCTGTTTCAAAAAAGTGCGCGTTTCTGCGCCAATGCGCGGTTCAGCTGCACCTGGATAACCTGTCAGTAGTCGAACAAAGAGTTCAGCACGTCCTTGCTGCCGATTTGCCTGACCCACAAAAATCCCCAAACATTTTTATCAGCCGGGCTTATACGCGCTTGTTAGCATTCGCGCAGCAAGCCCTACCCTTGTGCTTAGATGGCAGTCTTGTGGCCGCGATGAAATCTGCCCTGGTCACCGAAGAAGTGGCTGAGCTGGGTAATGAATCACTCACTCGCGCGGCCAGGGGTGATGAGCCGGCGGTCGGATTGAGTCTTGAATCTGTTCAGGATTTTGCGGTGCCCGGAATCGACGCGCCCCGCTCGCTTGTCTTGCTGCGTGCCGGATATATCCCAGCTGAGACTCAAGTTCAAACGCAGCATAATCAGCAATGAGGCTAAGCTTGCATCTCTTAGGGGCAATTGAAATTGGCTACAGTGGCTAACGTTTTTGTGGTCGCAAATCAGAAAGGCGGGGTTGGCAAAACCACGACCGCAATCAACCTGTGCGCCGCACTTGCAAAGCACGGTCAACGTGCATTGCTGATTGACCTCGACCCACAAGGCAATGCAACTATGGGTAGCGGGGTCAACAAGCGTGAACTTGAGCGATCGGTTTATGACGTATTGCTTCGGGATGCCACCTTAAGCGAATGCCGGCAGTCGGTGGAGGCGGGTTATGACGTTCTGCCCGCTAACCGCGAACTGGCGGGCGCTGAGGTCGAACTGGTCGCGGTTGAACAGCGCGAAACACGACTCAAAGAGGCGCTTGACCCAGTTCTGGATCAATACGACTTTGTGCTGATTGACTGCCCGCCATCGCTGTCGATGCTGACCTTAAACGGATTGTGCGCAGCCCATGGTGTGATCATTCCAATGCAGTGCGAATATTTTGCACTTGAGGGGTTGGCCGACCTGGTCAATACCATCAAACGGGTTCACGCTAACTTTAATACCAATTTACAAGTAATCGGCTTGTTGCGTGTGATGTATGACCCGCGGGTTACTTTGTCGCGCCAGGTATCCGCGCAGTTGATGCAGCATTTTGGCAAGAAAGTGTTTGAAACCGTGATTCCGCGCAATGTGCGCCTTGCAGAAGCGCCGAGCTACGGACGGCCCGGCGTCGTGTTTGATCCCGGTTCGCGTGGCGCAAAAGCTTATATGGCTTTTGGCGAAGAACTGATCGAACGGGTTGGGAGCCTGGTGACATGATTAAACGAAAAGGTCTGGGCATGGGCCTGGACGCATTGCTGGGATCATCCGATCCCGCAGAGCCCGCAGCGCGGGACACGTCAGATGTCCGTAGCTCCGACGTAGCAACAATCCCGCTTATTGCGCTGGCGCAGATCCAGGCTGGCCACTATCAGCCGCGAGACCGGTTTGATGATGCGGCACTGCAGACCCTGGCCGATTCCATCCGGGAGCATGGTGTACTGCAACCAATTCTGGTCCGATTGCGTGCTGACGCTGCCCATCCATACGAAATCCTGGCCGGCGAGCGTCGCTTTCGCGCGGCTGGCATCGCGGGCCTGACCCACATTCCGGCCATCATCCGAGAGGCCGACAATGAACAAGCGCTGGCATTGGGGCTCATCGAGAATATCCAGCGCCAGGATCTGAACCCCCTCGAAGAAGCGCGGGCGATTCAACGCCTGGTCCAGGAATTTGACTACACCCATGAAGCGGCCGCCACCGCCATCGGGCGTTCTCGCAGTGCCACGAGCAATCTTCTGCGCTTGCTCAGTCTCAGTGATCCGGTTCAGGAAAACCTGATCAGTGGTGAACTTGAAATGGGCCACGCCCGGGCCCTGCTAGCCGTAGGCCGGGCCGATCAGATCATGTTGGCCAACCGGATTATCGAGCGTCAGTTGTCGGTGCGGGAGACCGAGGCTGAGGTAACCGCCCACCTCGAAAGCCAAAACAATGCAGCTGAAACCACTACGGGAAGTGGGCGCTCACCTGCCAGCCTCCCGCCTCTCGATCGCGATCTGATTCGTCTGCAGGAACGCCTGTCAGACGTACTGGCGGCACCAGTGAGTATTCGGTCAAATCGCAAAGGCAGGGGCAAATTGGTCATTGAATTTGCAGGTCACGAGCAGTTTGAAGGCTTGCTCGGCCAGCTGGGATTGCGGAGTCAGCTGGATAAGTAAAGTAAAGCTAAAACGGACGGGCGAAGTAGATCGCCATTGTTGACTGACTTGTCGTCGGAAAATGACAACATCGCCGGACAAGACAATTACAGTTTGACGGCAATTTGAAACATTCCTAGAATTAGCTGGCTTTGCCAAGAGAGCGATCGATTTGTTAGCGCCTTGGTCTGGTTTTGATTTGCTTTTTAGTTTTCGGGTTGGTTTGACGTATCTACTTAACGGGTTGGTGCGGTAGGCGCGGTTGGTGCTCAAAACGGCCCAAATCAGTGGTAATCAGTGGTAATCAGTGGCTTAAGCCGCAAAACTACTCGGACGCACGATGCTTTTGGTAGTCGGTCTGCAGCTTGGCTCAATTGCAATTACAGCACTTCTGGCATTGGTTCTGGCCGGCCCTTTGTTTGCCTGGTCGGCCGTGTTGGGTGGTTTGATTGTGATAATTCCGAATGCACTTTTTGCCTGGCAGCTTGCGCGGGTCACAAGGGCTGAAGTATTTCCGGCGGTTTTTGTCGCCGGCGAGGCGGTCAAGGTTTTTCTGACCATTGCCATGCTGTTGGCGCTATCGCGTTCCAACATAGAGTTTCACTGGGTCATGCTGGTGGCTGCCATGGCAATAGCGGTTAAGGCGCCAATGCTCAGGTGGTTTATCGAGCGGCGGTCAGTAAGGAATGTCTCGGCCTCAGCCCCAGAGGCCCTGGATGGATGTAAATAAAGTTGGCAAGTGGGTTATTGGGATAAGTAACGAGTGATAAGTAACGTCGGCGTAAGCCAGCACTAGTACAGTGTTGCTACGACTTTAAGCAGACAAAGAAGCGATTAAGAAGCGACTAAGAAGCAGAAAAAGCACAAAAGTACCGAAAATAAAGCGAACCCAGAGCGAGATTCACTAAAAATTCATGGCCTCATCTTCAGCACCGACCCCCGGTGAATATATCGTTCACCATCTGGGGCACTTCAACAACACGCTGCACGCCCAGAAGGATATTGTCGACTTTTCGATCGTCAACATCGACTCGTTGTTCTATTCAATTGTTTTGGCGGCGCTGGCCGGCTGGCTAATGCTGAAGGCGGCCAAATCCATTGAGGCGGGAAAAGCGCCTGGGCGTTTTGTGGGCGCTGTAGAATCCATTGTTGAGTTTGTTCACGAGTTGGCCCGCTCCATTGTCCACGGCGACGTTTCCAAAATTGCCCCACTGGCCCTGGTCTCATTTGTCTGGATTTTCCTGATGAACGCGATGGATCTGCTTCCGGTGGACCTGCTTCCGGGCCTGGGAAAGTTGGTTGGCATCGAATACATGCGGGTTGTGCCAACCGCCGATCTGAACGTACCCCTGGCGATGTCACTGGTTGTCCTGCTTACGTCGATTTACTACGGCATAAAGATCAAGAGCCCGGGTGGCTTCACCAAAGAAATCTTTGTCGCGCCATTTGGTACATCCAGCAATCCGGTCTTTGCGATCCTGCTGGGTATCATAAATTTCTTAATGCAGATGATCGAATACGTGTCGAAAACGGTCTCTTTAGGCCTGCGATTGTTCGGCAACATGTACGCTGGTGAGCTGATCTTTATGCTGATTGCCCTGCTTGGTGGAGCTTTCGCATTTTCGGCCGCTGGTTTTGCACTCGGCGCCGGCCACTTTATTGCCGGCCTCGCGTGGGCCATCTTCCATATTCTGATCGTGACCCTACAGGCTTTCATTTTTATGATGCTGACCTTGGTGTACATCGGTCAGGCGCATGATGCTCACTAATCCGGGTGTCTGATTTCTTCGCCGCATCACTTTTATCTTTAATCAACTGTTTAAAACTTTAAACGCGAATTCTTAGGAGCCATAATGTCGAATCTTGCCCTTGTTGCTGTTGCCGCCGGGATGATCATTGCCCTGGGTGCTCTGGGCGCCTGTATCGGAATCGGCATCATGTCCGGTCGCTACCTTGAGGGCGCGGCGCGTCAACCCGAACTCATTCCGAAGCTGCGCAGCGAAATGTTCCTGCTGGCCGGTTTGATCGACGCCCCGTTCATTATTGGTGTTGGTCTGGCCATGTTGTTTGTATTCGGTGGTCTGTTCGGCGCCTAAGCAAACTAATTGCCATTCGGGCGGTGCCCTTCGGTGCCGCTCATTCCATTAACTCGTGAAAGGGAGCTGTCGTGTCAATCAACGCGACCCTGTTTTTCCAGATGGTTGTTTTCGCCGCCTTGTGGTGGTTTGTGGCCAAATATGTCTGGCCACCGATTACAAGCGCCCTGGATGAACGCGCCACCAAAATCAACGAAGGCTTAGCCGCAGCGGATCGCGCCAAAGCTGAACTCGTCGCGGCCGAGCGTCGTGTCGAAGAAGAGCTGAAAACCGCACGTGCCAGTGCTGCCGAAGTTCGTTCGGGTGCTGAAAAGCAAGCCGGTACGATTCTCGAGCAAGCCCGGGCAGAGGCTGCTCGAATTGTCGCGACCGCAAAGACCAGTGCCGAAGGTGAAGCGCAACTGGCATCGCAGCGCGCGCGTGACGAGTTGCGCGAGCAAGTTGCGGCTCTGGCGGTGTCTGGTGCAGAGAAAATACTGCGCGCGGAAATCGATGCTGGCAAGCACGCAGGTCTGCTACAGAACCTGAAGGCAGAGCTGCGCTAAATGGCCGAGGCACTCACTATTGCCCGGCCGTATGCTGAGGCCGCTTTTAAAATCGCGCAGGAGCAAAACGCCCTGCCCGATTGGGCCGACGCCCTGAATCGACTGGCCATCGTGGCGTCTACGCCAGAGGCGCGTCGGATCGCCGATGACCCGGGGCTGAAATCAAGCGTTGTTGCGGATGTCATTGCTGACAGCGCTGGCCCGTTAAGCGCAGAGCAAAAGAACTTTCTGCACGCCCTTGTTGACAATGACCGCCTTGGTGTTCTGTCGGAAGTGGCTACTCACTACCGAAAGCTACACGCCAATCAGGTGGGAACGTTGGATGCTGAAGTTCGATCCGCTTTTCCCCTTAGTGACGATCAGACTGCGCAGATCAAGTCGGCACTGGAAGAAAAGTACCAAAAGCCGGTCAATGTAGAAATACACGTCGCCCCGGAGCTCATCGGTGGCGTATCTATTCGAATTGGCGATGACGTTATGGATTCATCCGTACGTGGCAAGCTCGACCAAATGGCTAACTCATTAAAAATTTAATCCCGGTGTGCTTAAACGTCCGGCTTTGGAGTAAGAGGTAATGCAACTAAACCCTGCTGAAATCAGTGAACTGCTGAAGTCAAAAATCCAGAACCTTGAGGTGTCGGCTGACAGTCGCAACCAGGGAACTGTGGTTGCGGTAACCGACGGTATCGTTCGTATTCATGGCCTTTCTGGTGTAATGCAAGGTGAAATGGTCGAATTTCCGGGCAATGTTTTTGGCCTGGCGCTGAACCTTGAGCGCGACTCAGTCGGTGCGGTTGTGCTTGGTGAATACCAGGGCATTACCGAAGGTGACACAGTAAAAGCCACAGGCCGCATTCTCGAAGTGCCGGTTGGCCCCGAGTTGAAAGGCCGCGTTGTTGACTCCCTTGGTAATCCGATCGATGGCAAAGGCCCGATCGACGCCAAGATGACTGACGTTATTGAAAAAGTCGCACCTGGTGTTATTGACCGTCAATCAGTGGATCAGCCGGTACAAACCGGGTTGAAGTCAGTCGACTCAATGGTTCCGGTGGGTCGTGGCCAGCGCGAGCTGATTATTGGCGATCGCCAGACAGGTAAAACAGCGGTTGCGGTGGATACCATCATCAACCAGAAAGGCGAAAACATGACTTGTGTTTACGTCGCAGTTGGTCAGAAGGCATCAACCATTGCATCGGTTGTGCGCAAACTCGAAGAGTACGGCGCACTTGAGTACACCATTGTTGTGGCCGCATCGGCATCTGAGTCCGCCGCAATGCAATACATTGCGCCCTACTCTGGCTGCACCATGGGTGAATACTTCCGAGACCGCGGCGAAGACGCTTTAATTATTTACGACGATTTGTCCAAGCAAGCCGTTGCTTACCGTCAGGTGTCGTTGTTGCTGCGCCGCCCGCCGGGACGCGAAGCCTATCCAGGTGATGTTTTCTATTTGCACTCACGCCTGCTCGAGCGTGCTTCCCGAGTCAATGCCGACTACGTAGAAAAATTCACCAACGGCGAAGTGAAAGGCAAGACCGGCTCATTAACCGCGTTGCCAATTATCGAAACCCAGGCGGGTGACGTGTCAGCCTTTGTGCCCACCAACGTGATCTCAATTACTGACGGACAGATCTTCCTGGAAACCGATTTGTTCAACGCCGGTATCCGCCCAGCTATTAATGCTGGTGTGTCCGTGTCGCGCGTGGGTGGTGCTGCGCAGACCAACATTATCAAGAAGCTTGGTGGTGGTGTCCGACTGGCATTGGCCCAATATCGCGAACTGGCCGCGTTTGCACAGTTCGCCTCAGATCTGGACGAAGCAACGCGTAAGCAGTTGGAGCGCGGTCGCATGGTTACCGAGTTGATGAAACAGGCGCAATACCAGCCGTTAAAAGTCTCAGATATGGCGCTGACCTTGTTTGCTGCTAACGAAGGCTACTTTGATGATATCGAAGTGGGCAAAGCCCTGTCAGCTGAGAAAGCAATGCGTGATTTCGCAAAAGCCGAATACGCCTCGTTGATGAGCACGATTGAAAAAGACAAGAAATATAGTCCTGAAATCGAAAAGCAATTGCACGAAATGATGAAAGCGTTTAAAGCCAAAGGTAGCTATTGAGGCCAGCTTTCAAGCTGGCTCGAATGGAAGTAAGCCCCCACTAACGTTAATGCTTCGTCACTTGAGCAACCCGGACCGGAAACAGCCTGATGGCCAACTCCAAAGAGATTAGAACCAAGATTAAGAGCGTGCAAAACACGCGCAAGATCACCAAGGCCATGGAAATGGTGTCGGTATCCAAAATGCGCAAAGCGCAGGAACGGATGCAGCGCTCGCGCCCCTATGGAGACAAGGTTCGTAATATTGCAGCCCATCTGGCAACAGCTAATCCTGAGTTTCGTCATCCGTTCTTGGTTGACTACGAAAACATAAAAGCTGCTGGTCTGATTGTAGTTACGACTGACAAGGGTTTATGTGGTGGCCTCAATACCAACGTCTTGCGGCTGGCGATGCAAAAACTGCAAGAGCTGACCGACGACGGTGAAAAAATTCTCACCACGGCAATTGGCTCTAAGGGTTTCGGCTTTCTGAATCGGATGGGGGTCAATATTGTTAGTCACGTTACCCAGCTTGGTGATACCCCACACCTTGAAACTCTCATCGGTGCCGTGAAGGTTCAGCTAGATGCGTACGCTGCGGGCGAAATCGATCAAGTCTTTCTGGTGTATACCCGGTTTCTGAACACAATGAAGCAAGAGCCCGTAATGGAGCGTCTGCTGCCGCTGGATCCGTCTCGTCTGCAAGTTGAAGACAAACACGAATTTGGCTGGGATTACCTTTACGAACCCGATGCTGAGTCTGTTCTGAATGAACTGATGACTCGGTATGTTGAAGGTCTGATTTACCAGGCGGTTGCCGAGAACATGGCATCAGAACACTCGGCACGGATGGTTGCGATGAAGGCAGCTTCCGATAATGCCAATACCTTAATTGACGAGCTGCGGCTGACTTACAACAAAGCGCGCCAGGCAGCCATTACCCAGGAATTGTCCGAGATTGTCGGTGGTGCAGCCGCTGTTTAAGGCGCTATTCTTAAGAGCAAGCACTCACTAACTAATTCTCATTCGGGCCAAAAAGAAGCCACAAACGAATTAATCAAGCAGTACACAGATAAACAGGAAAAGCGATGTCTCAAGGTCAAATTGTTCAGTGTATCGGCGCTGTGGTCGATATCCAGTTCCCACGCGACGGCATGCCCAAAGTGTATGACGCGCTCACGCTGGACGACGATGCAAGCAACACCCTGGCCGAAAAAGGCCTGACATTCGAAGTCCAGCAGCAGCTCGGTGACGGAGTGGTCCGCACCATTGCGATGGGCTCGTCTGACGGTCTGCGCCGTGGGATGGCCGTCACCAGCCTTGGCCACGGCATTGCCGTGCCAGTCGGGCAAGGTGTCCTTGGTCGCGTGATGGACGTGCTTGGCCGTCCGATTGATGAGCGTGGCCCGATCGAGGGCAACGAGACACGCCAGATACACCAGGTCGCGCCAAAGTTTGACGAATTGTCACCGTCTGTTGAACTGCTCGAAACCGGTATCAAGGTGATCGACCTGATTTGCCCGTTTGCCAAGGGCGGTAAGGTGGGTTTGTTTGGTGGTGCCGGTGTCGGCAAGACCGTGAACATGCTTGAGCTGATCAACAACATCGCCAAGGAGCATTCCGGTTTGTCGGTATTTGCCGGCGTCGGTGAGCGAACCCGTGAAGGTAATGACTTCTACCACGAGATGTCTGATGCCAATGTGATCGACCAGGAAAACCTGGCGAACTCCAAGGTGGCCATGGTTTTTGGTCAGATGAACGAGCCGCCGGGTAACCGTCTGCGGGTGGCGCTCAGCGGTTTGTCAATGGCTGAAGCTTTCCGTGATGAAGGCAAAGACATTCTCTTCTTTGTCGACAATATCTATCGTTACACACTCGCCGGTACTGAGGTTTCCGCGCTGCTGGGGCGGATGCCTTCTGCGGTGGGCTACCAGCCAACCCTGGCCGAAGAAATGGGCCGGTTGCAAGAGCGCATTACCTCTACCAAGAAAGGCTCAATTACCTCGATTCAGGCCGTTTACGTTCCGGCTGACGATCTCACCGATCCGTCACCGGCCACCACCTTTGCTCACCTGGACGCCACCGTTGTGCTGTCAAGAGACATTGCGTCGCTGGGTATTTACCCGGCGGTGGATCCGCTCGATTCAACCAGTCGCCAGATCGACCCGAACGTCATTGGTGAAGAGCACTATCAGTGCACCCGCGATGTTCAGGCTACCTTGCAGCGTTATAAAGAGCTGCAGGACATTATCGCGATTCTTGGTATGGACGAATTGTCTCCGGATGACAAACTGGCCGTTATGCGTGCCCGCAAACTGCAGCGTTTCCTGAGTCAGCCGTTCCACGTGGCTGAAGTGTTTACCGGTTCACCGGGTAAATACGTATCGCTGAAAGAAACCATCCGCGGGTTCCGCATGATTGTTGATGGTGAATGTGACGATATGCCAGAGCAGGCGTTTTACATGGTCGGCACAATCGACGAAGCCATCGAGAAAGCAAAATCGATGAAGAAGAGCTAATCAGGGCAGGGTGCCCGAATAGTTAATCCAGTAGGACAGCGGAAAAAAAATGGCCAGCACGATCAAAGTTGACGTCGTTAGTGCAGAAGAATCCATCTTCGAAGGTGAGGCTGAGTTTGTTGCCTTGCCCGGGGAGAGCGGCGAGCTGGGCATTTATCCGCAGCACGCGCCATTACTGACCCGCATCAAACCCGGCACGGTGTTGATCCGTTTGCCCGGTGGGGTGGAGGAGACCGTGTTTGTCGCTGGTGGCATGTTGGAAATTCAGCCCAACCGCATCACCGTTCTGGCCGATACCGCAATCCGGGCGAAAGACCTGGACGAGAAAAAAGCCCTTGAGGCACAAAAAGAAGCAGAAGAAGCCATGGCCAATGCGAGTTCGGACATCGACTTTGCGCGGGCCCAAAGTGAGTTTGCTGCCATGGCAGCGCAGATCGCCGCTATTCGCAAGTTGAAGAAGTAAAGGGCAGGGCGGGTTCGCGCGACCGGGTTTATGCGACCGGAATATCCCCGCATCGCGGGGATTTTTACTTTCAGACAGCTGGAGCTGCCGCGGCCCGGACGCGCCTGGCAAGTCGCTCCACATCTCTGACGGTTGCAACCCGCAGTAGCGATTCGCGATTGCGCAATGTCAGTTCCAGCGGTGGGCTGTCCTCGACAGTAACCCCGGCCAGCACCAGTGCCTCTTCGGAAATGATCAGATCGCACCCATAGTCTTTGGTCAGGGCCTCCAGCCGACTGGCTGTGTTTGTCGTGTCACCCACGGCAGCCAGGTAGCGCGTGTCGGCATAACCCATTTCCCCGATAACGGCGGGACCGACATGGATACCAATGCCGACCCGCAACGGAGATTCGAGCTCCGCGCCGAGGGCGGCGCTCAGCGCCGCAGTGCGTTGAATAATGTCAGCTGCAGCCACGATAGCCTGCTGGCAGGCAACATCCGCTGTAACCCTGGTGCCAAACAAAGCCATCACCCCGTCACCCGTGTATTGATTGGCAATACCGCCGGCACTTTGCACCGCTCCGCCGACCGCCTCAAAATATCGGTTGAGAATGAAAACAACGTCATAAGGCAGCTTATGCTCGGCAAACCGGGTAAATTCGCGCAAATCAGCAAACAGTACCGCCACTTCGCGCTCTTCTGCGCTCAGATCGCCAGTGTGCGTGATGGATTGGGCGCCCTGGACGGGCACTAATTGCGCTACCGTCACATCGTGTCGGGGACGCAGCTGACAGGCGAGGCGGACATTGAGTGGCGCATTGATGCGATCAAGCAGGCGTTGCTCAATAGGTTCTGGTGGCGGCAGCAGAGTCGGGTCGCCGTCTACCCGAATCCGGCAGGTTGAGCAGCGTGCGCGACCACCGCAGGTAGACGCATGGGCGATCCCCGCAAAACGGCTGCTCTCAAGAATGGTCCAGCCAATGGGGGTACGGACTTGATGGCCATCCAGGTATCGGATCCTGACCATCTGGCGGCGTCTGTCCAGCTGCAGCCGGACCAGGCGCGCCACCAGGGTTAGCGCCAGCAGACTAAAAATTGTGATCTGCGTCCAGTAGCGAATTTGAGCGAGGAATGCCCGTTGTTCGGGTGATGGCGCGCCCCGTTGTGCGTTCAGCTGCTCCACAAAGCCGGGTACTGCTGCCAGCGCGGATACCTCTCGTCCGGCCTGGGTAACGCCCAGCAAGGCAACAACAGGAACCAACACAGCGGCACTCAAGAGCAATGGGCTAAACCGCGGATACCATGATCGGATGCGTAGCCAGTAGCTCATACCGATACAACCATGGACCCACGCCGCGCAGAATAAGGCGAGCTGGCGCAGCCCAGCCGCTGGATCCAGAACCCAAATGAACAAAACCACTGATGTAAATGGCGTGTCGCTACCGTAGAGCAGGCCGGAAACCCGCGTGGCAATAACATGGCCTGCGAGCAGGGGCGGAATCGCCAAACCAAAAATAATCTGGACGGCTTCGGTGACCGGCATCCGCAAGGTGCCGCGGCAATAGATTTTCCACAGACCAAGTAACCAATGGGACACCAGAGCCAATAAAAGAATCGATTCAGCAACTCGGTTGTGCCAGATAATATGGAACCAATCCCGCCCGATTTCCATCGCATTGAGTGACACCAGGCCCAGCGCGTGATTACTGAAATGGGTAAGGATAAAAACAAAAAGAACAAGCCCGCCAGACAGGCGTAATGGTCGGATCCATGTTTCGCCCGATCGCTCAGACTTCATCTGTTGTTATTTCCTGTTTGAGTCGGGCTGCTGCCGAGGGACAGTGGGCGTTCGATGGGCAGTATGGGGCGATTTGCCGGGCTCGCCAGACAGCTAAGCTTTTCGATCCATGGCCTTGATGTTGCGGTTCGCGAACGCTAATAACGACGTCACGCTCGCGCAAATGTTCCGGAATCGGGGCCTTGTTGACCGATGTTCCAGAAATAGTCAGGGTCTGATTCTCAATCGTTGCAGACAAACGCACCGATAAACCCTCATAGCTGGCAGTGATATCGAGATGATCGAAATCTGCACGTTCTGTTGGCAGTTGTAAATGCCGCGCCGTCACGAAGTACCTGCCGCCGGCTGTCGTAGTTCGGCGACTCGGCTCTGCTGGTTTTCATGTGCAGGCTGCCAGTCGTTTCGCCGATCGGGGTGACGCTTTGCCCTGGGTTGCATACGCCGAATCAAAAGACCGGCTGCCTGAAGCCCGCTCGCTGAATCAGCATCTGCAGGACAAGCCAGCGATATTGCGAGTCAGCGACGTGAATGCGATGTGGACTAAATACGATGACAAATGAATTACGCCTGCGACCGGGCATTTCTGTAATGAGACGACTGTCCAGATGCGTGGGTGGCGTGCCATTTCAGGATGCCAGCCAGTACGATACTTAAAAGACAGACGAGCTGGGTCGCCAGCAGATCCGTCGCCATGGTCACAGACGCTGCGGCCACGCTAATCCCGAGGCTTGTTGCGGGAATGATCAGCAATAGCGGATACAAAGCCCGGCCGGCAGCCGCAGCGTTGGTAGGGTTTAGTAACAACAACGTCATCAACACCGTAAACCAGGCGGTAGGGTCTGGTGCGCTGCCGACAAACTCCCAGGCGCTGTTTTGACGGTTGCCGATGAGCCAACCCGCCAGCGGCGGAACAACCCAGGGCAGCAACAGCAACCCACTTACTGACCATTTGCGGGTTGACACATGCCCAATCTGCGGCGCTTCGCGCTGCCCGATGAGTGCCCAAACCGCAGCCACCATCAACAAACCCGCCTGCACCACAAACGCAACCACCCAATAATGCGCCGCCCAGTTCAGTTGCTGATGCCATTGACCGTGAAACACCAGGCCCAGCCAGGCCCAGTTGATGGCCAACACCGTCAATAAAGGCCATAGCACGGTCATTTCGCGTGTGTTTCGGCACCAGTAGAAGATCACCAGGCAAACGAGCAATGCGCCAGCCTGTGTAACGGCGAATCCCCCCGTCCCGGCGAGATATTGTGCATAAATGCCCTCCCACGCCGCAGCATCATAGGGTACAAAATCGGCGATCGAGTAGCCGTTCAAGTTTTTAATGGCGCGGGCTCAAGCGCTGGCCACTGCGTGCGCAATCTGCTCGCGCTGGCGCGTATCCGGCATGACACCAACCCCGGCGCGCATGTTCTGTTGCATATGGTCAACCCGGGAAGTCGCCGGAATCGCGCAGGTAATGGCCGGGTGAGAAACAATGAACTTCAACAATAGCTCGGCCCAGGTGGCGCAACCCAGGTCGACGGCAATAGCGGGCAGGGGAGTAGCCTGCAACCGGGCCGGTAAGGCGCCGCGCTGAAACGGACGATTGGCAATGACGGCAATTTCCTTGTCCGCGGCTAGCGGCAGCAGACGTTGTTCAGCCTCGCGGTCAACCGCGTTGTACGTCAGTTGAACAAAATCCAGTGCCTCAGTCTTCATGATTTTTTCAAGCTCCGCATGGCGCCGTCCGTGGGAGGTGGTAACCCCAAGGTAACGCAACTTGCCCGCCGATTTCATGTCTCGCAGCAGCGGCAGGTGCTCCTGCCAGTTCAACAGGTTGTGAATTTGCAGCAGATCAAACTGATTTGTCTGCCATAGCTGGTGAGCCTCTTTGATTTGTTGGGCGCCATCACCACGTGTCCAGACTTTTGTGGCGGTAAATAGTTTGTCGGCATTGATGTCGGTGAGCAAGTCACCGAGCACTTCCTGGGCAGCACCATACATGGGCGACGAGTCGATCATGCCACCGCCTGCGGCAAAAAAAGCCTGCAACACACGCGCACGCTGGGCGCGGACGGCGGGGTCGCGCCCCACGTTAAAGGTAATCCACGTGCCCATACCGATGGGGGCTATGGCTTCGTTTGTTGACGGGATCTG
>JBAUID010000242.1:0-8567 GCA_049680625.1 Burkholderiaceae bacterium | reverse complement strand
ACAAGACTCAGCCAGCCGTTATGGGCATAGGCTGCACCGGTGGTGATCTGCGGCCCAGGATCTTGCGCTGCTGGCATCGACCGCATCCCGGTTTCCGAGCCGAAAACGGCCGAGGTGTCAGCAATCTGCCGATGGCTTTGCGACAGACGGGCCCGAAGTTGCGTCAGCAGGCCATGCTTACGCTTTGGCTGATACGATTGGTGCATAGCAACAGATTTGTCATATAGAGAAGGAATTTCCCAGCCTACACTTATTCATTTACGAATGCTGCATTGCAATGTAAGAATGCAACGCGAGAGTGTTGCAAGACGATTCCAAATACCCGCTCCGCACCGAATCGGGGCCGAATCCGGGCAATCGGATGCGTGCCGTGTGACCAGCCGCTGGGTTTGGGGCCCGGTTACAGACAGCCGCCCGGCCGGTCGCCGGGATTGGTGTTTCGTGCACAATGCGGGCTGAGAATCAACCATGGATTGAGGAATTTAGGTTAGCCGGATGAGTTTGATCGATTCCATCAGTATCGACAGGCGCCTGATTGTTCATCAACGGGATCAGCAACTGATTCCGGCGCAAGGCTTCGAAACCTATGACAATGTCGGCAACCCGAGCTACCAACTCTGCGAAGTTGGGGTTTTTCTTGACTACTTTTCTGATGCACAAGGTAACTTTGTCTGGCCCGAGGGGCGTACCCATGTCTGCCTGTTCAGCCCAAAGTTCTTTCAGAAAACAAACCTCAGTATCGCCCGCTTTGAAACTTACCTGGGTCGGTACCTGCCCGAATACGACGCGGTGATTTTTAATCCGTATCCGCAGGCAAAAATGAATCGGCGAAATTTGTGGAAGCGGGGGAACCGAAAACACCCGGGGTTGCTGGACCTGACCGAGTTCATCAGCCTGGATCGCAACACGCTGCTGAAACACCATCACGGAGTCAGGTATACGACGTATTGTAATTACGTTGTTGCCAATCAGAAGTTCTGGGCGCGCTATATCGACTATATCCGGCCGATAGCCAGCGACCTGATGAGCGCCTACCAGGAGGGGAAAATTCCCGATCGCTACTTTCATCATCAAAAACCGCTGTCAGAGATCCCTTACTTTCTTGAGCGCTGCATGTCCGATTTCTTGTTGCTTAATGATGGCGAGATACGCTTTAAAAAGATCAACCGGGGCCGAAAACTCTATCTCAGCAAATTTGTTGTTGAGCCGTGGAGTGCGCTGGGCCGGTTATTCTGACGAAACAGGGTCGCCCGGGCTGAAAAGCAGGCGCCGAATCCGGCGGTCAAACCTGTTTGGCCTGCTTAGCCTGTTTAAATACTAAAACATTGTCGGACGTTTCGATATGCACAAGGCCGGCGTCGCCGGCGAGCGCGATAAAGTCGTTTTCTGTATACCCGGGCTGGCCATCGAAGTAATGAGGGTGTACTTCAACAATGGCCAGCTGACAGGCTTTCAGTGCGGGTGCATCGTTTTTGAAAATGTCAAATTCGGCCCCTTCGATGTCCATAATCAGCGAATATTGATCCAGGCTTTCGGTGAGCTGGCCCAGGGTTATGGTCTGGACCGACACGGTCTCGCCGTCGTTCTTTGCCGATATTCGGTTCGACAAATAATCGTCGCTGACCGGAAAATCAAGGCTGCCCGGGGTGGTTGAAACCGCGTGATGTAGCACTCGAGTGAACGCCCCGTTATCAGAAGCAAACGCATTTCGTTCAAGCACCGGGATCAGTTTGGGGTTCGCCTCGACCACTGTCATTGGTGTGGTCGGGTTCAGAACCGTTCTGACGTAGGCTGAAACCACACCCATGGAACCGCCCAGCTCAATGACCGGCAGATTCGGACTTAAATACTTCTGGATCAGAACCTGCTCAGCCTGCTCATAGTGACCGCGAACCAGTTGCTTGAATACATCCCACGGAACACCTTTGGGCAGGTACACAGGAACCCCATGATAAGTCATGGAATTTCCCTTCAAAGCGAAATACACGTCGCGTCGAATACGGTCGGACAGTCGCTTCAGGGCAGTTTTTTGGAGCATAGGCTCGTATTGTACCCATGGGTCGGCAGGCTAGCGCGCGGCAGCATCTTCAATAATCATCTCAGCGGCCTTCTCTCCGATCATGATGCATGCCGCATTGGTATTGCCCGAAACCAGAGTCGGCATGATTGAGCCGTCAGCAACCCGCAAGCCGTCGATACCGTGAACCCGCAGGCGGGAATCGACCACGCTGTTGCTGTCCTGGCCCATTTTGCAAGTTCCCACCGGATGGAATGTGGTTTCGGCAAACAGACGCGCCCAATCAAGAATTTCGTCGTCCGACTCAACCCCCGGGCCTGGTGCCACTTCGGCGCCGCGAAACGCATCAAGGGCGCTGGCATTAAGCAAACGACGGGTGAACTTAATGCCGTCCACCATGGTTCGGCGATCGAGTTCGGTGGACAGAAAGTTAAACAAAATTGCGGGGTGATCTTCGGCGCGGTTCGTTTTGATATGAATGCTGCCGGTGCTTTCAGGGCGCAACTGGTAAAACGGCAGGGTGATACCAGGTTCGCGCGACAGGCTGCGGGTTTGCATGTTGGCGATCTGAAACGGCACAAAATGCAGTTGGCAGTCGGGTGACGACAGTTCGGGCCGGGACCGAAAAAAGGCCAGCATCGGCCCCGACGGCAAATTAAGAAAACCCTGGTTGGCAAAAATATAACGCAGGCCTTCCCAGGCGAGTTTCAGCCCAAACGATCGGTCGCCGTAAGTGACGCCTTTTTGAGTGATCTGCCATTTCAGGCGCGGTGATGCGTGGTCGCGCAGGTTTTCTCCAACCCCGTGTAACTCGTGCACCATGTCGATACCCAGTTTCTGAATAACCGCGGGCTGCCCGATACCAGACAACTCGAGCAACTGGGGGGAATTGATTGAACCGCCTGACACAATGGTTTCGAGCCGGGCATTGGCTTGTACTTGTTGGCCATTGCGCCGGTAAATAACCCCAACACATCGCTTACCCTCAAAAATCAGTTTCTGAGCAAGCGCGCTGGTAACTACTTCAAGATTAGGCCGGGCCATCGCCGGCTTCAGGTAGCTGACGGCAGCACTCATGCGCCGGCCGTTGTAAATAGTTGTCTGGGTGCGAGCAATGCCCTCTTGCTCCGACCCGTTGTAGTCCGGATTGTGTGGCAGGCCAACCTGCTCTCCGGCGGCAACGATTGCGTCATACAACGGGCTTTGATCGACCGCTTCCCGAACCCGAAGCGGGCCGTCGCGGCCGCGCAGGGCGTCGTCACCCCGATCAAAATTCTCCATTTTCCTAAACACCGGCAGGACATCTTCGTAACCCCAGCCGAGCACGCCGCGTTCGCGCCAGCCGTCGTAGTCGATGCGTTGCCCACGAACAAACACCAGGCCGTTGATAGCACTGGAACCACCGAGAACCCGGCCTCGTGGAATGGGGATCTGGCGCATGCCGGTATAGGCTTCAGGCTCAGAGCGGTAGCGCCAGTTAGCAGTCGGGTGATCAATCAGTTTGCCGTAGCCAAGGGGAATGCGGGTCCAGAAGTGATCACGGGCACCCGCCTCTAAAAGCAACACCCGGTGCTGACCCGATGCCGACAGGCGGTTCGCGAGAACACAACCGGCTGACCCGGCACCAATAATGATGTAGTCGTAGTGACCAGCAGACACAGTCATTGTTTCCGTCCCCTGTTTTGTTTTTGATCTTGTTACCGGATTGGCTTATTGATTAATCAACCAATTACCTAATTCCGTAGAGAGCTTACCTCAGCCGCTGCCGGCAACATATTCAATATACTCTGTCAGCACTGCACAATTGTCGCGGGATCCCCGGGAATCCCTGAAGAGAACGGCGGGATCGCACGTACTTCGTTTAGCGCTTTTGGAAATCCATTTCTACTGAGGACAAGATGTCATGAAATATCGTTTACTGGGCAGTGAGCTCAAAGTGTCGTCGCTTGGTCTGGGCGGCATGGCAATGACCGACTTATACGGCTCCAGTGATGATGCTGAGTCGATTGCCACAATCCGGGCCGCGCTTGATGCGGGGGCAAACTTTATCGATACCGCGGACGCTTACGGTGGCGGCAAGAACGAAACGCTCATTGGGCGTGCACTGCAAGATGGTTACCGCGATAAAGCCGTCATTGCCAGCAAGTTTGGCAACATTCGTGATGCCAATGGCAAGCCAGGCGCCATTGGGCGTCCCGAATATGTAATTGATGCCTGCGAAAAAAGCCTGCAGCGACTGGCCATCGACACCATCGATTTGTACTACCAACACCGGGTTGATCCTGCGGTGCCCATTGAAGATACCGTGGGCGCAATGAAGCGCCTGGTTGAACAGGGCAAAGTGCGTTACCTCGGATTGTCCGAGGCAAGCGCAGCAACCATTCGCGCCGCCCATGCGGTTCACCCGATTGCTGCACTACAAACCGAGTACTCGCTGTGGTGCCGCTTTGTCGAACAAGAACTCCTCCCAGTCTGCCGTGAGCTTGGTATTGGCTTCGTCCCCTACTCACCGCTGGGGCGTGGCATGCTGACCGGCAAAATTCAGTCGCAGCAAGATCTTGCCGCTGACGACCGTCGTCGCGACCACCCGCGTTTTGAACAAGGCAACCTGGAAAGTAATGCCAGGCTGGTGCAGCCCTTGATGGATATGGCCGCATCGCAGCAATGCACCCCGGGGCAACTGGCGCTGGCCTGGTTGCTGGCTCAGGGTGATGACGTGGTGCCAATTCCTGGTACCAAACGCCGTACCCACTTGCAAGAGAACCTGGCAGCGGTGGATATCAGGCTGACGGCTCAGGAGGCAACAGCACTGGCGGACGCAATCGATGACGCCAGTGTGGCCGGCACCCGGTATCCGGCGGGGCAATTAAAAACCCTCGGGATCTGACTTCTCAGGCCGCATGTCTCAATTAAGCCCAATGCGCTCAATGCGCCTGAACCCCACTAAAAGCGGATGAAACGCCCACAAAGCGCCAACAACATCACCGATGTAAATGTAACAAGCCGATAAAACTTGATACATATTGATACACTCCCCGATCACGGGCCTCCGGTCCGATTGGGGAGTTCAAGTATGGATAAGACGCATTACAAACCCGCACTTATGGGCGCTGCTGCTGGCGCCATCCTGATGATGGTTGTTGGCTTCGCTGGCCTGAACTGGCACTTAGGCTCAACTGTAGATAAGTTGGTTTCCGCTGCCGGCCGTGACTCGACCGTCGCCGCGTTGTCCCCAATTTGTGTCGCAAACTTTCAAGCGGCAGCAAAAGCAGACGACAAGTTATTACCGGCGCTCAAAGGCATTAGCACCTGGCAGCGTGATAACTATGTTCGTGACGGTGGTTATGCAACTTTCCCTGGTACCGAAGCCAATGAAGCGGTATCCGAAGCCTGTGCCGCAGTGCTTACCAAAGAAAGCTAAATAAGCGGAAACACACCGGAGGACGCTCCAGTTGGCACGATGCCAATTGATACAGCGAACTCCGGCGATATAGTCACAATTGCTTATCGGGCTAGTGCTAAAGTGTTCGATATCATGGAAAACTTCAACCGCCTGGTTACGTCAGCAATGGCAGCAATGGCAGCTATGGCAGCTATGGCAGCTATGGCAACTACCGCAACAACGCCAGCCACGTCAAAAGCGTCGCCCGCCTTGTTGAGCAAAACAGGCGCAAGGGTAGTCTTTGCCGCCTTGTTGCTCCACACCGGCTTCAGCCACGCTGTTGAAGTCGAATCAAGGCCAAGCCGCGTAACCACCGGTCACCTCGCATCACCCGTCATGTTGTCGCAAGCGGGCACAATGTCGGCGCGAACCCCGGCAGGCTCCCGCCTTGCAGACACTCCGGCAGGTACCCGTTCGTCACAATCATTACCCGGTGGATCGTCGTCAGGCAACAATCGAACTGCCGTATCAGCCCAGCGCTCAGTTGTCCGGCCGAACCGGATTATTGTCGACTGTACGCAAAACGATAGTGATAGAACTGGCAGCCGCTACGATCGCAGCCGCAGCCGCGATCGCAGCAGAAATCACAAAGGCACCGGCGACGGCGGTAACAACAGTGGCGATCCATGTGCTCAGGTAATGCGGTCGCGTAATCGCTAGATTCACCGCTTACCGACCACTTAGCAACAGCCTACCGACCGCGGTGGATCAATTGTTGAAGCCTACAACAGGAACACACCTTTACCCGTAGCCTGGGTATCAAACTTTTTGTACGCGTCGTCAGCCTGGTCAAGGGTCGAATAACGATCGCTGAACAAGTGATCAACATCGATACCGCGCTCGGAAACAAAACGCGCACACTCCGCCTGACCCAAAGAGCTGAACGTCCACGAGGCGATCAGGGTGAGTTGTTTGCGAATTAACTCTTTCGAAACATCGATAGTCATTTGCCCGCCTTCACCAACCAGGCCAACCGTGCCCCAGGTTTTTGCGCATCGAATGGCCGCCAGCCGCCCGGCTTCGGCACCCGAGCAATCAATGGCAATGTCTGCCCCGCGGCCCCGGGTTAATTCTTTAATTGCCTCCACCGGGTCGTCGGTGGCGGGATTCACCAAGGCATCAGCACCCAGCCCACCGGCTAATGCCAGGCGTTCGGGTGAGGTATCAACCGCAATGACACGCGCGCCCATCGCATGGCTGAACTGGGTAGCACTGAGGCCAACCGGACCCTGTCCAAACACCGCGATAGTGTCTGAGCCGGTCAGGTTGACACGCTTTAGCGCACCGTAAGCAGTACCTGTGCCACACGAGATAGCAGCCCCCGTCTCAAAAGACAAATCATCAGGCAGTGACACCAGGGTTGAAACGGGGACTTTCATGTAGTCCGCATGCGCACCATCTCCGGTTGCGCCATAAACAATTGTGCCGCTTGGGCAAAGCTGTTGCCAGCCAACAAAGCAATGCTCACAAATACCGCAGCCTTTGTAGTGGTGAACCATAACGCGCGCATCGGTTGGTGCCTGGTCGGCGCTGACACCTTCACCACGGGCAACTACAACACCGCACGGCTCATGACCGGCAATATTAGGTTCACCGTCTCCGCCCAGGCCAAGGGCTTTTGTCGATTCGGCCATGCTGGGTCGATAGAACTTCAGGTCGGTACCGCACATACCCGACGCTTTTATCTTAAGCACCACCTCGCCGGGGCCGGGGGTTGGGTCGGCATACTGACGGACTTCGAGCTGGCGTTCGCCAAGGAAAACTACACCGCGCATGACTGTCTCCTGTCACTGGACATTGTTGTGACGCAACTATGTCGCAGTTGGCGAGTCGATGCAAGTTATGGGGTTGGCGCGAGGCGAGCTCACCCGACGCAACGCAACGAGCCGATTAAAAGTCAATATCTTTGAGGTTAATCAGATACGGACGTGAGCTCTTGCGTCGAGCCGAATACGTTGTATTGGCAACTTCTTGAATACGGTTTCGATTGTCATCGAAGGTGAGGATATAACCCGCGCGGTTTTTCTCAGTTTTTGGCTCAATCTTTGACAGCGCAGCCTCGTCAACAAGAAACGAGATCTCAATTTCGCGGTCGTAGCCCCAAAACCGAACACCGTGATCGGAGGCCTCATAAACCCGGCTGGGGTTAACAAAATTTATTGCCATGGTATCGACGCTCTGTGAATAAGCCGACGCTGGTCAGGCCGGTAACTGATTTGCCGCCGTTGAGACATACCCGGATTCCCGGGCGACGGGTGTTAACGTCGAGGATACGCCTTAATCGCCGTGATAACCGGTTTCATGCAATTTCAAGCCATTTTCATGTCACCCGCCTTAGATCATGCGCATTCCGCCCGAGATGACAATCGACTGACCGGTCATGCCATCAGATTCGGCACTGGCCAGGTAGACCGCAACATGGGCAATTTCTTCGGGTTCGAGGAACCGCCCGATTGGTATCCGGGTTGTTGTGTTGGCTTTTAACTGCTCAAGGCTGATACCGGCATTATCCGCATGACTTTTGAACTGATCAAACATGTCAGTATTGACCATGCCAGGGCAGATGGCGTTTACCCGCACGCCGTGACCTGCGTATTCGAGTGCCGCACATTTGGTCATGCCCAGTACTGCATGTTTGCTTGTGTTGTAAGCCGCCTGATTCGCGCTTTCCCAGCGCCCGGCCGTGGAACTGATGTTAATAATTTTTCCGTATCCCTTGGCCTGCATGTGGCTGAGTGCCAGTTGCATCAGTTGAAAAACCGCATAAACATTCACCTTCATCAGTTGGTCAAACTCACTCAATGCGTATTGTGCGAATGGCTTGCCGATGTAAATACCCGCATTGTTCACCCAGGCGTGCAATTGGCCACCCTGTTGTCCACCAAGCGGTTTACACCATTGCACGGCTTGTTCAAACATGTCGGTTAAGGCGGCCTCGCTGGTCAGGTCTGCCGCGCAACAGGCAATATTAATGTCGAACTCAGCCAACTCTTTACGCAATGCATTAAGCAAGTCGAGGCGGGTTGCCGTCAGGAACAAGTTGGCCCCTTCGCGGGCGTATGCCTGGGCGATGGCTTTGCCGATCCCGCGACTGGCACCAGTCACCAC
>JBAUID010000241.1:0-4582 GCA_049680625.1 Burkholderiaceae bacterium | reverse complement strand
GTCTTATTGTGACTGTTCGGTCATTATATGTACTAATAAGTTCCCATTGGAACCGTAGGGTCATTGGATGTGCGGTAATCCTCGTTTCCTGCACGAAAGTCTCGGGGCAGTCATATCCCTGGCGGTGTCGGGCCACGCTCTCGAGGCACGGACCCGCTGGTTCTCAGCAGTTTTTACGCTGTTTTCCGCGATTGCCGAGCAACGGCCACATCGCAATCAGGCCAACTAATGGGCCGAGTACAAGCCAAGGCAGTACCAGAGCGAGACCAAAGTGAGCGCTGAGATGCGTTGTCAGCTGAATCGTGAGCGTACTGATGGCAAAACCAATGCAATTCACCAGGGTCAGGACACTGCCAACCAACTCACGCGGCGCGTTGCTCGCGGTCAGAGCACTGAATTGCGGGGAGTCGCCCGACACGGTTATTCCCCAGACGATCAGCCATAAGGCAAATAACCACCACGGCGCGCCCAGCATTAACGGTACCAATACACAACACAGGCCGCTGACGGCCAACTGAAAGACAGCAACCCGGGCACTGCCAAAACGCGGGGTCAACAAGCCGCCCAGTGCACAACCGATACCACCGCCGGCAATGACAAAAAAACTCAGCAAGGATACGGCGGGTGACAGGCCGGAATGCAGATAAGCACCGATCAGCGCCGGTACGGCCGCCAGCATGGCGTATAACTCCCACATGTGGCCAAAGTAACCAACCGTTGATGCCCGGACTTTGCGGTCTGTCCAGATCACGGACAAGGCCTTGAACTTTAAGCGGCTTCCGCGATTCAGATAGGGGCCGTCCGGCACCAGCAGGTAGAGCAGCACACCACCCAGCGCGGCAATAACGGACAAGCTGAGCAACACCTGCTGCCACGACCAACCCGAACCCAGGGCACGCACCGCATGCGGCATGCCCGACGCCACGATCAACGCGCCAACCAGAAAACCCAGCGCGCTGCCCAGGCCTTTCTGATACCAACCCGCCGCGATTTTCATACCAACCGGATAGATACCGGCCAGAAAAAAGCCGACTGCAAAGCGGCTGAGTAAAACTGGCCAGTACGACACCGGCATCAGTAACACAACAGCGTTCACAGCGGCTGCCAGTAAACAACTGATCAGAAAAACCAACCGCGGCGAAATCCGATCCGCAACCATCATCAATGCATAACACAAGGTACCGGCAATGAAACCGGTATTAACCGCCGACAGTAACCAGCCAACCTGCGCTGAGGCGAGGCTCAGTTCGCGAATCAAATCGCCAATGACCGCATTAGCGCCAAACCAGACAGAACCACCGGCCAGCTGGGCAACCACAATTGCCGGCAGAATGTAACGCGGCACCTTAGTTTCTCCCGCGGCCAGCGGAATCTCCGTATCGCCAGCGGGCGTCTGATTCACAGATTACTCACCAATCGTTCCTAAATCGCTTAAAGACCGCTCAGAGATCAATAACAACAATGCCGCCTGGCTTGGCGCAGCGCGACGAACAAAGAATCACTTGCTCTGCGCGCTGCTTTTTGCTCAGGACGTAGTCGCGGTGTTCGATTTCATCTGATTCAGATGGATCGTATTTCATTGCACAGACGCCGCAAATACCATCCGAGCACTTCATGTCGACATGAATGCCGGCATCGATCAAAACGTCGGTTGCCGATTTATCTGCAGGAATGGCAAAACTTTTCCCGGAGCGCGCCAGTTTGAGCGTGAAATCGAAATTTTCGTATTCCGGCGGCTCAGGAACGGTGAAATACTCGCGGTGCATTGCGTCTTCGGGCCACGCATGTTGCGCGCCTGCTTCAAACACGCCATCCATGTAACGCGCTGCCCCGCACGTATACAAGTGCATACCGTTGCGATATGGCCGAATCAACTCGGACAAATTGGCCCGATGCCCTTCATCTTTAAAATGAAACTGCACTTTACCGGCCCACGGGAATGCCTTGATCTCATCAACGAAACCAGCTGTCGATCGGCTCGATGCACTGTAGTGAAAATCAAAATCTTTACCGATAGAGTGCAGGCGATGCGCCATGGTCAGCAACGGCGTGACACCAATCCCGCCGGCAAAAAACTGCGTGTGACTGGCATTTTCATGCAACGGAAAGTGATTCACCGGCTTGGAAATGAATACCCGCTTACCTTCGCGAAAGGCGCGGTGCATCAATTGTGATCCGCCCCGCCCTTGGGATTCGCGCAACACCCCGAGCACGTAACGCGATTTGTCTGCCGGGTCACCAGCCAGGCTGTAGTCGCGCTGGTACTCCGGGGCAATGACCACGTTAATATGGGCGCCTGCATCAAAGGCCGGGAGGTCGTCCCCATCCGCAAGGGTGAATTCATACCGGGCAATGTCGGCCGTCATCTCTTCGCGTCGCTTGAGCACTACCGGAAAAACAGGCGGTTCGCCTTCGGGCATTTTGAAGGGGCGGACCAGGTCGTCGGTATCGCCGGCCTGCAGGCGGCGCTTGTATTCAGCCGGTGTAATCATGGCTTTATAGCGCTCGATCCCTTCTTCCCGGTTGACCGGGAATACCGTTGGATACGGCGGCGGCATTTTATCAGCCGGATACACGGCCAGAGTCTGATCTTCGTATTTCAGGTTCAGGTCGGTATTTAGCCCACGCGCATGCGTCTGGCGTGCCGTGATGTACTTGCCGGCAACCGGGTCCAGTTCGATATCCCACCACCATTTTTTAAGTGGGTTAATTGATCCCCTGCCAAGTTTATCGTCCAGTTCAGCAAGCCAGCGTGCGCGACCAGGCAAATTCATTGCGGCCCAGCGAAACGCAGAATCGGCAAATAAACCTTCGAGATTCCATGGACAGGTTTTCATGCAGCGGCCACACATGCCGCCGCCGGTATTGGTGATTCGGTAGCGTGCACATTTCTCTGCGTCGGACTTCCAGATCTCGTAACCGTTGTACATCAGCTTTGGCCCGGCAGTGATCGCGCCGGACGGACATTCACGCGCACACTTATTGCAGCTCTCGCAGAAATTCTGCAGGCCAAAATTAATTGGCTTGTCGACGGTCATTGGCATACTGGTACTGACCGTTCCGGACTTCAGGCGGGGGCCAAGGTACGGATGAAGAATCACTTCACCAATGCGGCTGACTTCGCCAAGCCCGGACAACAGTAACAGCGGCGGTTGAAGCACATCACCGTCGAGAACCGTATGTACGCGGGCCGAATACCCAAGGCGACGAATCTGTTCACCGACGACACCACCCAGCATCGAAAACCGCAAGTAGGCGCGCATGCTCTGGGCGACGGAAATCCAGTCGTCACCGCTGCAACCCTCCATGGTTTCATGGCCTTGGTCCAGCAACATGTTGACCCCGTTCTCATGATAGGCCGCCATTTCATTGCCACCAGCATCATGGGAGTAATACGCCCACTGCGGAATCCGACACAGGCCAACCGCGTCACAGCTCAGGTAGTACGATGTTGCGCGCAGGTTGTCGGCGTTTCGTTTCGGATCAGCCACGCTCGCCGAAACCGGCCCCCTCGCCTCGCCGAACTGCAATAACAACAACGCACCCAGCGCCCGGCGTGCACAGGCACCAATTGGGCTCTTCATGACGTAAAAGCCGCCCTTGCCCTGCTCCTGGACGTTTTTACCGAGGTCGCCACAAATGACACGGGCAAAAAAATCGGCCCGCTTTGGAAAACGCGGCACACGATCTTCGTCGATGAAGGTGGTTGGTTTGTCCTGGCGTTTGAGTTTTTCAAACGGATACGCACCCTGCCGATATTCGCGGCTCTTATAAGGGTCCTGATTGATTTTTCCTTTGCGGGTTCCCCTGGCAAACCACCAGGATGGCCCGTGCGATTTTATCCGGTCAAGCGGCCCCTGCGGTGCGAGCGGCTGGTCTGTTGCTATCTCCAGGGTTGTAGTCACTGCTGCCAGGCCAAATCGCTCGCCAAAGTACGGATTCGCCAGGATGTTTTTGCCGTTGTTAGCCGTATCCGCACTAACAGCTGCAATGCCGGACGCAACAGCCAGGTGATTCAAGTCGACGTCGGAACACGTCTGCGTGTGTGACCGGGACGCATGGCCAAGCATTCGCAGGTATGAGCTGAGTAATACTGCCGTTTGCGCGGCCAGCATCGCCGCACGCTGGGCCTGGGTACCGTGAATCCAGTCACAACCCGGTTCTTCCGGCTTTGGGTCGCGCCAGTATTCAACCGCGATCACAATTGCATGGGTGTGATCATTGATCGGACCGTGCTGGGTGCGCGCAGAATCCAGCACGTCGGCAAAAACCTGCTCAATGCCGGCCGCAAACGTCTTGGGCTGCCCTTGTTCAAGTTCAGCAGCCAGCGCTGGCACATCGCTGTTGCGAATCGGCTGGGCAAGAAAATTATCGGCGTTTAAGCGGCAGACAGCAACTTGTGACGCATCAAAATAGTAACCCGCCCCTTTCAGGTGCCGGTTGCGCTCGAGTAGATCTGACGGAATTTCGGAGTGCAGCGGTGCAACCGGGCCGTCGCGGATGACATCAAACATCGCCTCGTAGCGCGCCATCGCATGCGAAAGAGATTCCGGATTCGGATCATCGAAAGACAATGCCTGCA
>JBAUID010000240.1:0-4310 GCA_049680625.1 Burkholderiaceae bacterium | reverse complement strand
GTTGAGCCCCAAGCACAAAGGTATGGGCGCCACCGACAAGCGGGTCGGTGATATTAAAATGAATAGTATTCAGGCCGGCCGTGTTATTGGTTGCATCAATTGCCTCTTGCAATCCGATTTCACCATCGGCTCCGCGATTGGCCAGCAGGGCATTCACTGAGGACGTATCGCCGTCAGCAACAAAAGCGGTGGTCGTGACCACCAGCGTTGCATCGCCTGCTACTGAGACAGTTTTTGTGATTGCCGTTGCGTTGCCGCTGTCTCCGTCAGACAGCCGAAAGCGTACGGTTCGGTCAACCGTTGTCGGGTCGACCGCGCTGCTGCGGAAAGTCACATTGCGCATCACAGCCTGCACAGCGGTCGCATCTGCATTGGCGTTGAATGTGACGGCCATCGGCGCACCGCTACCAGATACACTACCAATATTGACGCCACCGTACGAAACAGTAGAACCCGATACGCCGATTTGCCCTGCGCCAAATCCTTGATGGCGTATTTCGATGAAGTCAGAACCCTGACCGTTGACCGGGACATCGACCAGTAATTGACCGCTGTCAAAGTTAACTGAGTCGACATCTGAAACGGTCGCCAGACTATCGATGAGGATGGCAGCGCCGCCTTCGGTGAAGGTGTTGGTGCCCTCGCCGAAAGCGATGATCGGATCGTCGTTGACGCTTGACGCAGGCAAATTGAGCGAAAATTCGGAGGTGCTGCCGTAGTTGCCGCCGCCTAAGTCAACCGTGGCGGTGGCGGTAACCCGATCGTTAACCGCAACACCGGTGGCGTTGATGGTTGTATTGATGCTCGCGTTGCCACTGCCATTAGTCGTGACATTGACGAAGTCCAGATAATTTATTGCTTCACCATGGCCTGTGGGGTCTTCCGAGCCCAGCGGGTTAGAAAAAAACTCTATCCGGTAACTTGTGTTGCTCTGGGAATTCAAACTGCCCGTGATATCAATTGTGCTGGTGTTGATATCTGCCGTAAACAAAACGGGATAATTTTGTAAACCATTGCTACCGTTATCGGTGTCATTGGCATCGTTAGGCGTGGGTGTTCCAGGGGTTCCCAGGCTGATGCCAAGGCCTGCGTTCGAGTAAACCGTGTTACCCAGTATCGCATTGTCCTGACTGGTCATTCCCGACAAGTCAATAGCATCAGTAAAAGAGCCGCCTTGTCCGGAAAAAGCAATGATATTGCCTTCGCCTGCGGTCCCGCCAATCAGGCTATTCGAAGCGCCGTTTTCAAGCAATATGCCGTTTTGCTGCGGACCCCAGTTGAGTGTGCCGGTGGCATCGGTGCCAATTCGATTGCCTTGTATTATCGTGCCGGTGCTGGTGCCATCGGCCTCAATGCCGACAAAACCGCTACCGGCAATCCAGTTACCGGCGCTTCCAGCACCTCCGATGATGCTGAAATCGCTACTGCTATTGATGTGAATGCCGTCGCCACCCGTGCCTAGATTTTGACTGCCATCCGCGCTGACGCCAATCCGGTTACCCTGTACCGTATTGTTCGGGGCTCCGCTTATTTCAATGCCGTCAGCGAAAGTTGATGGATTGCTAACGATGACATTGCCAGCACCAGCCCCTGTGCCGCCAATGGTGTTGCCCGTAGTGCTGTTGAGTAATAAGATGCCGTCGCCGGTATTGGGTAGAACTGTATTGCCATCCGCCGCTACGCCAATGTAGTTTCCGGCAATCGTATTGCCGGTGGCGCCAGCGCCGTCAATACGAATGCCAAATGAACCGTTTCCGGAGATGATATTCCGGTCTGCTGGGTTACTACCCCCGATAGTGGCGTTCGCACCTTGCAGCCAGATCCCTGACAGATTATTCTGTTCGCTCGCGCCGGCGTCATTGCCATTGACGTCGAGCGAACCAATATAGTTGCCGGCGATCGTAACACCGTTAGCCCCGCTGTTTATCGATATTCCTGCGTCGCTAAAATTTCGGATAACCAGTCCGCGAACTTCGCTATTGTCGGCAGTGGCCGTGATGACAAGACCATTAGACGAGCCACCACCTGAGCGTAATACGATAACCGGTGCGCCCGCGTAATCGGGTTCCGACGTGCCATCGATGAACACGGTTTCGGTAATATTCGGCAGCGCAGAAGTGATCGAAATCGTGTGGGCACCACCGACAAGCGGGTCGGTGATAGCAAACTGAATAACGTCCGCTCCAGCCGTTAAATTGGCATTGGTAATCGCGTCGCGTAACGAACCCACGCCGGTATCTCCGGTGTTGTTTACAACGAAAGTAGCGAGTACTCCGGCGAAATCTTTCTGAATAGATTCAGATAACGCAAGTGCGGTTTCGATTGTGCCGGTGCTGATCTCCAGTTCCCAGTCGCCGCCCAGGGATTGGGCACCGGTTAAGTCGTCACTGGCAGCGACGTCAGCGCCGGTAATTGCCGCGATCTCATTAATCAGATCGACACCGCTTAGATTCGCTGCCAGGTCGCAACCGTAAAATAGTAGATCCGCATCGGGGCTTAGCGCGTCGGACCAACCGGCCAGTTCGTCAGCGCGTTGATGCACGCTCGCGGCGTTAAGGCTGGTGTTGCCAAGCGTCACTTCACCCGCCTGCCCGTGTGACAAGATATGCACTGCATCAAATCCAGTGCCGTTGTCCAGGTAGTCGCTGATCTGGCTTATTCCGTCAGTGTCAGACTCGATGAACAAAACGCTGAACTGGCGGCCCTGTGTTGCGCCGGCTTGTAGTTGTTCGACCAGAAGTTCTGCGTCCTGGACTCCAGCGTCGACCACGATTAATTCGCGGCGCGGCGTCGTGCTCTGGTCACTGGTCTGGCTTTGGGTTGTTAGCGAATTGCTGGCCAACTGTCCGCTGTCTGACTCAGCCTGTACATAAGCTGAGTGGTAAGGGGTTTCGTCCAGTGCGGGGGCAAGGTCGGCAGAGAACAGGACGCGGGGCTCCATCGCTTCGACAATCAGCGATGGTGGGGGGCTCGCGGCACGCCGCCGGCGTAGCAGCCAGCTTACCAGTTTTCCTTTCCTGTGCATATACAGGGTTTATCCCCGAATTTGCGCAATACAGATATGTTCTGCCGCTGACCGACGGCAGCCGACCGTCAGGTGGTAGGTATGCGCCGCCCAACCGACGGGCGGTTACTTTTTCTGTTGTCGGCGGTCCCAGCGTGAATTGGGTCGGCCGGTCTCGACCGATCCACCAGGCATTGAAGTTAGCTGGCTAATTCGAGCTGCTTCTCTGGATTAGGCGCCGTAGCGAATTTGTGAATCCAGCCTCGATTCGCACTATCATTCCGGAACGAATAACCGAGCAAAAAATACGGAGTGCCTGTGCCAAACTTTGCCGCCAACCTGTCCATGATGTACACCGAGGTGCCTTTCCTCGAGCGGTTTGAAGCAGCCGCCAAAGACGGCTTTCGAGCAGTGGAGTTTCTCTTTCCCTACGAGTATTCCATTGCAGACCTGAAAGCGGCGCTGGATACCAATGGGCTCAAACAGGTGTTGTTTAATTCGCCACCGGGGAACTGGGATGCCAACGAGCGTGGCTTAGCGAGTGTACCGGGTCGCGAGCACGAGTTTCTGGACGGGGTTGACCGCGCCATCGAATATGCGGTCGCGCTGGATTGCCCCAATATTCATATGATGGCCGGGCTTGTCCCAGGTGGTGGCGATCGGGCCGCCCACCGGGCAACCTATGTCGCCAACCTGTCTGCCGCCGCAGGCAAACTTGGGGGTGCCGGCCTCACCGGCTTGCTTGAGCCGATCAATCCGCGCGACATTCCGGGGTTTTTCCTCAATTATCAGGCGGATGCCCACGCGGTGATTGCCGAAGTAAGTTCACCCCACCTTAAAGTGCAAATGGATTTGTACCATTGCCAGATTGTCGAAGGTGATGTCGCCATGCGTATTCGAAAGCATATTGCCGGTGTTGGCCATTTTCAGATTGCCGGAGTACCCGATCGCCACGAACCCGACCTGGGGGAATTGAATTTTCCCTACTTGTTCGAGGTAATCGACTCCCTTGGTTTTGATGGCTGGATTGGTTGTGAATACCGACCGGCTGGAAACACCAGTGAAGGGCTCTCCTGGCTGAAGTCGTTGCAAGCCGGTTAGTTTCCGCAGCATATTTTTGGCACAGGCAGTTGCCGGTTCGTTGTCTTGGCCGGGGTATTTGCCTGCGCTGACTGTTAGGGCACAATACGGGTTTTGCGCCGATGGCAAACAACTCAGCTCTGTACGAGAGCTCAATTACCTCGCTGAAATTGCTGGGTCGCGGCAAGGTTCGTGAGAATTACGCGGTTGATATCGATAAGCTGCT
>JBAUID010000239.1:0-1880 GCA_049680625.1 Burkholderiaceae bacterium | reverse complement strand
GTCTCAGACAACGGCAGATAGCCGTTGAAAGCAACACCAGACGTCGATCTGATAGCTAATACAAGATATATCACGACATTCCTCTGCCAGACGCCCGTTTATTTTGGACGGTAGGTTCGGGCGGCGGAAAGGGTAAAGCACATCTTTTTACTCGATTTTTACTATCCACCCGGGCAATGACCAGTTGGTGGTTGGCAACAATCGGCTCGAGCCATACCAGGCAGCGATTCTCATCCAGCATTTTATTGATTAAATCGCGATATACCCAAGTGTCCATACGTCGAAATGCGACAAGATATGACACGCTGTGACGGTAGGCCAGATCACGTATTGTGGCCTCATCCCATTTCCGTGGGGTATAAATTGGAATTGGCACCCCAACCACGGTGGAATCAGTTAACAAGCTCAACGCATGGGCGTGTGTGCTCATCAAAACCGGATGCATACCGCGCTTACCCGTCAGTAACTTCATAGCAGGCTCACCGTTTACCCGGGTGGCCATTAAGATGCGTTGCAATTGGTTCGGCGGTGCCGTTTCAAGGCGGTCAACATAACCGGGATGCAGGCTGGCGAGCTGTACCAGGGTGGCGACACCGATCGACGCCACGAGCCCGTACTGTGCCAGTTGGTGGTCACGATCCCCTGCCAGCGAAGCCGCAGAATAGGCACCAATCCACTGTGTAAGTCCCCACACGAATGGTGGAAGGAGAAACAACAGGCAAACTTCCATATATCGCATGACGATAACGTAAGCTGTCGATGTCAGGCACAGATACAGAATCAGCGTGATATTGGCAGCATACGCACCAAGGCAAAACACCAATGTGGCCCGAGTTGCCGGATGGCACCGGGCCGCGGCAGATCTTGTCCGCGAGCTGTCCCTGAGCCACAAAACCGCGGCCAGAATCGAGCATCCAAAGGCTGACACTATCAGCGCGACCAGGGTCAGCATCTGTAGAGATGGCGGCACCCAGCCAATATTTGACGCAACGTCGGCCAGGGTCTGGCCACGGCCCGATGCGGCGCCGCCGGTCAAAGACCCTGTTACCCAATAATTGCGCAGGAACAACAAACCCACCAGTCCGACTGGAGCAATGCATACCAATAGCCCGACAGTTAGCCGCCGCGCCAACGGCTGGGCTTGAAAGCGGCCAATTGTCATCGCCGCAAACAAGGGCGCAATCAAAGCCACCGCCTGGTATCGAACTAAAACCGCCATCATGACGGCCAGACTGGCCAACAGCACCCAACGTAGCCCGGCGCGACCGCGTGCGAGCGAGGCTCGCTGCTGCCACGGCTGGAAATAACAAGCGATCGCCACCACGGCCAGCATGCTGAAAAACTGAAACAAGGGTTCACTTAAGCCGCGTGCGACGCTCAGCCACGACGGCACGAACATCAGCCAGAACCCTGCTAACGACAACGCCAGCCAGCGCCCCAAACCCATCAGACGAGCCGTCAATAACAGCAGACCTGACGTACCGATATGAGCCAGGATGACAATGAATAACAAGCTGCGATCGACGGGCAATCCCGAAATCGCCGAAACAACGGCGGTCAGAATTGGCAGGCCGGCGGGCCACACTGTCTGGATCGCCGGCGCCTGCTGCTCCAGCTGACTGTCGTAATACATCACCGAGGTGCGCAAGCCATCCCCGGCAAGCAAATGTGAGGCAGTACTCAGATACTGAGCAGCATCATCCTGAAAGGTCAGCACACCGCTGGATAACCACAACAAGGCACCAACAATCAAGGCCGCAACCGGCAGCACCATCCACGCAATGCGATTGGCACTTGCCGATACCGACAGAAAACCCAGGCCAACACCCGGCTCGTCCAATACACCAGTAAACTGGTCCGGACGAAAGGCGGCATCAGGC
>JBAUID010000238.1:0-7543 GCA_049680625.1 Burkholderiaceae bacterium | reverse complement strand
GTATTGATCATCTCTTCACCCGACAAGGCCCAGTATTCAGATAAACATGGTACGAAAAATGAGTATCACGTGCGCGAACTCTACCAGGACGAGTTCGACGATCTATTGGCCCGATACTTCTCCAGCCACTTAATATTGGGTCAGCGTATCGCGTATGGCTCGCTGCTCGTGGGCCCGCAGCAGCAACAGACCGAATTCATATCGTATCAGCACGGCTCGCAAACCGAACTTCGCGCTTCTGGATTACCCGAACCAATTTATTTGATCGCATTTGCATCCGATGAGGCGCTTCCCCCGGTGCCCAATAGTGCCTACATAACTGATTCGCCTGGCAACCAGCCAGAAATGGAATATTTGCGTTCGAGGCTGGAAAGCCGGGCCGCCTTGATTCGTGACTTGGGAAGCCGCATGACCGGTGTGGCGACCGCATTATCAGAGAATAAATCCGAGATTTGCGGACTCGACACGCATCTGCATGATTTGTCTGACGATCCAGCGTCTGAGGGTATTCTGTCTAAAGGATTGACCGACCTTGCTCGACAAATTACCACTCTTTGTGAACGCAACGCTGAATTGCTTGCCCGAATCGAGGCGCTCGAACAAACGCAAGAGGCTGCGCAACGAGAACGCGAGTTGGAGCAACGAAAGCGTGATTTAGAGCAACAAGAACACGAAGAGCGGCGCGAAATTGAGCGACAACGCGTCGAACGAATTGCCGCCGAAAGTGCTGCCAGGCAAGCCGCAGATCACGCTCAAATCGAACACTTGTCTCAACGCTTACATGCCACCTATCGTTCAGCTTCGTGGCGCGTAACGTCACCGATGCGGGTCACTGCGAATTTAGTGCGTTCGGTCGTACGAAATGGTAGGGGATTGATTTCATCGAGACCCAGTAGTGCTCATCAGGTGGAGCCTGTTTCGCCTTCGCCGGTAATGGTGCGGCCTTCTTCGGTGCTTGATCGCGCGCGTTGGATCAGCAGTTCGAACTCTACAATCGATAGTCGACCGCGAATCTTGATTTTGCCCGCCGTATTTGCAGTTGGCGGTGTTGAACGACTGATTGCTGCAATCATGCGCCAGCTGAGCTCGCGCTTTCGATTCGTCATCGTTTCTAATGAACCGCACACTACACAAAGCGGCTGTCTGTTTGATCAGGTCACGCAGTACTGCGAAGCTCAGTTTGATTTGGCGACGATGGGTTCGCGAACTGAGCACATCAGCTTGCTTGGCGAAATTTTCGATGCATTTCAGCCCGAGCTTGTTTGGGTATGCAACGGATCAGTTTGGTTTCACCAGAATGTTGATTCGCTGATGAGCCTGTTTGAAGGCGTGCCGGTAGTTGACCAACAAGTCTATGACAGTGATGCGGGTTGGATCAACAGCCTGACGCCCGCGTACGTTAATCGCGTGACGCGGGTAGTCGCGATTAATGCGAAAATTCTTAGCCGATTCTTGGAAATGGATATCCCAAGGGAGAAGATAGATCTTATTTATAGCGCTGTTGATTTGGACGGGCTACGGCTTGATGCGCGTGATGCGCAGCTTGAGTCGACGCCGTTAGTTAAAGCAGCGCGTAGGACGTATGCGTTTGTCGCGCGGTTCAGCGAGCAGAAGCGACCAATGGATTTTGTGGAATCGGCCATATTGATCGCGCAACGCGAACCGACAATTCAATTCCTTATGGTTGGCGACGGTCCGTTAGCATCGTCGTGCCAGGCGAAAATCAAGAAGTCTGAAGTTAGCAATATTACCGTGAGTCCGTTTACCAATGATCTGCCGAGCGATGTTTATGCCAGGGTGGATGGCGTGGTATTTGTATCTGCGTACGAAGGACTGCCCCTTGTAATGCTTGAGGCGCTAGCGTCGGGCGTTCCGGTGCTAGCCACTGATGTTGGTGACATTCGGCTGGTAGCCGAAGATCTCGGTGGAGGATGTGTCGTAATGGAAAACGCGATCGGTAATCCGTCGCGAATCGCTGACGCGATTCTTTCTTTTGACAGTGAAATTGTAAAACATCAAACTGATGCCCGGCGTTTGAAGGCCACGGTGCGCAGTCGATTTGGTTCGGAAACAGTTGCGACTTCTTACTTTGAATGCTGGGCGAAAGCCTGGCAATCCTTTGCAGATCGAGATCTCGTGAAATGACAACTCTTTCAATAGTTCTGCCAACATATAATCGTCGTGAGACTCTGGAGCGCTCGCTAACCGAGGGGTTGCGACTATCCCAGCACTTGCCGGTGGACTACATCATTATTGATGACGGTTCGAGTGACTCTACCGCTGACTACTTAACCCAGGTTGCCGCAAAAGATTCGCGGGTTAGATTTCAATCTATTGAGAATGGCGGGCCGGGGAATGCACGCAATGTTGGCGCGGCGATGGCTAACGGCGATGTCCTTTTATTCGTTGGTGACGACAGCTGCCCAACATCTACCGAATTCTTTGAGACCCATATCCGTATCCACGAACAATACCGAGAGCCAACACTAGCGGTTTTGGGAAAGATGATCTGGCCACGTCGAAAAGAGTATCCAATCTCATTTGTGATGTCGATGATTCAAGGTGAAGGTGGTCAGCAATTTGGTTATGCACATATGCGGCCGTTTGCCCGATACGATTGGCGCTTTTTTTATACCTGCAACGTATCAATAAAGCGGTCAGCAGTTAACGAGTGGTCCCGAGAGGGTTTTAGCTCTGATTTCCGCTGCGCGGCGTTTGAGGATGGCGAATTTGCACTACGCCTTGGTAAGAAACTTGGGAAGTTTGATGTTCTGTATGCTCCAACATCGGTTGCTGAGCATGATCATCCGTACAACGTTGAAGGTTTTCTCGGTCGGCAGTTTGCCGCGGGAATGATGGCCAATATATTGGTTAATAAACATCCGGAAACGGCCGGGATCGTTGGTGTGTCAAGTTTGGTTGATGCAATGAGTCAACCCGTCGATTTATCTCAAGAACAATCGCAGCCAGACCAGCTAGCCGTTATTGAAGGCATCTTTGCATCCGCACGGCTGACTGACCGCAGTGGGCAGTTGGGTTCGCAAGCCTGGCATACCGCTTTTATCGGTGCGGCGTTTGAATTGGCGTACCACAAGGGCATTATCTGGTCATACGATATGGAAGAGGCGAATCGCTCAGCCGGTTACACCTATGCGTTGGAATTATTCGATCGGCGAATGGCAAAAGTAGTTGAGCACGAACAACTGTCAACCGTCGCCCCGATGACGTACCTGAATAACGCTATGCTGAAAGCCGAGCCAAATTGGCAGCAGGTTTCGAACGGCGCGCGCCACAAGATTCGATCTCGATTGGCAAGTAGTAAGCGGGCACGCTCTATTTATCATTGGCTAAAAGGGTAGACGGATGTTTTCCGTTGTGATTCCCGTTTACAACCATGATAAATATTTGGACGAAGCCCTTGTGTCTGTACTTTCAGACAACCTTGTTAGCGAAGTGCTTATCGCGGACGACGGGTCTCGAGATAGATCGGCGCAGATCATCGAATTGGCGGCAAAGAGATTTCCCGGCAAAGTGCGCAATTTAACGGAAAAACCGGCAGTAAATGTGGGTGCCCACGCAATGCTAAATCGGCTAACGAATGCAGTGCGAAACGATTGGGTAGCGGTGTTGAACTCAGATGACAAATTTGTGCCTGGGCGTTTTTCAGTGATTCGCAATTTATCCAAGATGTTTCAATTTGATTTTTGCTTCGGAAATCTTGCAATCATTGATGGTGATTCAACAACCATTGGAAGAAAACGGGCGTTCCTTGACCCTCAATACCCGTTTCCGCCATTCACTGGCGAACCCGTCGCGGACAAGCGATTATTGCTAATGATGTTCTCTCAAAACTACATCGCAACTACCAGTAACATGCTGTTTAAGAAGTCGCTTTGGGAGCAAGTCGGGGGGTTCCGGGACTATCGCTACGCCCACGACTGGGATTTCGCTATTCGGTGCATGATGCAGGGAAAGGTGAGGTACATTGCTGAATACCTCACCTATTATCGGGTTCACGGCAGCAACACAATTAGCGAGTCCCGTACATTACAAGACATCGAAATTAGGAAGATATTTAAAGTGCTTGAAGATGACTTATCAATTGACTCGGTCGACAGCGCTGACCGGTTTCTTCGCTCTAACCAATACCTTTAGGTTTCCTGTATCTTGCCAGGTACTGGCGTCTCGCGTATTTCGCAAGTGACGCCTCAAAGCTGCGCTGATTTAAGCCAAGCCCAATATCGTTCACAGCCGTCCCGTAGACTGACCGTGGGTTTCCAGCCCAAATGGGTTTTCGCCTTGGTGATATCCAGGTAAGTTTCTTTCACGTCGAAGTCGCGTGCTGCCAGGAATTCTATTTTCGGCGTTGCCTGGGCGACTTCTCCAACGGTTTTAAGTAAATCGATCAGAGAGACGCCCGATCCGGCGCCGATGTTGAATACCCCATTCACCGATTGATTGGCAGCAGCCATGATGGCCTGGACTAAATCGTCGATGAAAATATAGTCACGGATGATTTCGCCTTCGCCCCAGATTTTAATCGATTCCTCGCTCAGAATCCGGTTGAAGAATGTAGGGATGGCACCTTGCACACCAATATGCGCCTGACGCGGGCCGTAGGGGTTCGACACGCGCAAAACTGTGCTGGACAATCCGTAGAGCACTTGATACATGTTCAGATAGTTTTCAATAGCTACCTTGACGACTCCATACGATGAAATTGGTTGCAATGGATGCGATTCGCTGACGGGCAATTGTTTGGGATTACCATAAACAGTGCCACCTGAAGACAGAAAAATGATTCGAGGCGTACCGACTTGGCGCATTTGTTGAAGTAGGCGAACACTGCCTACCAAGTTACTTTCGATGTCAGCGATCGGATCCAGGTTCGACGTGCTCGGAACGGTTGAACTGACCAGATGCAATACCAGGTCAATGTCCACCAAGGCTTCTGCTAAGGAAGCCTGATCCTGGAAATCAGCGTGACGATAATCAACCCCGGCAATAGGTTTTGTGCGCAAGCTATGAGGCCTGTCCAGGACTCTGACCTTCGACCCGGATAGTTGAAAGGCGTCGACAAGGTGCCCACCAATGAAACCGTTTCCGCCCAAAATGAGCACTTTCATGTTGCGCTAACCTCTTGTTCATGCATTTTTTGTCTTCAATGGACTTTTGCTCAGAATCTTCCAAAGTTGCCATGATGATATACGGCGGCTCTGGTGGATTCTGGCACGTTTTTTCCATGCACCTGGAAGCCCTTTGAAGGCATCCCACTTGGCGTGGGCGATGGTTTTGCCGCGCCCCAAAAGTAGATAGTGAATCATCGCCAACGCGTTCATTAGCAGATGGGGCAGCAGAAATAAAGCTAACAAAACAGTTGGCATGTTCTTCACGAAGGTCCACACCAGATTACGGTGCCCGTGATAGACCGAAAAATCGCTGTCTTTTCCCGTGCTTAACGAGCCGGCGTGTAGTACGTGGGCGGCATTGGCACGCAAACAATCCCATCCGGCCAGGCGAAGACGGAACCCCAGGTCAACGTCCTCGCAATAGCAGAAATAGTCGATATCAAATCCATTGGCGGCATCCCATGCGCAACGTCGATAAAGCGCCGCTGCACCACATGCTGAGAATATGGGGCTCGTTCGTTTACCGTGATCATTCAAAATCGTGGTCAATTGTGACGCGGGTGCTCCAAATGCTGATCGCCAAGGCAGGCCCGTGAAGTGGTAAGCGTCCCCCAGGCCGTCGATTGTTTGTATATCAAGGCTGAACTGTACCGCGCCAACCGCCGCCGTTCTGGCATTGTCTTCTAGTGCTGTGCGCATTGCGTTAAGTGCGCCCGGCTGTAAAATCGCATCTGGATTAAGCAGCAACAGATCATGTTTGGGCACCAGCATCGCCGCCTTATTGTTCCCACCGGCAAATCCAAGGTTCTTCGGTGAACGGTGGATGTTCAAGTCAGGCCATTTTGACTGCAAAGAATTCAGACACTGCTGTGTAGATAGCCCGCTACCGTTGTCCCACAAAATGACGGTGTCCCCAGGTTGCGTTTGCTCAATCGCACTGGCAACGGATTGAGGCAACAATTGAACAGACTCGAAACTGACAATAATTACGGCGAGGGGCAAGTGGATCTCTAGTCGCGGGCGAAACCTGTGTTGAGTTTACATCACCGTTGTCAGGGTGGCATTGTTTCGATTTCACGCATATCAGATTAGTTGCTATTTATGCAGATGAAATTCTCTGGATTTTTAGCAATTTTGTGTATGGGCCTACGTTGAAAAACGAACTCCAACTCCACCGCTTTGCCAGAGGTCATATTTTTTCATGCTTTGCTCAAATATCGCTAGCTGTAAGAATCGACTTAGCCAGTTTTGGACGTCCTGGTTCACGTTGTCAGCGAACCAATGGGGTTCGGTATTGGCGAATTGCCGCATGAATGGGGAAATGGCGACGTCGGCTATTGTTAACTTCGACCCGAACAAATATGTTTGTTTCTCCAACCGCGGGGCGAGATTGTTCGCAACAAGATCCAGGGCCTGCTGGCGATGTTCCAGTGAGTCAACACCAAGGCCGTTGTTTTCTGCTGCGTAGCGGGATGCGTACTTATACCTGTCCAGGTGGATTTTGAATCTGTCGTCAAACAGAGTGATCAACTGGAACATTTCTGCTGCGTCACCCGTTTCCGGTTGCAACCATTGCTCCGGGTCGTTTCTCTTTAACGCCCAACGCATGATGTCAAGGCTCTCGTCAAAAACCGTCCCGTCGGTATCGATTAGAACGGGTACAGTCCCTTTGGGTGAAGCAGCCAGCATTTCCTCCGGTTTGTTTCGCAAACTCACTTCACGCAGCTCGCAAGCCAGGCCGGCATGCCATAGGGTCATCCGAGTGCGCATGGCGTACGGACAGCGCCGAAACGAATACAGAATCGGCAGCTGAGCAGGTGTCAGTTCAGTGGCTTTCATTCCTGTTGGTAATTGGTGTTGGCCTCGGATTTTTCAGCGCAATTAGGGCAGGACTGAGCCCGTACATAGTTTTCAGCATTGGCATCATTCTTATCTATCGGGCGCCCGCAGCCATAGCACATCAGGTAGTGACCTTGTCTGAGGTGGTGGTCAACAGAGACGCGCTCGTCAAAAACAAAACACTCACCGTCAAACAAGCTGTTCTGTGGTGGTATTTTCTCAAGGTATTTCAAAATGCCGCCACGCAGGTGATACACGTCGTCGAAACCTTTGGCCCTGAGCAAGGCTGTGGATTTTTCGCATCGAATTCCACCCGTGCAAAACATGGCTACCCGCGGTTTGTCCTTTAGCACGTCCTGCTTATCAACCCAGGCTGACAAATCACTGAATTGCCGGGTCTTCGGGTCGATTGAATTTCGAAACGTTCCAATCGCAACTTCGTAGTCGTTTCGGGTATCAATCACCACCACATCGGGATCAGAAATCAACGCATTCCAGTCTTCTGGTTCGACGTACTGGCCGGCGCGGTTGGCTGCATCAACGCCGGGGTTTCGCATCGTAATGATCTCGGCCTT
>JBAUID010000237.1:0-1730 GCA_049680625.1 Burkholderiaceae bacterium | reverse complement strand
GGAGAACCCCATTCGAGAACCCATTCATCATTCGCGAGGACAGTCGTCGTACGACTGAATCGCGATATGCTGATATCGCCTTTGCCATGGGCAACGCTTCAATGGAGAGCCGGATGCGCTGAGAGGTGCATGTCCGGTTCGGGGAGGAGAGGCGGGGAAACAGGTGAAATGCGCCCCGCCTCTTACTCCACTGTGGACTGATCAGGGCTGGCTCTACCTGGCAACGCTACTTGATCTGTTAGAGGCGGCCCCGGAAATTTGAACAGTCGGTTAAGTGGAAATCCTGCGGTATTTCAGGGCATCATAGCCCGTACGCAAGGAGCAGGAAATGGCACGGAAATCCCGACGAAATCACACCGCGGCATTCAAGGCACGCGTGGCGCTGGAGGCGCTGCGTGAAGAGAAGACAGTGGCTGAGTTAGCCAAGAAATACGAGGTACACCCCACCCAGATCAATGAGTGGAAACGCCAGCTGGTGGCCGCGTCGTCCGAGGCGTTTGAGCGAGGCGCCTCGTCGAGTTCGGCGGAGCCTGCGGATCTGAAGGAGTTGCACGCCAAAATCGGTCAGCAGGCACTGGAGATCGATTTTTTAAGCGGCGCGCTCACCAAGGCGGGATTGCTGAGCGCAAAGCGATGATTGACCGAACGCATAAACTACCAGTCACCCGGCAAGCCGAACTGCTCAATATCAGCCGTGGCACGGTGTACTACCTACCGCGCCCGACCTCTGCACATGACCTTCATGTGATGCGGCGCATTGATGAGCTGCACCTGGTTTGCCCGACGGCAGGTAGCCGAATGATGCGCGACCTGTTGCGCCTGGAAGGCATTGTCATTGGCCGTAAGCATGCTGGCACACTGATGCGCCGGATGGGCATCGAAGCAGTTTACCGAAAGCCCAGGACCAGCGACAAACACCCCGGTCATAAGGTGTTCCCTTATTTGCTTCGTCATCTGAGCATTGACCAACCGAATCAGGTGTGGGCGATGGACACGACTTATGTACCTATGAGTAGCGGGTTTGTGTATCTGACCGCCGTGATCGATGTCGCCACGCGTACGGTCTTATCGCACCGGCTGGCCACCACCTTAGAGGCCTGCCATGCTGTTGAGGCGCTGCAGGTAGCGCTCAGGCGTTACGGAGCACCAGAGATCGTGAATACCGACCAAGGCAGTCAGTTTACGGCCGAAGAATTTACCGACACGGTGCTGGGGTCAGGTAGTCAGATCAGTATGGACGGGCGAGGCGCCTGGCGTGACAACGTATTCATTGAGCGATTCTGGCGCACGATCAAGTATGAGGAGATCTACCTGAAAGCGTATGACAGTGTCGCCGACGCTCGGCGCGGCATTGCTGCCTTCATCGACTGGTACAACACAGGCCGACCGCACTCTTCGGTGGGTAGAGTTCCACCGATGCAGGCCTACGAGAAACCGCAATCAACCCTTAAACTAGCAGCATGAGTGGTGCGCAATGAGTTGCCCACCGCGTCGGCCGTTCGTCGCAGGCGACGTCCGCCACCGTGGACAACTCAGCACCGTAAACCACCAAAGGAAAACCACTTATCTATTGGCTTTAGCTGTTCAAACAAACGGGACCACCTCTCCTGAGTAGCCCCGAATCTACTTTATCTCATACTGTGACTGTATGAGCTCAGGTTGACACACAGGGCAACCGCTCGCGACGCCGAAGAAGATGTGATTAAGGCGTTGCAAGCCGGCGCAGACGA
>JBAUID010000236.1:0-6982 GCA_049680625.1 Burkholderiaceae bacterium | reverse complement strand
CTGGCAGTTCACCAGTGGTGGATTGAAAAAACACCCGGCGGACAGCAGGTTTACGATGAAGTCCAGGCGATGCTTAAGGCAATGCGCAAGTAAGCCGTCACCCGACCAACCGCTTCGAGGTTACGGTGTCCAACGGCTCAATTCCCCCGCCCCCGGCATCATTATCACCAACGACAACACCAGCGCCGGCGAGTGGGGCCGGCCGAATACTGCACCAGGGAACAGCCTGGATAGCAACCGTTGCTTTCCTGGCCCTAGTGATCATTGCCTTACTGACGTTTTACGACGGGTTGGCGCGCACACTTGGCCTGGCCCGGATCAACGGCTTTTCTGATTACACCGTTGTCTTGTTTGGCATAGTAATTGCCGGTTGCTTCCCGGCCGGGTTGCTGAATGACAATAATGTCACGATTCGCCTGGTTGGCAAGGCCGCCGGGCCGCGGACCAGCCACTGGCTTGAGGTGCTCGGCGCGTTTCTTACGCTGGTTTTCTTTGCACTGATTGCCTGGCAGTTTGTTTTGCTCACGCTCGATTACGCGGCGAACAACCGCACGACCCGAACCATCGAATTAAGGCTTGCGCCGTGGTGGTGGGTTACCACCGTACTGATCAGCCTGACCGTACCGGTTCAATGCTGGGTGCTGTGGTCACGCTGGCGCCGCGCCCGCGGTTTCGATGGCACGGAAGTGAACTAGCAATGGACCCGATCACGATCGGCTTGATCGGCTTGTTGATTCTGCTTGTTTTGATCCTGATGCATGTGCCGATTGGCGTTGCACTAGGCCTGGTGGGGATTGGCGGTTGTACCGCCATCATCGGCTGGGATGCTGCCGTCACCCTGCTTCGCACGGAACCCTCGAGTGCCATCTCTGCTGAAGGCCTGGCGGTGATAGCAATGTTCCTGCTGATGGGCAATTTTGCGCACACCGGTGGCCTGTCAGCCGAGTTATATCGGCTGGCTTATTCATTTTTCGGTCACTGGCGAGGTGGCCTGGTATTCGCAACAATCGGCGCTTGTGCCGGCTTTGGCGCGGTTTCCGGTTCATCGGTTGCCACGGCAGCAACCATGACACGGGTAGCCCTGCCCGAGATGCGCGCCCGGGGCTATTCAGCCGCCCTCTCGTCAGGCGCGGTAGCGTCTGGCGGCACCCTGGGCATGATTATCCCCCCCTCAGTGGTAATGATTCTGTACGGCACGCTGACAGAAAATTCGGTCATTGCGTTGTTTCTCGCTGCCGTCATTCCAGGCTTGTTAGCGGTCGCGTTTTACTTCGTGGCGATCGCTGTTTATACCCGTCTTTATCCCGAGACGGCGCCGCTGGGCGAACGTGTCGGCTGGCCGGCCCGGGTCAAAACTTTTCTCGACTGCTGGGCAATACTTTTACTGGCGGTCGCCGTATCCGGCGGCATTTACTCCGGCATATTCAGCGTCACCGAAGCCGCTTCGGTTGGCGCATCTATTGCGTTGATCCTCGCCGTCGTGCGTCGCCGGATGAGCTTGCGCAACTTCCTGGAATGCCTGCGCGATACGGCGCAATCAACGGGTTTAATTTTTGTATTGATTATCGGCGCGTCGGTTTTTTCATATTTCGCCACCTTATCCGGCCTGCCCGAGAAAATTGTTGAGAGCATCGAAGCCACCGGCCTGCCACCGCTGACCATCATCTTGTTACTACAAGTGATGTACCTGATTCTCGGCGCCATTTTTGACACGATTGCAGCCATGGTGCTGACCCTGCCTTTTGTTTATCCGCTAATTACCGGCATGGGTTACGACCCGATCTGGTGGGGTGTGATAAACATCGTCGTGATCGAATTAGGGATGATCACACCACCCATTGGCATCAACGTCTTTGTACTGCACGGCATGGCCCCCGAATACCCGTTGAGCACCATTTTCAGAGGGGTGATTCCTTTTGTTTTCGCCGATCTTGCACGGTTGATTCTCTTGATACTGGTGCCATCACTCAGCCTGTGGCTGCCGCGCGCTGCTGGCTGGCTTTAATCAAGGAAAAACTAACGCCATGAGACCCGAGTACGCGCCCAATGGCCTGGTAGGCTTGTTAACACCACAGGCAAACACGACTGTCGAACCAGAGTTTTCGGTATTGATGCCAAACGGGGTTACCTGGCTAAACGCGCGTTTGAAAAGTGGTAAGCCAAGCATCCGCGAACGCCTCATCGACTACATGGATGAATTGCCGCAATCATGCCGGCAGTTTGGCAATGCACCAATTGAAGCCCTTGCCCTGGGCTGTACCGGTACCGCTTACTTTGTCGGTGCAGCCCGTGAAGATGCCATTCTTAGCGGTATTGCCGAAGAATTGAAAATACCGGTGTTCAGTGCGGCGACCGCGGTTGACCACGCGTTACAAACACTGCAGGCGAAGAACATTGTTTTGGTGTCACCTTACGACGGCGATGTTGATGAAGCCTGTGGCCCGTACTGGATTGAACGTGGCCTGTCGATTAAAGCCAAGGTACAGGCAACCGGTGAGTCCGGATTTCATCCAATTTACTCAATGAACTCCAGCGACGGTGACCAAGCGATGGCCTCGCTGGATACATCTGGCGTTGATGCCATCGTGATTCTCGGCACCGGCATGCCAACCCTGGCAACCCTGGTCCGACTGCACCAGCGATTTGCATGCCCGGTCCTGTCTTGTATGTTGTGCCTGGGCTGGCGAACCGCATGCGCACTCGACCCAACCCAGGGCGACGCAGCGCATTTGCGCCAGTGGGCTACTGGTTCGCATTGGTCTGCCCAACTCAGTCGATTCTCAAAAATCAAGTAGTGAAAATTACAGCGTTTTCATCGGCGAATTCGTCGGCAGAAACGCAATCCACGATGCAGTAATCAGGGCCACAAGCCCAGGTTAATTGGGAGTAGACTGAAATGCGCTTTCATTGTTCGCCAGCGAAGGTACGACACGGATAGCGCCAGTCAATATTTCGAACTTAAACGTTTGCATGGAGGATTCAATGAGTATCTCAACGATTACGGGTCGCTTGAAAATTTCCGCAGCTGCGCTCGCAGTGGCGCTTGGTTCTGGCACCGCTGGTGCAGCGAATGACGAGCCACTAACTCAGAACTGGGCGCCCAGTGAGTGGGGTGCTGATGACAAAGTCGGCGCACCCAATCGAACGACACCCGACATGGTTTTGAAAGCTGCCACCCTGGTTAAACAAGGCAAGGTGGCGACTCTGGGGAAAGTCTATGAACAGTCCGCGCCCGCATTTGGCAGCCGCGGCTGGCGCATGACTATTCCGGGGCTACCCACCGGCGGGCCGTTTGGCGATCAGCAACTGGTATACAACGACGAATATCTCTCCACTGAAATTGGCCAGATCGGCACTCAGTTTGACGGCCCCGGTCATATCGGTGTTATCACATCAAAGGGTGAATTTTTCTATAACGGTCGCTTTCTGCATGATAAAGATGTCAGCAGTTACGGAATGGGCGGCCTGGGTGTTGAGTTCGTCGCGCAAAAAGGTTTTGTCTGTCGCGGGGTTTTGCTTGATGCAACCGCACTGCGCAAGATGGATGCATTGCCCATTCCCAAAGGCAAAGGGGACCCCGGCATCATTACCGATGCCGACGTGAAAGAGATGGTCAAGCTTCAAGGTATCGATGAAATTGGTGAAGGTGACTGCGTTTTCTTATACACCGGTCATGGCAATATCTGGGACCCAAAAATGTGGGGTACGTTCTCACCGGACGAGCAGAGCAAACGGGTAGCCAAGTTCAATTCAGGTGAACCTGGCTTTGGTATTTCAGCTTGTGAGTATCTCGCGTCTCGCAAAATCATCCTGTGGGGCTCGGACACCTGGGCCAGTGAAGCAGTACCCGGTGAAGGTGATCAACCGTTTGAATGCCACATCAAAATGATGACTAAACGCGGCATCTGGAACCTGGAAAATATGGATCTTAGTCAGCTGGTTGCCGACAAAGCCTACGAATTCATGTTTGCCTGGTCGCCGCTTAAGATCAAAGGTGGCACCGGCTCACCAGGTAACCCGATAGCTATGTATTAAGTAGCAACTGAAGCAAAGCTGGCTCGACGATCAACGGGAAAGCCTGCACCGTACTGTGCAGGCTTTCTTTCGACGTCAACAATGGGCCAGAGGGGTCTGTGACACCGGACCCGAAGAAGCCTAAATCATCTGAGAATTTTTGGAACAGTTTCATCATGCCATACGACTTACTGATTAAGAACGGCCTTGTCATTGACGGCACAGGCAGCGCGGGCATCCACGCCGATGTTGCGGTAACCGACGGCAGGATTGTCGAGATTGGCCCGCTCAAAGGCGCAGCCGCCAAACAAGCGATTGATGCGGGCGATTGTGTCGTCTCACCCGGATTCATCGACCCCCATACTCATTACGATGCTCAGATCTGTTGGGATGGCGCGGTAACACCGTCATCATGGCACGGGGTCACCAGTGTGGTCATGGGAAACTGTGGGGTAGGCATTGCCCCATGCCTGCCCGAATCGCGAGAAATTGCGATGCACGATCTGGTTAATGTGGAATCAATCCCCTTTGAGGTATTAAACAAAGGCATTACCTGGGACTGGGAAACTTTTCCCGAATTCATGGATGCAGCGCAGCGCCGAAAACCGTCAGTTAATCTTGGCTTTCTGGCGCCACTGACCCCGTTCAGACATTACGTAATGGGCGAAGAGTCGATGGAGCGCGAGGCAAACCCGGAGGAAACCGCAAAAATTTCCGGTCTGCTGGGCGAAGCCATGGACGCGGGCGCATTTGGGTTCTCCAGCACCATTCTTAATCAGCACCTTGGCTTTGGTGGTCGCCCGCTGGCCTGCCGCAATGCGAGTCGGAACGAGCTCAAAGCCTATGCCAACGTTCTAAAGAAGAAAAACAAAGGTGCCATTGAAGTTGCGCTCACCCGGCAGATCGGAGTACTGGAGCAAGACCAGTGTGAAGTACTTGATTTCCTGCTTGATGAAAGCGGTCGCCCGGTAACTTTTATAGCGCTTTTCGATCGTGATGATATTTCCGAGGCAGTGCGTGACACGCTCAAGCGGGCCGCGCCGATGATTGCCAAGGGCGCGCGCCCACAGACCTCACCGCTGCCGCTGACCCGCGAGATTGATATGCGCAGCCCGTTTTCTTTTGCGGCTTATCCGTCGTGGAAACGCGTCTTCGCTGACAAGTCGAAAGAGGCACAAAAAGCCGTCTACAGTGATCCGAACTTTCGCAATCAGTTCCGCGAAGAGCTGAAAAACCCATTAGGCATTAGCGACTGGGGGCACATCACCTTACATGAAGGCTTTGCCCCGGAAGTGAAACGCTACGAAGGCATGTCGGTAGCAGACATTGCGCTTGCGATTGGCAAAGACGGGGTCGACGCCTTTCTTGATCTCACAATCGCAGACGACCTACAGCTTGAATTTACCGTCACGTCGTTTAACACCCGGGTTGACCGAATGGCAGAATTGCTTAACAACCCGGCCATTCTGATAGGGCTTGGTGACGGCGGCGCCCATGTCGACATGTTGTGCGACTCGGGGTATCCAACGTACCTGCTCGGCACCTGGGTGCGTGAGCGCGGCGTTTTGACGCTGGAAGAAGGTGTGCGCCGATTGACTTCAGACCCCGCTGATTTGTTTGGTATAAAAGACCGTGGGCGCCTGCAAGCGGGGCTGGCGGCCGACATAACTATTTTCGATCCAGCCTCGATTGGATCATCGAATCGCGGTGAGCGCCGCTTTGATCTGCCGGGCGGCGGCAAGCGGATGGTGATGCCGTCTCGGGGCGTACAACACACGATTGTGAACGGCGCACTAACCTACTCCGACGGACAGTTGGTGGGGTCGGGCGCTGGCCTGGTGTTGCGTTCGTAAGCCTGTTTTTATCACATCAAAAACCAAACCGGAGGAGACAACCATGGCTGAAAATCAAGCAGGGATGTTGAAAGACAAAGCAGCTCTGATATCGGGGGGTGCCCGTGGCATTGGCCAGGCTACCGCCATTTTGTTTGCCCGCGAAGGAGCCCGGGTTGCCGTTGCCGATCTTGATGAAGACGGCGCCAACCAAACCGTCGCAATGATAGATAAGGCCGGTGGCGAGGCCATTGCCATCGGCGTTGAAATCACCCAGCCCGCGCAGGTCAATGCCATGGTAGACAGCGCAGTGAAGGCATTCGGCCGCCTGGATTGTGCGTTTAACAACGCCGGTATTGCGGCCTATCAGGTTGGCGCGAAGGGTCAGAAAACAGCCGAATGGTCTGAAGAAGCATTTGACCGGATGATTGCAGTCAACCTGAAAGGGGTGTGGCTTGCGATGCGTGCCCAGTTAGACGTAATGACCAAACAAGGCGGTGGTGCCATTGTCAATACATCGTCAATTGCCGGTCTGGTTGGCCTGCCAACGTCCAGCGCTTACGTCGCAGCCAAGCACGGCGTTATCGGCCTGACCAAAACCGCGGCGATTGAATATGCAGCTGACAATATTCGAGTTAACGCGGTGTGTCCGGGATATATTGAAACAGAAATGACACGTGAAGTGATGAGCCGGCGCGGTGATGAAGTGTTGGCCACGACGCCATTCAAACGGATGGGTACGGCTCAGGAGATTGCCGAAATGGTGTGCTGGTTATGCTCGGGGCGGGCATCCTACGTCAGCGGTGCGGCGTACAACGTTGACGGTGGGTATGTTGCCAATTAGTTGCCCCGGCTTACAATCCAAAGATCGTGGTGAGATCGCAGCGTTTGGCCAGTTCAACCATGTCACTTTCCGACGGCGCCGGCCCTGGCTCATTCGCGGCACGTAATACAGCGGGCAGAATGTCGACGTCACCAACCGAATTGAGAAACAACCCGGCGCGCGCCAGCACCCAACGCACAGCTAAGCGGATATCGTCCTCCGCTTCCAGGGGTTGATACCAGGTGGTCTGTCCGCGCGCCATGTTGGCAGCCCATGGACCGCGGGCGACCGCCTTGATTGTCTGCACCGCCAC
>JBAUID010000235.1:0-17109 GCA_049680625.1 Burkholderiaceae bacterium | reverse complement strand
GTCAATACGTATTCATAGCTTTTCATCCGCTTTACAATCGCCGATTCAATTTCTGTCACCTGGAAATTGAATTTGTCTTCTTCGCGTTTCTGAACATATTCGGACGAAAATTGCCAGGCTAATGCGGTGAGCGCCAATGAAATAGCAAGAACAATCCAGCCGGTGCGTTGATGAAACAAGGCACCCAGAAATGCAGTTTTACGGCTTGAGTTCTCTGAACTCGTTTGTTTTTGTGTGGCTCCTTGTGTTTGGGTCATTAACTTCCAATTTGCTTGAGCTTGCGGCGCAGTCCAACACAGCCTGAGATCGGAGATCTATTCCCAGGGCATAGTTCCTTTGGTGCAGTATCGGGAAACGGGTGGAGAACTTGAAGTTGTTCTATATATTGACTAGTGGCGTTATAAAGCCAGGGATGAATGTCGAATACGCCGGATACGCCGGATACGCCGGAAACGCCGGAACAGCATGATCCGTTCAGTAGGCAAGCCAAAGCGTAATTGTCGACGTGCGGCGCAGTCGGACCGAACTATGGCATTGAGTACTATTTATCCCGGTCGATACCTTGAGGGATGTCAAGGAATATATATTGTTCCGACCCAAGATGAGAAATTGGCTATACGTGAGTCTGACGCTGACAGCGACACGTCGTCGCCCATTGCAGTAAAAACGGAATCAGCATTTGATCAGCGCAGCGATACAGAATACCTGGCCATTCCTCTTCCGTCTGGGCCTGAGCAGCGCATCATCAGACCCCGGTTTGGGCCAGATAACCCTGATGTTCGCGATTCTCAAAAGCCTGGGCTAGCCCGGCATGGGCCACAAGAAGATTCCGACGTTAGGGCGAACAAATTAATCTCGCTTCTCACAAAGCCAACTGAGACGGGTAGCAAGCCAGCGAAGCAAAGTGCCGATGGCGCTCAGGTGAGTCTTCTGTTTGATGCGGCGACAATCGAAATGCTGTCTTCCGCCTTAACAGAGACCTACCAACGATTCGGAAATACCAAGTCGTACCTGGAAAGCGCTTTGCTCGCACGTACCGAGGCGCTTGAGGTCATGTCCGACCGGCTCAGTCTGATTTTTGACACGATTACCGACGGTCTGATTACTTACGATTCAGCTGGAACGATTGCGTCATGCAACCGCGCTGCGCAATCGCTTTTGAGGTTTGCCTTCGAGCCTGGCGCAACCCTGGATATACGGCAGCTTTTGGGGCCCGACTTCGATCCATTCTCCGATATCGACGCGCCGCAGGAAATTGAGGCGATTGACTCAATTGGCCTGCACCGACATCTCGAAGTCGATATAAAACAGGTCGCCGGCGATCAGCGTGCGCTCAGGCTTGTTCGCATCAGGGATCTTACCGAAATTAAGCTCGCGCAAAATCGACTGGACGAACAAGCCTTTCTGATCGAAAAGGTCCACGCGTTTGTCGTTATTGTTAATGCAGAGGGAATCATTGAATGGTGTAATCCACATTTAGAACTGTTATTAGGATTTAAGAAACCAGAAATTATCGGGCGCGATTCAAAAGAGTATTTGCTCAATGAAGGCATTCCTTCCGAAGCCCGACGAGCGATAGTGCGTGCAATACGAAAGAAAAGGCGCTTTGGCGAAGAGGTATTACTTCAGCATAAGAATGGCCGCCCGATCTGGGCTAAGGTCGAAGGTTATCCAATGCAGGCGGGTACCGGGCCACCAGGCCGATTTATTATCATGGGGGTGGACATTACCGCTCGTAAGCGGGAAGAACAAATGCAATTCGACTTTTGTTCTATGGTTAGCCATGAGTTGCGTACGCCCTTGACCGTGATATCCGGAGCGCTTGAGGTAATGGGCGCCTTGGAGAACGAATCCGATGCAGCGTCAAGAGTGGAATTGCTGGAAATGTGTCAGCGAAATTGCCGGCAGCTTTCAGTTCTCGTCGAAGACATCTTAGACGTCAATCAGCTTGATGCAGGCGGGGTTAAACTGCGCAGCGAAATTGTGGATGTTCTTGATCCACTCAATGAAACGCTAAAAGTTGTGGCGCCAATTGCAGCGAAGGCTGGAATCGGAATCGATTCTACGGGCGCCACGCCGGTAGGCGAGATCTTTGCGGACTCTCAGCGTTTGCAGCAAATATTTACCAATCTTTTGACTAACGCCATCAAGTTCTCGCCGCTGGGATCGACGATTCAGGTTCGCACCGCACTGGTGGGTCAATCGGTACGTGTTTCCATTTCAGATTCAGGTGCCGGTATACCGATTGCGTTCAGACCACACATTTTCGACAAGTTCTCGCGCGCCGCGGCAGTTCAGGCAAGCGGGAAAGAAGGCTTTGGTTTAGGGTTAAGCATTTGTAAAGGCTTTGTCGAGCAAATGAGAGGGACGATTGGCTACACGTCTACAAACGGAGAGGGCACGACGTTTTTTGTCGATTTTCCAAAACTTCAAAAATAGGTTGACCGACCCAATACTGGCATAAATCAACTATGCCGGCTCCCCGATTCGGGTTACCGGTTCTACTACGCAAGGTTTCAGGTAGCTAACTCATAGTCTGCTTGCGCCACTGCGTCCTGCCAGTCGGTTACCCCGATCGAGGTCGCCATATGAATCATATAACTGCCGCTCGCCGCACCGTGCCAGTGGCGTTCATTGGGCGCAATCCAGACCACATCGCCGGCTCGAATGACTTGCGGCGCTTCGCTTTCTTTGCAGATCCAGCCCTGGCCAGCGGTGACATGAAGTACCTGGCCGTTTTCGTGGGCATGCCAGAAGGTGCGGGCGCCGGGCGAAAAGAACACGTTGTTTATTTGAACGCCATCAGTAAACGGCATGACCGGGTCGGCCCAAACCGTGCCGGTAAAAGTTTCGCCGCGTTGTTCGGATTGGGCATTAGCTGACCTGGCGTGAAATACTTGCATGATTGTTTCCTCGGAGAATAGAGTAGGGCTAGTATGCCGTGTATAAAAGATTCATGTTGCTGCTTACTGAGCTGTGGATTACCCGGTGGATTGCCGGTTACCCGCCCCTCAATCTGAGTACTATGCGCCGCGCCGCTGTCAGGATGTGCTGACGGGCAAGCCGTTCAGCAGCAGGCCCATCACCGGAAACAACTGCGTTGAATATTGCCTCGTGCTGATCCCAGATTTGCCGCGGCTGCTCGTCACGCATTAACACCTCACCCATCACACGGTGGGTGTAATGCCAGTGCATCGCCATGGCGGGTGCAATCAATGGATTCTCGGACATTGAGTAAATAAACTCGTGAAATGCGATGTCGGCCGCGACCATGTCGGTTACTGACTCTCTGGCCACTGCATCCCGCCCGGCCTGGATGAGGCCAGCTCCGTTTTGCTGGACGGCTTTCGAATTCAATTCAGCCGCTTTGCGGCAGGCCAGGCCTTCGACAACTGCCCGCATGTCATACATTGCAGCAATATGATCCGGGTCGAGCGGGGCAACCACCAGCCCGCGCCCCGGTGCATCCCGCAACAAACCCTGATTGCGCAGCAGGGCCAGAGCCTGCTGCACCGGCTGGCGCGATACGCCTAATTCCTGCGCAATAGTCTCCTGGATCACGCGGGCACCGGGTGGTAGTTTTCCCGAGGTGATTTCCTGCAGGATCGCGTCGTGCACTTGTTCATCCAGGCGCGGTTGCGCTGGCAACATTTTCATTGGCTTCTATGCATTGGTGGGTGCTAGTTGTTGTCTTTTTCATTGCCAGGGCCCGCACGCCAGTCTCGTTCAGCGTTGTCCCATGCTTGCAGTGGTTGCAAATCTGGTACCCAGGCGAGGCCGGATTTGGCATCTGATGATACCGCTTCCGGTGTGACCACTACGTCGATCAGTGCCGGCAGATTAGCCAGTGCTCGCTGGATTGCAGCTGCCAGATCGGCTGGATCGTCGACCCGCTCACCGTGCAGTCCAAACGCCCGCGCCATTGCCGCATGATCTGACGACTGTAAATGGGTGCCAACGACCTTGCCGTGGGTTTCCTGTTGATCACGAACTTCAATTGCCCAGGAGGCATTGTTCGCTACCACGATCAGCACCGGCGCCTTGTGGCGTGCCGCAGTATCCATTTCCATTGCGTTGAAGCCGAATGCACCGTCACCGGTGGCAACAACCACCGTCTGATCAGGCAGGGCCAGGCTGGCGGCAACGCCAAACGGTGTGCCGATGCCAATACAGCCAAGAGAGCCCGGGTCCATGTAGGTAGCCGCCGGCAGCCCGACTCTCGCAAAGCTGAGAAAATCGCCGCCGTCTGCGATCACCATCGCGTTGTCGGGTAAAGCGTCGCGCAAGGCGCTTAACACCCGGTTAGGATGCATCAAGCCATCGCTACCCGGTGGCGCTTGTCGCATCGAAGTCACCAGCTTGTCAGCGCGCGCGATATGCTGGCTGCGTAAGCCTGCGCTCCAGCCGGTGTCGGTTGCTGCGGTTCGGTCGCCGGCTTCATCAAGCAAGGCTTGCAAAACGGCACCTGGCGATCCAAGCAGTTCGACTTCGCCGCGGCGGTTGTCGCGTAACTCGGCTGCGCAGTCGGCAATGCGAACGAAGCGTGCATCGCCGAAAACGGCGGGTGACCCATAAGCCAGTTGAAAGTCCAGACGACGTCCGACGGTGAGGACAACATCTGCTTGTGACATGACCGTACCGCGCATGGCACCGACAACCGATTGATGATCATCCGGCACCAGGCCGCGGCTTTCTCCTGTGTCCAGGTAGGCAGCACCCAGGCGAGACAAGAGATCGCAAAGTGCAGGCCCGGCCTTGCGGGCACCACGCCCGGAAATGACCAGCGGATTGCGGGCGGACCAGAGCACGTCAACGGCTGCCCGTATCGTGGCGGGGTCCGGAACCTGGACGGGCGCCGCTGGTGGTGAAAAGTATTCGGGTAGCTGCACGGCCGGTGATACTGACGCGCGCAACACATCAACGGGGAAGTCGAGGTAAACCGGGCCAGCTTCTCCACCGTGCCCGTGGGCACGGCTGATTGCTTCGTCAAGTTCCTGGGGGGCCAGGTCGGGATGGCGCACCGTCCGTGCGTAGCGCGTAATTGAACGCACGAGATCCGTGTGAACGATGTCTTGCAAGGCGCCGCGATTCTCCTGCGCCATCGGTGGCACGCCGGATAACACCAGCACCGGGGCCCGCGCAACATGAGCGTTAGCAATACCGGTCATTGCATTGGTAACTCCGGGGCCGGCCGTGACCAGCGCCACGCCAAACCCGCCACGCAACTCGGCATCAGCATGGGCCATGTAGACAGCGGCACGTTCGTCGCGGACATCGATGATCTGAATCCCCTGGGCATCGAGTTGCATCCAGATGGGCATGATGTGGCCACCGCACAGACCAAACACCCGGTTGACACCGCGGGCTTTCAGGATTCGGGCGATCACGGCGGCGCAGGCGTTACTAGAGAAGGTTTGAAGGGCCATATTCATCTCCATGGAAAATTGACGGGATAAAAAGAGAGAACATATACTGAACTCTGAATTCAGAGTTCTATAATGCCACGAAATTCTTGTCGACAACAGACGGATACCGAACCGAGTCGGTCCTGGCATATCTGCATCCACCTCAACAAGACGCCATCGCCTGTTCCACCCAAACGTCAACAGACAGTCCAACGCCCATGAATCATCTGCTCACAATTTCAGACGCTATTGCCACCCATGCCCGCCTCAACCCTGAAAAAACCGGCGCCCGTGATTCGCGCCGTGCGCTCACTTTTGCGCAATGGGATGACCGGGCCACAAAGCTTGCGCGGGCGCTGTTGGCCACCGGCCTGCAGCCTGGTGACCGGGTTGCGGTGCTGGCAACCAACTGCCTGGAATGGATGGAAATTTATGTCGGGCTGGCGCGTGCGGCCTTGGTCGCGGTTCCGATTAACTTTCGACTTGCCGCGAACGAGATTCACTACATTGTTAAAGATAGCGAAGCTGCCGCAATCATTGCCGGTGCCGGCTTTCGCACGGTAATCGATGGTTTACGTGAACGGTTCACGATCGGGCCCGGACGATACCTGCTGATCGATGATTCGCAATTCGACGGCTGGGTTGCTTACGAAACACTGTTTTGCGCGGTGTTGCCAAAGCCTGGGATGGTCAACACGTTGCCAGCGGTATCACCAGAGCAGACTTGCGCGTTGATGTATACCTCCGGAACAACCGGGCGTCCCAAAGGGGCTATTCGAAACCATGCGGGCAGTACGCTGATTGCATTGGCCACTGCGTTGGAAATGGGTTTCACCCGCGACGATACTGCCTTACTGGTGATGCCGTTGTGCCATGCCAATTCGCTGTACTTCGGCAATACTTTTATGCATCTGGGTGCGACTATCGTCATTGATGATCACCCAAGCTTCGATCCTGAAGCTTTGCTCGCGGCCTTATCAGAACACGGCGTGACATTCACGTCGCTGGTGCCAACCCACTTTACGATGGTGCTGGCTTTGCCCGAGGCAGTGCGCGCCCGCTACAACGTTAGCCGGGTTGGTCGCCTGATGATTTCATCCGCGCCGGCCCGAGAAAACCTGAAGATAGCAATTCTCAACTACTTTAATAACGGCAAACTCTATGAGTTGTACGGCTCAACGGAAGCTGGCTGGGTCACCTTGCTCCGCCCGGATGAGCAACTGGACAAACTGGGTTCTGTCGGCCGAGAGTGGTCCGGCAGCGGCGCTATTCGATTGTTTGATGAACATGGCAACGAAGTCGCCGACGGACAGATTGGTGAGTTGTACTCGCGCACCAGTTATGTTTTTGACGGCTACTGGAAGAATCCGGAAAAAACTGCTGAGTCATTTCGCGGACAATGGTGTTCCGTGGGCGATATGGCCAGGCGTGACGCTGATGGCTACATCTGGCTGGTCGACCGCAAGAGCAACATGATTATCAGCGGTGGTGAGAATATCTATCCGTCTGAAGTTGAGGCTGTACTCAGTAAACATGAAATCGTACGTGACGTGGCGGTGATTGGTGTGCCCGATGATAAATGGGGTGAATCAGTCCTTGCGGTTGTGTCGTTGCATTCGGAGAAAAATTCGAAAGGCGAATGGGAAAACCCCGCTAGCGATGCCCTGGCGGCGCAGTTGACGGCCTGGTGCCGGGAGCACCTGTCGGGCTATAAATGCCCGCGCCGGGTTGTGTTCGTTAATGAGGACGAGATGCCGCGCACTGCAACCGGGAAGATCCAGCATCGCCTGCTGCGCGAACGGGTGTTATCTCGGGTATTTCCAAACTGACGCGCGGGGAAGTAAGGCCACAAACATCACTATCGTCTGACTGATATTTATTCGAATCCATAAAGTTCAGCCGGGTTCTCAACCAGGATTTTCTTTATTAGTGATTTGTCGTCCGAAGTCCAGTCGACGAGTTGATCCAGCAAATAGCCATCATTGGGCATCACCCCGTAATAGCTTGGGTGGGGCCAGTCAGAGCCCCATAACATGCGATTCGGCGCAGCGCTGACCAATGCCTGCCCATAAGGGATAACGTCGTTGTAAGGCGGTTGCTGTTCCCCTGTGATTCGGTAACTCCCGGTGAGCTTGACCCAGCACTTGCCGTCACGGGTCATTGCGAGTAGTTCGTTGAACCCGGGGTTGTCAAGCCCGTAAGAGGTTTTCATATAACCGAGGTGGCCAACAACAATATTGACAGGCAGAGAGCCAAAGTCTTTGCGCATCTCCGGGAAGTCCTGGGCGTGCAACAAGAACTCAAGATGCCAACCGTATTGGGCAATCCGTTCAGTGAAGCGCTTGACATCATTCAAGTCGTTAAAAGGCATTCCCCCTTTGTCTACGATATTGACACGCACGCCCTTAACGCCGGATTCATTAAGTCGTTCGAGTTCTTTCTCGGTAACGTCGTTGCCAACGGCGACCACTGCACGCATTGTGTCTGAATGGCGGGCAACGGCTTCGAGAATTGCCGTGTTGTCAGTGCCGTAAACGCTTGGTTGGGTTAATACGGCGCGCTCAATTCCCAAAACCTTGTGCATCGACCGAAACGAATCGATACTGGCAATGGGCGGTGTATAACCGCGCTTGTCTGAGTACCGATTCAGGGCTGCCTCGGTAAACAAGTGGGCGTGGGTATCGCAGGCACCGGCCGGTACATTAAAGATAGGCGTTGTTGGGTTAGGGTCGGGTGGCGGGCAAACTGGGATGCTGTCTTTCTCGGCTGTCATATCAATCGGTTCAAGTTGGTGTTAAAGGTGAGTCGCTCGAGGAATCAGGCGCATCGTACTTCTTTTACCAGAGCCAAATGCCCATTAGCAATGCAGCGCCTGCAATGTTGATGACGTACCCCAAACCTGGCCGGCAAGCACAAAATCAAACGGCACTAAGCAGCAAAAGGCGGCAACCGCTAACAAAAACCAGGTCGCAGTCAAGGTTGGGCATCGCAGGTAATTCATGGTCCATGTAGAAAAATCGATGGTACCGCGGATTCAATCGCGGGCATGAATATACGAAATCAATATACTTTAACGACGACGGTGCCCCACACTTTTCGAAGCGGTACGAGCCAGACTATCAAACCGACCAGTTAATCGATTTTATCGAAACGACGGTTGCCAAAGATGATCGCAAACCGTTTTTTGGCTATGTCAGTTACGGGCCGCCACATTTTCCGATGAACATGCCCGAGTATTTGCGTGCCTTGTACAAGCCGGAAGATGTACCGCTGCCGCCGGGGGCCCAATGCGCAGCTACAGCAGGAAGTTCAGAATCATCGGTTCAACGAGTACTGCGGTGGTGTGAAAAAAACCCGGCACAAGAGTCATACGGCGGGTGATACCAAGCCGGTGGGTGAGGTTGAAGCTGAGGCCGAGATAAGGCAATTCATTGCTGAGTATTACGGCATGATCCATAACATCGGGGTGGTTCTAAATCGTCTGGACGCCCTGGGTATTGCTGACGACAGCATGATTATTTTTCTCAGTCATCATGGCGAAATGTTGGGTCAGCACGGAGACTTCTGCGGCATCAAAGCCCAGGCTTACCGGGGGCAATGCAGGTGCCGTTTGTGGCTCGCTATCCGGCTGAATCGCTATCCGGCTAACTTTCGGGGCGGGGTTACCGTTGACCATCTGGTTGATGTCGCAACCGATACGATGCCCAACTTGTTGGAAATGTGTGGCATTGATATTCCTGCGGAGGTCGACGGCATTAGTTATCTGCCTTTGCTCAACGGATCAGGCAAGCCAACCCGGGATGCGGTGATGTACCAGTTGTTTAAGAAAAATGATGGCAATGTCACTGAATTTACGCCTTATGCCGAGCGCGGTATCCGCACCCGGGAATGGCTATACGTTCGCCATAAAAACAAGCGGGTGCTGCTATTTGATCTGAAAATTGATAATCACGAAATGAACAATCTGGTTGATGAGGTGCAGTACAGTGCACTCATGGATGAGTTAGATGCACGGATTCGAACTCACATGGATCAAACCGGGGATAACAGGGATATGACCGCTGATTTTCTGCTACCGTACCCCAGATTCGAAGATGCGTTTGAAGCCTTGAATGTGCGCGATGCCGACCTGGCGATGCTTCCAATCGAAAACACCCTGGCGGGCCGGGTTGCCGATATCCACCAGCTGTTGCCCAAAACTAATCATGTTGCGACGAACCAGGTCAATATGACCAAACTCGATAGTTACCAGGTCGACGGCCGCTTTACTGCGACCTCGTTTTATGCTGATGTTGAAGGGCACCCGAAACAGGAACACGTTGCCTGCGCAGCCCGCTGACAGGCTTAAGCTGCTTTTAATGCATCCAGGGCTTCGCGTTGCGGGAACTGCAACAGCAGCACTGTGCTACCTTGTGGGCCGCCAGTAACTGTTAGTGGCGCTTCATCGGGGTACCGGTACACGCATGAGTGTGTCGCCAGGTTGGTGTCCAGGTGTTGCACCGAGCCGTCAAGTACCAGTGCGTATTGGCCACCGCCGGCGATTGGTAAGTCCAGGGTTACCGCTTCGCCGGGTTTGATTTGAAATATCGAGGTGCCAAGCCCGGTGTCTTCGGTCGGAATCACTTCATCGCTTGGGCCGTTCGCAAATTGCGCCTGATAACTTGCGGCGAGTCGGTAACACCGTTTGACCCGGGCGAGACTGGCGCGGTTCTCCGGCATGGGTTTGCCACCGGAATCCCAGTGTGCGCGAAAGGTAAAAAAATGTGTGGCTTCGTCCTGGGTCAGAATTGGCCCATAAGGTGTGTGCCCGCCAGCGAAGTGAACCGACATTGGTGCGATTGGTTTTTTGCCGAACATTGCGTTGCCATGAACAAAAACCTGATACTGATCAGTGTCATGATAATGGGCCGGGATTGTTGAGCCGGCGGGTTGCTCTACCAGGTAGGCTTGCGGTAGCGTGGTGTCATCAACCGTATATTGCAGCGTATCTTTTACGCTGGCAGGCGGCGCACCCATATACATGGTGACAAAATAATTGTCTTCTTCCCGGGCCGTGCGGGTGTAACCGGGAACGGCCAATATTTCACGGCCTTTTTTGACGTTGTTTACATCGGCGATGATGGGCATGTTGGCACTTGCTCCTGTTTCTGGTTTGTGGAACTTAATATAACGCCGTCCATGGGTGCCAGCAAATTTGAATGTATCCTTGGTCGCATTGGCCCGGTAAAACGTGGCGCTTACGGAGACAGGCGGTGGAGCTGGATTTAGCGGGTAAGTCGGTATTGGTCACAGGGGCTTCTGATGGGATTGGTCGTGAGGTCGCCAGGGGGTTCCACGCTGAGGGTTGTGAAGTGCATTTGGTTTCGCGCAGCCGCGACAAGCTGCAAGCGGCGGTAGACGGTATTTCGCCAGGAGATAAGCGCTTACATATTCACTCCTTTGATCTGTCGGACAGCGGGAATGTCGATAAATTGGTTGCCTTGGTTCCAAGCCCGGACATCCTGGTTAACAATGCCGGCGCAATACCTGGCGGTGACATTCATTCAGTTGACGAAAACCGCTGGCGACAGGCATGGGATTTAAAAGTGTTTGGATATATCAACCTGACCCGCGCCTACCTGAAGGTGATGACTGACCGGGGCCATGGCGTCATTATCAACGTCACCGGGCTGGCGGCTGACCGAACCGATGCGGGTTACGTGGCGGGAACAACCGGCAATGCCGGGCTTAATGCATTTAGCCGGGCCGTGGGTAGCCGTAGTTTGAACGATGGTGTCAGGGTCATGGCGGTCAGTCCGGGGGCGATTGAAACCGATCGCCTGGTGAACCTGATGCGCGGCAGGGCTGAGGCAGAGCACGGTGATGCTGAACGTTGGCGCGAGTACTTTAAAGGATTACCCGCGCAACGCGCAGGTACGGTTGAAGAAGTGGCTAACGTGATCGTGTTTATGGCATCACCAAGGGCTGGCTATATGAGCGGCACGGTCGTAACCGTTGACGGCGGTCATGGTGGCAATATGGCAAGTTTTTCCTAAGCCAGGAGGCAAAATGCTAAAAGGTGATGTATTGCGGCCTGAGCATCTATTGCGATTTTTTCTGATTGGTTTGTGTTGGGTGGTTGGAACCTGCTGGGTAGCGTCGGTTAGATCGGAAACAATCACTTTTGCCAACGGTACTGTATTACTTGAACCACCACCGGGCTTTTTACCTCTCAGTGATCAGGTCAAAGCAATCAAGTTTCCCCGCGGCAATACGCCAACCGCCGTCATTGGTAATGAGTCAGCAAGCACAACGATTGCCTACGGATTGCGACCGCGTGAGATCCGCCAACAGGACATGGAAGCGGCACGAAAAGTATTCACCAAAGTATTTAGTCGTGTATTACCCGGGCTGCAATTCAAGGAAAACAAGGTCGTCGATCTTGCCGGCCAGCGGTGGGGGTACATGGAAATGACCAGTAATGCGGTAGACACTGATATTTATAATATTGTTGTCTTCACCGGCCATCAGGGAAAAACGCTGATCTTAAATTTCAACTCGACGCGCGGCGATTTTCCAAAATATGAACAAGCGCTTCGCAAAAGTATTTCAAGTCTTCAGTTAATTACAAAATAATTCTGTATCAGAAGCACCGAATCAGGAAACCGGAAATCCACAGGAAGCTCAATGAAACTCTTTGACAATGAAACTGCCGTCGTAACCGGGGCTGGCAACGGCATTGGGCGGGCGATTGCCCAGGCTTTGGTTAGCGAAGGGGTTGACACCGTTTTTGCTGATATCAATGCCGATACCGCTCAGGCAGCTGTCGCGCAAGTGCAGGGTGGGCCCGGCAAAGCGTATGTGTGGGCCGGGGACCTGGGGCAGCGCAGCGAGTGTGCCGGGTTGCTGGGTTTTGCGACCGATACGCTTGGTCCGGTCCACTTGTTTGTACATAGTGCTTCACCGCCCCGGCATGAGAAAGATCATTTATTTGCGGTTGACGATGACACCTGGCGCCAGATGCATGCGGTTAATGTTGATGCAGCGTTTTACCTGAGTCGGGAATTCGCGCGGCAAATGGTCTCGCATGACATTGCCGGTAGCCTGTTGCTACTGACCTCGCTGCATGCCCAGTCGCCACGCAACTTACCGCACTACAGCTCGTCCAAAGGGGCAATGGATATGCTGGTTAAAGAGCTTGCCAAGTCGCTTGGCCGTTACGGCATTCGCGCGAATGCCCTGGTGCCTGGTGCAATTGCGGCAGGTGGGTTTAAAGCCGACCCGGCAATGGCAAAACATATTCCGCTTGGCCGGCTGGGCGAGGCCCAGGATCTCGCCCCAATGGCGCTTGCTGTCTTGTCGAATCGAAGCGGCGGTTATGTTACCGGGACAAGCATCGTGATTGATGGAGGCATTGCGTTGACGAACTGGTTCGATCCGCCGGATTTCGCCGGTGTTGACTTTAAAGGTGCGTGAGTTTTCTCAGACGTCGTAAAGATAAAATCGGGTGCCGCAAAGAGTGACTTGATTGTCGTTGACGTAGGCCTGGTGACGCTGTGCTTCACGCAGCAACGACTCGCGATCGATCACCGAAAGGTAAACACCACCCAGGCCGGCGCCGCGACCATCGTTTGCCGGTGTGAATGTCAGGAATGATGCCCCCAGTCTGACCGCTGGATCGCCGTGTATCGTTATGACATCGGTTCCCAGAACCGCAGCCCAATGAGCGGCCAGGGCGTCGGGATCGTCGCTCTGCAACTGGGCCCCGGCTATTGCGCTGACCCGGGAGCGGTCTACAAAAGTCTCCCAGCCAAGACCGCCGGCCGGATGCCAGTAGCCGCTGAAGTCACCGTGCTGATCTGAGTCGATCTCCAGAAACGAGGCTTGCATATCACCCGGGTGCAATTGCATCAGGTGATAGTTGTCCCGGTCCCGCTCAAAAGCTATCCGAACTCCTTGTTCGATGGCCTGGCGTCGGTATTGATCCTGGGTGTTGGCATTGTCCACCTGCGTGATCACCATATATCCGCCGTCACCACCGCGTCGCTGAAGATATCTTCCGGCCGCAGTGGCCTTGCCAGGTTGCGTTGGTGCAACCACCTCGAGAAAATCGGTGCCGATTGGCATTAGCGTGTTTTCCAGCCCCCAAACCGCAACGCCTTCATCGACATAGCATCGACGAATACCCAATACTTCGGTGAGCTGAATCAAAGCCGGCTCGAGCTGGTCGGCAACCAGGGCGATCTGACGCAGGTGAATTGTCATGGTCACTTTTCCGCATAAAGAAAAGAGGAGAAAAGAATAATAGAAGACGCAACGAAATGGACAAAAAAAATAATGCGGTTGTCGAGTTCAGCATCGTCCAGGCGGGCAGAGTGATGCGCTGTATCGCCGGCAAAACTGGCGATCGCCGCTTTCTTGGGGTTATCGTTTGTGGCATGCTAGCCGGGATAACGGTCAGGCAATCGAAACTTGGTTGTGGATGATCTGGTTGTGGACGAAATGAGGCGTATCAATGAACAATTTGAATGATCCTTTTGTTTCCCAGCGCGAACCGGTAATGCCCGGTCAACCAGTAATCGACCCGGCGGGCTGGACATCTTCGCAGATGCAGGCTTCTGGACAATGGCTTTACCAGTTGTCTGACCAGGAAGTTGATGAAATTGTTGCCGCCGTCCGGCGCATCGAGACTGACAGAGTCGACGCACTTGGTCTGAGTGCAGAAGACTTCGAGCTTCCCAACTTTGCGCCCGTACTCCGTACCTTGCGTGCGCAACTTGCCTATGGTCATGGCCTGGTTATGCTGCGTGGCTTGCCGGTTGACGAGCTTGGTAAGCGGGGGACAGCGCTTGCATTCTGGGCTGTCAGTCAGCACCTGGGTGACGGGGTCTGGTCACAAAACAAATTGGGTCATGTCTTGGGTCACGTAACCGATCTCGGCCAGTCTAAGTCAAACCCGAGCCAGCGCGGACCGTATTCAAAAGAGCTGATCCCGTTTCACGTGGATTGTGCAGATCTGGTTGGGTTGTTGTGTGTTGAAACGGCAGTGGCTGGCGGAGAAAGCAGTATTGCCAGTTCGGTCACTGTTCACAACCGGTTGCTGCGTGAGCGTCCCGATTTATTAAACGTGTTGTATCAGCCGTATTACCGTGATCGTCGAGATGAAATTCCGCCCGGTATGAAACCGTGGTACCGGATTGCGGTATTTCACCAGTATCAAGGTTATTTCAGTTCAACAATCGAGCCGACCTACATGAAGTCGGCCGATCGGTTTGATGACGTGCCGGAAATGACCACGCTGCAACGCGAAGCCTTGAGTGTTGTTCAGGAAATTGCAGCGCAAGAGTGTCTGGATATGGGTTTTCAGCGCGGTGACATGCAGTTTCTCAACAATCACGTGATCATGCATTCCAGGCGGGGATACCAGGACTCAGACGACGTCGAGCACAAACGGCATTTACTACGTATCTGGCTCAAGTTGCTTGATGCGCGGCCCTTGCCGGACGCGTTCTACGAACGGCACGGCGTTCGTAGTGAAATTGACCGGCCCGGTGGCATCGTAGGCAGTGATACTGCGCTCTCCGCACCGCTGACCCGTACCTGAAAGCTGAGCATCTTTCAGAAATTCAACCGGGCCAGAAATTCAACCGGGTCATGAAAATGAACCCTTCTGTGAGATTAAACCAATCTACTTCCAGGTAAATTTGGGCTGACCAAAGTGTGCGGTTCGAGTGTCCCTGCCAAGAATGCAGACCTCCCGGAACTGGTACATCACGGCTGCGGTCGGCGCGGCAATCCAACTCTGGCCTACGGGCATTTTTAGATCCGGGTGCGGATTATCACTGGTTGGTTCGAGCATCGGCGCATCAGGCCGCATGAGTTCACTAAAGGGAATTCGGTGAATGCGATCGACTTCGCCCGGGTTCGGTTGCATGTCTCGCGCAGGGCCGGCCAGCACAACAATTGGTGTCATGATAAAGCCGGACTTGGTGACAATATCGTCGAGTCGTCCAATCACCGCGTCGGATGACAAGTGAAGGCCAACTTCTTCGGATAATTCGCGCAGGGCAGCCTGTTCTGCTGTTTCTCCGTCATCGATGCGGCCACCGGGTAGTGCCCATTGTCCGGGATGACGACGCAGGTTTCTTGAGCGTTTGGTCAGGATCAGCGCCGCAGTGTCTTGCCAGTCTTCGTATTGCGGCATGCCCGGCAAACCACTGCCCAAGCCAGCGTCGGTAACTGCAACGGCGACTGCCGCCGCGCGTCCCGTGGGGTTTTGTGCCGCTTGCACTGTCAGGCGAGACAGGTTGCCTGCGAGCCGGTTGGTCAATGTTTGATTGAGGGGGAATTCGTCTTTCATTTGCCTACGTAGTGTACTGCCAAAATCCCGTTCTTGGTGCGATGCACCAACCAATCTCAAGTGGGTTCCGATAGCCACAGACCAGGATCAGACGGAAGTGACTATCTCATTGTCGAATCGGATTCAAGTCAGATTTGAATACAGTCGTCGTTTGACCAAGCGGAGTAAACAACGCAATATCTGGTGTCCGTGCGGCGTAGTCGTGGGCAGTGAATTGTCCCGTTCTAATTAAGCGTCCAAAAGAATTCATCACAAGGAGCAGAAATGATCCATTCAAAATCAAAGCTTATCGGAGCAGTCGCGCTTGCGGCTACCGTGGCATTGCCACTAGGAAACGCGCAGGCAAAAGAATTCCAGGTTGTTGGTACCTGGGGAAACCTGGATAACTGGAAAAATCACGAGAGCAAGTTCTGGGGTGAGATTCTGCCTAAGGCCACAGACGGAAAAATGACAGCAAATGCCAAGCCCTACACGGAACTGGGTTTATCTGGTTTTGAGGTGATGCGTTTGCTAAAGCTTGGCACCTACGATGCCGTGCACGCGTTGACATCGTACGCATCTGGTGATTCGCCGGCACTTGAGGGCATTGATCTGGCCGGTGTGGTGCAGGATTTTGACACCTACCGAAAGGCAATGAAAGCGTACACGCCAGTTATCGCAAGAGAACTTGAAACCAAGTACAACGCCAAGTTACTTGCCTTGTATACCTTCCCGAGCCAACAGTTATGGTGCAACCTGGGTGATCGTTCAAACACTAAGGTATCGCTGAAAGACCTTGCTGGAAAGAAGATCCGAACCTACTCAACCACCCTGGGTGACTTTATCGAAGGCTTGGGCGCCAGTTCGGTGACTCTGGCATTTGCGGAGGTTGTACCAGCCTTGCAAAAGGGTGTCGCTGACTGTGGCATTACCGGAACAACGCCAGCCTACAACGCGAAGTGGTGGCAGGTTGTGACCCATAACGTGCGGGTTCGCCTTGGTTATGCCGCCACTTTCCTGGCAATGAATATGGATACCTGGAAAGGGCTTGATGATGCCACCCGGAAAACCATCCAGGCTGAGGCTTCTAAAATGGAAGACTCCCTGTGGGAAGCCAATGCAAAAGCAGATCAGATCGGGATGGACTGCAACGCTGCCGGGCCGTGTGAAAAAGGCAAGCCAGGCGGTATGGTACCAATCGAGCCCAGTGATGTTGATAAAGCTCAACTGAATGGCATCGTTCAGGACTTCGTACTGGCTCGCTGGGCGAAACGTTGCGGCGAGGCCTGCGCAAAAGAGTGGAATGAAACGGTTGGGAAAGTCGTTGGCATGACGGCCAAAAGTAAGTGAGTCGCGCTAGCGATCTCATTTCAGTCAGCATCTGAG
>JBAUID010000234.1:0-2040 GCA_049680625.1 Burkholderiaceae bacterium | reverse complement strand
CTGGTGATCGGGAGCCCATTTGGTCACCCGTGTGATACCGCGCGTTTCGAAACATTGTTCAGCGCAAAAAACTAGCACACTTCTCGAATCAGCTGGGACAGTAGCTTTAGCCCCGCCTCGGCCTCGTCTGTCCGGGCATGGCTGAAATTTAATCGTAGAGTGTTGGCCGCATTTCGACCGTCCGCATAAAACGGTTCTCCGGGCATAAACGCCACTTTCCGATCAATTGCCCGGGGCAAAATGTTGCGGGTATCAATTGCTGGTTGACGGTTGAGTTGCAGCCAGAAAAACAGACCGCCTGCCGGGGTAGACCAGGTAGCAATATCGCCAAAGTGCCGCTCAAGGGCTGATGAAAAATTATCCCGCTTGAGGCGGTAGTGCGATTGAAGCTGATGAAGTCGGTTTTCAGACTCAGCACTGGTCAGCATGGATAACACCAGTTGCTGGCTGAGACGATTCGAATGCAGATCAGCCGCTTGTTTGAGCCACACCAACTGTGGATACAGCTCCGGGGAGCAGATCAGGTAGCCAAGGCGAAGACCAGGTGCCAGCTCTTTTGAGAACGACGACTGATATACCCAGGGCGCCGATTTGAGCATACTGACGACTGGTTGCCGTTCGCAGGTTTCATAGGCCAGGGCACGGTAGGGGTCGTCTTCAAACAATACGGTGTTCGCATCATCACAGGCGTGCGCGAGTTGTTGGCGTTCGGTCAGCGAGTAGCAGTGGCCAGTGGGGTTCTGGAAAGTGGGTATTGAATAAATCATGGCGGGCGCTTCGTTTCCACCGTGGCTGTTGATATCTTCAGCGACGCTGCCCGACTGGTATGAAATGAAACGCGCACCAAACAGGTTGAAGACTTGCAATGCAGCCAGGTAAGTTGGTGATTCCACGGCGATTAATGTGCCCTCGTCAATCATCAGCTTGGATACCAGGTCGATGCCTTGTTGCGACCCCGACAGTATTAGAACCTGGTCAGCCGACACCGGCATAGCCCGTTTTGAGAAATCTTCTGCGATTACCTCTCGTAAGGCTTGCTCACCTTCGGTTGGTCCGTACTGCATTGTGTTTGCCGACCAGGTCTGGTCGCGACGATTGGCGACTGGTGATATGTCTGGAAACGATGCGCTGTCCGGTAGACCGCCGGCAAAAGAAATCATCCCGGGGTGATCGATGACCCGCAGGATTTCCCGGATCGGCGAGGGTTGCAACCGGTTGATGCGATTCGCATAGCGGGTCATAGTCGTCTCTGATTGGTCAGCGGTTATGCGGTTAAAGACTGCGTTTGATAAGTAGGTCAATAGTATTGACTTGTTGACAGTCTGCAACGACGCTCTTAATGTGTCAATATGGTTGACTTAAAAAAGAAGCGGCAGATAAAAGCAAAAAAGCCGGTAGCAAGCCGGGCACCGCCGGATGTCAGAGCGGACAGAGCGGGCAAGGTGAGTCGTGAGCAGACATTGCGCGAAGCAATTGAACTTCTTTATTTTTCGTATCGTGCTTTCACCAGTGGGCCGGATCAGATCCTGGACAAGCGTGGCCTGAATCGGATTCATCACCGAATTTTGTATTTCATCGATCGCAATCCGGACGGATCAGTCAACGATTTGTTGCAGGTTTTGCAGATCACCAAGCAGGCGCTGCACATTCCATTGCGCCAGTTGGTAAGCATGGGCCTGGTTGCCAACAACAAAAGTAGCGGTAGTGACGGCCGTGTACGTGCGTTGAGGCTGACTGCAGAAGGCAAACGTCTCGAGCAACGGCTGACGGGTACCCAGTTGTTGCAATTGGAAAGTGTGTTTAGCGCAGCACAAGTTGAATCTGAGCACGGCTGGCGCGCGGTGATGCGGCTGCTGGCTGACGACTAGCGATCCACCCGCTGTTACCGTAGCGTTATGGCCACCGGTCTGTTCGACGGACGCATTAGTTTCCTCACGGAACAGCAGGTACTAGCTCGGGCCGTCCTGACCAGGTCCAGGCAAAGCCTGGCCGGGATATACCAAGCAACATGCCGTGCAGGTTTTTGGGGTGTACCCACAC
>JBAUID010000233.1:0-46363 GCA_049680625.1 Burkholderiaceae bacterium | reverse complement strand
TAACCACGAAGGTCTTAACCACGCCTCAGGCGCCTGAAGAGGCGGTTATCGCCGGTGTCTGCCAGGTGCTTGAAGAGGCCGCCCTTCGATTCAGTGACATCGACGTGTTTTTACACGGAACAACGCTGGCGACGAACGCGGTTATCGAGCGCAAGGGTGCGCTCACTGCGTTAATTACGACCGAAGGCTTTCGTGATGTCCTCGAAATAGCCGACGAGAGTCGCTACGATCAATATGACGTTTTTATAACCAAACCGGAACCATTGGTACCGCGTACATTGCGTTTTACGGTTCCCGAACGGGTTGATGTCGAAGGTAATGAATTGCTGGTGCTGGACGAATCAGCGGTGGCTGCGGTTGCTCAATCGCTGAACGATGCCGGCGTTCAAGCAGTAGCGATTGTGTTCTTACACAGCTATGTGAACCCGGCCCATGAAATACGCGCCGCAGAAATCGTACGGCAACTTTGCCCGGCTATTGAAATAACGATTAGCAGTCAGGTCTGCCCCGAAGCGCGCGAGTACGAGCGTACGACAACCGCACTGTGTAATTCGTATGTGCAACCGTTGATGGCCGGCTACCTGAAACGCCTCAAAGATCAACTCGGGGTACGGGGCTTTGCCCACGATGTTCACCTCATGACATCCGGTGGTCATTTGTGTAGCCTCGAAACGGCCCGTCAGTATCCAATACGTCTGGTTGAGTCCGGTCCTGCCGGCGGTGCCATGCTGGCCGCCAGCCTCGCGGCTGAGCGCGGTGAAGCTGAAATTCTGTCGTTTGATATGGGCGGCACAACGGCAAAAATTTGCCTGATCGAACAAGGAAAGCCGCTCAAGGCGCGCCTATTCGAAATTGATCGACGCTCGCGTTTTATGAAAGGCAGTGGTATTCCGGTGCGGATTCCGGTGATTGAAATGATAGAAATTGGGGCTGGCGGCGGGTCAATTGCACAGATCGATGCAATGCGCCGGATCCAGGTTGGGCCACAAAGCGCTGGCTCAGAGCCAGGTCCTGCCAGTTACGGCCTTGGCGGGGAACAGCCTACAGTCACTGATGCCGATGTTCTACTGGGTAAGATTGACCCGGACAAATTTGCCGGCGGCACCATTGCGTTGCGCCCTGATCTGGCAGAGGCGGCAATGACATCGCGGGTTGGCGATGTGTTGTCAATGGATGCCACCACTGCAGCCTACGGCATCGCTGAAATGGTCGACGAAAACATGGCAAACGCAGCCCGGGTACATGCCATTGAGCGCGGTGTAGCCATTGCCGGGCGAACACTCATTGCGTTTGGCGGCGCAGCGCCATTGCATGCGTCGCGTCTCGCCGAAAAACTCGGCATATCCCGAGTCATCGTGCCCCACGGTGCCGGGGTTGGTTCGGCAATTGGTTTTCTGAATGCGCCAGCGGCTTACGAACTGGTGCAATCGCGTTACATGAGGCTCGATCAGTTTGACGGTGATGCTGCAACGTCGTTACTTGGGGTGATGTCTGCGGAGGCCAGCGCGCAAGCAGCGTCGGCAGCTGGCGCGCGGCCGCTGACGGAATCGCGCGGAGCTTATATGAGATACACAGGTCAGGGTCATGAAATTTACGTTGGCCTGCCTGGTGCAGATCTGACGAACGAAGATGTCCCGGCCTTGCGTGAGGCATTTGAGAAAACCTATCGCCTTTTGTTTAAGCGCCATATTCCCGACTCAGGCATCGAGATCATGAGTTGGTCTGTCCTGGTATCAACCGATACGGCAGAACCAGAACGGCTCGGTCAGGTTCCGGACGGTGTGATGGCCACGGCGGTCGGGCAACGCGATGTTTTTGATGCGGGCTTGTCGACGATGGTTTCAGCCTCAATTTACGAAAGAGAAAATCTGCAACCCGGCATGGGTTTGGCTGGCCCCGCGGTTGTTGTCGAACCCGGAACGTCAACCCTGATCTCGTCGAGTTTCGATTGCCGGGTTGACGCCAGCAGGGCGTTGGTACTGAACCGTAAGGAATCATACTTATGACGACTGCTGCAACCAGGGCGATTGAAATGACTAATCCCGGCAACGATATCCAGAATCAGATCATGTGGAACCGTTTGATCGCGATAGTTGAAGAGCAGGCGCAGACCTTGTTACGTACTGCGTTCTCTCCGATCGTCCGTGAAGCCGGTGATTTGTCAGCCGGTGTCTTCGATTGCCAGGGGCGGATGCTTGCCCAGGCAGTCACCGGCACGCCGGGGCACGTGAACTCAATGGCCGAGTCGGTCAAACATTTCATCAGTCATTTTGGCGTCGACGCTATGAAGCCGGGTGATGCGTATATCACCAACGATCCATGGCTGGGAACCGGGCACTTAAACGACTTTGTTGTTACCACGCCGTGTTTTTATCACGGCAAACTGATTGGTTTGTTTTCCTGTACGAGCCACCTGATAGATATTGGTGGTATTGGTTTTGGGCCGGAAGCGACTGATGTCTTCATGGAAGGTTTGTATATTCCGATGTTGCCATTGATTCAGGAAGGCAAGGTCAATCAGACCCTGATTGAAATGATCCGCGCCAACACCCGATTACCGGTAGACACAGTTGGCGATACTTACGCGCTGGTGTCGTGTAACGAGGTAGGGTGCGAACGTCTTGAGCAGATGATGGCCGAATTTAAACTGACTGATCTTAACGATTTAGGAAATTTCATCTGTGATCGCTCAGAAGCGGCAGTGCGTGCGGAAATTGCCAAGCTTCCAAATGGCAGTTGGACAAACACCATGGTGACCGATGGGTATGACGAGCCGGTTGAATTAACCGCAACGGTTACGATATCTGATGACACAATGCATGTCGATTTCTCTGGTTCCTCACTGGTGTGCAGCAAGGGAATCAATGTGCCTATGGCTTACACGACGGCGTACACGGTGTTTGGCTTGTCGTGCATTGTTGCGTCTCAAATTCCAAAGAATGCCGGGTCGTTAAAGCCGTTAACTGTGTCCGCACCGCAAGGCACAATTGTCAACGCGCCAAAGCCCGCACCGGTTTGTTCGCGCCATGTGATCGGGCAGATGCTGCCCGATGTTGTCTTTGGTTGCCTGCATCAGGCAATACCCGATCGGGTGCCGGCAGAGGGTTGTTCCTGCCTGTGGAATCTGAACGTTCGCGGACGATTGAAATCCGACGAAGGTGGGGCTGATGGATGTTCGATGGCATTTACTGCCAATGGTGGTACGGGTGCACGGCCTGAATCGGACGGTTTGTCCGCCACTGCTTATCCGTCCGGGGTAAAGGGCACACCAGTGGAAATTGCTGAACAAATCACCCCGCTAATTTTTTGGCGTAAACAATTTCGTCCAGGCTCCGGTGGCGGCGGGAAAACCCGTGGTGGCCTGGGGCAGGAGATTGAGGTACAAAGTCGTATTGGTGCGTCTTTTGAGCTGCTTGCTGCTTATGATCGCATCGATCATCCCGCGCGCGGCCGTGACGGTGGACAGGCAGGTTCGGCTGGCAGCGTGCGCCTGAGAAGCGGGGTTACACTCAAAGGCAAAGGGTTCCTGACCGTGCCAGCCGGTGACCGACTCATCGTTCATACGCCGGGGGGTGGCGGACTGGGCGACCCGGCACAGCGTGACGCAGCCAGGATCGCAAAAGACAAAGAATCCGGTTTGATTAACTGACCCACTGAAAGTTTTAGCAACGGGGTTTGGGCCAAAAAAAATAACCGATTTCAGGGATAACTAGCAGGATCGAGTGATCATCTTTTTTTAGTTCATGTGTCATCACGGAGGATATCAATGATTAAAACTAAACTAATTGCTGCCGGCATATTTGCATCGGCACTTGCCGGAGTTTCTGTTTCAGCCAGCGCTCAGACAACCTGGGATTTATCTACCGCCTGGCCTGACGGGAATTTCCACACGATTAATGCAAAGAAATTTGCTGCCGAGGTTGATAAGGCAACCGATGGTGCAGTCAAGATTAACGTCAAGTCCGGTGGTCAGTTGGGTTTTAAAGGGCCGGAGCATTTACGCGCAGTTCGCGATGGTTTGGTGCCAATGGCTGATGTGTTAAGTATCCAGCAAATTGGCGACGAGCCAGTCCTGGGTATTGAAGGTGTGCCGTTTCTTGCCGGAAATTCCGATGAGTTAAAGGTACTGCATAAGTACATTCGTCCGCTCTATGAAAAGACGGCAGAAAAGAACAATCAGAAAGTTCTGTACATGGTGCCATGGCCTACTCAGTACCTGCACATGAAAAAAGCAGCTGCTACAGTCGATGAACTCAAAGGCGTTAAAATTCGTGTCCCTAACAAAGGGTCACAGGATTTGTTGGCTGCTCTCGGTATGAATGCCATCCTGATTCCCTGGGGTGAGGTCATTCCAGCGCTGGCATCTGGGGCGGTTGATGGGGTGTCGACCTCGGCTGTGTCGGGTGTCGATGGAAAGTTCTGGGAATTCCTGAAGGTTGCACACGCAACCAACCAGAACTGGGCCTCACAAATGGTGACCGTGAATATGGATGAGTGGAAGAAAATCAAGCCTGAGCATCAGGCAGCAATTGTTGCCGTGGCTAATAAGCTCGAACCCGAATTCTGGGACTCTTCAAATAAAGCTGATACCGATAGTGTTGCAAAGCTGAAAGCTAACGGAATGGAAGTGATGGTGCCGTCGAAAGAAATGATGGCAGCACTACGTGAACGCACCAAGCCGCAGCTTGAAGCCTTTCTGAAGAAAGTCCCGGCGGCAGAAGAGCCGATCATGATGTATATGAAAGAGATGAAGCGTTGATCGGAACTCAAGCAGTAACACCACAAACGGCGCCAGCATGGTTGGCCCGTTTGTGTTCTGCGATTGATTCCCTTGGTCGGTTTGGCGGTACTGTTGCGGCAATCGCACTGGCGCTTCTGACGCTGATTATCCTGTCAGAAATTTCTGTTCGGATGTTGTCTAATTTTTTCGCAGGGATACCGGCAGGTGTGCCGATGGCGTGGGAATATAGCTCCTACCTGATGGGTATTGCCTTTATGGCAGGCGCGGCAATGACCTTGCGTGCTGGCAGCCATATTCGGGTCACTATTCTGATTGGCCAGTTGCCGGCGAGTGGTAAACGCCTGCTCGAAATTGTCTCATCTCTGGGGGGTTTTTTTCTCACCGCTTTTCTGGCCTGGTCGCTGGCATTGTTTACCTGGGGCAGTTATACCCGGGGCCAGACATCGATTTCCTCAGACACCCCGGTGTGGATACCTGAAGCGGCGATTACTTTTGGCGCCGTGTTGCTGGCCCTGCAAATGCTGGCGCGTACCCTGCAGGCGATATGGAATTTACCGCTCGAAGACCCATCGCTGAAAGTGGCTGGCGTGTCGGAATAATTCGGAGTTAACGTGGGTGCCATAGTTGGAGCGCTTTTTAGCGCATTGTTTGCCTTCCTGGCGGCGGGCATCTGGATTGGTCTGGCGCTGATGCTCACCGCGATCGTTTTGCTCTGGGCGTTTCGGTCAATACCGCTGGACCGTCTGATTCCCCAGTACGCCTGGAACATACTGACGACGTCCGAACTGATTGCTTTGCCTTTGTTTATCATCATGGGCGAAATTCTGTTTCGTACCCGACTCGCATCCTCTTTATTTCGTGGTTTGGCGCCTTGGGCGGGGTTGCTGCCTGGACGGCTACTGCATGTCAACGTGGCGGGATGCTCGCTTTTCGCCGCAATTTCTGGTTCGTCTGCGGCAACGACTCAGGTTGTTGGCCGAATCTCCCTGGATGAACTAGAGCGTCGCGGTTATGCCAAAGAGATTGCGATTGGCAGTCTGGCGGGTGCCGGTACTCTGGGTTTTCTGATTCCGCCGTCTAGTATTCTGATCATTTACGGCGTACTTGCCGAGGTATCGATCCTCAAATTATTTATCGCCGGTTTTGTTCCGGGCGTGCTGCTCGCCCTCACTTTTATGGCCTATATCGCCATCCGTTGCAAGATAAACCCCAATCTGGTGCCGCCGGCTGAGCAGGCGATGAGTGAGGTCACCTGGGGGCAGCGTTTCCTAGCGTTAAAAGACCTCGGCCCGACGGTGTTTTTGATTTTTTGTGTGTTGGGTACGATGTATGCAGGTATTGCGACACCATCTGAAGCTGCCGCGGTTGGTGTACTCGGTGCGTTGATCATTAGCGGTCTGCAGGGTGATATGAGTTGGCCGTCGCTCAAGCTGATTGGTCGAGGTGCGGTATTGACCTGCTCGATGATCGGTTTGATTGTACTTGGGGCTTCCATTCTCGGGAACGCAGCGGCGTTTCTTGGTATACCCGGCGCGATTGCCGAATTTGTAGCGTCGCTTGAGCTTTCCCCATTTTTATTGATTGTTGTGCTCGTCTTGTTTTATTTGATCCTGGGTTGCTTTCTTGATGGCTTCTCTATGATCGTGATGACGCTGCCGATTGTTATGCCAATAATTACCACTGCCGGATACGACCCGATCTGGTTTGGCATCTTTCTTGTGGTCGTTGTCGAGATGTCTCAAATTACGCCACCGGTTGGATTTAACCTGTTTGTTATTCAGTCGTTAACCGGTGAAGGCCTGGGCACGATTGCGCGCATGACGCTACCGTTTCTGGTTATCCTCGCCTTGTTTGCGATTATGTTGTCTGTGTTTCCTGGCCTTGCGTTGTGGTTGCCCGATGCTCTTGCCCCCTGACGTGATCCCGTTTGGGCTGGTGCTGGATTGGGCTGGTGCTGGCATTAGTAAAAAGGGTTAGCGAACAATTACCGCTTGTCACAGATTGCCAGAGTCTGCTTACTCGTTAAAAATTTTGATCGAGATCAGAAAAAAATATCACTGTCTTTGTTGACAGCGCAGGGGTGTAATGCGCTGGGCTCAACACTGAGCCTGCCGTCTGTAAACGCAGATGGATATCAAACTTCTCGGTGATTTATATGAACCACAAATATTTAATCGGCCTAATGGCTATGTGTTTTTCCGCAACCGTGTTGGCAGCAGCACCAAGTTTCGAAGATGTGGATGCCAATGCAGACGGCGTTGTGAGTAGCGAAGAAGCAGCGGCTGTCGAAGAGCTGGATTTCACTGCTGCTGATACCGACGGCAATGGCGAAATCAGCCCGGAAGAATTCGCTGCGGCAATGAAAAAAGAATAGGCTAACAGCTTATTCGAATCGAGGGCGTGGCCATTTTTTCCGGGCCGCGCCCTTTTTTCTATTAAAAAGGCTGCAACTACAAATGCTCATACCTGAAGCCGTTTCTATTGCCCAGGCGATGGGCGCGATAGTGACGGGCCTGAACCCAGGTCTTGCTAAAAAAGTAGGAATCACCCGTACTTTAGACGGACAAGAAAGATAGGAGGACAAGAGATACGAAAGAGCCGACACGAAACGCAGTATTAGGCTGGGTATTAGGTTTTTCTATGCACTTGATTTATAAAATTCAATTTACCTATTAGGCACCGCAGTTCAAACTGACTGTATCGACTATTTCACCTCAATCACAGGAAGAATCCATGTCCAACGAAGCGAAATGCCCATTTTCAGTTGCCGCAGCAGGTGCCGGCACGTCGAATGATGATTGGTGGCCCAATCAACTCAAATTACAAGTCCTGCAGCAGCATTCGTCACTGTCAAACCCGATGGATAATGGTTTTGACTACGCCCGGGAGTTTAAGAGCCTTGATCTGAACGCAGTGGTCCAGGATCTGCATGGGTTAATGACCGACTCACAAGACTGGTGGCCTGCAGATTACGGCCACTACGGACCGTTTTTCATACGTATGGCCTGGCACAGCGCGGGTACTTATCGAATTGCTGACGGTCGCGGCGGCGGCGGCTCAGGGGCGCAGCGTTTTGCACCCTTGAACAGTTGGCCGGACAACGGCAATCTGGACAAAGCCCGTCGATTGCTGTGGCCGATAAAACAGAAGTACGGACGCAAACTGTCCTGGGCCGATTTAATGATTCTCGCCGGGAATGTTGCGCTTGAGTCGATGGGGTTCAAGACTTTTGGCTTTGCCGGCGGTCGTGAAGACATCTGGGAACCGGAAGAAGACGTCTACTGGGGCTCCGAAGGGCAATGGCTTGCGGCTGAGCGTTACCGCGGTGACCGCGATCTGGACAATCCGTTGGCAGCGGTTCAAATGGGTTTGATCTACGTTAATCCGGAAGGCCCGGATGGCAACCCGGACCCGCTTGCGTCGGCGCGCGACATTCGCGAAACCTTCGCACGGATGGCGATGAATGACGAAGAAACCGTAGCCCTGGTTGCTGGTGGTCATACATTTGGCAAATGCCATGGCGCGGCTGATCCGGGGCAGTATGTTGGTCCCGAGCCAGAAGGGGCTGACATTGAGCAACAAGGCCTGGGTTGGGCTAACTCATTTGGTGATGGTAAAGGCGTACACACGATCACCAGTGGCCTGGAGGGAGCATGGACGAACAATCCAATCCAGTGGGACAACGGCTACTTTGAAAACCTGTTTGGATACGAATGGGTGTTAACCAAAAGCCCGGCCGGTGCGCAGCAATGGAAACCTGTTGAATCGTCGGCTGCAGATACTGTACCGGATGCCCATGATCCGTCCCGTCGACATGCGCCAATGATGTCAACTGCCGACATGGCCCTGCGGTTTGACCCAGCGTACGAGAAGATTTCTCGTCGCTTCATGGCAAATCCACAGGAATTGGCTGAAGCATTTTCGAAGGCCTGGTTCAAGCTGACGCATCGCGACATGGGCCCTGTGTCGCGCTACCTCGGCCCCCTGGTGCCAAAAGAAGAATTGATATGGCAAGACGTGATACCGGCGGTTGATCACGAGCTCATCGATGCAGCAGATATCGCCGCTTTGAAAGATCAAGTGCTTTGTTCCGGGCTAACAATTGCTCAGTTGGTATCCACCGCCTGGGCGTCCGCATCAAGCTTTCGTGGCTCGGATAAACGAGGTGGTGCAAACGGTGCCCGTATTCGGCTTGCACCGCAGAAAGACTGGGCCGTCAATAGTCCGCAAGACCTGGCGCTGGTGTTAGAACGCCTGCAGGAGATTCAGCGCGACTTTAATAAACGCCAGGCAAGTGGTCAACCTGGCAATCTTGACAAACGCGTATCGCTGGCCGATTTGATTGTTCTGGCTGGAAGTGCGGCTGTCGAAGAAGCAGCGCGAAAAGCCGGTGTTTCAGTCAGCGTTCCGTTTTCGCCAGGGCGCACCGATGCCCTTCAAGAGCAGACCGATGTGGAGTCGTTCGCCCCGCTTGAACCCCTGGCTGACGGCTTTCGAAACTATGCCCGTGAAGGCTACGATTTGTCTCTTGCTGAGCAGTTACTCGACAAGGCTAATTTGCTGACCTTAACAGCGCCGGAGATGACCGTTCTGGTTGGAGGCATGCGGGTATTAAATGCAAATACCGGAAGCGCCGCCCATGGGGTTTTTACCAACCGCCCCGAAACCCTGAGTAATGACTTCTTTGTCAACTTGCTCGATATGGGCACTCAATGGCAGCGGTCAGGCAAGGACGGTATTCTGCACGGGAGTGATCGCGTCAGTGGTAACTTGAAGTGGACGGCGACTGTGGTAGATCTGGTATTCGGTTCTAATTCTCAGCTTCGAGCGGTGGCCGAAGTCTACGCGAGTAGTGATTCGCAGGAAAAGTTTGTGCACGATTTTGCGGCTGCATGGAGCAAGGTTATGAATCTGGATCGATTTGACCTTCGCTGACCGCTATTGGTGGTGGAAGTACTCCTGGCCTAAAAATGCGAAAAGCAATTTTCTGGTCAGGGGTCTTATCTTCCCTTAATCTAGATCAAGGCCTGCGCAGGGCTCTCATTACATAATGGGCTGGCAACCAATACAACCAATCGTCTGTGATGGCTGGCCATTGATGAATGAGACAAATCACGAGGGTAATCCACCGGCCGGTGACGGGCCGAACCACACGGTGAAAAGTCGCCTGATGGTCAATGAAGTTCAAGTCGCTCAAATCTGGCATTGGCTTTGTGCCGGTTGGCGTGATTTTACCCGTGCTCCGTTTATTGGCTTATTTTTTGGTTGCTGTTTTGCAATGATGGGTCTGGCGATTTACTGGGTCTTTCAGCACTCCGCGGGTTGGACACTGGCGCTTTCAGCAGGGTTTTTACTGGTTGGGCCGTTTCTTTGTATCGGCTTGTTTTCGGTGAGCCGGTCTTTGGCCCGGGGTCAACGACCATCGCTTTCCGAAGCCCTTGGCGCGTGGAGTCATAACCCAGGTGCATTGATTCCTTATCTCGCCGTATTGCTGGTGTTGGATCTTTTATGGAGTCGCAGCGCCATGGTGGTGTTTGCGGTATCTTTTCCGTCCATCACACCACAAGGTGATCCGTTGTCCATCCTCTTTGATCCGGCCAACCTGGGTTTTGTGATTACGTATTTGGCAGTTGGCGCAATATTTGCTGGCGTCATCTTTGCCACCAGCGTGGTTTCGATTCCACTGATCATGGATCGGGACGTCGATGGTATTACTGCGGGAATAACCAGTATTCAGGTTTGTCTAAAAAATCCACTGGTGATGTTCTTATGGGGGGCGCTGGTGACCGGGGTTATTGTCAGCGCAATGGCCCCGTGGTTTCTTGGTTTGGTTTTCGCGGCACCAGTAATTGGACACGCCTCGTGGCATGCGTATTGCGCAACGGTTACAACGGGGGAGTCTGGCAGGATTTAACCCAGCGCAAGCGCAGACCTGAGATCAGATTGAATTTAACCCGGGCGTTTCGCCGAGACTTCGTTGGCCAGCGACCGCAATGCAGACATATCAGTTATCGCGATACTGCGCCCTTCAACACGCAGGACATCGTCTTGTTGTAGTCGCGACATTGTCCGGGAAATAGTCTCCAGTTTCAAGCCAAGAAAATTACCAATTTCAGCCCTGGTCATGGTGAGAACAAATTCAATCGCTGAAAATCCAAGACTGGAAAAGCGCTGCGACAAACTTAGCAAAAAAATAGCAACTCTTTCCTCGGCCCTCATCGTGCCCAATAACAGCATGACACTTTGATCGCGCACAATTTCCCGGCTCATGATTCGATGCAGTCGCCGGTGTAATGGCTCAAAGTTGCGCGCAATACGTTCCAGATCAGCATACGGCATAACACAGGCTTCACTATCAATCAGGGCGACAGCGTCAACCGAATGGTGGTCGCTGGCAACACCGTCAAAGCCCAGAACCTCGCCAGGCATCTGAAAACCGGTGATTTGTTCGCGACCGTCGACCGTTGTCAGCCGGGACTTAAAGGAACCAACGCGGATCGCATACAGATTTTCGAATGGATCTCCGACGCGGAAGAGCGATTCGCCTCGCCGGATACGAACACGATTGGCAACAAGTTCATCCAGTTCAGCCAATTCTTGTTGGCTCATACCCGACGGTACGCATAAATCATGCAGACTGCAGGTGGCGCATGCGGACTTTAATTGTGCGGCAAGAGACATGTTGGACCGGGAGGTACGAACGGGAAACGGGACTGAGCGGATATGAACGTGATACCTGAGTATAAGCCCTTTCACTGCACCGACAGACCTGGCCCGTACTGACAAAAAGTCAAGGTGCTTGGAAGCAAACCATTTTGGGAATCTTTGCGTTAGATCAAAACACCAAGAATTGTTTGGCTCACACTTAAGCCTATGTCCAGTGTGATTCCCATTTTGCCGCAATATGCGGTACCCCGGCCCTCAATCAAGGCGAAGGCCGCGATTGGGGGCGGGGCAATGGATTCTGGCGCAGCAACAATAACTACAACAGCTCTCGACGGCCGAGCGCCACGTTACACTTCTTTTCCTACTGCGGACCGATTTGTCGAGGCGTTTTCTGCCGACGACTATGCTCGTAACATTCAGATGCGACGCCCTGCGGCGGTTAGGCCTCTGTCGATCTATATCCATATTCCTTTTTGTGAATCGCTGTGTTTTTACTGTGGTTGCAATAAGAAGGTCACAAAAAATCATGACCGGGCGACCCGCTATATTCGACGACTGGTCCGAGAGATGGAGCTGGTTGGACGGCATTTAGGTGCCGATCGAAGAGTCAGTCAGATGCATTGGGGGGGTGGGACACCAACCTTCCTCAGGGCGTCTGAAATTCGCGAATTAATGAGAGCCGTGCGTGACCAGTATTTTCTCGAAGAAAATGGTGAGTACGCGATAGAAGTCGATCCTCGAACCGTTGATCACGACATGATTGTTGTTCTTGCCGGTGAGGGTTTTAACCGAATGAGCCTGGGCATCCAGGATTTTGACCCAGCGGTGCAAAAAGCAATAAACCGTCATCAAACGGTCGATGAGGTTAAGCGGCTGGTTGATGATGCTCGCAATACGGGCTTCAAGTCACTGAATTTTGACTTGATCTACGGCTTACCGTTACAAACGATAGACAGCTTCGGACGCAGCGTTGAGCAAGTGATCGATATGCGGCCAGACCGGATCGCTTTGTACAACTATGCGCATTTGCCGGGGCGGTTCAAGGCCCAAAGGCAGATCAGAGATATCGATTTGCCGTTGGCGGGTGAAAAACTAGGCATCTTCAATGGCGCAACCCAGGCCCTTGAAGCGGCAGGCTACGTGTATATCGGCATGGATCATTTTGCTCTGCCCGACGACAGCCTGGCGCGAGCCAAGCGCAGGGGAACGCTACATCGAAATTTCCAGGGGTATTCCACTCAGCCCGAGTGTGACCTAATTGGTCTTGGTGCCAGCGCGATTAGTCGGGTGGGCGCCTGTTATAGCCAGAACGAGCGTGGTGTACGTGCCTACGAAGGGCGGCTTGATCAAGGAGAGTTACCCGTAGCGCGCGGTATTGAGCTCAGCCGGGATGACTTGGTGCGCCGCACCGTCATTAACGCGTTGATGTGCCAGGGGGTCGTGGAAATGGCGTCTATTTCGTTGACCCATCTGATCGATTTTACTGATTATTTTGCAAGGGAACTCAAGGCCTTGGATCAATTTGTTGATCTGGGGCTGGTTCGAATCGACGGGGAATCAATTGAAATTTCTCAGCGCGGACAGCGAAACGGTCTGCGGGCTATATGCAGCGTTTTTGATCCGTACTACCAGACGACTCTCCAAAGAAGCACGTACTCAAAGGTCTTATAGCCATGCCTGAGATGACGCTTTTCTCGGCCTTGATGGCGGGACTGCTTGGCGGGGTGCATTGCGCAGCTATGTGCGGGCCGGTTGCGGCGAGCTTAAGTGCGTTGCAGGCAAGCAAAGCGAACACAGTAACCAAAGCAACCGAAGCAACCCAAGCAACCCAAGCAGACAAAGTGACTCCGGGGCTCTTCCGGGTTATTCCGATTGCAGTGACAAACAATGACTCTGTCATCATGCGCGACCCCGCCGTCGAATTGCCCGATTCCGGCGCTACTAAAGTACTGGGTCGGCTAAAGCCACACATGGCTTATAGCACCGGACGCGTGATGTCATATACCGTGCTTGGTGCGGTGGCTGGTGCCTTGGGTACCGGCCTTTGGCAGTCGGCTACCTGGCTACCAGTTCAAGTGATCAGCCTGGGCTTGATGGCGGCATCGTTGATCATTGTTGGCTTATACCTGCTCGGCTGGCGAGTCATTGCCGACGCTTCGGAAGTTGTGGGGCGGGTACTGTGGCGTTTTTTGCAGCCCACGGCTGCCCGATCACTGCGACATACCGGGGGGAGTCTGCACTTGGTCGGGGCAGGGGCTATTTGGGGCCTGCTGCCGTGTGGCATGGTTTACACCGTTTTGCTGATGGCATTGGCCAGCGCTGATCTGATTACCGGGGCGTCGATAATGCTAATGTTTGGGTTAGGTACCGTACCAAACCTCTTGTTGATTGGTGGATTCGCAAACTATCTCACCTCGCTCCAGCGTTCGCGAAGGCTTCGGCAAATCGTCGGTGGCGCGATAGTCGCTTACGGTGTGCTGATGTTGCTGCGTCTGGGCCATATCAGTGATGTGGTTTCGATGGGGCGTGCATTGCCGCTACCGGCCTGACCGCCGGGCATTCGGACAAGATAATGTCAGACGCTTTTTGTTTTCATTGTCAGCTACCCGTGACTGATCCGGGGCGTTGGCAGATCGAGCATAACGGCCGGCAATACGACGTCTGTTGTGCCGGGTGCCGCGCGGTTGCCCAGACGATTCAGGACGCCGGATTGTCCGGCTACTATCGATTCCGATCAGAACCGGCGGTGACGGGGCGGCTCGAACGGCCGGCAAATCTGCCACCCTGGTCCGTCTATGATGAACCGGAGCTGCAGGCCCGGTATTGTGTGCAAGCGCCATCGTCCGGGTCTATTGACACCGACACTGATGCACTAAGCTCAGTCTCTATTGCCGTTGACGGCTTGAGATGTGGGGCCTGCGTCTGGCTGATCGAGTCTGCCTTGGGCGCAGTGCCTGGTGTCTCAGATGTGCGGGTTAACCTTGCTTCTGAGCGAATTCAGGTTCAGTACGATTCGAAAACCGTCCGTTTGTCGCATGTACTAAAACGATTGGCCGAGTTGGGCTACCCGGGTGCACCACTTGAAACTGCTCAGCGAGAGCAACACGCTGTATTGGAAGGCCGGCGGTATTTGCAGCGCTTGTTTGTCGCGGGGCTGGTCATGATGCAGTCGATGATGTTCGCGCTACCCGCGTATCTGGCGGGAGATCAGTTGATTGAGGCTTCGTATGAGCAGCTTTTTCGCTGGGCGAGCGCGGTGCTTTCGGTGCCAGTTGTCTTTTATAGTGGCTTGCCTTACCTCGAAAATGCCTGGCGCAATTTGCAGAATCGAAACGTTGGGATGGATGTCCCAATCGCTTTTGTCATTCTGTTGGCCTTCGGTGCCAGTATGTTCAGTACCTTCACGGCGTCTGGTGAAGTGTATTTTGACTCGATCGCAATGTTCATATTCTTGCTGACCGGTGCGCGGTATATCGAATGGTCTGTTCGGCGAAATGCAAGCCGGGCGATTCGGGCCATTGACATTAGCATGCCTGATATGGCGAGCCTGGTGACTGATGAAGAAAATCTTCAGTCGAGCACACGGGTTCCGGCAGCCCGCTTAAAGGTTGGTAATGTCATTGTGGTGTCGGAAGGTGACCGAATTCCGGTGGATGGTACCGTCATTAGCGGACACAGTGCGGTTGATCAATCCATTGTTTCGGGCGAAAGTGATCCGGTCAATGTCGGCCCGGGCAACTTCATTCCGGGTGGCGCGTTGCTTTGCGGCGGACAGATCGGACTGCGGGTCGACAAGGTTCTGAATCAGAGCACCTACTCGGTGATCCAGTCCATGGCTAACCGGGGCCTGTCTGAAAAGCCGCCGCTGCTGCAGTTGGCTGACCAGTTCGCCAGCCGTTTCGTGCTGGCGCTGATTGTCGTGGCTGCGGCGGTTTTTCTCTATTGGTATCAGGTTGATCCCGGCCGTGCGGCTGAAATTGCTATCGCGGTTCTGGTGATTTCCTGTCCATGTGCATTGTCGCTTGCCACACCTGCGGCATTAACAGCGGCAACCGACAGCTTATTGCGCGATCGGGTTCTGATTGCCAAGGGTCATGCGCTGCCAACCCTGGCCAAGGTAACCGATGTGGTGTTCGATAAGACGGGTACGCTGACAAAAGGCGAGCTCCAGCTTGTTGGTGTTACCGCCGACGACGCAATTAGCCGGGATGACGCAATTGCGGTTGCCGCACAAGTACTGGCTCAGTCTGGTCACCCCGTTGCCAGGGCGCTGAAGCGTGCTTGTCAGGCGTTAGCGGGCTTGCCAAATTCAGATCCTTTGATTCAGATATTGAATCGGTTGAGCAAAACTCACCGTCGATGGCCTGGAACAACACCGCGCTCGGTTGTATCACGGGTTGGCTATGGTTTTAAGGTCCGGATGGCGGACGAGCAAGGCCGATGGCACGAGATCATGGTTGGTTCGGCTGACTGGTGCGAAATCAGCGAACGACTTGCGGGCAGCTGGCGACGCCGGTCCGAAGACAGTCAGGCCGAACTCACAGAGGTCTTTGTCGCTTATCGGAGTACCCCGCCAGCAGGCGGCCAGCTACCAGATCGGCTTATCGAACAATCCGAGGTTGGGTCTGCACGACCTGCCGTTGTTTTGGCGAGACTGACGTTCTCCGACGTGGTTCGGGACGAAGCTGCGCCTCTTGTCACCTCGCTGCGCCAAATGGATTTATCTGTTCATTTGCTGTCAGGCGATCGCCAGAGCGTCGTTGAAGATGTTGGCAAAACTCTTGGAATCGAAGCAATCTCGGCCCAGGCCACGCCAGGCAGCAAAGTGAACTACGTCAAAAACCTGCAGCGGCAAGGTAAGGTGGTATTGATGGTCGGCGACGGCCTGAATGATGCGCCTGTTCTGGGGATAGCTGATGTCTCGGTTGCCATCGGGTCTGCGAGCCAACTGGCAAAAACCATAGCTGATATCGTTTGCATGGCCAATCGACCAGATCCGGTTCGACTGTTATTGATCAAAGGCCGGCAAACAATGTGGGTGATTCGTCAAAACCTTCTATGGGCCGCAGGTTATAACCTGCTTGCGGTGCCCCTTGCGGCAACCGGCGCCGTTGCTCCCTGGCAGGCTGCCATTGGTATGGCCTGTAGCTCGCTGATCGTTGTGATCAATGCCACGCGGCTGTCCGGATCATCTCAAGAGACGAACACCGTCCCTGTCGCTGGTCGGGCTTCACTGCAGTTCAAACCGGGTTGATCACCTAATGGAAGCATTGTTTTTATTGATTCCACTCTCTTTGCTGGCATTCGGTGTCGCGCTGTGGATCTTTATTCGAATGAGCCGCAGCGGCCAGTTCGATGATGTCGAAGGGCAGGGTTATAGCATTCTGATGGATGACGATTCTTCGGCGCCACACAATGATGCCCCCGTCAACCCGAAAACTCAGAAGCCCGCTGGCGCATAAGCCTCAGTCAGGCAATCAATATCGGCAACTATTGATCTAGATCAGCAACTGGGTTGACACCGCTTCGTAGACTATTCAGTACTTCTGATCGGATCATTGACTATGCCAGCTGACACCACATCCTCGTCTGTTGAGACAAACGAAATCTACAACTATGACGTTGTTCGCCAATTTTCGATTATGACTGTGGTCTGGGGAATTGTCGGTATGTTGGTTGGGGTGTTTATTGCCGCCCAACTTGCCTGGCCAGACATTACCCACGGCGTTTCCTGGCTTAGCTACGGACGGCTGCGGCCTCTGCATACAAACGCCGTGATTTTTGCCTTCGGCGGCAGCGCGCTGTTTGCAAGTTCGTACTATGTTGTACAGCGTACCTGCCAGGCCAGGCTATGGGGTGGGTGGCTTGTGCCATTCACCTTTTGGGGATGGATGCTTGTCATCGTGCTGGCTGCCATTACGCTTCCGATGGGCATTACACAGAGTAAAGAGTACGCAGAACTAGAGTGGCCAATTGATATCCTGATTGCCGCTGTCTGGGTTGCCTACGCACTGGTGTTCTTCGGCACAATCGTTAAACGGAAAACAACTCATATTTATGTTGCGAACTGGTTCTATGGGGCATTTATCCTGACCGTTGCGGTACTGCACATTGTCAACAGCGCAGCGATCCCGGTGAGTCTGACCAAGTCTTATTCAGCGTACGCTGGCGTGCAGGACGCCATGATTCAGTGGTGGTACGGTCACAATGCGGTTGGCTTTTTCCTTACGGCGGGTTTCCTTGGAATGATGTACTACTTTGTTCCAAAACAAGTCGGCCGACCGGTGTATTCATACCGGTTATCAATTGTGCATTTCTGGGCGTTGATATTTACCTATATGTGGGCAGGGCCCCACCACCTTCATTACACCGCATTGCCTGATTGGGCGCAGTCGGTTGGCATGGTGTTCTCCCTGATTCTGCTGGCACCTTCGTGGGGCGGAATGATTAACGGCATCATGACGTTGAGCGGTGCCTGGGACAAACTGAGAACAGATCCAGTTCTCAAGTTTCTGATTGTTTCGCTGTCGTTCTACGGTATGTCGACGTTTGAAGGGCCGATGATGTCAATAAAAACTGTCAACGCGCTTTCACACTATACCGACTGGACTATCGGACACGTCCATTCTGGCGCGCTGGGATGGGTTGGGATGATTTCGTTGGGTTCAATCTACTACTTGTTACCGCGCTTGTACGGCCGCCAATCAATGTACAGCGTGCGTGCAATAGAAATTCATTTCTGGATGGCAACCCTGGGCATTGTTGCGTACATCGCGGCTATGTGGATAGCCGGGGTCATGCAAGGCTTGATGTGGCGTGCAACTAATCCTGACGGTACGCTGACCTACGCCTTTGTTGAAAGTGTTAAAGCTACATTCCCTTATTACGTGATCCGATTCGCCGGAGGTCTGCTGTATCTGTGCGGGGTCATTTTGATGTGCTGGAACATGGTAATGACAATCCGGGAAGGGCGGCCGGTCAGCGCTTCTATATCGGTTGTAAAACCTGCTCACGCCTAATCGCGGAACACAAAGGGACATCATGAAGTTATCGCACGCATTGTTTGAAAAGAATATTGGCCTGATGATCATTGGCATTGTTGTCGTGATCTCTATCGGTGGCCTGGTAGAGATAGTGCCGTTGTTTTTTCAGAAATCAATGACTGAACCAGTGCCCGGGTTGAAGCCATATACGGCGCTACAACTGAGTGGGCGGGATGTTTACATTCGTGAAGGTTGTTATAACTGTCATTCGCAAATGATCCGCCCGTTTCGGGCAGAAACCGAGCGTTACGGTCGGTATTCAGTTGCCGGTGAATACGTATACGACCGACCGTTTCAATGGGGGAGTAAACGGACCGGGCCAGACCTGCACCGCGTGGGTGGCCGCTATAACGACGAATGGCATCGGGTGCATTTGATGAATCCGCGCGATTTGGTGCCGGAGTCAAATATGCCGGCCTATCCCTGGTTGGCTGATGCTGCTGTCGATTCCGAAATCATTGCGACGAAGATGAGCCGTTTGCGTACCCTCGGGCATCCATACACTGACGAAGAGATAAGAAATGCCGCTGATCAAGTTCGGGGAAAAACCGAAATGGATGCACTGATCGCGTATTTGCAAGTACTGGGTAGTGCTATCAAGGGAGTTAAGTGATGGACGTCAATACGTTACGCACAATTCTTTTGGTGCTGTGCTTTTTAGCCTTCCTGGGCATCGTCTGGTGGGCTTACTCAAAGAAAAACACGGGTCGGCACGAAGAAGCGGCCAATTTGCCTTTTTCCGATGATGAATTGAACGATGCAACTGTTTCAGGCCTGGCTAAGCACAGACGGAGTAGTCGATGAACGAATTTGTGAGTAACGGATGGAGTATTTACATCGCGGTTGTGACGTTGGTTTCGATTGCTGCGTGTTTTGTACTGGCATTGTCCCTGGCCTCACGGAAAGCACCAAAACGTTCTGACGGAAGCGTAGAGACAACCGGTCACGTCTGGGACGACGATTTAACCGAGTTGAACAATCCGTTGCCGCGCTGGTGGTTGTACTTGTTCTATATAACCTGCGTGTTTGGGGTTGTGTATCTGCTGCTGTACCCGGGGCTTGGGTCACACCAGGGGCAGCTTGGGTGGACACAAAACTCTCAGTACGAAAAAGAGGTGGCCGACGTGTCAGCGGCGATTGCGCCCATCTACGACAAGTATCTGAAGATGCCAATTGCCGATGTTGCTAAAGAGCCAGAAGCGGTGGCCATTGGCGAACGTTTGTACCAGACCTATTGTGTGCAGTGCCACGGTTCGGATGCCCGTGGATCGCGCGGTTTCCCGAATCTCACTGACAGTGACTGGTTGGGCAAAGGCGGTCCGGACTACATTTTAGAAACCATGATGAATGGCCGGCAGGCAGTAATGCCACCAATGGGTGCCGCATTGGGTAGTGATAAAGAAGTGACTTACGTCGCCAACTACGTGTTGTCATTATCAAACAGCACACATGACAGCTTCAAGGCCCAGATGGGGCGAGACTCTTTTGGTGTATGCGCTGCCTGCCATGGCTCAGACGGTAAAGGTAATCCCGTTGTGGGGGCACCAAACCTGACCGATGATATCTGGCTCTACGGCGGTGGCATCAGTGCGATTAAACAGGCAATCACCCGTGGGTTGAATAATCAAATGCCGGCGTTTGGTCATTTGCTGCAAGACGGCAAGGGTCATATTCTCGCCGCTTACATCTGGAGTCTCTCGCAACCAAAGAGTGCCGTCGGTTCAGCCACAAATTAGCCTGACACAGGATATCAATCGTGGCTGAAACTGCAAAATCCGGTCGGGTCATACCGATAGTCTCGCAAGACGTCAAAAACGAGACACAACCTGAGGAGCAGTTGCTTCTGGAGGTTCGCCGGAAAATCTATCCGCGTGCTGTCACCGGTTTGTTTGCCAGGTGGCGATGGAGCATGGTGTGGTTAACACAATTGGTTTTTTATCTGACCCCGTGGTTGCACTGGAATGGTCGGCAGGCGGTGTTGTTTGATTTAGTCGGACGAAAGTTTTACCTGTTTGGCCTGGTGCTCTACCCCCAGGACTTCATTTATCTGACCGCTCTTTTAGTGGTCAGTGCGCTCTCGTTGTTTTTGTTTACGACAGTCGCAGGTCGCCTATGGTGTGGGTACACTTGCCCGCAGACGGTTTACACCGAAATTTTCTTATGGATTGAACGCGTTGTCGAAGGGGATCGCGGCAAGCGGATGCGCCTGGATAACTCTCCGTTGTCGGCAAAGAAACTTAGAATCAAGGCGATGAAGCATTTTTTGTGGCTGGTCGTTGCCTTGTGGACCGGCTTTACCTTCGTCGGCTATTTTGAGCCTATTCGTCAACTGCCCGGGCAGATTCTTGGTCTGACTATTGGGCCCTGGGCACTTTTCTGGTTGCTTTTCTATTCGTTCGCTACCTGGGGGAATGCGGGTTTTTTGCGCGAGCAAGTCTGCAAGTTCATGTGCCCTTATGCCCGCTTTCAAGGCGTGATGTTCGACCGCGACACCTTGATTATTACTTACGATGAATCGCGCGGTAATCCAAGAGGCACAAGGGCGCGCAGCGCATCAAAGACCACGCTTGGCCTGGGCGACTGCATCGATTGTGGCTTGTGTGTTCAAGTCTGCCCAACCGGTATAGATATTCGGGACGGGCAGCAATACGAATGCATAGGCTGTGCAGCATGTATTGATGCCTGCGACAAGGTAATGGAAAAAATGGGCTACACCCCGGGCCTGATTCGATACGACACTTTAAACGGACTGAAAAATAAATGGGATCGGGCTCAGCTTTACAAAAGGGTGCTGCGCCCGCGAGTAGCGCTTTATACCAGTATTTTGCTGCTCGTCAGCCTGGCCTTAATTGGGAATTTGCTCACACAGATTCCACTAAAAGTGGACGTGATCCGTGACCGTGGCACGATGTATCGTGAGGTGAAGAATGGCGATATCGAGAATGTCTATCGCCTGCAAATCATTAATTCCGAAGAGGCTGAGCGCAAGTTCCGAATTGCCGTTTCAGGTTTGGAGGGCATCCGGATTGACTCCGAGGGCCAGGTTGTGATGGGCTCAGCAAGTAATCGGATGGTTCCGGTCCGTGTGCGGGTTCCGGCGGGCGCGGGGGAGGCGGGTCGAAACACGATCTGGTTTACCGTTACAGATCTGAACAATGCTTCAGTGACTCGCACCGAAAAATCTACGTTCTTTTTTCCCCGAGACAACGGCCAATAGTGAATTAAAAAAGGATGAGTGATGACTGAATCGAAACCACCAGTGATCTGGTACAAAGAGCCATGGCCCTGGATATTGATGGGCATTCCGTTTGTTTCCGTGGTTCTGGGTGTTGTCATGATCTGGCTGGCGACTACAACCAATAACGCAATGGTTGTGGACGACTACTATCGCAAGGGAAAAGCAATTAACGTTGACATCTCCAGGGATAAGCTCGCAACTTCCCTTGGGCTTGTGGCCCAGGTCGAGGTATCAGAAAGTAAAGGTCAAATTGTCCTTGACTCTGGCGGTACTCAAAAAATTGTCGTACGACCTGCGAAGTTAAGTGTTCGATTTGTTCACTCTGCTTTGGAAACACTGGATCGCACAGTTGTCGCTTCGCGAGGGACAGACGATACCTATCCGTTCACCCTGGACAAGCCGATATCTACTGGGCGATATCGGGTGCATATCGAGCCGGTCGGCAGTGGCTGGCGGCTGGTAAGCGAGACAATATTGTTAAAGTTGTTGCCGTCCGGTACTGGTCAGCAGTTTGTTATCACATCAGAGCCTTTGGCAGGCTTACCCGGAAAATTGGTAGCATCTGATGAATGATGAGGTTCAATATCATTCTGAAAATAACGCAGACGCCCCGATAAATATTGCACTCCAGGTGCTGTGGCCAGCTTTTCTGGGTGCGGTTTGTGGGGTTGGTATTTTGTTTTCGTTAGTCGATCCGGCTGAGTTGCGTGTGGTGAACGGCGTGTTGAACGGCAGCGTGGCCGGGGCGTATACCATTGGGTTTTTCTTGTTCTGGCTGGTTACAACGCTGGCCTGCAGCATTACGTTGTTTCTGCGACGCTCGGCGCACAATTAAGTGTAGCCACGCACTTGATATCGTCAGGATCATTATTCAGCTGCCCGACCTTTGACCTCGACATGTCCCCACTGCTCAATGACACGAATGATGTTTGTCATATCAACCTCCGGTCCAAATTGGTCCCGGGTAATGTGAAGTAGCTGACGCACCGCGCTGCCAATGACCATCGGCACACCGTTACGGTCACTTTCCTCAAGGCACAGGCGTATATCTTTGGCGGATAAACCGACCGTCATGCCGAAGTCGAACCCGCGGGTCAGTACGTGATTAGGAATCTTGTCAGTACTGGAAGTGGTGCCGCCGCTACTGGCATTAAACACATCGATCATTGCGTCCGGATCGAGCCCTGCTTTTGTACCAAGAACCATGGCTTCTGAAGTGATTGCGAGCGATGTGACAGAAATCATGTTGTTGATCACCTTCAGGATCTGCGCCTGACCTGGTTTGTCGCCAACGATAAACAGCCGTCCGAAGCACTCAAACGCCTGCGTCAGTTCGGTGATGACGTCGTGTGCGCCAGCGGCGATAATCGCCAGCGTACCGTTGACAGCACCAGAGCCCCCACCGCTAACCGGCGCGTCAATAAATACCTTTCCGGCGGCTTCGACAGTCGTAGCAACAGTTTCGCTGACTTCTCTGCCGGTTGTCGACAGGTCAATAATGGTTTTCGCGCGGCTCCCGTGAATAAGGCCTTCCTCACCAATGCTGGCCTGGCGCACGACCTGGGGCGTCGGCAAAGACATGAAAACGGCGTCAGCCTTATTTGCCAAATCAATAAGTGAGCCGGCTGCGTCTGCACCGATTGCAAGCAGATCAGATACTTTGGCTTGAACCGGGTCGTAAACGATAACCCTGTGACCACCGTGAATTAGCCGGGTAGCGATAGCACTACCCATGGTGCCAAGACCAGCCATACCTAATATTGGTGTAGTTCGCATTGTTTCCTCAAGTCAATCGGGTTGGTCATTGGGTTAAGTTCGCAGTCCGGTAACCCACCCGGCCACTTTATTTCTGACGGCTGCCGATCGTACCGCGAAAGCTCACCGAGCTTTTGATAGTCAGCTGCGTAGCCGCGGTGCGTGCGCACCACTATGCAGGCCCAGACGGAACACCTCCAATCCATCAGTCGGTAGCTATCGGGGTGCCCGAAAAGACGCCGTCCAGAGCGGCTGGTTAATTCTCCTGCGAGACGGCTGGAAGAAAGGTTTTGAATATGTTGAAATTGCTGCCAGTATTGAGCGAACGGTGTGACCTGAATAATCGAACGGCAGGTCGGTATCTTGCCGGGCGAGCGAGTTTTTCCAAATAAGTAAATAAAGGAGGCAGCAAATGACGGAATATCTATTTTCTTCAAGCAATGCCAGGCGCTTCAGATCGTTAGCGACAGTGGCCACGCTGACTGTTGCATCGATCGGGACAGCCTGGGCGCAAAGTGCCGCGCAAACGGCTGTTGAGGCCGCCAAGAAAATTTGTACCGGCCAGACAATCACTATCGTTTGGGAGGCTGGGCTGCAGTCGCTTGATCCGCTTAATTTCTCAGGGCCGCTATGGGAAAAAGAAACCGGTTGTAAGGTTAAAGTGATCGAAGTACCAACTGCTGAGATGTTTACAAAAATCATGCAGGAGTATCGAGCGGGAACAGGTGCCTATGATGCACTTAATGTCATTCCAGCCTGGATGCCCGATTTGGCACAAGCCGGCGCGTTGGAGGTTCTGGATCCGTACGTAAAGAAATACGGTTATGGTGACGAACTAAAAACGATCGCTGCGACCTACCGCGACAATCAAATGACGGTCAACGGAAAAATCTACGGATTCCCGGACGATGGCGATGTTTTTTTAATGTTCTATCGAAAAGATTTGTTCGCTCGTGATGACTTAAAAACTGCTTTTAAAGCGAAACATGGCTACGACCTGGCACCACCAACTACTTGGAAGCAGTTCGACCAGATCGGTAGTTTTCTAACTGATACGTTGAAAAAGGACGGCGTATACGGTGCGTCTTTCTTCCGTGAACCACCGTATACGATGTATATGTTCCAGGAGAGATTTCGAGTAGAGGGCGGTCAGTTTTTTGATGCCAAAACGATGCAGGCCACTGTCAATAGCCCGGTTGGTGTCAAGGTATTCACTGAAATGCGTAATGAAAACCGCTTTATGCCACCCGGAGTGGAGAAATTCGGCTTCGTGGAAAATCTAGCCGTATTTCTGAAGGGTGAAAGCGCAATGACAATTTCATGGCCACCGTATGGTCGCTTCGCGGCCGGATATCTGGCCAATGAGAAAGCCCTGGACTGGGTGCCGAAGTCTCAGGTTGCCGATAAGGTTGGCTACGCGTTACCCCCAGGTGGCCACCCGCAACTGGCGGCTGGCTTTGCGTTGTCTGTGGCTTCAACAAGTAAGAACAAAGAAGCGGCGTATTTGTTCATTCAGTGGCTCAACAGCGAAGAAATCAGTAATAAGCGGGTTCAATTGCCGTATGCGCTGCGTGATCCGTTCCGTGACTCGCATTTTACAAACCCGGGCTACCTGAAGCTTTGGCCAGATGCTAAAAACTACCTCGCGGCATTAGGGCAGGGCGCAAAAACCGGTTTGCTGGATTTGTCACTTATTCAAACTGATAAATACGAAGAAGCACTTCGACAAGGTGTCAGTCGATTGTGGACGGGCGAAGACCCCAAGAAAATTTTGGATGATGTCGCCAAGCAATGGGACAATGCGACCAAACGGGTTGGTGTTGAAAAACAAAAGGCTGTTTATAGTTCCTGGGCTGCCAAATCAGGTGCTTACCCGAAAATGGCGAAGTAATAACTGGAATACAGGAGGGCTTCGGCTCTTCTGTCCGGTTAACGGTTCAACATAGGCTCAAGTCCTCGTGACAACAACCACACCGCCGCCCGGGCCTGGCTATGGTGAGCGAAATTTTAAGTATTTGCTCATCTGGCCGGCTATTTTGGTGCTTTTGCTTATTGGTCTGTTCCCGCTGATTTACTTATTAGTCGTTAGTTTTCAGGGAATTACAATGACCGATACGTCAACCGATTTTATCGGTTGGCTGAACTACGAGATGTTGTTCGAAGATGACCGACTCTGGGAGGCATTGGCTCACACGTTGATTTTCACTGCTGTTGCCTTACCAGTCGAGCTGTTGCTTGGGCTTGGAATGGCACAACTATTCCTTGAAAAATTACCCGGCCGACAGTTTTTCATTGCGCTGTTGGTATTGCCTGTTGTCGTATCACCGATAGTTGCTGGCGCAACCTGGTCATTGATGTTTGACCATCGCTTTGGGCCTATAAATCAAGTAATTGGGTGGTTCACTGGCAGTGATGCGGCCATCCTGTGGACAATTAACCCTAACCTGGTCTATCCAGCCATCCTGGTTGCTGAGATTTGGCAGTGGACGCCGTTTATGTTCTTGTTGCTACTGGCTGCGCTTGCGAATGTTGATAAGTCGCAACTTGAGGCCGCGTCAATTGACGGGGCCGGCTGGTGGCGAACATTTTTTAAGATTGTGCTGCCGGCGATTTGGCCCGTAATGGCAATTGCCGTGCTTATTCGTGGGTTAGACCTATTTCGCCTTTTTGACGTCGTCTGGGCGCTTACCAAGGGCGGGCCAGGTACATCAACTGAGACTATTTCAATTTTTACCTATAACCAGGGCTTCCGTCAGTTCGAGACAAGTTATACCGCTGCCGTCGCGTTATTGGTTATTGTTCTGTTGTCGATAGTTGTCATGCTGGCACTCAGAAAAGTAAATCTGAGCCGATGATATCCGCCCAACAACGTCATTTGATGCAGACCACAATACGATTTATTGCGGCAGTTGTGGTCACCGCTTTATTTTTGTTCCCGATTTACTGGCTATTCATGATTTCATTCAAAACCCCGGATGAAATCTACTCCTTTCCACCAAAGTGGTTCCCGAGTCGGCTTCATCTGGACAGCTATACCGTGCTATTCAAAGATGGTGACGCTGTTACTGTGTGGAATAGCCTGGTTGTTGCCAGTGTGAGCACGGTGCTGGCAATGTTTCTGGGCACAATTTGCGCCTATAGCCTGGCCCGCTTTCGTACCGGCGGAGACAACCTGGCCAACTGGATAATTTCCCAGCGAATGATTCCGCCGATAGCAGTGGTTTTCCCAATTTTTCTGTTGTATGTATGGTTTGGCCTGGTGGATACGTACGTCGGATTGATTCTGCTCTACACCGCGTTTAACCTGCCGTATGTTATCTGGATGATGCGGGGCTACGTGCTCGATATTCCCCTGGCGTTGGAAGAGTCGGCGATGATTGACGGCTGCACCCGCTGGGAGGTGATCTGGAAAGTGGTGTTTCCGATGTGTCGGGCAGGTTTGTTTGCTACTGCAATTTTCACGTTTATCTTTGCGTGGAATGACTTCATCTTTGCCCTGGTTTTGACTCGCACAGAAGTGACTACGTATACCGTACAAGTGACTCATTATTTTGGTGGACAGTCTAATTTTTGGGCAAAGATATCGGCGATGTCGGTTCTTGGGACGGTGCCGATATTTATTGCCGTTGCTTTTGCTCAGCGGTATCTGGTGCGCGGAATATCTCTGGGTGCTGTGAAAGGATAATTACCAAGAAATGGCTGATCTGAAAATTTCCGGACTCGAGAAATACTACGGACAAGTTCATGCAGTACGCGGCATTGACCTGGAGATCCCGGCTGGAGAATTTACCGTATTAGTTGGCCAGTCCGGGTGCGGAAAGAGTACTTTGCTTAGGACAATCGCCGGGCTCGAGTCTGCAGACAAAGGGTCAATCGAAATTGGTGGCGCCTTAGTGAATCATTTGCCACCGCGCGATCGTGATATAGCCATGGTTTTTCAGAACTATGCGCTTTATCCATACATGACTATTTTTGACAACATCGCGTTTGGACTAAGAGCTCGTAAGACACCCAAGAGTGAGATTGGCCCGAAGGTTGGACGTGCCGCGAAGATGCTGGGTATCGATCATTTGCTCGATCGGCACCCGAGACAGTTATCGGGCGGGCAGCTACAGCGTGTTGCGATTGGACGCGCCGTTGTTCGTGATGCGCGCCTGTATTTGTTTGACGAACCATTATCGAATTTGGATGCGCAGTTACGTGATGAAATGCGAAGTGAAATCAAGCGCCTGCATCGGGAGCTTGATCGCACGATGATATATGTCACTCACGACCAGGTTGAGGCAATGACGATGGCTGATCGTATCGTATTGTTACGGGACGGGAAAATCGAACAAGCCGGAGCCCCGTTGGAGCTGTTTGAACGCCCGGCCAGTAAGTATGTCGCTGGTTTTTTGGGTTCGCCTGCGATGAATTTTGTTTCTGCTACGTTAATTGCGACATCAGGCGGGCTTAGTGTGCGGCTTGAAGATGGTAAAGAGTTTGCGGTTCCGTCCGAACGAACGAATAGTTTGCTGTCGTGGCGAGATAAGCCGGTGTTGCTTGGCTTGCGTCCCGAACATTTTAGTCGAGAGCCTGAAGTCAGCCGCTCCGGCCTGGCACGTTTTGATGCGCTAATTGAATTGTTGCAGCCGACGGGTTCACGAACATACGCGACGTTCAGGCTTGGGACCGCGGAGGTTGTCGCGGAACTGCAATCGCACGACGTGACCGTTCCGAACGAGCGGGTTGAGCTATGCGCGGACATGAATCGCGCTATTTTAATTGATCCGGAAACCGAAAACGTGTTGTCTCCGGAGGCAATGGCGAGGAGTTAACGATGACATTCACCGAAGCAAGTGCGGCAGTAATCCAATGCGGAACGGAGCAACCTGACCAACCCGGAAAAATACTCACTGCGGGTCCGATGTCAGTGGAATTTGACAATGGGCAGCTACGCTACCTGCGGGTGAATGGCGTCGAAGTGCTGCGTGCCGTTGGCTTTCTGGTGCGTGACGAGAATTGGGGAACTTACGTGCCCGAGATCTCCAACCTGGTTGTGGATCAGCGCAGTGACGGATTCAGTGTTTCGTTTCGGGCTGTATGCCAGCGCGATGATCAAAAGATTGTGTACGACGCATCGGTCGAAGGCAAACCCAATGGGGCATTGGTTTTTGTTGGTGAAGCTGTTCCTACGACGGATTTTCTAACCGCCCGTACTGGTTTTGTTGTGCTTCATCCGTTAAAAGGCGTCGCAGGGCAGCGGGTTCGTGTTGAACACGTCGATGGTTCCACTGTCGACGAAACGTTTCCAGAGGCTGTGGACCCGGTGCAACCATTTTTGAACATACGTGCATTGACTCATGAGGTAATGCCGGGGTTGAAAGCGAAAGTTCTTATGGAGGGTGATACTTTTGAAATGGAAGACCACAGAAACTGGACTGATGCGTCTTTCAAAACTTATGTTCGTCCACTGATCTTGCCGTGGCCGTATACGTTGAAGGCCGGGGAAGCTGTTCGCCAATCGGTGACAGTATCTTTTGACGGCGAAGTGGCGCAAGCAAAGACTGATGACAAGGCAGATTTCATTGAAATATCAATTGGGAAGGTGTCTGCCGCCGTGCTACCGCCAATTGGTTTGGGTGTGCCAGCAGAAGAAGTCTCTTATGCACTGGCACATTCGGATCTTCTAACTAATTTGGCTCCCCGATTTTTGGTTTGTCACTTTGATCCTCGCGAAAACCACGGACCAGACCACCTCACCGGATATAAGACACTGAGTGAGCGGACGGGTGCGCAGGTCCAGTTAGAAGTTGTTGTCGATAGTGTTGCTGATTTTGCTCAGGAGTTGACACATCTGGCCGCAATGGTCAAAGAGGCTGGCTTGATTCTTACAGGTATTTCGGTTGTTCCCACCGGCGACTTGAAATCAATCTTGCCTGGTGGTGATCGCCCACCGGCGCCCGACCTGAATCAGCTCTATGCAGCGGCAGCCAGCGCCTTTCCTGGTATAGAAATTGGCGGTGGTATGTTCTCGTTCTTTACTGAACTCAACCGTAAACGCGTGCCGACCGATCAGTTGAATTTTGTTCAGAACACTACGTGTCCTATTGTGCACGCGGCAGATGATCGGTCGGTAATGGAAACCCTCGAAGCATTGCCTTTCCAGGTGGCGACCGCGCGTCAATTTATCGGCGATAGCTTTTATCGGGTCGGTCCGAGCGGCATCGGGTGCCGTGACAACCCACATGGCGCTACCTGGACCCCAAATCCAGAAAATGTACGTGTATGTCTGACCAAGCACGATCCGCGTCAGCGAGGCTTGTTTGGTGCTGCATGGGTGCTGGGCTATATCGCAACGCTGGCGCGGTCTGGTGTTGATGCAATTTCAATTGGGGCGCCGACAGGGCCTTTGGGTTTGATCTTCCGTAAGGGTGAGCATCCGCAACCGGCATTCGATGAGTTCAACGGCACCGCTGTTTTTCCTGCCTATCATGTACTGCGTCGACTGATTCGTGGGGTTGGCAGCACGTTGGCTGACTGCGAATCGTCCATGCCAGATGCTGTTCAGTGCCTGGCATTCGCCGGCCGGGACGGCGGCATCGATTTATGCATTGCGAATCTGACGGCTGTGAAAAAGCCAATTCTTATTAAATCTGACGCTGGTGCGCAACTTCGTGGTGTGGTACTTGATCAATCGAATTTCCAGGCTGCGTGCACCGACCCAATTGCTTTCCAGAGTAATGAGGGCTCAATACCCATGCAGTTCGAGTTAGCACCCTACGCGGTTGCGATGCTTGGGTTGAATTAAAGGCTTGACGCAGAATCGGCAAATTGCGGGTTGCCGATCAGCGAAAAATTATCAGCAGACACCCGACGAAAATTACTGCCATTGCGACAACGGTTTGCCATCCAACCGTTTCTTTTCGAAAATACAGCCAGCCAAGTATCAACGTGAACGCCGGCGTTGTAGCGACCAACGGTGACACCAAAGTTACCGTGCCCAGGTGCAGCGCAATGTTCAGCCCAATCAGGCCGATGCCATTGAGAACTCCGCACAGGGCAAACCAACCGTAGCCGGGATTCCAGCGCGGCATCGGGTGTCTGCCAATGATCTGGATTGCGCTCAGGACAATCAGCGATACCGTCGAGCCAACCAGAGCCGCAGTCAAAGGGTTGGGTAAATCAGCCAGGCCAATCTTGATTACATTGTAAGAACTCGCTCGACAAAACGCAGCGCCCAATGGGAAAAGCAGTGCCCAGAGCGGCCAGGTGGCCTTAATTTGCCGCGACCGTAGAGCAATATATATGATGCCGCCGATAATTATGGCGGTACCGGTGTACAGCCGAATGCCACCATCTTCATTCAGAAAGATCAGGGCGATGGTAATGGCAAAGAGAGGGGAGGTTGATGTCAGGGCTGAGGTAATGGCCGGACCAAGCTGACCAATACTCTTGGTATGCAGCGTCATCGATAACGCGGGTACGATCAGACCACCGAGGGCGAACCAGAAAACAGCTCGAAAACTCAGGGTAGTGAGGTCCAGGTAGGCGGGTGACAGTATCAGCAGGAGCGATAGCCCAACCCCGACAATAATCATCGTTCCACTGCGAACGTCCATATGCTGCAGGGCGACGTGCTGAATGTGATTGGCCAGACCGAACACAAGGCTGACGGTCAGTGCTACTGCGCTGACCAGGTAGGCGGCTTCGGGCATTAGGTGTGCTTCAGGAACAGCCTAACGCTAAGACGGCTAACGCTTCCTCCCGGTCCATGAGGCCAGTTCTGAATGGGCTTCCCGCTGTCGCTCCAACATGTATTCAGCTGGCTTGGTACGACAAGTCAGCTCTGAACGCAGTCCGTTTGGGTCAAAGAAATATATTGACTTCACAAAGCCGTGATCGACAGGCCCGGTGACGTCGACTCCGTGGGTCTGCAGCTTTTCTTTCATAACAAGCAACTGCGCTTCGTCGGTCACTTCAAGGGCGAGGTGATTCACCCATGGTGGGGTGTCGGGGTCAGGTACGGTGGCCTTGTTATCGCCGAGGTCAAAAAATGCAATATAAGAATTGTCAGCCATCTTAAAAAAAATGTGAACATAGGGGCAGTACTCACCGGTGCTCGGTACCGTGTCCGCCTTGATGACGTGCGCCAATTCAAGCCCAAGAACGTCTTCATAGAATGCCCGGGTTTCTTCCGCGTCCCGGCATCGATATGCGAAATGGTGAAGTTGTTTGATGTTGACTGTGCTCACGCTGATTTTTCCTGTCTGCCTGCCCGCCTGCCAGTCGCCAGTGTAAGCTTCAATTCGATGGAGAGCGAGATGTCGACAAGAAATCAAAACTATCAGCGCGAAGCGATTGTTGTTCGGTATAGCGAACAATCGGCGTTTACCGAGACTTATGGATTTTCTGGCAGCCAGGGCCTGGTTGCTATTGAGGGCCAGCGTCTATACCGCCCAGAGGTTGCGGCCGATACCGTCTATCTGTTCATGCATCCCAGTTCTACCCTGCACTTATTACCAATGCCGACAGCACTCGCTAGTGCGGGTTTTCACGTGCTGTGTGCCGCCAGCCGGTATCCAAAAAACGACAGTGCGTTGATTATGGAAAAAGTTGCCATCGACCTGGGCGCCTGGGTACGTTGGGCACGTGAAACAGCGGGCTACAAGAAAGTGGTGTTGGTCGGCTGGTCTGGTGGTGGATCGTTGTCACTTTTTTATCAGGCTCAGGCAGAGCAGGCAACCGTTACCCACACCCCGGCAGGTGATCCGGTGGATCTGGTCGCTGCCAATTTACCGGCTGCTGATGGCTTGATATTTATCGCTGCCCATCTGTCACGGGCAGAAACCCTGACTGAATGGCTGGACCCGTCGGTACTTGATGAAAGCCATCCGGACAATCGCGATATCGAATTAGACATTTATTCACCGCAATGCCCATTCAAAGCGCCGTTCGATGCCGTGTTCGTTAAGCGTTTTCGCCAGGCGCAAGTGGATCGTAACCGTCGAATAACCCAGTGGTGCCAGCAAATGTTGGCGCGATTGCAGGAAAAAGACGACCCCGAAGTGGAGAGAGCGTTTATTGTGCACCGAACGATGTGCGACCCACGCTGGATCGACACAAACCTGGACCCGAACGGGCGCGTAGCCAATCATTGTTATCTTGGAGATCCGAGAGTGGTCAATGTCGGCCCGGCAGGGCTGGCACGATTCAGTACTTGTCGTTCCTGGTTGAGCCAGTGGAGTTTTGACCTGTCAAATGCGAAGGGGCCGGCCAACGCGGCACGAATTCGCAATACTCCTGTGATTCAAATAGTGAACCAGGCAGATGACGCCGTGCCGGCAACTCATAATCCAGCGATAAGGGATGCGCTGGCAACGTCGGACAAGACCTATGTCGAGATTGCCGGTGCGACCCACTACTATTCGAATCAACCGGAACAAATGGCGCAGTGTATTTCGGCGGTAAGAACGTGGAGTGAAAAATGTGATTTCTCGATCGGCGAAGTCTCTTGATGGCTGTCGTGGATTGATCTTTTGTCTGACGGGTAAAAACGATTAACTACAAATCTTTTCTAAAAAACTGGGTCGAACCGCCCGACCCGGTGCGTTCACGGGAAGAATATCGCAATCTTGCGCAGGGTTACGACGCGACCGCTGACCGAATACAAGTCATTCGACGTAATGCCATCGCGTCGCTGCAGTTGCGCCCGGGAGAGTCGGTGCTTGATATTGCCTGCGGGACTGGCGAAACCCTGCCAATCCTGGCTGAAAGTCTTGATTGGCAAGGCCTGGTGACAGGGGTTGAACACAGCCCGGAAATGGCCGCTATCGCGCGCGAAAGAGTCAGGGACGCGCACGCGAGAGTCGGGGAACAGCCGTCCGATGAATTTGCGATTGACGTTGTTGTCTCATCGGTTGAGCAATTGCGTATCGCACATCGCTACGACGCTGTCCTGATGTCGTTCACCCACGATGTGCTGCAAAACGAACAGGCCGTTGCGGCAGTGCTGGATCACTGCAAACCGGGTGCCCGTATCGCGGTTGCCGGCTTATCTTTTTTGCCCTGGTGGTGGGGGGCGCCGATCAATTTATTTAATGCCGTACGATCCAGGCGCTACATGACGACTTTTCGCGGTTTGCGCGAACCCTGGGCACCGTTGTTGCCGCGTTGCCCGGATATCCGGGTTGAGAAACGATACCTGGTTGGTTCGTGTTACCGGGCCCTGGGTACGGTGAGCCAGTAGTCTGGGAGGCGATCAAGTACCTGGTGTAAGCGCCATTACCAGGCTCGACTGGCAGGCAACCTTAAATACTAGGCAATCTCAAATATTTTGCCCCAGCCCAGCACCCGCGACGGACTTTCACCAGCCAGTCGCAACCCAGTCCAGACCGCAGCAGAGGTTGAATCAATAACCGGTATCCCGATTTGTTGCTCGAGATCGGGTGCAATTTTTGCGCCTCGCATATTGGTGCACATGACAGTAATTGCGTCCGGCTTAGACTCGGCAACCTCAAGAATCAGTCGGGTGATTAGTTGTTCTGAAAACTCAGAGAATTCGAAATTACGTGATTCTCCCAAATGCCTTTCGGCGACGCACTCAAGCCCGTGAGCCGCATAGTTGGTGATGATCCCTTGTTGAATCTCGTCGATATAAGGTGATACCAGGCCAAATTTCTTTACCCCAAAATGTGTGAATAACTCGTTAACTGCCAGTACTGATGACCCCGCTGGTATCTGGGTTAGTTCGGTAATGGCTCGGCACAGGTCGACATCCCGGTTAAAACCAAGCCAGCTTGCTGACGTACCGCTCCAGACAATGGCGCCAACGCGGGCATCGGCGAGCAGGCCTGCGGCAGACAGTTGGTTTTCTCGTTCGAACTGGGCCTGAGACTGCGCCGACATTGAAATTTCGGTAACGCCAAAGCGTCCGAAATGCGCCGAAACATCCGCGAGCGGTGCCAGCATCGCGCTTGTCAGCGGCTCGAGCACTGTATTTGATGAAGGCGTCAGTACGCCAATCAGGGTTCGCTTCATGAGATTAATTATGCTTTATTTGGCATCCGATTTTGTGGCGTCCCAAGCCTTATGTTTCGATAATGAATATGCACCAAACCAAGACAGTGGTTGCACGAAGATGGCCCGCTTTGGTTAGGTTATACACAATGGTGAGAATTTATCGGGCGATTTGTTGAAGTTTGAAGTCTCGGCTAAATTGATTGCAAACATCAGGAGAACACGCTCGTGTCCGACAGTCAACTCGATTTAGTTATCAGAAACGCCAGGGTGGCCACTGCTGCCGATGTCTTTGAATCGGATATCGGGGTTCAGCATGGGCAGGTTGTTATGCTTGGCAAAAATCTACCCCAGGGGTTGCGTGAATTAGACGCTTCGGGTCGCTTCGTAACTCCAGGTGGTGTTGATGCTCATTGCCATCTTGATCAACCCGTCCCGCCACCAATTCGAATGACAGACGACTTTGTCAGTGGCACCCGGTCAGCGGCCTGCGGTGGGACAACCACAGTGATTCCGTTTGCCGCCCAGGCCAAGGGGCAGAGCCTCGTGGCTGCAGTCGACGATTATCACCAGCGCGCCAATGGGAAAGCGGCCATCGATTACGCGTTTCACTTAATTGTCAGTGATCCGACGCCTGAAGTGATCGAAAAGGAATTGCCCGCGCTCATAAAAGACGGCTATACCTCGTTCAAAATCTACATGACGTACGACGATCTGAAACTGGATGATGGCCAGGTATTGGATGTGTTATCTGTAGCACGTGCATACGGCGCCATGACAATGGTTCACGCAGAAAATGCCGATTGCATTGCCTGGCTGACCCGGCGCCTGATCGAGGCGGGAAATACAGCGCCGCGATTTCATGCGGCTTCCCGGCCGATGCTGGTTGAGCGTGAAGCGACCCATCGGGCGATTGCATTGTCCGAACTGGTTGATGTGCCTATTCTGATTGTGCATGTATCTGGCAGAGAAGCTGTTGAACAAATTCGGTGGGCGCGTGCCCGCGGTATGCCCATCCTTGCCGAGACCTGCCCGCAATACTTGTTTCTGACTGCCGAAGATCTTGGTATCGACGACAGCTATGATGGCGCGCGGTGCGTTTGTAGCCCACCACCGCGCGATGCGCAGAACCAGGAAGTGATTTGGGACGGGATTGCCGACGGCTTGTTTACGGTATTTTCGTCAGACCATGCGCCTTTTTCGTATGACGACCCAACCGGGAAAAAGCCCGACGGACAGGAAGTGAGCTTCGACCATATTCCGAACGGCATCCCAGGGCTGGAAACCCGCCTGGCCTTACTGTATTCCGAAGGCGTTTTGGGTGGTCGGATCACGATAAATCAATTTGTTGAACTGACCGCAACCAATCCCGCCAAACTGTATGGATTGTATCCACGCAAGGGAACCATTGCCGTGGGTTCTGATGCGGACATGGTGATTTGGGATGAACAACCTACAAAAATAACAAATAGCATGTTGCATCACGCGGTCGACTACACGCCTTATGAAGGTCGTGAACTTCGTGCGTGGCCGGCGACAACTATTGCCCGTGGTCAGATAGTCTGGCACGAGAAAAAATTTGTCGGGCGCGCCGGTTATGGGCAATTTCTGCGGTGCTCGAAACCATCACTGCTACCTGTACGACGCGATTAATTCTCCCGATTTATCCAACGGGCAAGGCCTGAGTCTAATCCGATGCTGGTTTTGGCCGGCGGGCGTTTCATACTGCCGGTGCTGGCGCCGCCCGGACAAACCCGCACCAGTGCTTCCGCCTGCTTGACGGCGGCTGATATCGGATCAATAAGCACAGCGGCAGGGTTGCAAATTTCAGCGGCCAGCCCTGCCAGGGGGGCACCGCTCAGAATTACTGCGTCGGCCCGGTCTTCGCTGGCCGCCAGAGATACTTCGGTCAGCAGAAATTCGCGTAACTCATCGCGGACCTCGAGCACTGATCGAAATGTCTCTGACGGGACTCTGACACTGGCCAGGCGCGACTGCAAACCGGCAGCGGCTACTGATTCGAGATACCAGGGAACAAGATGTGAGGTAAATGTCACCAGCGAAAAACGTTCACCAACCATACAAGCGGTTAACATCGCCGCTTCTGCCATACCGACAACCGGCAAATCGAATAACTCTCGCGCCGCTCGTAATCCCGGGTCACCGTAAGCGGCGATAACCACGGCGTCAATAGTCGATATTTGTTCGGCAATCATTTCCAGGACAATGGCCCCGGCAATTTGCGCCTCTGCCCGAGATGAAATATACGGGAAGCCGCGTTGGGCAGTGGCGAGAACAATTTCAGTGTCCGGAGCAATAACCCGGGATGCCACGTCACCCATCCGGTTGGTCATTTCGATGCTCATATTCGGATTCAGGATCAGGATTTTCATTTTTTTTCCCAGTTTTCTTGACCGAATATTACACGCCACTTTGGGTGGGTGATGCTCGTCAGCCGGGTTGTAAGGCGAGCCTGTAGATGGTGCGCAGGCGTCACCGGTAGTAGACTACGATTCATGACAGAAACGATTCAAACCGGCAACGGTAGTGAGTTTCGGGACGACACGCGACGCCGGCATCATTTGCCGCCAGATGTGCTGCGCGAACTCACAGCGATGAATGACGCATTGGCGTGGCGCTCGATTGCGCTCAACCTTGGTGTGATAGCGGTGCTTCTCAGCACCGGATTAATCCTGTGGGAAACCTGGTGGTGGCTTTTGCCAACTCTGGCCTTGCCAATCGCCTTGTCTCAGCAGGCGTTGTTTGTTCTTGCGCATGATGCGGCCCACTATCGATTATTCCGGTCACGCGCACTCAATGACAGGGTCGGCCGAATGCTGGCTACCGTTGTTGGTATTTCGATGTGTTCGTACCGGATAGTTCATCGCCTGCATCACAATGATTTGTACGGCCCCAGTGACCCGGATATTCCGTTACACGGCGGCTATCCTCGCGGTCGAGCCTATCTTGCTAAGAAATTGTTACGCGATCTTGCCGGTTTGACGGCACACAAAACCTATGGGTATTTTTTGGGTTCGCCGTCCGTTATTGGTGGGGATGGCGTACGCCTGACACCGCTTGATGACACGGCGCCGACCCTGCGTGCTGCCGCACGCCGGGACCGTTGGCTGGTGGTGGCATTCCATATTGCTGCGCCACTGTGTGCGTGGGCGGCGGGGTACCTGCCGCAATATCTGATCCTGTGGGTTCTGCCGTTGATTACGGTGTTGCAGGCTGTTCTTCGATTCCGGGCAATTCTTGAACACGGTGCCGTCAGTGATATCAGCTCGCCATTGACGGCAGCGCGAACCAATCTTGGCCCCCGCTGGTTAATCCGGGCATTGTTTCCGCATTGCGTGAACTACCATGTTGAGCATCATTTGTATCCGGCGATTCCGCACTACAATCTGCCGGCATGCCATGCGGCCTTGCGCGACAAGGGCTGGTTGGAAAACGCTGAGGTTTCCGACGTTTTTGATACAGCCCGAAAAGTCATTGGTCCAACAATTCGGGAAGCTTTCTGACTACGGATGGGGTCGCTACAAGTTGCGCATCGATTTGAGCTCAAGCGCATCGCTCATGGCAAACGCAGACATGCCGCCGTCCACGCAGATGTCCGTGCCATAAATCCAGCGACTGGCGGGTGATAACAAAAATGCCGCGACATCCGCAATTTCTTCCGCCTCACCGGCGCGGCCAGCCCGGGCCACATTTTTAGTCATCTGATCGCCAAAAGCGCGGGCGAAGTCATCAAGGATTGATGTTGAGACGGCGGCTGGGCTAAGCGCATTGATTCGTAGACCGCGCGACTTCAGCGATTCGGTCTCTGCGAGTGTCCATACGATCATTGCTTCTTTGGACAAGTTATAGGCCCGGGTCGGGTCAATCGCTTCGTTGGTAATGAATTGGTCAAGGTCGGCAGTGTTCTTGATATCAGCAAGGCCCTTAATCTGATCGATTTGCTCGCGCCAGTTCTGACCTGCCCGCGACGCCATGTTGAGAATGCTGGCGCCGTTACGCAGCTGAGGCAGTATGGCTGCGGTAAACAGTCGTTGACTCAGAAAATTGACTTGTAGAATTTTTTTAGTCCAACCGTCACGCGGTGGCACCCCGGCGTTGTTGAACAAACCATCGAATGGCCCGTGGTCGGCAGCGGCAGTGGTGGCAGTGACAATCGTTGCCGGATCGCCCAGGTCAATCGGAATAAAGACATCAACGCCGTCCCCCGGATTCTTCAGATCGAATCCGGTAACCTGGTGGCCCTGGCTGCGCAAGATGCTGGCAACCCGGGCACCGATTCCGGTGGAGCAACCGGTAATGGCATAGTGTCTTGCTGACATCTCAGACGGGACTGAAAAACGGCATCATCCGCCCCTCGTCTGCGGGCAGAAACCGTACCTGAACGGCTTGACCAATTTGCAGACTCTCTGGTTCAGCATCAATGATGTTTGTCATCAGGGTCGGGCCTTCATCGAGGGTGATATAAGCCAGGGTGTAGGTTGGCCTGGCCCGGCGAGCCGGGCTGAATGCATAGACCTTGCCTTTGCCACTGGCCTGAACCCAACTGAGTTTGGTGCTGCCACACATAGGGCAGACGGCGCGGGGGTACCAATGGGCTTTGCCACAATCGCTGCAGGTCTTGAGCAGTAGCCGGCCTTCGGCCGCTGCTGCCCAGAATTCGGTTGTCTCAGGGTAGGCTGATGAAAACGGGTCAGCTTCCCAGGGTTTTACGTTGTCAGTCATTGTGTTTTACTCCCGCTCAAGGATGACGGTGGCATGGTTATGGCCGCCACCGACCACCATGCCCGGGCCGCTGGCAAGTGCCAGACGGCAGTTCTTGACCTGCACAGCCGGATGGGCTTCGCCACGCAACTGGCGCACTGCTTCGATAGCCTTGGTGATGCCACCTCGGTTCATCGGATGGTTATTGCAAAGACCGCCGCCGTCAGTATTCCATGGCAGTTTGCCAACCCCGGAAATCAGATTGCCATCAGCAACGAAGCGGCCACCCTGGCCGAGCTCACAAAATCCGAGCCCTTCAAGCTGCATTAACACCATGATCGTAAAGTTATCGTAGATAGATGCATAGTCGATATCGGCAGGGGTTACCCCAGCCTGGTTGAACGCTGCGGCGCCGGATACTTCGGCGCCGGTACGGGTCAGGTCGATATAGCCACCATTATTGGTATGCACTGTTTGACCGCAGCCTTTGACCGCGACCAAAGGCCGCTTCAGGCTGCGTGCTATTTCCGGCGATGTCATGACCAGAGCGCCGCCGCCGTCGGTAATAACACAGCAGTCGAGTCGCTGAATCGGATCAGAAATCATCGGTGAGTTGACGACGTCGTCAACGGTCACGGTTTTCTGGAGCAATGCATGCGGATTATGCTGTGCGTGTTCGGATGCCGCTACTTTCACCCAGGCAATTTGCTCGCGGGTGGTGCCAAACTGATGCATGTGACGCTGGGCCATCATGCCGTAAATGCCGGCGATGGTCCATTTGAACGAGGTTTCCCAGGGGACTTCCGGTTTTTCGGGGCCGAGTGCGCGTGGTGCTGTTCCGGTGGCCTGGCCGCTGCTGCGCGGCTTGCCTGCCAGGGTAATCAATGCCACTTTGCATTGGCCGCTGGCAATTGCCGCGGCGGCGCGCTGCATATGGGCAAGGTACGAACACCCGCCCGCTTCTGTGCCGTCAAACCATGAAAGCTTCAAATTCAGGTAATCGGCCATCCATAGTGGGGCTGTTCCCGGCGCATCACCGGCGCAAAAGTAGCCGTCAACGTCAGACAGTGATAATCCCGCATCGGCCAGGGCGCCCAGGGCGCATTCTGCGTGCAGTTGCGGTACCGATTTGTCCGGGGCTAATCGTGTTGGATGCTCGTAGGCGCCAACAACATAGGCGCTGCTTTGGCTGGTCATGCAATCTCCTGGGTGAAAAAGGCTCAACGCATTGGGTGAGCAGGAACGTGCATTGTAACGACGGTTGCCGCCGGTGGAATTTCTCGTTCAGAAATAGTATTGCCTGCTACTGATACGACGTATTCCTCGGTGCTTTTGTCGGGTGATTTACGTTGGCAGGCTTGCTGCCGGGCTATCGCCAGGCACCCGTTGACGTTTGATGAACTGAACAATCAGTGCGGGCAGGGCAACGGCAAGTGCAAATAAGTCTGTTGAAAAACTCGGCGCAATCATTACGATGCCAGACACCGCCAACAGCACACGCTCCCAGGCGTTCATCGGCGCCAGGAAAAATCCGACAACTGCGGCGGACAAAAATACGACGCCGACAATACAACTGGTTGCTGTGTAGCTGAAGGTCAATAAGTCGAAGCCGCTGGATGAAACTATCAGCAGAACGGGGGCATAGACAAATGCCATCGGCGCAACAATTTTCCCCAGACCCAGGGTAAATGCCGAGATGCCGGTTCGAAACGGATTCGCATTGGCAATAGCCGCTGCGGCATAGGCGGATGTACAAACCGGTGGGGTTATTTCTGATACCACGCCGTAATAAAGAACAAATAGGTGGCTGGCAATCGGGGGGACGCCCAGTTGCGCTAGTGCCGGCTGGGCAACCGAAACCAACATAATGTACAAGGCTGTCGTAGGAATGCCGGCACCCATGAGAATGCAGGCGATAGCAATAAAAACCAGGGAAATAAACAGTTGCAAATCCTGAACATTAAACAGGTTAAAACCGTCGAAGGCGACAAAATCAAATAGTGACATCGCTAGCGTGCCAGCTCCCTGGGTCACCATGAAGCCAATTCGAAACCCAATACCGGTGGTGTTGATAACACCGACGACAATGCCCACAGCGGCTGATGCGGCACCGACGGCTAGCGCGTACTTAACCCCAAGTTCCATCGCGCCGGCCATTTCGGGTAGTTTCATCCGGTTTTGCGGATTGAACATGCCGATGAGAGAACCAATAATCAGGGTCAATGTAATCGACAGGCTAAAGCCATCGGTGGCATATTTCCACACGACAAAGCTGATAAAGAAGGCCGGATAGATCCATGTGGTCGGCAACCGCCAGCGTGCCATGCCGACAATCAGCGACATTGAAATCGCGCAAAAGGCTGACATATACGGTGTATAACCCGAGAACAAAATTAGCAGCAAACTAATCAACGGAATGATGTTTGCCCACCCGTCGCGCCAGACTTGGGTGAACTTGGGCATCATTTCTTTGCTGAGGCCTTTCAGGTCGAGTTTACGCGCCATTAAATGGACAACAGCAAACACGCCGACGTAGTGCAACAGGGCCGGAAAAATAGCCGCGATTACGATTGTTGTGTATGGCACTTCCAGGAACTCGGCCATGATAAATGCCGCGGCCCCCATGATTGGCGGCGTGATTTGTCCGCCAGCTGATGCGGCGGCTTCTACCCCGCCGGCAAAGTGTCTTGGGTATCCCAGTCGAATCATATTCGGAATTGTCAGCGACCCGGTTGATACCGTATTGGCCACCGAAGAACCCGAGATCGTTCCAAAGAATGCCGACGATACAACCGAGACCTTGGCCGGGCCACCTGTATAACGCCCGGCCAGAATGGTTGCGTTATCGATGAACAATTGCCCCAGGCCGGTTCGCTGTGCGATGACGCCGAACAGAACGAAGTGAAAGACAATGGTCGACACGACCCACAGGGTGACGCCGAAAATGCCTTCCTGGGGAAAGTACATCGACGATACGAAGGTATTGAACTTTACGCCGGGGTGCTGGAGCAGGCCCGGAAAGTGCGGGCCAAGTAATGCGTACGATATAAAGATGCAAATGATCAGAGGCAGTATCCAGCCCAGGGTGCGTCGTGCCAGGTCCAGAACCAATACGATGGTAATTACACTAAACACAACATCGTAAGTATTGGGGTTACCCATCCGAAACGTTTGTTCTTCAATGCCTAGCATTGGTATGCCGTGCCATGCAGTGCCAACGTACATCGCCGCGGTAACGCCGAGCACCATGAAGACAAGGTCGTAGACTGGAATATTGCCAACCCGCCAATTACTGGCCGTCAGTACCAAGGCACTTTTTGTTTTGAATAGTGGGAATAACGCATAGATCAGGATGAACAAGCCCGCCAGATGCAGCCCCATATGCCAGTGATCCGCGGGCAGGCCAAAGCCGGCAGTCATGAAGTGATAAAAGGCAAATAGCAGGGATACCGCGCGCAATACGGAACCAGCCGCAGGCGATACCTGTCGGGTTGCTGACGATTCGTCGTATTTCTTTTCAATCGCCGCTAGTTCTTCTGCCGACAGGGTTGCGTCGTCCTGGTTTGCGATAGTCACGTTTTTGCTCCTGATCCTGAGACCCTGGTCACGCCGGGCAAAAAAAATGGTGGCGATGTTTGACCATCACCACCATTGGTTCGCTAGATAGCTTTACTTCAATAAGCCTGCTTCTTTGTAGAATCTTTCAGCACCAGGATGCAGCGGTACACCCAGTTCGGCAACACCATTCAGTGCTGATTCTTTGGTGATTTGTTTGCCTTTGGCATGGCTGTTGTCGAGCAACTTGCGTGAGTTGTCGTTCCACAATGCCTTCGTAATGCCATAGACCAGCTCTTCGGCAAGATCTGAAGAGACAACCAGCATTGCACTGACGGCAGGGGTCAGGGTGTCTTTGTCAATTCCCTGATACGCACCAGCCGGAATTTTCGACGGAATGTAGGCCGGGATAATGCCGTTGATTTTTTTCAGATCGGCTTCAGTGAACGAATGCAAGGCCATGCCTTTGGTTGAGGCGAGCTGAACCATGGCTGATACCGGCCAGCCTGCCGCATAGAAATAAGCGTCAATCTGACCGTCAGCCAGGCGCTCGGCACTTTGGCTGTTGTTCAGTTCCGCAGCCGTGATGTTGTCCCGGGTAACGCCCCAGGCTTCCAGCATTTGCAGAACGGCAACCTGGGTTCCCGACCCAGCCTGGGCAATACCTACCCGTTTCCCTTTCAAATCAGCCAGGCTGGTGATGGTTTGACCTTTTGGCAATACCAGGTGCAGATCTTCAGGAAACAAGTTAGCCAGTAGGCGCAGCTTTGGATGCGGTTTGCCTTTGAACTTACCCTCGCCCAGGTACATGGAACGGGTGACGTCAGCAGCAGCCAGGCCAGCCTCCAGTTGGCCGTTCTCAACCGCGGCGTTGTTGAACACGGACGCGGTGGTCGATTGGGCGATTGCAATCAGACCAGGCACGCCACATTGGCCACCTTTGTCACACGCACGCGCACCAGGAGGGGCAGAAATTGCGTTGGCAATTGTGCCGCCAATGGGGAAATACGTGCCGCCGGCCCCACCGGTGCCAATTCTGAAAAAGGTTGGGTTTTGGGCCTGGGCAGCGCCAGCGACCAATAAAGTGCTTACTGTTAGTGCGGCTAACACCGATCTTCTAAAGCTCATGTTTAGCTCCTTTGTTATAAAAACGGTTGTGGCGACAAATTTGGTGGCGCAAAGGTTAAATGCGCCTGTTTGAGGTGGAGGATATTCGCAAGTGAGGATCTGCACAAACCGTTGGTTCTGACTATTGACCTGTGCAAATTGCACATATAGAATTTGTCATATGGCCCGGCAATCACAATCTCCCAACGGCATTAAATCAGACGCCCCCGACGCGCGGGCCCCGATATCGGCTCGGATAGGCCAGGCAGCATTGGCGATTATGCGCCCGCTGGCGCGACTATTTGTATCTCACGGCGTTGTTTATGGCGAAGCCGAGCAACTGCTGAAACAGGCCTTTTTCGAGGCTGGGCGTAACGAATTAGAGCGTGCCGGCATCAAAACGAATATCAGCCGAATTAGCCTGGGAACGGGTTTGCACCGGCGGGACGTCAAGCGTCTGGCCGACGAATTGAGTGACGATGCTGTGACGCCTGTTAGTCGCAAGCCGTCACGCTCGATCGGGTCAGAGGTCTATATGCGCTGGTCCACTGACCCTGTGCTCGCGAAATCGAACAACTCTCTGCCGCTACGCGCCAAAGATGGACAAATGAGTTTTGAGGCACTGGCACGTGAGGTCAATACCGATGCCCATCCACGCAGCCTGTTGGAAGATCTGAGGCGCTTGGGGCTCGTGGTGGTAAATGAGGAAGACGAGACCGTAGCGCTAAAGCCCGGTGGCTTTGTTCCGTTACTTGAGCAAACAGAAATGCTTGGACTGCTTGGCGACAATCTGGCCGCCCATGTTGAGACCGCCGTGGCTAACGTGGTGGAGGAGGGTCCAAAATTCCTCGAGCAGTCGGTATACGAAAACGACTTAACGCCAGAGGCGGTCAGAAAAATTGACGGGCTAAGCCGTGCAATCTGGACGAAAGCCCTCGCCAGATTAGTGCCGGCACTGAGTGACGCAGAACACCGGAAAACTGAAAAAACCGCCTCCGTTGACTCATCCGAAGAAGGGTTTCAGGTTCGTATCGGCATGTACGTCCATACCTCGTTGCCAAGGAAGAATGATGAATAAGTTTCCGAGCCTGGCGCGATACAAAACGATCAAATCAGATTATTCCTGGAGTTCTCGATGAAATATTCCCAAGCGTTCTGGCGAAAACCATCCGCACGAAAAATTGCGGCCATAGCATGTGGCATGGTGTTCATAACATCTTGCGGGAGCGACTTGATGACCCCTGGCGGTGGCGGTACTGGAACCCAGGAGACAACGCTGTCTGTTGGCCCAATTTCTGGTTTTGGCTCTGTCATCATTAATGGCGTTCGATATGATGACTCGTCCGCTACCGTTAGTACTGATAGTGGCATAAGCTTGCTGCCGTCCGACCTTAGATTGGGGATGATGGTTGAATTACGCGGGTCGGCCAACACCACAACAAATATCGGTATTGCAAACTCAGTTACTGTTTTCAGTGAGATCAAAGGCGTTGTCGAATCCGTTTCGGTAAACAACATCGTGGTCAACGGACTGACCGTCAACCTGGTGGCGACAACGGTTTTTGATAACCTGAGTTTCCCGGTTGTCGGTGACTTCGTCGAGATTTACGGCGTTTTCGATCCTGTCAATAATTCGATTTCGGCAACCCGGATTGAACGCAAGAGTATTGACAATTTTAAGTTACGCGGCGTTGTTTCCGCATGGGACTCAAGCAACACACAATTTGTTCTGGGGGCAACTCTCGTTGATTACGGTGGCGCAACTTTGCCCCAGGGTTTCGGCAATGGGGTTTCTGTGCGTGCCTACGCGGCGGCGGCACCAAGCGGTAGTGTTTGGCCGGTCTCCGGCGTGCGCTTGATTCAGGTGAGTAGCAGTAGTGATGGTGATCGGGTAGAGATTGAGGGTGTTGTTGATCGGTTCACATCTTTGTCTGATTTTTCGATAAACGGATTGTTGATCGATGCAAGCAATGCTGTGTTTGAAGACGGTTCTTCCCAGGACTTGATGGCAGGCCGGTGGGTTGAGGCCAAAGGCAATATTGCCGACGGTCGCCTGGTGGCAACTGAGCTCGAATTTGAAGACGGCTCAGGCAATTCATCATCTGGTGGCTCCGACGATTCGTTTGAAGTTACTGGCGTGGTCGAGAATTTTGTCGGTTTGAATAGTTTCTCGGTGCGTAACACAAGAATTGATGCGAGTCAGTCGCCTGAATTCGATCGCGGCACTGCTGCCGATTTGGCCAATGGGGTTTGTGTTGAGGTAAAAGGAGACCCGGTTACCGACTCACTTGGAACAGTTATACGCGCTACTGAAGTGAAATTCGATGATGATTGCTTTTGATTTGAAGTGATGCTTAGTTTTGTATCGTAAGAAGGGGGGAGGAATGAACGCCACTGAAGTGCAACTGACAAGGAAGCTGCTTTATCTGGAAGAAATGTACTGCGCGAATGTCTTATCGACCTCTGACTATCAGAATTCGAGACAGACGATCGAGAGACAAATTGAAGAGATTCGCCTGGGTAACATAAATGGTGGTA
>JBAUID010000232.1:0-4101 GCA_049680625.1 Burkholderiaceae bacterium | reverse complement strand
ATCTACGGCCTGCTGCTAATCCTGTTTATTATTTACATGCCGAAGGGCATCCTGGGCACCGCCAGTGACTGGTGGGCGAAGCGTAGTAAGGGCAGGGCAGAAAACCAATGAGCACCAGCGAGATCTTTGAACCGGGAATTTATCGATACCGGCCTGGGGTATTTCAGTATTCCGCCGGAGTTGCTACACAAAATTGGGGCATTGTTCTGGCACTATGCACGACCACCGATCGTCGGCTTGTCATTCGAAATAGACGTGCGTTGTGTGACCCGGGAACTAAGCGCGGATTCCGGGAATACACTTAGCCCGTGATCAGAGTGTAATTCCGAACTCAACCCGTCCTTTGCGGCGGCGAGTGGACAATCAACGGATAAATACGGCACCGCCGAAAGGCCGCTTAATGCATCGGCATTGCTGAACGAGACTTTGGGGCGGATCGACCGTCCGGTGGGCTTTGCCTGCCGTATATTCGATTTGACATAATATACATTATGCGCAATTCGAATATACCCGGATCGGACGCGCATCAACGCACTCAATGGCCACGAACATCACCGATCACCTCGAATAAGCCGCCAGATATAGCTGCCAAACACCGTATCCGAAACCTCTTCGCAGTACGCTCAAGATGGCCCCAAACCGGCATCGCTGAAATCAATGAAATAATCCCCATCAATTTCGCGTGTCACAGCTGGCACAGACCCTCATTCAAGCAACAGGACGCATCGTGGCAACACATTTCAAAACAGCCAAATCCCTTGAGCAACGCGCGCAGGACGACAGCAAAGTCCGCGCAACCGTGGAGCAAATTCTTGCTGATATTGCTCAACGTGGTGACGCCGCCGTACGCGAGCTTTCGTTAAAGTTCGACAACTATTCGCCACGGAGCTTTCGCTTGTCGGCACAAGAAATCGAACAAGCCGTCGCCAGGGTTTCAGCGCAGGATCTTGCTGATATTCGTTTTGCGCAGCAGCAGATTCGAGCATTTGCCCAGCATCAACGGGCGGCACTCAAAGATATTGAGGTCGAAACCATGCCGGGTGTTGTTCTGGGCCATAAGAACATTCCCGTTGACTCTGTCGGTTGTTATGTACCCGGAGGCAAATACCCAATGGTTGCGTCCGCCCATATGAGCGTAGTCACCGCAAAAGTTGCCGGTGTTAAACGAATTATTGCCTCGGCGCCGCCTCAGAACGGCGCACCACACCCGGCAATAGTTGCTGCCATGCACCTGGGCGGCGCAGATGAAATTTACTGCCTGGGCGGCATTCAGGCAGTGGGTGCAATGGCTCTGGGTACCGAGAACATCGCCCCGGTCAATATGCTTGTTGGTCCGGGAAACGCCTTTGTTGCTGAAGCCAAACGCCAGCTGTATGGCCGGGTTGGCATCGATTTATTTGCCGGCCCAACCGAAACCCTGGTAATTGCAGACGACACGGTTGATGGTGAGTTGTGCGCTACCGATTTGCTTGGCCAGGCAGAACACGGGCCGGATTCACCGGCGATTTTGCTGACGACATCAGAAAAACTCGCCCGTGACACCTTGTCAGAAATCGACCGGCTGCTGAAAATTCTGCCGACCGCGCCAATTGCGGCAGCGGCCTGGGAAAACTATGGCGAAATCATCGTATGTGACTCTTACGACGAGATGCTCGAACAGGCAAATTTCATCGCTAGCGAGCATGTTCAGGTAATGACCGATCGGGACAACTGGTTTCTCGACAACATGACCAACTACGGCGCCCTTTTCCTTGGTGCCCGTACCAATGTCTCTTATGGGGACAAAGTGATTGGCACCAATCACACCCTGCCAACTAAAAAAGCCGGTCGCTATACCGGCGGTTTATGGGTCGGAAAATTCATCAAAACTCATACTTATCAACGGGTGTTAACCGATGAAGCATCGGCATTGGTCGGTGAATATTGTTCCCGCCTGTGCATGCTTGAAGGTTTTGTAGGTCACGGGGAGCAAGCGAATATCCGGGTGCGTCGCTACGGCCAACGCGATGTGCCTTACGGATCCGCAGTGCCACCGCTCAAAAGGAGTTGATCCGAGAAGCCAGATTGACGCCGGGATCGATTTAATCCGAGGCGAAGCGCCGCTGTCGTTCCATTAGCGAACACCAGTCCCATTGGCGCCCACCCATGGCATCAACATCGGCTAAGAACTGATCCACAAGTGCCGTCACGGGTAATGACGCACTCATTGCCCGTGCCTCTTCAAGCACGAGGCCAATGTCTTTGCGCATTAAGGCAGTCGAAAAGCCAAAGTCATACTCACCGGCGAGCATCTGACTCGCCCGATTTCGCATTTGCCATGAAGCCGATGAACCCTGCAGCATCACCTGCACTACTTTGTCGGTATCCAGGCCCGCGCGTGAGGCGAAGTCCAGTCCTTCAGCCAGCGCCTGGCATAAGCCAACCACGCAAATCTGGTTGGTCATTTTGGTTATCTGTCCCGCCCCACTGGCGCCCATATGAGTCAGTCGGGCTGCGTACACCTCAAGAACCGGCTTCATGCGTTCGAATGCCGATTCTTCACCGCCAGCCATCACGGTTAACGTCCCTGCCCTGGCGCCATCAACCCCGCCGGATACCGGCGCATCAATGAAGTCGACTTGGTTTCGATTCAGCCGATCTGCGACCTCTTTAGCCGCCCTGGCGGAGGTGGTTGAGTGGTCAATCCAAACAGCGCCAGCGCGAATGGAATCTTCCGCCTGTGCCAGTACGCTAAGCAGTGCGTCATCAGCCGGCAACGACGAGAGAATCAACTGCGCGTTGCTGACCGCATCAGCAATGCTGTCGGCGAGTCGCCCTCCGTGTTCGCCGCCGTTTTCTTTTTGCCAGCGTTGACCAAGTTGCCGGTCAAGATCAAAAACACTCAACGCGTGTTGGCCGGCATCAGCGCTCAGATGAGCAGCCATCGGCCAGCCCATACGGCCCAGTCCGATGAAGGCAATATTCATACGGGTACTCCGGTTTGCATAGACTGGTTACGAGTAGCGATTGCCTGGATGGTCGCTTGAACTCGCCAGCCGTATTAGTGGAAAGCCGCAAGTTAACACAATCGGAGGAGTAAAAACCCGAGGTTTACAGACCGGGTATCAAGTCGCCTTCGACGGCTTCCGAGGTTTTGCCGTCGACCCCTACCGGCACTGCACCAAGCAAGGTCACACGATAAAACTGGCGATCAAAATCGGCATCAAATATATCGCGCGGCGCGAGGTGGGCAGTCGATCGGTTATCCCAAAAAGCCACGCTGCCCGGCGCCCATCGGAAGCGGACCGTGTACTCGGGCAGTACCGCATGCTCCCAGAGCATCTGGATGACGTGATCACTTTCGTGGGGCGCGAGCTCAACAATCCGGCGTAAAAAACCCGGGCTGACATACAAGGCACGTTCACCTGTTTCCGGGTGTACAGTCACCAGTGGATGAATACTGACCAGGCTGTTCCGGCTTATTATTTCATCGTACTCAGACGATTTGGTCGCGCTGCGCGGTGGGTCGTAACGGTGTTCGGCATGCAAGGTTTGTAACCATCCCTGCAGTGATGGCGACAGCGAATTAAACGCAGCCACCAGGTTTGTCCATTGGGTATCGCCGCCGTATGGCGGGACAACGACCCCGCGCAAGATGGATGCAAACGGCGGATTCAGGGCTGCCGTGATATCGGTATGCCATCCGCTCCAGGGCCTTAGGTTCGGCTGCACCCCTTTGGCATTGGCCTTGCGAAACTTAGCCACTGAATAAATCGCGGGATGATCCGCCTCCCCCCCAAAAACAACGTGCCCCGGGGTTGGTTGTCCAAATTGGCGGGCAAATCGCACGTGCTGGGCATGATCCATTTCCTGATCGTGGAAAAACACAACTTTCCACTTGAGCAAAGCCGCCCGGACCGCGTTAACTTCAGCGTCAGAAAGCGGCTCACGCAGGTCAATCCCGTGGATTTCGGCACCGATGTGTACCGACATCGGCCGCACGTCGACATGTGACGCCGCGTCATCCGGTGAATCATTGGCAGAAGCAACAGCAGATTCAGGCATGGGAAATCTCCGGTTGAATGTGGCGGCCGCTTCGGAAGAATTCCGATCAGCATCAGG
>JBAUID010000231.1:0-1683 GCA_049680625.1 Burkholderiaceae bacterium | reverse complement strand
GTCCTACAGCAGGAAAATCACCATAGTTTCTTACTACGACTCCAAAACGAACCCGATTCTGAGAAAAGTCAGGGATCACTCGAAATTGGACGTGAGCTAGATCAACCCAGTTTTTTATCGGGGCCAGCAAATATGGCTGTTGCGGGAATTCGCCGGCCTGACCTTGCCTCGATTTCACGTACATCAGATTAGTTGTTATTGTCTGATAGACGGAGAACGAGATGGTCAAACGCAAGTCGGCGCCACAGCGCCAGTATACGGATGAATTTATAGCCGAGGCGGTCCGCCTGGCCGAGTCGATTGGGGGTAACCAGGCAGCCAAACGCCTGGGCATTCCGGAGTCCAGCGTGTTCAATTGGATACGCAAGCATCGGCTAGGAACACTGAAGGCGACCAGCAGTCCAGGGGCGCAAGTTAAGCCAGGGGCCAATGAGTTGCAGGCTGAGAACGAACGGCTACGCCGGGAGTTGGCAAACGCTAAGTTAGACCTTGAGATCGTAAAAAAGGCGGCGGCATACTTCGCAAAGGAATCGCGATGAAGTATGCCTGGATTGATTTGCATCGCGATGAGTTTGCGGTCACACGGATGTGCCGGTTGTTGAATGTTTCACGCTCGGGTTATTGCCAGTGGCGGGTTCGTCCGGTCAGTGCGCGTGCGGCGTCCAATGAAGCCCTGGATGTCAAAGTCGCTGCCATTCATGGGGCCAGTGATCAAACCTATGGCAGGCCGCGCATTGTTCATGAATTGCGAGAGCAAGGTCTGGCCATTGGCCACGAGCGGATACGTCGCAGCCTAAAGCGCCAGGCGCTAATGCCTGTCTACAAGAAGCCGTACCGGGTGACGACCGATTCAAACCATAACAAACCGTTGGCCCCAAACGTCCTGGATAGACGGTTCGACCGTTGGGCACCGAACCAAGCATGGGTCGGCGATATTACCTATGTCCACACAGCACAAGGCTGGCTTTATCTGGCCACGATCATTGATCTGAGCAAACGCCGCGTGGTTGGCTGGTCAATGAGCACTCGAATAAATACGGATCTTGTATGCGACGCGCTGACGATGGCCTATTGGCAACGTAAACCGGCGCCCGGTCTGATCATGCACACCGACCGCGGCAGTCAATATGCTGGCAAGAAGTATCGCCAATTGATTAGCGACTATGGGATCGTCGCCTCAATGAGTCGAAGAGCAAATTGTTGGGATAATGCGGCAATGGAGAGCTTCTTCAAAACGCTGAAGGTGGAACGGGTGCATCGGCAAAAGTACACGACCCGGGCCGAAGCACGTCTTGATATCGTCAACTGGATCGAGGGGTTCTACAATCGGTTCCGGCGACATTCGTCGATCGGGTATCAAACACCGGTCGCTGCTGAAAACAGCCTCATGGCTGCGTAAACGGGTGTACGTGGAAACGAGGCAGGGTCAATCAGTGCGTGATCAGCCGGGAGCGAATGCGGAGCTTGGCAAGAAACGGATGTCGCAGTAAGAAACGGATGTCGCAGTTAAAGGCGACAATATTAGTCGCGGCCAGGCGCGGTTCGCAACAAAGCGGGTAAGCTGAACCATCGGTTGGCAGTGGTTTGGGTCTGCTTGGAGGTGGTTGGCTCTGCTTGGAGGTGGTTGGCTCTGGTTCGTATTGAACTGTGCTAAAAAGCAGTCGGCTGGAAAGCTGCCTCTTA
>JBAUID010000230.1:0-55674 GCA_049680625.1 Burkholderiaceae bacterium | reverse complement strand
GGTGTTGATCGAAGTCATCAAACGGGTGAACAGCATGCTGCGGCCGAACGACCGCTATGCAATCGTGTCACCCGACGAAATCTGGTTACTTTTATGTGACTTACCCAGTGAGTCGCTTGCTGAACTGGCAAGCCGCACCTTGCGCGAATCGCTGATGCGTCCTATCACGATAAACAGTGAAGACGATTCCTTGGCGTCGGTACAGCTGCGTCCTGTTATTGGTGGTGGCTGGACTCCCGGCGGATTTGTGTCCGACCCGATGAGTCTGGTCAACGCGGCCGCTGAGGCCGCCGTTCGGGCACGCAACAGTGACGACCATATTTTGCTGGACAAACTGGATTCAGATGCCGCTGTTGTTCACCGTGACACACTTGAAAGAGAATTAAGAGCGGCACTTTACGGAAACGAACTAGACGTCTATTTTCAACCACAGATGGACCTGGCGAGTGGCTCTTGTGTCGCCGCTGAAGCCCTGATTCGGTGGATTCGCCCTGACGGAAAATCGGTCAATCCGGCACTGATCGCATCGGTTTGCGAAGAACGCGGCATGATGGCTCAGCTAACCCAGTTTGTTCTGAACAGTGCGCTGCGCCACCTGATGTTCTGGCGTGGCCAGGACATCGACATTTCGGTTGGTATTAACCTGTCTGCTGTCACCCTGGCGGACAAGTCCTTTCCGGCGCTGGTCGAACAGTCGCTTGGCACCTGGAGTATCCCCGGCGAATTTCTCACCCTCGAGTTGACCGAAAGTTCAATCGTGCAGCACGAAATGAGTGCCATCGAGTTCATGAAAAGCCTCAAGGCGTTTGGTTGCCAACTGGCTATTGACGACTTTGGCACGGGTTATTCATCGTTCTCATATTTGCGTCAGTTTCCGCTGGACGAGTTGAAAATTGACCAGTCTTTTGTCCGCGATATTGCCAATGACAACGGCGATCGGCAGATTGTCTCCGCGCTGATTGACCTTGCCCATACCTTTGAAATGCACGCGCTCGCTGAAGGTATTGAAACCCCTGAAGCCCTCGCCGTTCTGGAAGAGCTGGGTTGTGACCGCGGCCAGGGCTACCATTACGAGCGCCCGGTGCCGGCGAACGACTTTACCGAATGGTATTTTGCGCACCAGGCCAGCTTACTGGCACATAACGAGTAAGCCCCCTGCGTATCCGATCAAAGCACGTATTGCGCCTTTGTTGCGCCTTTGTTGTGCCGGCAATACACGACTGAAACACGACTGAAACATTCGCCGTGGCTGCGTTGCCAATGCGTTACTCGCGCTTCAACAATCGGTGGACTGATTAGCCCACAACGTGGACAACTGTATCTCCGGGAACATTGGTTAACTTTGTTGTGTGTGCACAGTCGGACAATATCTGCTGTCCAGACTTCACTGCGAGACCTTTAATGAAAGGTTCCATTCTGATCCTCGAAGACTCACCAACGTTTGCTGACATGATGGCTTTGCGTCTATCCGGTGCGTTTCCCAGATTCGATATTCACTGCGCCAATTCACTGGCACAAGCCAAAGCGTTGATAGCCCGACACGCTTTCAACGTCGTTCTGACTGACTTGAACGTCGGTGACAGCGACGGCTTGAACACAGCAGTGGCTATCCGACAGATAACCGACGCGCCAATTGTGATTTATTCTGGATTGTTGCGCGAGCAACAGACTATTGATCAAGCAGTTCACCTGGGTTTTGAAGATTTATTCGCGAAAGGCGACGCCAGCAGCGCAGAGCTGATTGAACGGATTCAATGCCTGCTTGATGCACAAGATCCGCCAGTCGCTGCCTGCCGTACATCAATCTGCCGGACAGCAAAAGGTTAAAAAACCTAAGCGCCGCCCTGCCTTCCCTGGTCGGTAATAATGGTTGTCAATAAGCAATCATGGGTCTGCGCTTCAAGAGCCGGCAGGTAAGCACCGGCATATGCAACACCGAGGCTAATGATAGTTTTGTCTGAAGAGTTGTTGTGGTTGCGCTCAGCCAGGGTCCGGTCGTAGTAGCCACCGCCGTAGCCCAGTCGTAGCGCGTCAGGCCCATAACCCAGACAGGGAATGATCAGAACGTCGGGTTCGACATGTTGACGTCGCACCGGCGCCGCAATCCCCATTGCATCCCTTGCCATCGGCTCACCGGGTTGCCAATGGACAAAGCGCAACGGCCCGGGAACTGACGGCGTCACCGGCAACGCCAGTTGCCAGCCGAGGCTCACCCATTGTTCATAATGTGAACGCAGGTCGGGTTCCGTACGAATTGGCCAATAGACGCCAAGCCACCTTTGCTGATTACCCTCGGACTGTTGTGCTGTCTGTGTTGTTATTGAGATAAGGTACTCAGTCACCCGTCTGGCAATACTTTGTGCACGCGATGCACGTTCGTCACCGGATAACCCTGCACACCAACGAACAAGCGCCTTTCGGGCCTGCGGTTTTGACGATACACCATCGAGCGCACATGATATGCTCAACAAAACTCTCCAATCTGATGCCACTGCAGGTTTTCGCAGTTTTTAAATTCCCGACGGTGGCACATAAAAACAGCCTGGCACCAGCCAGCGAAAACATGGACTGCAGCCTCGTCAGTAATCATTTTGATAACCGTTCCGATAAAACTTTCGCGCCGTTTTTGCGCCGGTTTTTGTATCGCAATACCGATCGCAACCCCGCCAATTATGTATTCATCATAACGGCGATTGTGTTCTCAGTTTTGGCTACAACGCTGGCCACCACGGTTAGCGCCGAAAAACTGTTCCCTCCGGCACCAAAATTGTCCGTTCAGGATCAGGCGTTTAAAGACGCTTTTGACGCCATGGAGCAAAAAAACTGGGCCAATTTTCGGAAAGCCGCTGCAAAAGTTAGTCAAAAATACGTACTGCGCGATTACATCGACTACTGGCAACTACGCCACGAGTTAAATGAAGCGGATGCCCCTTCCGACAAACTGGACGCCAGAGTGCGGCGGTTCATCAATACCAACCCAACCGGGATGACCGCTGATTTACTGCGCAAAAAGTGGATGCTCGAATTAGGCAAGCGCGAAAACTGGGCAGAACTGCTGACCCACTTACCCAAGTGGCGCCGCCGCAACGACACCCGGGTATTTTGTTACGCTGGCCGCGCCCGGCTCGCCCTCGGTCAACCAGTCGGCGAGCAAGCGACAAATGCCTTGCAGCGTGACCGGAATCTTGGTGAAGAGTGTGGGCCACTGGCCGCCGAACTGCATAAGGCCGGCGTGCTTGACGAAGAAACTTTACGACGGCGTATGTGGCGCGCCCTCGAAGTGCGCGACTGGCGATCTGTCCAAACCCTGGCAGAGTTGCTCGGCGCCGAGCCCGAACAGATTGCCGAAAGCCTGCGTAAGAGTACGGATACATTACGCCAGTTCGAAGCCATGCCGGACAAACCCAAACAAGCACTAACCAGCAACCAGCGTGACGAGTTATTAATTGCCCTGGTTCGCTTGTCGCGCAGTCATCCGGTGGACACCGCGCAGTGGATGCAAGCCCTCGAAATAAAATTACGTCAGGTTGAACGCCAGTTTGTCTGGGCGCAGATTGCCGCATCGGCAATGCGTGACATGATCCCGGAGGCTTATGAGTATTCATTGAAGGCATCAGGCGCCCCGATCACTGACGTGACCCGTCAATGGCTGGCACGCGCGGCGCTGCGCCAGCACGACTGGCGCTTCCTGCTGCAGGTTATTGGCGAAATGGCGAGCACAACGCAGTCGCAAGCCACCTGGATCTTCTGGCGAGCCCGAGCCATGACCGAACTCGGTGAAAAATTTGGCGCCCAGGCATTGTTACGAAAGATTGCCGGTGGACATCACTTTTACGGTGAGCTTGCTGCCGAGGAGCTCGGCGACTTAATTGACCAACAGAAACCGGATCTGCGCCCTGCCGAAAAATCCATCACCGCCATGGGCCGAAAGCGCGGATTCATTCGAGCTCAAAAGTTTTATACGCTGGGCATTCGTTACCAGGGCAACCGCGAATGGGACTACCAGGCCCGGGGTATGAGCGACTACGACATCCTGGCAGCGGCCCGTTTCGCTTGTCGACAACAGTTGCTCGAACGCTGCATCAGTATGGCCAACAGAACCCGCGAGCGACACGACTTCAGCCTGCGCTTTATCTCACCGTTTCGCCAGTCACTGGCACCGGTCGCTGCCCGCCACGGCCTGGATCTATCCTGGGTATATGGTCTGATCCGCCAGGAATCGCGATTTACTGCTGACGCCCGCTCATCTGCCGGTGCCCGCGGCCTGATGCAGATCATGCCCGCAACCGGCCGCTGGATTGCCCGCAAGATGGGGGTTAAAGGCTTCAAGAGTCAGCACTTGTTCGAGCCCGAAACCAATTTGAGTTTTGGCGCCTACTACCTTAAAGCCGTATACGACGATTTGCATAACTCGCCATTGCTGGCATCTGCTGCTTATAACGCCGGACCAAAACGGCCACGTCACTGGATTTCCACTCTGCCCCGTGATGTTGACGGTGCTCTTTTTGTCGAAATTATTCCGTTTAGCCAAACCCGGACCTACGTTAAAAAAGTACTGCTAAATACAGCCTACTACGAATCTGTATTTTCCGGTCGGCCGCAATCTCTGAAGTCGCTGCTGGGACAGGTACCATTAGTACCTTATTCAAAAACCGCTATCCCCTGACAGCAACACCGGGGAGATAACACCCAAGCAATTAAGCAATTAAGCAACCAGGCGCGCAGGGTTCATGACACAACTTTCGAAAATTCTGGTTATTGGCGGCACCGGGTTTATTGGCCAGGCCATTGTTACCCGCCTGGCAGCCCAACACCATACTGTAACCGTACCCAGCCGACGGCGGCGCGCAGGACGAGAGCTGATCCTGCTGCCCACGGTTGATGTTGTGCAGGCCGACATCCACGACGACTCGGTCTTGCAACCGATGATTGCCGAAGCAGATGCGGTTATTAATTTTGTCGGCATCGCCCACAGCGATAGCGGTGAACCTTATGGCAGCGAGTTTAAAAAAATTCATGTCGATCTGCCCCGACGCATCGCCAACGCTTGTAGCCTGGGCAAACAACGGCTGATTCATTTTTCTGCCCTGGGCGCCGACCCGGCCAGTGATGCTTTGCCATCAGAATACTTAAGGTCTAAAGCAGATGGTGAGAAAGCCATTACCCAAAGCGATTGCAAAACCTGGACTATCCTGCGTCCCTCGGTTGTCTTTGGTCCGGGTGATAATTTTTTGAATTTGTTCGCCCGCATTCAACGCTTCGCCCCTTTTATGGCGGTAGGGCGGGCTGGTGCCCAGTTGCAACCCATATTTGTTGGTGACGTTGCCAGCGCGGTGTCAAACATTCTGGATAACACGGCAACCTATGGCAAACACTACGAACTGGCCGGGCCCGAAATTTACAGCCTCGGCGAGCTAATCCAACTGGCCGGCCGTTACAGCGGACACGAACGCAGGCTAATCAAGCTGTCTGACTCAATGGGCAGGCTGCAGGCCCGGCTGATGGGGGCCATGCCCGGCCCTAAACTAATGACTTCAGACAATTTTGATTCGCTGGCCAAGCCCAGTGTTGCTACTGGCCCGATGGCACCAGAACTTGGAATCAATCCGCGTTCACTGTCAGTGATTGCCCCGCAGTACCTGGGCAACCAGGTATCGCCGTATAACGAGACCCGCACCCGCGCGCGTCGATAAGCCGGTAACGATATCAATATGCAGATTTTTCGGGTCGGCGGTTCAGTACGCGATGAGCTGCTCGGCCTGACGTCGGACGACGCCGACTGGGTTGTGGTCGGGGCAACCCCAAAACAGCTTGAAAACCTCGGCTACCAACCGGTGGGTAAAGACTTCCCGGTCTTTTTGCATCCGACCACCAAAGAAGAATACGCACTGGCCCGCACTGAGCGCAAAACCGGCCCCGGCTACAAAGGCTTTGATGTTCACTTTGCCCCTGATGTCACCCTGGAAGAAGACCTGCTTCGGCGCGACCTGACCATCAATGCGATGGCCATTGACGAGGACGGCGTTTTGGTTGACCCGCACGGCGGCCAGACAGATCTGCAAGCCCGGTTGTTCCGCCATGTGTCTGCGGCGTTTGTTGAAGACCCGGTTCGCATTTTACGGGTAGCCCGTTTTGCTGCACGCTTTGCCGATTTCTCTGTTGCCAACGAGACCAATCAGCTGATGAAGCAAATGGTACGCAATGGTGAGGTCAACGCCCTGGTTCCGGAACGTGTCTGGGCGGAGCTGGAACGCGGCCTGATGCAGGGCCATCCGTTCCGGATGTTTGAAGTACTCGATGCCTGTAATGCACTGCCACTGTTGCTCCCGGGTTTGAGCCCAAGCCCCCACCTGGCGGATGCCTTGCAATGGGCGGTTGAACACCAAACCGAACTGCCAACACGTTATGCCGTCATGGCCCTGCAGACACCGGACGAGGCAGCGGTAACAGCTTTGGGATCGAAGCTGCGTCTGCCGAACGACTGCCGCGATATTGCCGTGCTGGCCTGTCGGGAAGCCAAATCAATCGCTGATGCTGCCAGCATGGGAGCTGTAAAGTTATTAGGCCTGCTCGAGCGCCTGGATGCGCTGCGACGCCCGGAACGTGTCCCCCTGATTCTGGACGCCGTGCTTGCCCACACCCTGGGCGGGGCACGCACATCGGTAACCCGCATCGGTGACGCGATTGCGGTTGCGCGCGGTGTTGATGCCGGCGCTATTGCCAGGCCACTGGCCAGTCAGGGCCCGCAGGTGATCAGCGACGCGATTGCCACGGCCAGGACTGCTGCGCTTGAGAATCTTCTTGGCAACTAAACGCGACGAATCCAGACAAATCTTGCCTCAGATCAGAAAGCTCAGCAGGGCAAACAACGCTGACAATAACAAAGTTGACATCAGCGGCACGGCAAACTCCCGACCCCTGATCCGAATACTGAAATCACCGGGCAACCGGCCCAATCCAATCCGGCGCAGGCCTTTTTGCAAGCCGGAAAATAACAGCAGTGCGATCACAACGGTGATCAGCCATTTCAACATTCAGCGCTCGCTGCTTAAGCTGTGGCTGCGGTCGCGGCCTGCAAAACCGCTGGCAGGCGAGATGTCACCGCTGGCAAATGCAATGACTTTGAATAATTCCCCCATCTCAGATTCGGACACCAGTTTTTGTACCGCTTGTGACTGGCGCGCATAATCGGCGGTATCGGTAACCGGCACCTGGGCAAGCGCTTCAAGTAAGCCGCTGTGCAACAGAAAATTTCCCTGAGAGGTGTAACCCAGCAGCTGCAGGCCAACCCGTTCTGCGGCCACGGCAATAGCACAATAGTCGACATGGGCGGTGATGTCTTGCAGGCCGGGGTATATCAACGGGTCGTGGTGAACCCGGTGACGGTAGTGACAGGCCAGGGTGCCACCGGCGCGTTGCGGATGATAAAACTCGGCGGCCGGAAACCCGTAGTCAAGGGATAACAACACCCCATCGAACAAGCGTTCACCGACGGTTCGAATCCAGCCACTGGCTTCCTGCGCCAGTTCGGACGTATAACCATCGGGCCATGCCGCGTAGTCAAGCGCGCCGGGGTTGCGCCCGCCCCACCCGGCCCGCGCCAGGCTCGTGTTTACATCGCGCACAAATCCCGGGTCGCCGGCCCGACTTTGCCATGCAAAGTTTTCGTTTCGCCCGCCCCGGATCAACCCGCGTTCAAAAACCTGGTGGTCACGCAGTTCAAACAATCGCACCGGCATCGCATCGAGCACTTCGTTGGCCAGCACAACCCCACTAAGGTTGGTTGGCAAAGCGTCGAGCCATTGCACCCGGTCAGACAGCCCCGGGGCCAGGGCTGCCAGGGTGTGCTGTTGTTGCCGGCGCAGCGGGCCGGAGAGCTCCAGAATCTGATAGCGAACCGGTGGCTGACCCAGGCGGTCCAGCGCATTAAGCACCTGGGCTGCCAACTGACCGGTACCGGCACCAAACTCGGTGATCACCGGTTCTACCTGCCCAAACCAGCCGGCACACGCATTGGCGATGCATCCGCCAAAAAGCGGCGTTAACCCGGGGGCCGTGACAAAATCACCATCAGCGCCAAATCGCTGCGAACCACCACTGTAATAACCGAGGGCCGGTTCATACAAAGCGGCGCGCATATAAGTGTCAAAACCCATCCAGCCCCCCTGGGTGTGCAAGCGGCTGATCAGCTGCTGGCTCAGGGTCTGGCTGACGATTCGGGCGTCGCTGTCAGGTACTGGCATCTCATTCATGCCCCGATTGTAGAATCTGTCGATGGTTGACATACAAAATGATGCCCGGCCCCCCCGGGCCGTACTGATTACCGGGGCAGCGAAACGCCTTGGCCGGGAAATCGCACTGGGCATGGCGCGCAGCGGCTGGGACGTGCTGGTCCACTATCATCGTTCGGCTGACGAGGCGCAGCAGACTGTTCTGGATATCCGCCAGCTTGGCCGCCAGGCCAGTGCTGTTGGCGCAGACCTGGCCGATCCGGCTGAGGTAGCCGGCTTGTTTGAGGCAGCATGTACCGCCCTGCCCTCAAGCCCGCTGCGCGCCGTGGTGAATAATGCGTCGATATTCCGACAGGACACACCCGCTGATTTCACCCCGGCGTCCTTCCAGTTGCACCTGGGGCCCAACCTGGCTGCCCCGATGCAACTGGCCCAGCGGCTGTATCAACACCTTGGAGACAAAGAGCGCGGCGTGGTGGTGAATATTCTGGATCAGAAGCTGGACAGCCTGAATCCGGACTTTTTCTCCTACACGCTGACCAAACACGGCCTGCTTGGGGCCACCCGCATGATGGCCCAGGCTTTTGCCCCGCAGCTGCGGGTGGTTGGTGTCTCGCCGGGGTTAACCCTGCCCAGTTATCTGCAGGACGGAAAGGCTTTTGACGCGGCTCATCAGCGCGCGGCTTTGCTTGACCATTCGAGCCGGCCCGAAGACATCGTGGCGGCCGTGGTTTTTCTGGCCAGCCAGCCCGCCATTACCGGTGTTAACCTGACGGTTGACGGGGGGCAGCACCTGATGGGTTTGAACCGCGACGTCAGCTACCTGGACTTTTCCGCACAATGAATCCTGCCCCGTCATGAATCCTGCTCCTGCTTCTGTTCCTGTTAAAGACACCCGCAAGCGCGACTTCGAGCGCAATAAGCTGCACAAACGCTTGCTGCGGCTGACCGGCCAGGCAATTGGTGACTACACCATGATTGCCGAGGGTGACAACGTCATGGTGTGCTTGTCGGGCGGCAAAGACAGCTACGCCTTGCTCGACTTGTTAATCACCCTGCGCAGCCGGGCACCAATTAATTTTGACATCGTCGCTGTCAACCTGGATCAAAAACAACCCGGGTTTCCCGAGCATATCCTGCCCCAGTACCTCGATTCCCTTGGGGTGAAATACCATATCGAAAACCAGGACACCTACAGCATTGTCTCCCGGGTTATTGAGCCCGGTAAAACCATGTGCTCACTGTGTTCGCGCCTGCGCCGCGGCATTTTGTATCGGGTCGCAACGGAACTGGGCGCCACCAAAATTGCCCTCGGACATCACCGGGACGACATTATCGAGACCTTCTTTCTGAACCTGTTTTACGGCGGCAAACTTAAGTCCATGCCCCCCAAACTGGTCTCAGACGATGGTGCCCACGTCGTGATTCGGCCGCTCGCCTATGTGCACGAAACTGACTTGATGAAGTATGCGCAATGGCGTGAATTTCCGATCATTCCATGTAACCTGTGCGGCTCACAAGACGGACTAAAACGTGCCGAGGTCAAGCGCCTGATGCAGGCCTGGCAAAAACAATTCCCCGGCCGGATCGACAGTATTTTTGGTGCCCTTGGCCGGGTAACGCCGTCACACCTGCTGGACAAAGACTTGTTTGATTTTGCGGCGGTCCAGGCACAAGCCGGTGAAGAACAGATGCCGGCGTTTGAAGGGGATCTCGCGTTTGATCCCGACCCGGGCCTGGCTGATGGGCCATCCGCAAGCCCAGCGTTGCAGGCTGCCCCTGCGAGCATTCAACTGGTGCCAATAGCTCAGGTGCGCCAGGTCCGCACGGCCCGGACAAACGAACCGGACAAATTGTGAGTCGACCCGCCGAGAGTCACCTGTGGTGAGCCGTCCTGTCGTGAGCATAAAGCGCCTGTATAAGATTCTGCGAACTGTCTGGGCATTTGGCCTGGACGATGTCGCCAACGACCTCGCGGGTAAACCACCCGCTGGCCCGTTAAAACTGCTTCGGCGCCTGCGCCTTGGCAAAAAATTTGTGTCCCCCCGCGGACAACGGCTGCGTGAAGCCCTGGAATCGCTGGGCCCAATTTTTGTGAAATTTGGGCAGGTATTGTCCACCCGGCGCGATCTGTTGCCCGTTGATATCGCTGATGAGCTGGCCCGCCTTCAAGATCGGGTGGCACCTTTTGACAGCGACATTGCGATTGCCGAAATTGAACGCGGGCTGGGTAAACCCCTGGACAAAATTTTCCGGCAGTTTGATCACGAACCGATTGCATCGGCCTCGATTGCCCAGGTGCATTTTGCGATCCTGCACGACGGACGCGAAGTAGCTGTCAAGGTTTTGCGCCCAGGGATGGCGCAGGCCATTGAGCGCGACCTGCAATTGCTGCGTGCGATGGGCCGGCTGGTATTGCGACTCTCAAGTGATGCGCACCGCCTTCGCCCCATGGAAGTGATTGAAGAATTCGACGGGCACTTACACGACGAACTCGACCTGATTCGGGAGGCAGCCAACGCCACCCAGTTGCGGCGCAACTTTGAGCACTCCCCCCTGCTGCGTATGCCGCAAATGTACTGGGAGTTCACGACAACCAATGTGCTGACCATGGAGCGTATGCACGGCATACCGATTGGTCGTCGTGACGCCTTGCTCAACGCGGGTATTGACCTGAAGAAACTTGCATCGGACGGGGTTGAGATATTTTTCCGGCAGGTTTTTCAGGACGGGTTCTTCCATGCGGATATGCATCCGGGCAATATCCTGGTTGGCAGTAACGGGGAAGACTTCAACCGCTTTATTTCTCTGGACTTTGGCATTGTCGGCACCTTGTCGCAGATAGACAAAGATTATCTTGCGCAAAACTTCCTGGCTTTCTTCCAGCGCAACTACCGCCGGGTTGCGGAGCTGCATATTGAAAGTGGCTGGGTACCAGCTGATACCCGGGTCGAACAACTGGAGCAAGCCGTGCGCGCTTGTTGCGAACCGTTCTTTGATAAACCCCTGAAAGAGATCTCGCTGGGCCTGGTATTGATGCGCTTATTCCAGGCGTCGCGACGGTTTAACGTGCAAATTCAGCCGCAACTGGTGTTGCTGCAGAAAACACTGTTAAACGTTGAAGGCCTCGGACGTGAACTCGACCCCGAACTCGATTTGTGGGTAACGGCCAAACCGATACTGGAACAATGGATGCAAGCCCAGGTGGGGCTGGAAGGCCTGGTCGACAGCATGAAGCGCGAAGCGCCGCGCTGGGCCCAGGCTCTGCCGCAGTTGCCACGGCTTGTGCACGGTGCGCTGAGTTCACTGAACGCGCTGAATGCGGCCGGCCAATACAACCGTCGGTTGCCATCGGATCAGGTGAATCAATTGCTGAAAGCCCAGCGCAAAACCCAGACCTGGCTGCGACTGGTGGCGGTGCTGGGGGTTGTTGTCGCAGGCCTGCTTATCGTTTTGTTGTGGCGCTTGTTCTGAGTTCGTGTTGAAGTACTGAGGTTGATATTTACTGAGCGAATCCGTCAACCCGACTGAGGTCTTCTGACAATCCGCCCAGCTTGGCGCGCAAGTGGGCTATTTGAACCGAGCTGGCCATGGACAACATTTGTGCCATCGTTTCGTCACCATGCTTAAGCATTGGACTGTTTGACACAACCCTGACCTGAGCAGGGTTTGAAAGTGATGTCGGGGCACCATAGCTGGCCAGTAACAGCTCGATCTGCCGGGTAGCATCGGCCAGGGTTGGCTTATCGGTGGCGATAGCGCGAACCACCGCCTGTGACCGTTGGCGAAGTTCGCTGCGACGCTGCCACCAACCGGTGCTATCCGGCGCCTGCCGGACCCGCTCTTCGAGATGAACACGTTGCCGGGTGGATAACTCACCCAGGAACCATTCTGCGCGCCGGGTCCATCGTTCAAGGCGGGCTTCAAAGCGCTGTTGCGGGTCGGCGTCCAGCTGATATCGTTTTCTCGCCTCAGTATCATCTTCAGACATGCGGGCCTCGATCTGGTCCAGCTGGGCCGGTTCCAGGGTCAGTACAATCTCGGCCACCAGGGGCGCAGCCACCGGCGGGACGGCCGCCAGCGCGTCAACCGCCTGATGCCGCCAGCCAGCCAGCTCGGGCGCCCCCGGGCGGCTGTTGTCAGTCGATAACCGGGCAGTCAGCTTGTCCAGAAAGCCAACATAAAGGGGAAGCTGGGTCTTTCGGTGCCATTCATGCAACGTGGCGAGATTCCTATCGACTACTTCTTGCTGCGCAGCGGTAAAAGTGACATAACCACTGATCCGCCAGTCTAATAGGGTTGGCGCCATGTTGTAACCGATCCGGGTTGCGGAACAAGCTGACAACAGGATGCATGCAGTGGACAGAGCCAGAGCAACAGGCCACCTGACCCGATGCAGACCAAACTGCCCCCGCAGACGACGCAGGTCGTGGATTAGGTACGATGCAGGCGCACAGTTTTCCATAGATTTGATTGACTGTAGTTGAAGGACGTATATGAATATTATTGTGCTCGCCGCCGGCAAAGGCACTCGCATGAAGTCGACCCTGCCAAAGGTGCTTCATCCTCTGGCTGACAAGCCACTGCTGGGCCATGTACTCGATTGTGCCCGCAGTCTATCGCCAACCCGCCTGATCGTGGTCTATGGCCATGGTGGTGAGATGGTGCAACAGGTGATGGGGGCAGATGACTTACGCTGGGCTTTACAAGAGCCGCAACACGGTACCGGTCACGCCGTGATGCAAGCCGTACCTGAATTGGATGATTCGGTACCCACACTAGTACTTTATGGTGATGTGCCGCTGACCCGGGCCGAGTCTCTGACCCGCTTAATGCAGGCCTGTGATAACCAGCACCTGGCGGTGCTGACCATGACCATGGACAACCCAACGGGATACGGCCGGATCGTCCGTGACAATGGCCGGGTGACCCGAATCGTCGAACAAAAAGACGCAACCCCGGCGCAGCTCACCATTGATGAAATCAATACCGGCATTCTGGCTGCGCCGACCGCACCACTGAAGCGCTGGCTGGCCGGGCTTTCTAACGACAATGCCCAGCAGGAGTACTACCTGACCGACATTGTGGCTGCCGCTGTTGCTGACGGCATCAGCGTGAATACCGCATCCCCGGATTTTCCGTGGGAAGCTGACGGTGTGAACAGCAAGCTACAGCTGGCGGACCTGGAACGAACCTTTCAGCGCGACCAGGCCCGGCAGTTGATGGAACAAGGGGTCCACGTGATGGATCCGAACCGGATTGATATCCGCGGCTCGCTGACTTGTGAGCAAGATGTTGTTATCGATGTGAATTGCATCTTTGAAGCAACGGTGTCCATTGGTGCCGGCGCCCGCATTGGTGCCAATTGCATCATTCGGGATTCTGTCATTGAAGCCGGCGCACAAATCCTGCCGTTCACCCATATCGATTCGGCCCGGGTAGGCCAGGACGCGCGCATTGGCCCTTATGCCCGTCTGCGCCCGGGCACTGTGCTTGCCCAAGACACCCACGTGGGTAATTTTGTTGAAATGAAAAACACACAGATGGGTGCCGGCTCAAAAGCAAACCACCTGGCCTATGTTGGCGATGCACAAGTTGGCCAACGGGTTAACATAGGGGCGGGTACCATCACATGCAACTACGATGGTGCCAACAAGTTCAAAACCATCATCGAAGATGACGCATTCATTGGCAGTGACACCCAGTTGGTCGCCCCCGTGACCGTCGGCAAAGGTGCAACCCTTGGTGCTGGTACAACCCTGTCAAAAGATGCACCTGCCAACCAATTAACCATTTCCCGGCCGCCGCAAATTACCATCGAAGGATGGCAGCGCCCGGTTAAGAAAAAGCCCGTTTGAAAAAGCCCGTTTAGGAGTCATTCCATGTGTGGGATAGTCGGCGCAGTAGCGCATCGTAATGTTGTTCCCGTCCTGCTTGAGGGGCTGCGCAAGCTTGAATACCGCGGCTACGACTCCGCAGGCATTGCCATTTTGAACGGTGACATCAACCGGGTGCGTGCTGTCGGCCGGGTTGCAGACCTGCAGGTAAAGACCGATGCAGCCGAATCAAACTCGGTAACGGGTATTGCCCATACGCGCTGGGCAACCCACGGCGGAGTCACAGAAAACAACGCCCACCCACATGCGTCAATTTCTGCTGACAATCAGGTCTGTGTAGTCCACAACGGCATTATCGAGAACCATGAAGCCTTGCGCCAGCGACTGCGCGACCGGGGATACGAGTTCTTGTCGGAAACTGACACCGAGGTCATTGCCCACCTGGTTCACAGCTACGTAACCGACGGCGACAAGTTGTTCGATGCGGTACGCAAATCGGTACGTGAGCTTGAAGGCGCGTATGCGGTGGCGGTTATTTCAAAGTCCGAACCTGATGTTGTGGTTGGTTCGCGCAAAGGGTCCCCTCTGTTGCTCGGGGTTGGCAAAGACGGCAGCGGTAACGGCGAAAATTTCCTGGCCTCAGATACCTCTGCCCTGCTGCAGGTGACCAAACACGTGGCCTACCTGGAAGAAGGCGATGTGGTCGAGATTCGTACCGACGGCTACACGATTGTTGATGCCAACGACCAGCCGGCGCAACGCCCGATTATCGAAAGCCAGCTCACCGCTGATGCCATCGAACTGGGTAAGTACGACCACTACATGCAGAAAGAAATTTTTGAGCAACCCGGCGCCCTGGCCAATACACTGGAAATGGTGATCAACGCCAAGTCATTGTCGGCAGGCTTGTTTGGCGCAGAGGCAGAAGAAATTTTCTCGCGCACAAAACAAGTACTGATTCTTGCCTGCGGCACCAGTTTTCATTCCGGCATGGTGGCCAAGTACTGGCTCGAAGGGCTGGCCGGCATACCAACCAATGTTGAAATTGCCAGCGAGTACCGCTACCGGGTTTCGGTACCGCTGGAAGACACCTTGCTGATTACCATCAGCCAGTCCGGCGAAACCGCTGATACGCTGGCCGCTCTGCAACATGCCAAAGGCATGGGCATGAATGACACCCTGAGTATTTGTAACGTACCCGAATCTGCGCTGATACGCGCGTCAAAACTGCGTTTCCTGACCCGCGCCGGCCCCGAAATTGGGGTGGCATCCACCAAGGCGTTCACAACCCAGCTGGCCGCCTTGTTTACCCTGAGCCTGGTGTTGGCCAAACAACGCGGCCGCCTGAGTGTACAAGCCGAGCAAGACTTAATTGCCCAGATGCGTCATCTGCCAGCGGCAGTCAACACCGTGCTCGAATGTGAGCCGGCCGTGCGCCACTGGGCCAAACGTTTTGCGCCCAAACATCACGCCTTGTTTCTTGGCCGGGGTGTTCACTGGCCAATTGCCATGGAAGGTGCGCTCAAACTAAAAGAAATTTCGTATATCCATGCTGAGGCTTACGCCGCCGGTGAACTCAAACACGGCCCGTTAGCCCTGGTTGACAACTACATGCCGGTGGTTGTGGTTGCGCCGAACGATGTATTGATCGAAAAGCTCAAGTCGAACCTGCAGGAAGTCCGGGCCCGCGGCGGCGAGTTATTTGTCTTTGCCGACCGCGACACGCACATCGAGCCGGAGGACGGGGTCAACGTGATTAACCTGGGGGATCATGCCGGCGCACTCAGCCCGATTTTGCACGTGATAACGCTGCAATTGTTGTCCTATCACGTGGCCCTTGAAAAAGGCACCGATGTTGACAAGCCTCGTAACCTGGCCAAATCGGTTACCGTCGAATAGTTCGAAAAAGGGTCAGACAGCGGCGCAAGAATTTTTTCAACCCACGCGAAAAAACGGCGATTGTTGTGGCACACTCGCGCTCGATCTGATTTCGTCGGGCGCGAAAAACCACATGAACAAGCAAGTTGTCCTTCTTGACGGCGGCATGGGCCAGGAACTGATTCGCCGTTACGGCGCACCCCCAACCCCGTTATGGTCTACCGAGGTCATGCAGCAAGACCCGAACCTTGTGCGCCAGGTGCATAGTGATTTTATCCGGGCCGGCGCCACGGTGATTACGGTCAACGCGTACACGGTAACCCCGGAACGGCTCGCCCGCGACGGCATTGCTGATCAGTTTGAGTCGTTGCAGCAAACCGCTTGTCAATTAGCAAGACAAGCCCGCGACGAATGCAGCCGGGACCAAGGCCGCGGCCAAGACATTCGAATCGCAGGGTGTCTGCCGCCATTGGTGGCAAGCTACCGTCCCGATGACGTACCGGACAACAATCAATTGCGTTCCAGCTGGCGCCGGATTGTTGAACAGCAAGCCCCGTATGTTGATCTGATCATCGCCGAAACCCTGAGCACGGTGCGCGAGGCCCAAATTGCTGCTGAAGTAATTGCCGAATACGGCCTGCCAGGATGGATTGCCATGACGGTGACCGACCGCCAGGGTGATCAACTGCGCTCAGGCCAGCCACTACGCGATGCTGCCCGGGCAGCCGCTATCGGGGGCGCTCAGGCCGTGTTGGTCAATTGTTCATGGCCTGAAGCAGTACCGGCCGCACTGGCGGTTCTGCAAGCAAGCGGCCTTGCCTGTGGCGCTTATGCGAACGGTTTCACCGGTATTGCTGCCTTACAAAAAGGTGGCACGGTGGATGTGCTCCAGGCGCGAACCGATATTTACCCCACCGCGTATGCGGACCACGGTGAACAATGGCTAACGCAAGGGGCCAGCATTGTCGGGGGTTGCTGTGAGATCGGGCCTGGTCATATCGCGGCACTGGCCGAACGCTTGTCCGCACGCGGTTACCTGGCTGTCAGTCAGCTGCCAGTACCCCAGCCTGCTGCCCAGTGACATCTGAAACAGCGGCCAGTAATTCGGTATTGCCACCGGCTGCTGTGGTATCGATACATACCGAACGCTCGACAACAAATCGCAGCGGGTCGATATGGCCACTGATAAATCGGGTGATCGGCCCCAGGGTCCGAACGGCCAGAGCTTGCCGAACAGCGACAACGTAGTCTGCATAGTCTGACCGCTTGGCCGGGTATTCCGGTAGGTTGATTGCCACGGCGTCGATCCGGGCGCGTTGCAGTTCGTCAGGCGGCACCTGGCCATCAAAGACGGCCAGCGGAATACCGGGTGCCTGCAGAAAAGCCGTTGCCTCGCGCGCCAACGGGGCAACGGCTACAACCCAATTACCTGCCCGCAGCGCCTGGACAACATGGGCCAGTAAAACCACAGGGTCGCGGGCCAGGCACAACACCCGACCAACCGGGCGCAAAGACAGCCGATTGGACTCGCCGGTTGGCCCGGGTAGTAAAGTCTGGCCCATATCAATTGCCGCTGCGCCAGCCATCGCCCTGGGTGCACGGCCACGCAATACTGATCGCAAAATTCCGATCCGGTTCTGCGTGCCTGGCCATTGGCCGGATGCAAACTTGGCAAACGCCTCGTCAATAACGTGGGCGGACACCCGGCTCGGTAATGCTGAATCAGGCCCATCACCGTGACTGGTGGCCACCGTATTATCAACATCAACAGAGCCTGCGGTTTCGACGGTATCCTCAGGGTTTGCACGACTGTTATTGTCCACCCCGCGCGTGCCCGCCCCGCGGGCCTGGATCGCCCGGGTAAAACGCACCAGGTAGTGAGGCCCGCCGGCCTTCGGGCCGGTGCCGGACAGGCCTTCGCCACCAAAGGGTTGCGAGCCGACAACAGCACCAATCTGGTTACGATTGATATAGATGTTGCCCGCTTTTACGCGGTTCACAATTCGCTGAACACGCTCGTCGATACGGCTGTGCAGACCAAAGGTCAGGCCATAACCGCGCGCATTAATGGCATCGACCACAGAATCGATTTGTTCCGCATCAAAACTGGCGACATGCAAAACCGGGCCAAAAATTTCTGATTCAATATCAGCAATGCTGTCCACTGCCACCAGGGTTGGCGTGACAAAAGTACCGTCTGAAAGATCGTTGAAAATACCATTCGAAGCGTAAATGACTTTACCCGCGCGCTGCCTGGCCGCGCAATAGCCGGCAATCGAATTTTTAGCCTGCGCATCGATAACCGGGCCAACATCACAATCGGGTCGCAGTGGATCACCAATAACAAGCGCATCCATGGCGCCGCGCAGCATGGCCAGAACCGCCTCCCGCTTTTCTTTCTGAACATACAAAACCCGGAGGGCCGAGCAGCGCTGTCCGGCACTTTGAAACGCACTGATCACAATATCGCGGGTCGCTTGTTCGGTCAGTGCGGTACTGTCGACAATCATCGCGTTCAGCCCACCCGTTTCCGCAATAAACATCGCATCCGGTGCAGCTGTTCTGGCCAGCTGCGCATCGATCAGGCGGGCAACTTCGGTGGATCCGGTAAAACAGACTCCGTTGATATCCGGATTCGCCGTCAGCGCCGCCCCGGTGACAGGGCCGTCGCCAATCGCCAGTTGCAAAACATCAATGGGAATGCCTGCCTCATGCAACCAGTCAACAGCGCGGATGGCAATCAGCGGCGTTTGCTCTGCCGGTTTGGCCACAACGGCATTTCCCGTCACCAGGGCGGCGGCTATCTGGCCGGTAAAAATCGCCAGCGGAAAGTTCCACGGCGAGATGCAGGCGATCACGCCAAGTGGTGCGCGCTGGGTATCAAGTTCGGATGCCTGTGAGGCGTAATAACGCAAAAAATCGACCGCTTCGCGTAATTCGGCAACCGCGTCGGTTATCGTCTTGCCGGCTTCACGAGCGAGTAAGGCAAAAATTTCGCCTGAATTGGCTTCGAACAGATCAGCGGCCCGGTTCAGCGCCTGGGCCCGAACCCCGATCGCGGTTGCCTGCCACGCCCGCTGGGCACAAAGCGCCGTTGCCACGCGGGCAGCCACATCATCCGCGGATGCCGGCACCACGTAACCAACAATATCGCCCAAGCGCGCCGGATTGCGAATGGCTACCGCCGCCGCATCGCCGGCCAGTGACGCGCCGACCTGGTATGGGGCCAGAAACGACTTGCGGGCAGTGTCGATACGCTGCAAGTCGGTTGGATCCTGGGTGTTAAAACCACGCGAATTGCGCCGCCACGGCTGGTACAAGTTGTCTGGCAGCGGCACCGCCGGATGTCGTTCATCCGCTGCATCACTGGATGTTTTAAACGGGTCAGCCGCCACCACCTGGGGCGCAATGGTGTCATCAACAATCTGGTTTACAAAGCTCGAATTAGCACCGTTTTCCAGCAGGCGCCGCACCAGGTAAGCCAGTAAGTCTTCATGGGCACCAACCGGTGCGTAAATGCGGCAACGACTCTGATAGGTGCGCATAACAATGTCGTGCAGCGCCTCGCCCATGCCGTGCAGTCGTTGAAACTCGAACCCTTCGCGGTCGTCCCCGGCCAGTTGTAATACGGCTGCCATTGTGTGCGCATTGTGGGTAGCGAACTGCGGGTAAATACAGTCACGAGCCGCCAGCAGCTTACGCACACAAGCAATGTAACTGACGTCGGTATCGGGCTTTCGCCGGTACACCGGATACGATGCCAGGCCCGTTGTTTGCGCCAGCTTTATCTCGGTGTCCCAGTACGCGCCTTTAACAAGGCGGACCATCATGCGGCGATCGTGGTGCCTGGCCAGATCAGTCAACCAGTCAATCACGGGGCCCGCACGCTTCCCATAGGCCTGCACAACCACACCAAAACCGTCCCACCGTGCAAGATCAGGATGGGTAAATACCGCTTCGATAATATCCAGGGACAAATCAAGCCGGTCGGCTTCTTCAGCATCAACGTTCAAGCCCAGGCCAAGCCGGCTGGCCTGAACAGCCAGGGCCAGCAGGCGCTCAGTCAGGGCCGGTACACAACGCTGCGCCTGCAGGGTTTCATAGCGCGGATACAAAGCGGATAATTTGACCGAAATACCGGGGCTGTCCCGAATTGTTCGGCTTGTCGTGCCTGCCGGGGCCGATTCGGCGCTGACCTGCTTGCCCAGGGCAACAATAGCCGCTTGATAAGCGTCAAAATATCGTTGAGCATCCTCGGCCGTACGGGCCGCCTCACCCAGCATGTCGTATGAATAGGTATAGCCACGGGCCACCATGGCCTTGCCCCGGTTGGTGGCCTGGTCGATATCCTGCCCCAGGACAAACTGTGAACCCAGCTCCTGCATTGCGCGCTTGACCGCTACCCGGACAACTGGCTCACCAAGGCGGCGAACCACAGCCTGCAAAGTGCCCACAACCCCCGGGTCTTCATCATCCAGCACGCGTCCGGTAAGCATCAGCGCCCAAGTGGACGCGTTAATCAGAATAGAGCCGGAATCGCCAACATGGGCGGCCCAGTCGTGGGGGGTGATCTTGTCGCGAATCAACGCATCAACGGTTTCGTTGTCGGGCACCCGCAGCAAGGCTTCGGCCAGGCACATCAGGGCAACCCCCTCGCCAGTGGATAAACCGTATTCGGCGAGGAAAGATTCCATGATGCCGGTGTTGCTGCTGTTGCGAACCTGGCTAACCAGGGATGCGGCTGTTTCGCAGATCTTCAATCGGTCGGTTGCCGACAAATTGGCCTCGCGCACCGCAGCACCAAGCAAGGCTTTGTCGTCAGCCAGGGTGGCGCGGCGAATTGCCCGTCGTAAATCAGTCATTTGTAAATCAGTCATTTGTAAATCAGTCATTTGCAAACTTATGATCCCCAATTCGATGAGCGCGGGCGTTGAGCTCGTGCGTACAGCGCGAGCCCGGCAGGTCACATCACTCGCGCCGGTCAGTTTGAACAGCAGGCCGAGGCCGGGAAAACTCATTGCGCAGACGGTCACCGTGTTCGTCAACAGCCGGTACCGGGCGAAATGCCTTTGGTGTTGCACTGCTGGCATAAGGTACCGCCGGCAACAAGGCAACCCCGTCATGCACCGGCATCGGGGTTGTCTGCAACTGGGCATGATCGATCAGACCCTGAACCGAATTGATGAAGCCATAAGCCGTTCGGGCTTTGTCTAACAAAGCGGTTGCCCGCACTGCTTTCAGTTCGCCAAACCGCCGCTGGATTGTTTCGTCAAGCGCATCCCGGTTTTCGCAGCGCGCAGAATTGGTGTGAAACCGGGGGTCAGTGGCCACAGTGACGTCGCCAAGAAAGATCTCACACAACTGCACCCACTCGCGTTCGTTTTGAATCGAAATCAATACCTCGCGCTCATCGGCGCAGCGAAACACACCGTAGGGAGCGACCCCAGGGTGTTTCAAACCAACCCGCTGCGGCTCTTTACCACCGTAGCGCGTCTGCAAATAAGGCACAGCCATCAACTCGGCGGCGGTACCAAACAGCGACACCTGGATGTCATCCCCTTCGCCCGTGATGCGACGCCGGGCCAGGGCGTCAAGAATTCCAATCAAGGCATTCATCCCCGCGCCAACATCACACAGCGAAACGCCGATCCGGCCCCAGTCGCCCGGGGCGCCGCTGACGGCCACCAGGCCGCTTTCAGCCTGCACCAGTAAATCGTATGCCTTGAGTTTGCTGCCAGGGCCGCTTTCACCATAGCCCGACAATGAACAAGTGATCAGTTCGGGGTATTTCTGACGCAGCACATCAGCACCAAAGCCCAGGCGGGCAACCGCACCCGGTGCCAGGTTCTGAATAAAGACGTCAGCTGACGCAATCATGTTGTCCATGATGGCGGCATCGTCCGGGTTTTTCAGATCGAGCACGACCGATTCTTTGCCGCGGTTGATCCACACAAAATAAGTGCTTTCCCCAAACACTGCCGAATCGTAAGCCCGGGCAAAGTCACCCCCGGGTCGCTCAATTTTGATCACCCGGGCCCCCATATCGGCAAGGCGGCTGGTGCAATATGGGACGGCCACGGCCTGCTCCAGCGCAATGACGGTAACCCCTTCTAATGCCAGCGTGGGCTGGGTGGATTTTGATTCCTGATTCATTTCTGGTGCGTATTGCCTGAGTTTTTAGTGGATTTCTTTAGAGCCTGCCATTGCCGCTTTGAGCTTTTCGATGTCAAAGTCATCGCGACGGGCACAATCAAGAATGACTGCTTCACGGCGAACCAGTAAATCGACTGTGTCGGCAATTTTTGACACTGCCGCAACAGGCACTACAACCGCGCCGTGTTTATCCGCATGGATAAGGTCACCGTCACTGACCTGCATGCCAAAGACATTGACGTCGCAGCCAAAGTCGACGATGTGCACATGGGCATGGCTCGGACCGAATTTACCCGCCAGCATCTGAAACCCTGGCGCCCGCTCGTCAAGATCACGAACCGAGCCATTGGTAATCACGCCATCACAGCCCAGACCTTTGTGAATCGCAGAATTCACTTCCCCCCAAAACGCACCGGTACCGGCAATTGGGTCAAGATCCTGGATAACCGAGACACCCGGCATCGCGCCGCGGGCAACATATTCGTAATACGCGATACGCTGCGCCTGTTGTTGGTCCGCCGGCAATGACGATGCTGAAACCGCCCGTATTGTTGCAGTGCGGGCAAAACCCACAAATGCCGGCAGGCTTGGGTCGGCGCAATGCAAATGGTCGGTGGTAAAGCCCAGGGCCCGCCGCTCCGGCATGATCAGCTCAAGCGCATTACAAATTGTTGGTGTGTCAAAGCCGCGCAAGGTGTTCAGTTGTTCTGCGGTAATTGCCGCCATTGAGCTTTCTCCGGTAATTTAGTGTGTTCAGGTCAGGCCTACAATATAACCATGAAACGACCCGGTAACCGATACAAACCCAATTAAGCCCACGGAGGCGAAAATGAACTGGCTGCTGCGAGTATTTCTGAATCCACTGAAATGTATTCTGACCCTGCTGCTGATGTCCGCCACTGGCCTCGGTGCCACGGGTTTGCTGCTGGTGCCCCATTCATCTCTGGCGCAAAGCAGTCCGCCCGCCACCACGCTGCCCAACTTGGGTACGGATCAGCGCCAGGCCAGGCTGCGTACTTTGTACGATTCGCTAAAAAAAACGCAAGACCCCAATGAGATCGACAGCGTACAACGCGAAATCTGGACCATCTGGCTGCACCATGGCAACCCCGAGATAGACAACCTGATGTCGCAGGTAATGACGGCCCGCCGTGAAAGCAATTACGAACGCGCCATTGCGCTGACCGACAAAGTCATTGAACTGGCCCCCGACTACGCCGAGGGATGGAACCAGCGCGCCACCCTGCACTTTCTGCGAGAATCGTACGAAGAATCGTTGCGCGACGTGGCTGAGACGTTGCGGCTTGAACCCAATCACTTTGGTGCCTTGTCCGGGCGGGGGTTAATCCGCATGCGTCAGGGCAAGCCGGCACTGGCGATCCAGAATATTCTTGAGGCGCTGAAAGTGAATCCTCATTTGCACGAAAGGCAATTGCTTAAAGCGCTGGGGTATTCGGAAACGAATACCTGAACCCAAAGCCGGGTCGCTTGACAGACGATATTGCGATGGTAGCCTGACTGGTTATTCTCGCTATCACTCTTTTGCGGCTATCACTCTCAGAACACAGGATTTTCCGATGAATTTTCTCGAATCGCTGCTTAGCACCCAGGGTGGTGCCATTGCGAAACAAATTGGCGCCCAGTTTGGATTGAATGAATCCCAGGTACAGTCTGCGCTTAAAGGGCTGGTGCCAATTCTTACCGGGGCCCTGGCTCAAAACATCGGACGCGGCGGCGGCCTGGACAGCCTGCTTGGCGCCTTAAAGACTGGCAACCATGACCGTTATGTTGACGACGCATCAATCCTTGCACAGCCAGCAACCACAACAGATGGCAACAATATTCTTGAGAAGCTACTTGGCGACAAAGCCGTCAGTCGTGAAGCAGCCAGCCGCACCGCCGGCAATACCGGGCTGGACTCTTCCATTCTGAAAAAACTCCTGCCAATAATCGCCGCTGCCGTGATGGGAGGCTTGAGCAAACAGACTCGGGCCGACAATATCTTCGAACGTGCGGCGACCCCGTCGGCTAACAACAATCCTGGCGCCGCTGACGGATTGATGAGTATCCTGAAGCCGGTACTGGACCAGAACCAGGACGGGTCGGCACTCGACGATATCCTGCGCATGGCGACCCAGTACCTGACTCGCTGATGCCGATGACGCCGCAGGCGCTGCACTCCAACTGAAGCGAAGCCGGTACCACGGCGCCGATGCGCTACGGGAAAAAAACCGTCAAGCTGGTCGATTGTCGCGTTCACGGCCCCGACAGTGGGGCCGAGTTGTTCCTGGTCGAAGGTGACTCGGCAGCAAGCTCGGTGGCCAGTCAGCGGGACAAAAACTTTCAAGCGGTTTTGCCAATGCAGGGCAAACCGATGAACGCAATCAAAGCCAGTGAGTCTCGGATCATGAGCAACGCGTTGTTCGTCAGTTTATTCGACGCCCTGGGCAAAGAGGCGGTTGCCGACAAGGCAAACTCTCTGTTCAGTCTGCGCTTTGAAAAAGTGGTCTTACTGTTTGACCCCGATGCTGACGGTATCCACAGCGGCGCCCTGATGCTGATGTTCCTGTCACGCTTTTACCCCGCGCTGCTTAATGCCGGACGGGTTCTCACCGTGCGGGCCCCGCTGTTTCGCGTCACCTCAGCCAGCCTCGGGCAAAGCTTTTACGCGGCCTCCGAGGCGCATCTGGCCCACATCCGCAAACAACTGGCCGATCGCGCAGTTACCGACACGCAGACAATCCGTTACCGGGGCCTGGGCAGTCTGGAGCAGGATTTACTGGCCGAGCGCTGCATTGATCCACAGACCCGGGTAGCCGACGTAATGAACATGCGCGATGCGGCGATGGCGGTTGAGGTTTTTGGCGGTTAGACTCTGGCCCTGAAGCCTCGGCAAACCCGCAACATCAGCAGCATCAGGTGCCTCTCGTCTCTCAGGAAAACCCGCATGAAACCCGAATTTAATCCGGCCGATATTGCCACGATGTCTGACCCGTTCCCCAGCCTCGCCGTGCTAAGGGAGCAAGACCCCGCTCACTACAGCACCCACCTGAAAGCATGGCTGGTTACCCGCTACGACGACACCAAGCGCCTGACGCAGGACATGTCGCTGTCTTCGGATCGTCTCCGGCCGTTTTTTGCGACCCTCGAAGCATCAGAACGAGACCGGATAACCGACATCATTCGCTACCTGAGCTTATGGATGGTATTTACCGATGCGCCGGATCACACCCGCCTGCGCCGGCTGACCAGCCATGTTTTTAATGCGCCGCTGATGAATGGTATGCGTGCGCTAATTGAGCGTCGTGTTGATCACTTGCTTGACGCCCTTGACGGTCAGGAGCAAATCAACTTTATCAAAGACTTTGCCGGACCGTTGCCGGCTTTGGTCATCATGGATATGCTCGGGGTTCCTGGGTCTGAACTGGGCCGCATCAAAACCTTATCGGACCAGATTGCTTTATTCATTGGCAGTGCCCGCGCCTCTGAAGAGAAGTACAACATCGCCCAGGCGGCAACACGGGAAATGGCCGATTTGTTTCTCGACCTGATTGCGGCACGTCGATCAGAGCCCACCAATGATTTAATCAGCCAGCTTGTTCACCTGCAGGAAAAAGATACCGGCGACCGGCTTACGGATGATGAACTCGTCGCAACTTTTATCTTGTTGCTGTTTGCCGGCCATGAAACGACAACTAGTTTGTTATCGAACGGTTTGCTGGCCATGCTGCAGTTTCCGGAACAGATGCAAGTGCTGCGCGACAATCCAACTCTGGCCAGCGATGCCGTCGAAGAGGTTCTGCGTTTTGACGGCCCCAATCTGTCGCAGGCCCGGGTTGCCATAGCGCCGGTGCCGTTACACGACAAAACCATTGAGCCGGGTGACCGGGTTTTTCTGATGTTGTCCGCGGCAAACCGTGACCCGCGGATTTATTCCAACCCCGACCGTCTGCATTTTGAACGCGAGCGGGTAGCCCACCTGGCTTTTGGCTGGGGCAAACATATCTGCCTTGGTTTTCCGCTCGCCCGCCTCGAAGGACAGGTTGCCTTTCCGAAACTGCTGGCGCGCTGGCCAAAGATTGAACTGGCTGACCAACCCCTGAACTGGCACCGTTCGATGGTGTTTCGCGGGGTACCGGATATGCCGCTACGTGTTGCCCACTAACCCGACCGCTCGCTTTGAAGATCTGCCATGTCGAACGAAAAAGTTGTATCTCTTGCATCCATTATTCCATTTACCCCCCTCGTCAGGCGTCTGCCTGCCAGCACACCGTTTGTAGGCCCTGAAGCGCTGGAACGTCAACGGGGCAACCGCTTCCTGGCACGCATTGGTGCCAACGAAAGCGCTTTTGGAATCAGCCCGGCAGCCCGCGAGGCAATGATCGCAGCGCTTGATCAGACCGCCTGGTATGGCGACCCGGAAAACTTTGAACTGCGGGCGATGCTGGCCGAACGCCATCAGGTAACGGCGGATGCTATTTGTGTTGATGCCGGCATTGATTCGCTGCTGGGCCTGACGGTGCGCATGTTGTTAACCCCGGGCGCAGCAGTTGTTACGTCACTGGGTGCTTACCCGACGTTTAACTATCACGTTGCCGGCTTTGGTGGACAACTGGTCACCGTGCCGTATCTGGACGACCATGAAGACCCGGAGGGATTACTCAGCGCCGCCCGCGAACATCATGCCCCGCTCATTTACCTGGCCAACCCGGACAATCCCATGGGTACCTGGCACAGCGGTCACATCATTCAATCGATGATTGATCGCCTGCCGGCAACAACCATCCTGGCGCTGGACGAAGCGTATGCCGAGTTTGCACCACCCGATGCCGTGCCCAAAATTGATATCAGTAATCCACAGGTCATGCGGTTCCGAACCTTCTCGAAAGCCTGGGGCATGGCGGGCGCCCGCATTGGCTATGCTATTGCCCATCCGGAACTGATCACCGGGCTGAACAAAATTCGCAATCACTTTGCCGTCAGCCGAATTGCCCAGGCTGGCGCGGTAGCGAGCCTGCAAGACCCGGGGTTTCTATTACAGGTTGCGGCAAGAGTAACCGCGGGCCGTCAACAAATTTACGCCATGGCAGCAGACCACGGCCTGCGCTGTATTGAGTCGGCAACCAATTTTGTTGCGATCGACGTCGGCTCACCTGACCGCGCAGCGGCTGTGATGAATTATTTACTGAACAATGATGTTTTTATCCGCATGCCGGCTGTGCCACCCTTGAGCCGCTGTGTACGAATTGGTGTCGGTACGCCACAAGAGCAGGCAGTACTGAGCGAACGTTTTGCCGCCGCACTGCATGCAACCAGGAGCCAGGCTGCCTGATCGCGGCAGCATAGAGGCATTGTGGCATGGTGACATGGTGACATTGGCCTGTCGGCAAATCAGACACAGACCAAACACAGACTAAACATAAACAAGACAACGGGCCAAACCCGGGTAACCAGGCCCGGGTCGCCTACAATAGGCTAACTTTAAAGGAGTTCAAATTCATGAGAGGCGCAATTTTTGCCGCAACTGCTACGGTTATCTTGTTGGCGGGTTGCACAAGCGATCCAACCGAAGAGCTGACCGGGTGTTTCTCGATGAGCAGCAGCACCGACCGCCCGACGATCCAGATAACCGAGGATGACGACAAATACCTGCTGTCAACCCGCAACGACGGTATGTGGAGTGCTGCCCAGCCGTTAGCCGCTGCTGATAGCGCGCTGATTCAGCAAATATTTGGCGCTGACGCTGCAAAAGTCAAAGCCGGCCTTGGGCTACCCGATCGATCCGTTACCTTGTTCAAGATAGAAGCCGGAGAAAAAATTGCCGGTGGAACCGCCGACAGTGGATTCATCGGTGCATTTTTCTTCGGTACCGGCCAGGTCTACAAGACCGACAGCTGTGACTAATGTTGGTGTTGCTTATCAACCAAGTGGCGACATCAGGCCAGAAGTCGCCCGGCCAGTTCTTGCACAGCGGCCCAGGCCAGCTCAACATCACCCTCGGTGGTGTCAAACTGGCCCGCCTGAAATCGAATCACCAGTGCGCCGCCTGATACAACACTAACCCGGGTTTGCGTCAGATAAGTCCGCCCGTCATCATTCACCGCGTCAAGCAATTGTTGATTCAAATCATCCAGTTGCTCAGGTGTCGACCATTGCCCCGTGCCGGGGTTCAACCGAAAAGTGAACAGCGACAACACCGGTCGGGTGGTCAGTTCAAAACCATCAGTGGCGTCGATACGCTCAGCCAGCGCCTGAGCCCACTTAACATGGTTTTCAATCCGTTCACGTAAGCCGGACAAACCGTAATAACGCAACAAAAACCATAGCTTGAGCGCGCGGAATCGCCGACCGAGCGTAATTGACCACTCGCTGTAATTAATCAACCCGTCTTTGCCGTGAGTCTTCAGGTATTCCGGTTGTATCGCCAGTGTTCTGACCAGTGAGTCGGGGTCGCGCACAAGGTGGGCAGAACACTCCATCGGAACACCAAGCCACTTGTGCGGGTTAAAGACGATACTGTCCGCGCTTTCGACCCCCTGCCAGAGTTGACGATACTGCGGACAAATCATTGCCGACCCGGCCCACGCGGCATCCACGTGCAGAAAAAGATTTTCACCCCGGGTAATTTCAGCCAGCGCAGCAATATCGTCACACGCACCAACTGACGTGCCACCGACACAGCCGATAACCCCGGCCGGTAACATACCGGCTGCCCGATCATCAGCAATGGCCTGCTTTAAAGCCGCGCAATCTATAGCCCACGGGTATTGCGATGATGACGGAATCTTCACCAGGTTGTCCTGGCCGATGCCGGCAATCCACATCGCTTTGTCGATTGAACTGTGGGTTTGGGCTGATGCGTAGATTCGCACCACACCCTGCCCCGCCAGGCCGCGGCTGTTACCCGTCCAGTTCAATGCCCGCTCACGCATGGTCAGCACGGCGCACAAGGTGGCGCTTGAGGCAGTGTCCTGCAGCACACCACTAAAAGTGTCGGGCAGGCCAACCGCCTGACGCAGCCAGTCGACCATGCAGGTTTCCAGTTCAGTCAGCGCCGGCGAGGTTTGCCACAACATGCCTTGCACTGCCATCACACCGGCCAGTTGCTCGGCAATGATTGCCGGCGGCGCCGCATTGGACGGGAAATACGCAAAAAACCGCGGATGTTGCCAGTGCGTCATACCGGGTGGAATGATGTCGGCAAAATCGCTGAAAATATTATCGAATGCCTCGCCAGCCTCCGGGGGTGATGAACCGATTTGCCGGGCAATCGCACCCGGTGCGGTCTGCGCCCGAACCGGTTGTTGTTCGAGCGATCCGCGATAGTCTGCCGCCCAGTCGGCGGCGCGATGAGACCAGCGCCGAAATTCGTCGTTATCCATCAGCCCTCCGCCAGCGATGCCCTGGTCTCACCTTGTTGATCGCAGACTCTCCTTGTTGTACGCGGACTCTGTTAGGCCGGGCTCAACACGTGGATTACCCGGTCGGCAAGCATCTCTTTGACCTTGGCAGCATAAGCGGCCATATGTGGCGCTTTCGAATGGGCAGCCAGGGCTTCTTTGCTTTCCCATTTTTCGAGAACGACAAAAGTGTCGGCACCAAACGCGGTTTGAATCGGACCGGCGTTTTCGGTATCAACAGCCGGGCCGTATTCGATACATCCGTCTTCCGCAAGAACGTTGGGCACATTCTTGTGGAACTCAGCTAATACCTCGGCCCGCTTGCCTGGCTTGGCAGTAATAATGGCAATGACGTGGATCATAATTTCTCCGTTTAAGTGGTTTTAGTGGTTGGATTCTTGGGTTGTTTTCGTTTGTTCGGCTCAAGTATGTCAGATACTACCGGTTGCTACCTGTTACTACCGACCTCAGGCAGCTGGGTGGCCAGCAAGGTAATCAACACCACTGCCAGCATTGCCGCGGCCATGAACATGTTTATTATTCGTTGCGACTTCGGAGACAGATCAAGACGCCGCAACGAAACCCCGGCAAACAGCCACAAACAGTGCACCGGCACCCAGATCAAATTCATGATCAGCATCTTGATCCCAACCTCGGCAAAAAGATTTCCAGGCCAGAAGCTGAATCCGCTAAGCAAAACCGTGTTCACTGCATAAGCTTTCGGATTAATAAACTGTAGTAACACCCCGTTGAAAAACCCCGGCGGGCTGCGCGACTCGATAAACGCGACCTTCGCACCAGAAAATGCAATTCGTGCTGCCAGGTAAAACAAATACGCCGTCGAGCCAAACAACAAGATCTGGCGTAACCCCGGCTGTGCCAGGGCAGCTGCTGCCAGCCCACTGGCAACCGCCAGGGTGACCAAATTAGTGCCGACAAACAAACCCCACAGGAAACGAATACCGGCCGGGAATCCAAAAGCCGATCCAATGCCTGCTGTGGTCAACACGCCGGGGCCGGGCGTGATGATAAGAAACAAAACCGCGGCGGCAAAAGCAAACATTCAAAAACCCCGTGCCGACCCGGGTCAGCCAAAAAAGAACCCGAATACTACAGCTTGTTCAGCGGCTGACTGGCTCCGACTTCTCTGGCTTGAATTTTCTGGCTTAATTTTCTGGCTTAATTTTTTGTTAGCTGGCAGCCGTTGGCGACGCGGCAGGCGCGACACCTATCCGCTCCAGCTCAATTTCAAAGCTGGATCCGCGCCCCGGTGAACTCCACACGCTAATTGTTCCGCCCATCTGATACATCAGAGCCTCACAGACCGCCAGGCCAAGTCCATTACCAGGAACGTGTGCTGATGTGTCCCTGATTCGCTGAAAAGGTTCAAACAGTGACAAGGACTGAGAACGGGTTAAGCCCGGACCATTATCTGAAACGAAAATTCGGCAGCGCCCGCGTAGCCAGTGAATACCAAGCCTGACTTTTGCAGGAATGCCAGTGCTGTCCGTGCGGACATTACGCCGGCTGTACTGAATTGCGTTGGTCAACAAGTTGTAAACCACCCGTTGCAGCAACTCCGGATCGGCCAGCACCAAAGAGTCGAGGTCCGGTGCTTCAATTTCGAGCGCCGTGTTGTAAACATCAGCGAGCGGACGCGCTTGTTCGACAGCTGACTCCAGTACCGCAAGCATATCGACGACAGCAGACTTCCGTCTGCCCGGCGCCGCCCCGACCGTAGACAATATCCGGATATCATCAATCAAGGCAAGCATCTCATAGCCTGCGGACTCAATACGAGCGAGTTGCTCGCGCTGTTGCCGGCTCATCGGATGTTCGCTGTCCGTTGCCATTAACTGCACAAAGCCAAGCGCAGCATGCAGCGGATTCAGTAGCTCGTGGGAAAGCTCACCAATATATCGGCTGATATCCAGCGCCTCGGGAGGCTCAGGATGCTCGGAATCTTCAAGCATCGAATCGGCCGGCATCAAGCTGTTGAATGCGATGAATTAACTCGTAAACATCGATTGGTTTGGGCCAGAAGTCATTAAAGCCGGCCTTCATTATCCGCTCAATTTCTTCTGACCTTGTGTCCGCTGACAATGCAACGCAGTTGATATGCCGGGTATCCGGATTACTCCTCACGGCTCGAACAAGCGCGTCCCCATTCATGAAAGGCAGATTGATGTCTGCGATCAGCAGGTGCGGTACCTCTTCCAAAATCATTTCCCAGGCGCTGCGCCCGTCGTCAGCTGTCAGTAACTCAAAGCCACTAATCTGGCCCAGTACGTTTTTGATTAACAAAGAATTGAGGCGGTCATCTTCGACATAAATGATCCGTAATGGACCATTGTGCATTGGTTGAACCAGTCCTGGCCTGCTTTCGGCTGCCCTGAGCAGCTCGAATGCCGAATCCGATGCAACAGTGACGGCATCAACGGCTGCCGGCAATTCGATTTCAAACGTATTGCCACCATCGGTGCCACTGAAAACCCTGATCGAACCATCCATGCTGTGCAACAGCGAACGGCTGACCATCAACCCCGTGCTGGCGCCATCACCGCTCTTGCGGCTGTGTTCACTCTTGTAAAACGGTTGAAACAAGTGTTCAGTTTGTTCCTTGCTCAACCCAGGCCCGGCCGCCTTGATCTGTACCCGACAGCGTTTCGGATGATGATTAGCGACAGGGCACAAATCGATGCCGATCACGACCGATCCGCTGGCCTGATTCAGGCGTATCGCCGTTGACAATACTTCACGCATCACCAAGCCAAGTGCGCGGCGATCGGCAAGCACCCCGGGGCGGTCGATGCGACTGCTCAACGACAGGCTTAGCCCGAGGGCATCAGCCTGCGGCTCGACGGTCAACAGACTTTCCTGAATGACTTGTTCAATATCCAGGGATTCAATAATGATCTGACGACGTCCGTCATCAGCAAATGCCACGTCTTTCACGCCGTCAATCAGCGCTTCAATGCGGCGACAAGCGAGTTCGATATTACCGAGTCGCTCGAGTTGTATCGCGGCAACGGGGTGACTGCGATCCATGGGCAGCAGCTGAGCAAAGCCTTGCATCACGTTCAACGACGTACGAATCTGGCGCGCCAGTTGTCCGAGAAAGTGCGCGTCTATCCGTGGTGGTGAAGCGCTTACCGGCGGGTAAGACAAATCTGAATGAAACTGAGTATCCGGCCCAAGCGGTACTTCCGTAATATCAGCGGCCGCCCCGGTATTGAGTAAGCGTCCGTTAGCGGTAAAGGCGCCGAACAACCGAATCCGGAAAACCCGCCGGCCGCGCGAGGGCAAATGAACCACCGCATCCATCGATACCGGTCGTGAATTAGTCGCGGATTCGCGCAACAGCGCAAGCACCCGCCCAAGATCGGCGCGATTGCAGTGACGCCAGATGGTATCGCCATCAGACAGGATTTGCTCTTGCGAAAAGCCGGGGCCAAACATGGCTTCAATATCGCCAACAGTCTCAAGAAAACGACCGCTGCCGTCGGGGTTCAATTGATGGCGAAACGCAAACGCCGGTGACACCCCGGCAATATGCAGACCGTGGGATTCAACCGCATCCGGCAAGCCATGTAACGCCTGAGAATAAGCCGCTTGTGTCGACACAAACAAACTCCGCAAATTCATCTGAACAACCGGACTTTACTCTGCTGTCAGCAGGATCAAAGCGCAAATCAAATTTAGTGGTTGTCGGATTGTAAAAAGGCAGCGATTTAGGTAAAGGAATGCAGCAGTCAGCACGCGGCAACCACCCGGCCGCCTAAACGCCGGTTCTGGCTTGCAAATGCCCGGCTTGAAACCGCTTCCCAGCTGCCAACCCCCCAATAAAATGGCACCATGGGCGCAGAGCACAACCAGCAGAACACCGAAGAAATACCGGTACCACCGGCGCTGAGGCGACTTCGGCAAGCAACCCGCGGTCGCCGCGATCTGCATACAACAGGTCATGCGGGGCGCCAGTTATCGAATGCCGCCAGTGACCCTGGCGCCCGTATCAGTGACCTGGCAGATATCGCGTTTGCCGACCCGGCAGTCATTATCCGCCTGATCAGAATGGCAAATAGCTCAACCTACGATACCCGTGATCGCAGCGATGTGGTCTCGGTTCAGCGGGCAATCGCTTTACTGGGGTTTGAACAAACCCGCGGCTACTGCCGGGCCCTGCCGACCTTCGAAAGCGACATGCCGCCGGAACGGCATGAGCTGGTCAGAACAGAACTGGCGGCGGCGGCTTTCTGCGCCCGTTTTGCCCGTAACCTGCTGGACACCCGCAATCCACTGGTTTCGGACGAAGGCGCTGTGATTGTCCTGATCGCGAAACTATTGGCAATTCTGGGGGTAGTCCACGTACCGCATGAAGTCGCTGCGATTCGATACGTGGCACACCACAAACCCAAGCTGGCCCCCGGCATTCACCGGGAACTGTTTCACGAGCCAGTGGCCAACCTCAGTCGCGAAATTGTTGAAGCCTGGTCGCTGCCACGATCCAGCCTGCAAGTCATTATTCATTCAGAGCAACGCCCGACCCCGGTGATGTCCGGCCGGGATTGGTTACCACTGGCAGTCGGTCTCAGTTTGCGCGTCGGCGCCGCAATACGTTTATCAGCACCGTCGGAGCGCAGCGCAGCATTGCGGGAACTGGTCACCCGGTACCGGCATTGCATAGAACTGGACCAGGCCAAGCTTGCGGAAATGATCGAAGAAAGTGCCTGGGAAACCATTGGCATTGAACGCTCAGTTGGCGTCCCGTCAGATCAGTGTGTTGCCCCGGCATTGTTGCAACCGCATTTACGTTCAGAAACTTATGAAGAGGCAGGATGGGATAAGTTTGAGCGTATCGATGCCACGGGTGTGATATCGAGACTGCGTACTGACCGAATGCGGCGCGGCGCGTTGGCAGAAGACGATCAGGTCGAGATTATCACCCGCCTGGCCAATGGCAAACCAACCGATAGTGAACGCCGTCTCAAGTCGTTGGCTGTGGACGTTGATAACCTGAGCCGCGACTACGCAACCGCTGAACGAGATGGATTACTACTCGCGCTGAATTCAGACCCTGCCCAGCGTATCAGTTCCCGGGTAACCCCACTATTGCTTGAAGGGTTGCGCGGTTCACTTGGATTCGAACGTGTTGTCTGGTTCGGGCGACGCGGACAAGCCGACCGATTCATACCCGAGTTGGCTGTTGGTATTGATGTCGACCGGATTGCCGCTTTCTGTAGTCAGCCGCTACCGCAAGACAACTTGTTTATGATGGCAATGAAGAACCGGGTTGATCTGCATATAGCAGATTGCACGGCAGAAAAAATCAACTCTCGCTTACCACCGTGGTTTGCGCAGGTTTACCCGACAACACATAGTTTTTTGCTGATGCCGCTGTTTCACGAAGAACAGACTATTGGGTTTATCCTCGGTGACCGTGGTTGCACCGACCCGGAAGGCCTGACAAAAACGGAACTGGATTTTGTGCGGCAGATGCGCGCCAATCTGACCAGTCTTTACGAAGAATTCTGCACAGCCCCTTACGAGGCTGTGCAGGCTGATACTAATGTAGATGCTGACGCCGATATAGCCGACGTCAGTTGATCAGGAAATTGCCAGGCGCTTTGCGCCGACAACCGTTTTCTTCGGCAGGCTCAGTTCAAGTACGCCGTTCTCATAACTTGCGACTGCCGATTCTTCTTCAATTTCAGCACTAAAACTCAGACTACGCGATAGCTTGCCTTCGTAACGTTCGTTGCGCACGAGGCGCACACCTTCAACTTGTTCGCCACGGGGCTTTACCAGTGCAGATATCGCTACATTAGCACCGTCGATTTCGACATTGATATCTTCTTTACTGACGCCGGGAATTTCAGCCCGGACAACATAGGCGTTTTCGGATTCGGTCACATCCATCCGCATGACGCTGGCAATAGCCGAGGTCACAGCAGATTTTTCGCGAGCGGGTTGAACAAACCCACGCAGGACTTGCGGAAAAAATTCGGCTAACGGGTCGTATGCATTGATTCGGTTCATTAGATTTCTCCAGAAATGTTCGGGACTGCGTTAAAGACTCAGAAGGGAGTCAGCCTTGAACTGCTCATGAACTTAATCTGGGGACACCCGGAAAAGAATCAAGCCTTTAGTGGTGCGAATTTTCTCTCGGCGGCCTGAATTTCAAAACGAGCGGAAAAAATTCACAGATCAACGGTGGCACCAGAGGCATCTGGCACTTATCATCAAGCCATGTACTCAATACTCAACGGCCTTCAGATAGTCGAAGCCTCATCGTTTGTCGCCGCACCATCGTGCGCAATGCACCTCGCCTCATTGGGCGCGCGGGTAATTCGGATCGATCCAATTGGCGGTGGGCTCGACTTTAATCGTTACCCCAGAGCGCACAACGGTGCGAGCCTATATTGGGAGGGTTTGCAGAAAAACAAGCAGTCAATCGCAATTAACCTGCGCGAAGCGGCCGGCCGAGAACTGGCGGCTGAAATCATCACCGCGCCAGGCGAGAATGCCGGGCTATTCGTCACGAATTTTCCCAGAGACGGATTTCTCTCGCATGAAAGACTCAGCAAAAAGCGCAGCGACCTGATCACTATTCGGGTACAAGGCTGGGCTGACGGCCGCTCGGGGCTGGACTACACGATCAACGCAATCACCGGCTATCCGTACAACACCGGGCCCGAAGAAACCACCGGGCCAGTAAACCACGTAATGCCCGGCTGGGACTTGCTTACCGGCGCCCTGGGCGGCATGCACTTGTTGGCCGCTGAACGTCACCGGCGGTCGACCGGCCTCGGCCAGGAAATTGCCCTGCCGTTGTCCAGCGTCGCAATTTCATCGCTTGGTGCCCTCGGGCAGCTTGCCGAAGTTGAAGTGCTGGGCCAGAACCGACCGCGGCTGGGCAATAATGTGTTTGGCGCTTTTGGTCGCGACTTTGAAACCCGCGATGGCCGCCACGTCATGGTGGTTGCCATTACACCCAAGCAGTGGGATTCGATTCTGGATTCGCTAAAAATTCGTGATCAAATCACCCGCCTTGAAACGCAACATCAGCTTGACCTGCGCACCGACGAGGCCGAACGCTTCGAACACCGGGACTTGATCAATCCGCTGGTCAGCCAGGCGATCGCGGCGCAACCGTATGACGCCATTGCCCAATTGTTCGACGACTACTCAGTTTGCTGGGGGCCCTACCAAAGCCTTGAAGAATCCATGGCCAGCCATGAAGAATTGCAGGCGGAACATCCGATGATGTCGACCCTGACCCATCCAAGCGGGGCGCGTTATCGCACACCGGGAAACCCGGCCCAATACTCCGGACAGGCGCAGCAAACGCCCAGGCCGGCATCCGCACTGGGTGCAGATAGCGTTCAGGTTCTTAGCGACACCCTGGGCTTGAGCCAGGCAGCCATTGGGCAATTAATTCAGTCGGGTATTGTTGCCACGGCGGCTGCCCCAGCAGCGGGGGCCAGGCCTGCGTCAACTTCTGAATAGAAGCCCTACAGAACCTTGCAAACCTCGTCGAAATCAAAGCGGGGGCTGCGCGGGAAGGTTTTATCCGGATCACCCCGGCCCAGGTTGCACAGAAAGTTCACCTTGAAACGGCCATCGGGGAAAAACTCATCGTTGACCTTGGCTACGTCAAACCCGGACATCGGGCCACAATCCAGGCCAACCGCACGGGCGGCAATAATGAAGTAAGCCCCCTGCAATGTGCCATTGCGAAAAGCAGTGATTTCTCGGGCTTCACGATTTGCTTCACCGTCGAACATGTCCCGGAAGTTTGGCGCGTGTGGGAACAAGCGCGCCAGGTGCTCTTGAAACTGCGTATCGTGGGCAATAAGGGTCACGATTGGGGCCTTCAGGGTCTTGTCCACGTTATTTGGGGACAGGGCCGGCTTGAGGCGCTCTTTTGCCTCGGCTGTGCGCAGAAAAACAAGCCGCGCCGGCTGACAATTGGCTGACGTTGGCGCCATTTTCATCAAGTCAAAAACCTGCTTGAGCTGGGCATCGGTTACGTCACCCGACAACCACCCATTCGCCGTTCTGGCGTTGCGAAAGAGGGTGTCGAGAACTTCGTCGTCAATCATTCTGAATACCTGTAAATGCCGGCGCCAGGCTAAAGGGCCCCAAGACGGGATAACCTTCGCTAAAGGCGGAGCGCAGAGTTTATATCAAGCCATGGGGCAACGAACAGTGTCCAAATGGCGCCCCGGTTCACCGGTGCGCCGCGGATGTCGCGCAATGCTGGCGGTCAGCCCGGTGAATGAATCACCACCAGGCAATTATCACGAATTTATTACCACAAAGTGATATCAATTTCCAACCTGCGATATTGTACGACAGGCCGGAAAGGCGTCAAGGCTAGCCATAAGGCTGGCTGATGCAGTGGTCAGACAGTAGTCATCAGGCGGTCGGCAGTGGCGTGGACTGCCACGCGGCCATTTTCCATTCATCACGTTCGAGTGTCCAGACCTGCAGATAACGAGACTCAAAATCTTTTTCGGCCCCGTTCACAACAACATGAATATTAATATCACCATGGACCAGGACGACATCACCAAAACGCCGGAAATCGCGCCGGATCGAGCGCAGCCCCTTGTAGTCGTAAAAGCCTTCGCGCAGTCGCTTCAGATACAACGCGCGATCTTCCTGGCCGCCACTGCCGTGCACATAACACAGGGTTGACGCCAGCACGGCTTCTACCTTATCGATATCGCCGGCCACGGTTGCCGTGGCGCGTGCATCGTCCAGGCCGGTGATTGTTTCGAAGATTGTTTGGTCGCTCATAGTTATGCTCCGCTGTGGTTGATGTTCGATTGGTTCGCCTGGGCTGCCGGGTTGGCTGAAGTTGCCCGGCTGGTCAGGTAGTGCAGCAAGCCAGGCATCATGCGCTGCACCTGGACAGAAATAAAGATGCCACCCAGAGGGTCACCCCAGGTGCCCGCGGTGGGTGGGCCAATCAGCCTGAGGCCATCAATTGGCTGAGCGGCAATACTGCGCTCCATACTGCGCTCCATATTGCGCCCCATACTGCGTCCATGAATGTCGGTTTGAAAGCCGACACCGCTTATGTCCCGGGTCACCAGCCCGCTGTCCAGCAGCTGGGCGTATAAACTGCCCGGTGGTGGTTCGGCTGACAAGTCAAAGCCAGTGCAGTTGACCAGCGAGTTAACTATCAGAGAATCGCCCAGTGAATCGCTCAAGCTCTCTGACTGACCCGCGCTGGTTGCTGGCGCCGCGGATGCCTTCGACCTTGACAGGCGTACGCGCAACCGGTTGGGGCCCTCGTCGATGACACTGATCAGGCCTGCTCGCGCAAAATTCACCCGGCCACTTTGTTCAGCCCTGGCAATAATTGCCGCGGTTTGTGGGGGAATACGGAATCGGTAAACGTCATACCAGGGACGCAGACGTTTCAGAAAACGCTTTTTCTCAGCAACCGGCAAGCGCGGCCACACCTGCCAGACGCTATTGCGTAATTCATCAAACGCCGTTTGCCAGGCCTGGCCCTGAGCTTTGTAGAGCGCCATCTGCGTGCGCAACGCACGCATCAAATGGCGAACGGTTGGCCCTTTGGTATCGTGGTCCAGCGCATTCTGAAGCCATTCGGGCGGCGGCCCGTTAACGATCGACAATAAGTCGGGGGTCGACTGATCCGATCGGGACGGGTCGGGCAGCGGGGCCAGGGTTGGGCGCAAACCATTGCGCGAAATGACCTGGATCGAACCCTTGTGACCATTTCGCAATAAGGTGCAGATCTGGTCGGCGGCGGTCAGGCTGGCGCCAACCACCAGAACAGAATCGCCGCGCCCGATCCCGCTCATCCTGGCCGCATCCCAGGGGTCGGTGATAACCCCAGGATGGGCTGCCACTGATTGCAGCATTGCCGGCACCCGCGCGGGCGGATTTCCGGTTGTCAGTACCACAACATCAGCGCGATGTTGGGCCCCGTCATCGGTTGTGACGGTATAACCGCAGGCAAGGTTCGCAACGGAATCCCTGGCTTCGCCGCCCTGGGCCATCACCGGCGTGACGCTGACTGCGCGCGCGCAGTAGTGGTAGACACCGGGGCCAGGATGATCAACCAGGTATTGCCCCAGGCTGTCCTGCAGATAGCGGGCATAGTCGCGCCGGCGAATATACAAGCCGTAGTCGGTGGCCGCCGCAGGATCGTCGCTTAAGAGATTATTGGCCTCACACCAACGCAATAAATGTGTTGTGTCAGCGGGGATTATCGAATGGCTGATCACCGGCGCATTCAACCGATGATCCGGATCAACTGTGCCATAGGCTGAGCCAATACCCGTGACCGCACGCGGTTCAAGCAGGCGAATCGACAGCGACGGGTTGGCACGGGCCGCGGCAATCGCAACGCAGGTGCCGGACAAACCGCCGCCAATGATGATCAGATTGCTGTGTCGTTCTGAATCAGACAGTGACATTATCCGATCAAACCTTTACCGCGCCGGATCGGGGCGGCTGTCAATTGCGCCAGCTCGTCAAAACTCAGGCCACTGACCATTTCGGTAACGACGAAACCGTCAGGGGTAATGTCAATAACAGCAAGGTCGGTATATACGCGCGCAACACAGCCAACCCCGGTTAGCGGATACGTACATTTATCGACCAGCTTGCTTTGACCGTCGCGGGTCAAGTGCTCCATCATGATAAAAACCTGGCGAGCGCCCGTGGCCAGGTCCATCGCCCCACCGACCGCGGGAATGGCACCGGGCTCACCGGTACTCCAGTTTGCCAGATCCCCGGTGGACGACACCTGAAACGCACCCAGAACACAAATATCCAGGTGGCCACCGCGCATCATTGCAAAAGAGTCTGCATGATGAAAAAACGCAGCACCGGGTAAGGTAGTGACCGCTTGTTTGCCAGCGTTAATCAGATCAGGGTCTTCTTTTCCAGGCATCGGCGCCGGCCCCATACCGAGTAAACCGTTTTCGGTATGCAGGATAATCTCACGGTCAGGCGGCAGGTGATTGGCAACCTTCGTTGGCAGGCCAATGCCAAGATTAACAAACGCCCCGTCGGGAATATCTGCGGCAACGCGGGCTGCGATCTCATCGCGGGTTCGATTTTTCTTTTCCATCACGACTCCGTCACCTGCACAACACGTTGTACATGAATACCTGGGGTCACCACTAATTCGGGGTCAATCGTGCCCAGTTCAACAATTTGCGCTACCTGCGCAACCGTACATTTCGCCGCGGTTGCCATGACCGGCCCGAAGTTGCGAGCCGTCATCCGATATGTCAGGTTGCCCCAGCGATCGGCGCAATGGGCTTTGATCAATGCAAAGTCTGCATGAATCGGCGTTTCAAAAACATAATGCCGACCATCGATCAACCGGGTCTCTTTGCCTTTCGCCAGCTCGGTACCATAACCGGTTGGGGTAAAGAATCCACCGATTCCAGCGCCAGCCGCGCGAATACGTTCAGCCAGATTGCCTTGAGGCACCAGCTCAAGTTCAATTTTTCCAGCGCGATACAGATCATCAAAAACGTGTGAATCCGCCTGGCGCGGAAACGAGCATAAAATTTTTCGTACTTGTCCGGCTTTAAGCAAAGCTGCCAGGCCAGTCTCACCGCTACCGGCGTTATTGCTCACCAGGGTCAGGTCGCGCGCACCGGTTGCGATCAACCCGTCAATTAATGCATTGGGCATGCCGGCTCCGCCGAAACCACCCACTAAAACGGTCGCGCCATTCTGAATGCCGCTCAACGCATCAGCGACAGTGGAAACAATACGATTAATCATGAGGCGGGTCTGAAGTGCTCAGCTGTTTAACTTAGGGTCGCTTAGTGTAGCGACTTCCCAACGGCACGGCACACAAGTTAAGCGATTGCTCCGACATCGTCCAATACCACGCAATGCCACACATTGCCGCCCAAAATCGCGCCATTTTTCTGTAGCCCAGGCGGTTACTTTTCTGCCGGGGGAACAATAGATTCACGCGGCGGGTCCAGGGCCAGGACATCGGGACGCAACCACCACAACATGATCAGTCCGGGTAAAGCGGTGAGTACGGTGAACAAGAAGAAGTACGGCCAGTCGTAGGCGTCCACCATGACACCGGCTACCGGGCCTACGTAAATACGGCCGACGGCAGCCAGTGCTGACAACAAGGCGTACTGAGCAGCGGAATAACGCCGATCGGTCATTGCCATCAGGAAAGCGACAAATGCTGCCGTGCCCATGCCACCGCATAAGTTTTCAACCCCAATGGCTGTAGCCATTAACGGATAACTCTTGGGCAGGACCGAAATCAGCCAGTAACCAAAGTTTGAGACGGCTTGTAAAACACCAAAAACCATGAGTGCTTGAAACAAGGTTCGGCGTGACAACCAGGCACCACCAACAAGGGCACCAACAATGGTTGCCAGAAGGCCAAGTACTTTGTTGACCGCGCCAACTTCGGTTGCACTGAAGCCGGCGCCACGAATCAGGAAGGTGGTTGACAGGCTGCCCGCAAATGCATCGCCGAGTTTGTATAAGATGATTAGAAGTAATAACCAGACCGCGTTGCGCCGGGTGAAAAAGGCATCCCACGGCTGCACAAACGATGGAAAACCCGCCGCCCGGGCGGCGTACAAACCGGCAGTCATTGCAGCCACCATCGACAAGCTGTTGACCAGCAAGCCAGCAAAGCGATTCACTTCAAACCAACCCGCCGGTATCAGCCGGGTCAGGTACCAAACAGCGATGCCGGCGCTCACCATGGCGGCAAAGCCGGTCAGCTCCCGCCTGGCTGAACCGACTATTGCCTTAAGGTCGGGAACCCCGGGCACAAACAGACTGACGGCGGCGGCAATCAGCATAAGCCCCCCCATCAGTCGAAACATGTTCGGCCAGCCGAGAAAGCTATCAGCCAGAATCAGGCCCAGGCCACCGGAGACCAACATGGCCAAACGGTAACCCAGTACGGACAAGGCGGCGCCGGCACCGCGCTCAGCATTATCGAGCAGATCGGACCGGTAAGCGTCAAAGACGATGTCCTGAGATGCCGACAAGAACGCCATTGAAACCGCGAGCACAGCAAGTAACTGGGTATCCTGGGATGGCTTGATACCAGCCATCAGAAAGCAAACCAGGGCGATACATATCTGGGTGACAATCAGCCATCCGCGGCGCCGGCTGAATGCGGGCGGTTCGAACCGATCGACCAGGGGCGCCCACACAAACTTGAAGGTGTAGGGCAAACCAACCAGGGCAAAATAGCCAATGGTTTTGATGTCGATACCGTCGATTGTCAGCCAGGCTTGTAACGTTCCGCCCGACAAAGCCAGCGGCAGGCCGCTGGCAAAACCCAGGGCCAGCATCGCCGCCATTTTGCGACTGACAAATACCTGCAGGTACATGGCCAGATTACCGGCCATCGAAGCCCGATCCGATTTAGCGTCGGACGGCATAATCGATTGTCAGTGGCGCATGGTCGGAAAAACGCGCATCGGTGTATATCGAACTGGCCTTCGCTTTTGACGCGATGCCCGGGGTGCTTATCTGGTAGTCGAGACGCCAGCCGACGTTCTTGTCCCAGGCCTGCCCCCGGTTGCTCCAGAATGTATATTGATCGGGACGGTCATCGATTTTCCGGAACACGTCAACATAACCCTGAAGATCAAATACCTTGCTCAGCCATGCCCGCTCTTCAGGCAGGAATCCCGAATTTTTTTGGTTAGTGCGCCAGTTTTTAAGGTCAATTTCTTTGTGGGCAATATTCCAGTCTCCACACAAAATTATTTCTTTGCCCGAGGCTTTGAGTTTGTCTAAATGTATAAAGAACTCATCCATGAAGCGATACTTGGCGGCAAGGCGTTCTGGTGAACTGGTTCCAGACGGCACATAAACCGAGATCACACAATAACGTCCAAAGTCGGCTTCGATATACCGCCCCTCGGGATCGAACTCTTTGCTGCCAAAACCAGAGGTCACAGCCAGCGGTTTTCGCCGACTGTAAATGCCCACCCCGCTATAGCCTTTTTTGTCAGCAACACAAAAGTGTCCCTCCATGTTGTCAATACGATGCAGGCTGGCTTCGATATCGGCAATTTGCGCTTTTAATTCCTGGACACAGACAACATCAGCAGACTGCTGAGCAAGCCACTCATGCCAGCCTTTTCGTGTAGCTGCCCTGATGCCGTTTAGGTTTAGCGAAATCACCCGTATCATTTGTTATCTCTACCTGCCAGGAAAAAGTGTGTCTGACCAATTGCATCAGCAGTTTATCCGCTTTGCGGTTGAATCCGGAATTTTGACGTTTGGCCAGTTCCAGACCAAAGCCGGACGCCTGTCCCCGTACTTCTTTAATGCCGGCTCATTCAATAGCGGCGCATTGTTAGGCCGCCTCGCTGGCTTTTATGCGCGCGCCATCAACGAAGCCGAGCAAAGTGGACTGCTGCAATTCGACGTGTTGTTCGGGCCTGCTTACAAAGGCATCACCCTGGCCAGTGCCACGGCGGTTGAACTGAGTCGTTCGGGCCCGGACCGACCGTTCGCATTTAACCGCAAAGAAGCGAAAGACCATGGCGAAGGTGGCATTTTGGTTGGAGCCCCCGTCGACGGGCAGCGGGTTTTAATCATCGACGACGTTATTAGTGCCGGCACCTCGGTACGCGAATCAGTAAAAGTCCTGGAAAATAGCGGTGCCACGCCAACTGGGGTCATCATCGCCCTGGACCGCCAGGAACGTTCCGGGTCCGCAACACAAATTGGCAAGTTATCTGCAGTTCAGCAGGTTGAACAGGAAATTGGATTGCCGGTTGTCGCAATTGCCAACCTGGAAGACCTCTTGCAATTCATGAATTCGGCCGATAACACTGAGGCAAACACCGCCCATCGCGAGCGGATTACCGCTTATCGCACCCTATATGGAGTGAATACGTCCGCCTGATTAGCATGGGGGTATGAATACGAAGGGATTACTCCGCCTCCTGTTTGTTTTGCTTGCCTGGATGGCGGCAGCAAACGCACATGCCCAAATTTATAGCTGCAAAACGCAGGACGGACGAACCATAACCAGCGATCGTCCAATTCCGGAATGCGCAAAGTTGCCAATGCGCGAGTTGCGTCAAGATGGTGCTCTCAAGCGTAATATTGCGCCGCCGTTAACCCGCTCTCAACGTGAAGCGGCACAACGCCAGAAAATTATTGATCGCGCCGATTCAATGCGTCGTCGCCAGGAACAAGCACGCGACCGCGCACTGATCACTGCATATCCGACGATGGACGAGCTCGATAATATGCGCAACCGACAGATTGGCATCGTGCAGACGCAAATTGATCAAACCTATGAACGCATGGTGCTATTACACAAACAGTTACGCGCCACGCAGGCAGCAACCCGAGCTTATCCACCAGGCAAGGCACCGGGGCAAATGAAACAAAAAGTTGCCCAGATCGCCAGCGCAATTTTGTCTGAAGATGCGTTGGTAAAAGCGCACTTGAACGAACAGGAACAGATTCGCATCCGCTTTGGAGAAGATGCGGTGCGTCTACAGACGCTACTTGACCGAATGGCTGAAGCAGACCGGCTTGCGGGCAGCTAATTGCCCTGCCTTTCGTTGCCGGCCAATCTGGCGCCCAGATAACTTAAGGTTTAAGCGCAGCAACAGCTTCGCGCATTAACTCATTAATACGCTGGGCATTGCCTTTGCCCCGGGTTGCTTTCATTACCTGGCCTACCAGGGAATTGAGGGCTTTGTCTTTACCTGATAAAAACTCAGTGACCGATTTCTCGTTGGCAGCGAGCACTTCCTGGATGATGCCAACCAAAGCACCGTCATCATTGATCTGCTTCAGGCCTTGTTTCTCGATAGTCGCATCCAGCGCACTCAGCGCCGCCGCAAAAGTATCGGCACTGCCCTCGGCCCACAAACCGGCAAACAAGTCTTTGGCAACCCGGCCGGTAATCGTGCCATCATGAATCCGGCTTACCAGGGCCGCCAGCGCTGCCGGGGTAACCGGTGCTGAATCAAAAGCAATTTCATCTCGATTCACCGCGGCTGATAAGTCAGACATTACCCAGTTTGCTGCCGTCTTGCCCAGCTTGCCCGCATCCGGCAAGCTGGCGACCAATGCCTCAAAATAATTCGCCACATCATGCGATGCTGACAACAAATCGGCATCCGATTCACTGAGCCCGTACTCGGCAACAAAGCGCGCTTGTTTGGCCGCCGGCAATTCAGGCATTTCAGCGCGAATTTGTTCGATCCAGTCGGGGCTGATGACAAGGTCGGGCAGATCCGGATCCGGGAAGTAGCGATAATCCATTGCATCTTCCTTGCTGCGCATTGAACGGGTTTCATCCCGGTCGGGGTCGTAAAGACGAGTTTCCTGCACGACCCGACCACCGTCTTCAATTAATTCAATCTGCCGCTGAACTTCGAATTCAATCGCCCGCTCCAGAAAGCGAAAAGAATTGAGGTTCTTGATTTCGGAGCGCGTTCCCAGGGGTTCACCGGGACGGCGGACCGACACATTGGCATCACATCGGAACGATCCTTCCTGCATATTGCCGTCACAGATCCCAAGCCAGACAACCAGGGAATGCAGGGTACGGGCATAAGCAACCGCCTGCTGCGCACTGCTCATTACGGGTTCGGTAACAATTTCCAGCAATGGAGTGCCCGCCCGGTTCAGGTCGATGCCCGACGCATTCGCATAATCTTCGTGCAGCGATTTACCGGCGTCTTCTTCAAGATGGGCCCGGGTTAACTCAACCGTCTGTAAACGGGTTTCTCTACCGGCGTCTTTACCCGCTTCGTTACCAATACTGAGTTGAAATGAAACCGAGCCGCCAATGACCACCGGCATTTCAAACTGACTGATCTGATAACCCTTGGGCAAATCAGGGTAAAAATAATTCTTGCGCGCAAAGACAGAACGTTGCGCAACCTGGGCACCAACCGCCAGACCAAATCGAATTGCGCACGCCACCGCCTCGCGATTGATTACCGGCAATACGCCGGGCAATGCCAGGTCAACCGCACACGCGTGCCGGTTTGGTTCGGCCCCGAAACTGGTCGAGCCACCAGAGAATATTTTCGATTTTGTCGCCAGCTGGACATGGGTTTCCAAGCCGATAACAGTCTCAAATGCTGCCATAGTCTTAATCAGTTGTTGTTGGCGCAACCGCCAGTACGAGGATCAAACATCACCGGCCAGGCTTTGTCGTAGACGCCGCGGGTACAGAAGTTGGCGCAATTGTTATGGGCCAGGGTGACGCGATGGCTACGCCCGTCCGCCCACATCAGTAAGCGACATCCCGAACCATCTTTGGCGACCAGTTCAATACTTGGGGTATCACGTGTCTGGCGAAAATCTTCACCATCAAAACTGCACGTGCCTTTGCGACCAAGCCGCATCCGCCAGGTCAGGTTTAGCATCCGCCCGCCTTTGACAACAACCTGGGCGTTTTCTTCAAAACCATCAATTTCTTTTTGTTTGCAATCGCCAACCAGGTTGATTCCTTTGCCCGAAATCTGCTCCGGCTGGCGGGTGGAACCCCCACGCGGCGCCGGCGTTGTTGCCGCGGGAGCAGACGTAGAGTCTTGCGATGAACCAGAACCTATCAAAGGAATGTTCGAACACGCAGAAAGTACAATGGCAGTCAGCATCAGAAAAATTTTATTGATCATTTTTGGTTACCTTTTTAGCGAAAGTTTCTGGGTATCTGAAAATCTGTGGTTCATGATCAGGATCTGTTGTGTTGCGGAAATTTCTGATGCCAGTCGGTCACTTGTTGATATTGATGGGCAACATTCAGCAACCGCGCTTCCTGGAAGTAATTGGCCATAAGTTGCAGGCCAACCGGCAGGCCTGCGTCGCCAAATCCGGCTGGCACCGACAATCCGGGCAGCCCCGCCAGAGATGCAGGCAGGGTGAAAATATCAGCGAGGTAATTGCTCACCGGGTCGTTAACCCGCTCACCTATTTGCCATGCTGTGGTTGGTGAAACCGGCCCGGCAATCACATCAACTGTCTCAAAACAACGAGAAAAATCATCCGCAATGCGGCGACGCAGCCGCTGCGCCTTGCGGTAGTAGGCATCGTAGTAACCATGGGACAACACAAACGCCCCCACCAGAATTCGGCGGCGCACTTCGTCGCCAAAACCCTGGGCCCGCGTTTTTTCATACATGTCGTTCAGGTCGCTGTACTGTTCCGCGCGAAATCCATAACGCACCCCGTCGAACCTGGACAAATTGCTCGAGGCTTCGGCCGGTGCAATCACGTAGTAAGCCGGAATTGCCAGTTCAGTATCGGGCAGACTCACATCAACGGTTGTGGCACCCAGAGAGCGCAGTTTCTCGACCGCGCTGTTCACTGCTTTAAGCACATCGGGGGCCAGGCCGGCCCCAAAAAACTCGACCGGCAAACCCACCCGCAGCCCATCGAGCGGTTTATTCAGGTCACGGCTGAAATCTTCATCGGGACGGTCTACACAAGTGCTGTCGCGACGATCAAAACCGGCTATGGCTGATAAACCCACCGCACAATCGGCGGCTGACCGGCCAATCACCCCGGCCTGGTCAAGACTGGATGCAAAAGCGATCATGCCGTAACGCGAGACGCGGCCATAGGTTGGCTTGATACCTGTTACGCCACACATCGCCGCCGGCTGACGTACCGATCCGCCGGTGTCTGTTGCGGTCGTCAGCGGGGCAAGGCCTGCGGCTACTGCCGCTGCCGACCCACCAGATGAGCCACCGGGCACCGCAGAACTGCCCCAGGGATTAACCGCCGGCCCAAAATACGAATTCTCGTTTCCCGAACCCATGGCAAACTCATCACAATTAAGTTTGCCCAGGCACACCGCACCGGCGGCACTGAGCCGCTCGACCACTGAAGCATCAAACGGACTGACGTAGTTTTCCAGCATTCGCGAACCAGCCGTTGAGCGCCAACCCGTGGTAACGAAAATATCTTTGTGCGCGATAGGAATGCCTAACAACGCACTGCGCTCACCAGCGGCAATGCGTTTGTCGGCAGCTGCCGCCTGGGCCATCGTGAGTTCGGGTTGAACATCGATGAATGCATTCAGCGAACTACCTTGTACGCGCGCCAGAAAATATTCAGCCAGCTCGCTGGCTGAGAATGTTTTGGTGTCCAGGCCCTGGGTAAGCTGGGCCAACGACAACCGATAGATTTCAGAATCTTCACTCACCTTAGCGGACTCCGAATCACTCGATTACCCTGGGCACCAGATACAAGCCATCTTCAACTTGTGGGGCTACCCTTTGATAGTCGTCGCGGCGATCAGGCTCATCAGCCACATCGTCGCGCAACCTGGCGGGCTCGGGTTGCGGATTGGTCATCGGTTCAATACCCGTGGTATCGGTTTCCTGCATCTTCTCGATCAGGCCGAAGACGCGGTTTAACTGGGCTAACGTGCTGTCGACTTCATCATCCGACACAGCAATGCGTGACAAACGAGCGAGTTGGCGAACATCGTCGGGTGTGAGTTCCATAGGTTGGCTTTATATGATGGCGAGACGTTACGGTGACGAGACGTGGGGGGCAGAATCTGCTTACACCCATTCTATACGGTAGAATCGTCGCCCATTAGAACAAAAAATTCTCCGATGAATTACCTACGGGACTGAAACGGGATCTGTATGTTTGGTTTCATCAGAAAGTACTTCTCCAGCGACCTCGCCATTGACCTCGGAACGGCCAATACACGTATATACGTCCGTGAAAAAGGCCTGGCCCTGAATGAGCCCACAGTTGTCGCCATTCGCGAGGAATCCCCCGATCAGACCCGGGTTGCGGCTGTTGGGCGTGACGCCAAGCTGATGCTGGGCAAAGTACCGGGCAGTATTCGCGCGATCTGCCCGGTGAAAGACGGTGTGATCTCCGACTTCACCGTAACCCGGGAAATGTTGCGCCAGTTCATCAGCTCGATTCACGAATCCAAGGTATTTTCGCCCAATCCACGGGTTGCTATGTGCGTTCCCTGTGGTTCCACCCAGGTTGAAAGACGCGCTTTATGCGAAGCGGCCATGGGTGCAGGCGCAGCAGCTGTTTACCTGATCGAAGCGCCAATGGCCGCGGCAATCGGGGCTGGCCTGCCGATATCCGAAGCGCGCGGCTCAATGGTCGTCGACATCGGTGGCGGCACAACCGAAGTTGCCGTCGTGTCACTGGGCGGCCTGGTCTACAAGGGGTTTACCCGGGTGGCCGGCGACCGTTTTGATGACGCCATCGTGCAATTTGTCAGGCGCCACTTTGGCATGTTAATCGGTGAGCAGACAGCTGAAGCAATTAAAATCGAAATTGGCTCAGCATTTCCTGGCTCGGAGAATCGCGAAATGGAAGTTCGTGGTCGCTGTCTCGCTGACGGCATTCCGCGTAGTTTCCGCATTTCGTCAAATGAAGTCCTGGAAGCATTGTCTGAGCCGTTGAGTCAGGTTGTTGATACCATTAAGCGAGCACTCGAAGAAACGCCGCCAGAACTGAGCGCAGATATTTCCGAAAGCGGCATTATGCTCACCGGGGCCGGTGCAACCCTGCGTGATCTTGATCGGTTGCTAATCGAAGAAACCGAAATCTCCGTGCTCACTGCGGATGACCCACCAACCTGTGTATTGCGCGGCTGTGGTTTTGCGCTCGAACATCTCGACACCCTCGGCGCGGTGTTCACTACCGAATAGCGGACGGAATATAAGCGATGGATATCGCTCTGTTACTGATTCTGATCGTGCTTAACGGCGTATTTGCGATGTCAGAACTGGCCCTTGTTGCAGCCCGCCGAACCCGCCTTACGACGGCGGCCGCCAAAGGCAGCCGTGGCGCAGCCGCTGCGCTCAATCTCAAGCGTGACCCCACCCGCTTTCTGTCAACGGTCCAGATCGGCATTACCACCATCAGTATTCTGAATGGTGTGATTGGCGCTGCCGCCCTCGCCCGCCCCATCTCGTCCTGGTTGAATCACATCGGTACTTTTGGTGCCGACTCTGCACTGGCTGAAACCGTGGCAACCGGTCTGGCCGTGGTGATCATCACTTACCTGTCGATTGTTATCGGTGAGCTCGTTCCCAAACGCATCGCCCAGGTTTCCCCGGCCCGAATTGCGATCCTGGTCGCCAAGCCAATGGACTGGCTAGCGCGCATTTCAGGGCCTTTCGTGTGGTTATTGTCCGCATCAACAGAAGTAATCCTGCGTTTACTCGGCATCCGGGAAAAAGCCGGTCCACCGATCACTGAAGAAGAAATCCATGCCATGCTGGCCGAAAGCTCTGATGCAGGTGTCATTGAGCGCAGCGAACACGATATGGTGCGCAATGTATTTAACCTGGACGATCGCCGGGTTGGAACATTCATGACGCCGCGTCGCGACATGGTTTACCTCGACATTCAATTGAGCATCGATGAAAATCTCGCCCGGGTTGCAAACACCGATCGCTCGCGTTTTCCCGTCGTAGATGGTGATCTGGACCATATCGTTGGCATTATCCAGACCAAGGCGCTGGTTGGCGCATTAATTGACAACAAAACACCGGACCTTGCGGGCAATACCCAGCCCGCGTTGTTTGTACCTGAGAGTTTGTCCGGGCGTAAATTACTTGATGCAATGCGCGAATCAAAAGCGACGGCTGCTCTGGTGGTCGACGAATACGGTGATCTGCAAGGCCTGGTAACAATAAACGATTTGATGACCGCAATTGCCTGGGGCGTTGAGAACCCGGTTGGCAAACAAGAAGCCGTACAGCGTGAAGACGGCTCCTGGCTACTCGATGGCATGTTGTCAACACTGCAATTGCGTCAAACCTTATTACTCCAAACCCTCCCGGATGAGTCGCCGGCTCATTACGAATCACTGGGTGGCATGCTGATGACTTTGTTTGGCCATCTGCCAACCCCTGGTGAATTGACCGAGTGGGAAGGTTGGATATTTGAGGTCGTCGATTTAGATGGTCGCCGGATCGACAAAGTCCTGGCTCGCCGACCTGACCCCAAAACCGAAACCGAACCCGAACCCGAATCGACTAATAACCCGTGACCGTAATAATTCCCAGCACCCCCGGCTATGTCTGAACGCATCTTGATCAACGCGGCCAGAAAACTGTCCCGAGACTGTAGCGCTCTGCAATTTGGCGGCGCCGTCGCGTGGGTCTACAACCCGCTGGATTACGCCTGGCCGGTGCACAAACAATTCATTCAACGTTTTGGCGGCGGCCCCAAGAAAGCACTGTTCCTCGGGATGAACCCCGGCCCCTTCGGCATGATGCAGACCGGGGTACCGTTTGGTGAGGTTGCCGCCGTGCGCGACTGGATGCAATTAGATGCCAAGGTATCTGAACCCGCACAATGGCATCCAAAACGGCGTATTGAAGGCTTTAACTGCCAGCGCGCTGAAGTCAGCGGACGTCGGCTGTGGGGCTGGGCAGCCGAAACATTTGGCACTGCGGAATCGTTTTTTGATTCGTTTTTTGTTGTCAATTACTGCCCGCTGGTATTTCTTGAAGCAAGCGGAAGGAACCTGACCCCGGACAAATTACCAGCCCACGAGCAAGCCGCGATTGGTGAAATTTGTGATGCCCACCTCAACACCGTGCTGGCAACCCTGTCACCCGAGTGGGCAATTGGGGTTGGCGCTTATGCAGCCAAACGCCTGGCAAAGGTGACCGGCTGCACCATTGACAAAGGTGACTCGGCAATTCGCGCCGAACCCAATTCGGCCGGTATGCGGGTCGGGCAAATCATCCACCCGAGCCCGGCGAGCCCGGTGGCCAATCGTGGCTGGGCACCAGCGGCCCATGCCACGCTTGAGCAATTGGGTTTGGTCTGACTAGCGAATACGCCCCCAGGCGCGCAGACGACTCACCGCATAATTTGATGCATTCCCGCTTTGTACCTGGCTGGCATATTTATAGTAGTGATTCGCAGCGCGGGTGCGATCACCAACGCCTTCCAGCGTCACCCCTTTCAGAAAGGTAATCGACGGATCACCCGGCAACATCTGGTCGAACTGATTCAACGCCTCATAAGCGCCAGCGTAGTTTTTTCGGGCCAGTCGGGTGACCCCGGCCAGCTTGTGGGCCTGCGCCTCTTCCGGGTAAATAGACCGGGCGGCGTCGGCATACCGCTGTGCGTCGAGGGTGCGCTTTTGCGCCAGTAAAACCCGGGCCATCAACACATTCGACGCATAGTCATCACGCTTATGGCGCAGCGCCTGGGAAAAGGCCGCTTCAGCCTGCCCGTAGTCTTTTTTCGCAGACAGCACTTCGCCTTTCTGACAGGCTTTAATGGTTGGCTTTATTCGCCGGATATGACTGGTCTGGTCCATATAGCGCTCGCGATTGAGCGGCCCGTTCAAGCTGTCCTTGTATTTGGTTTTGGCTAGTGCTTCAGCTGTCTGCGCCCGTTCAGCAGGCAAAGGGTGGCTTGAAAACATGGTCTCAAGCAGATTCGGCTCTTTGCGCTCTTTTGACATCAGCAGTTGGTGCAAGTCGATCATGCCGGTGGCAGGGTAGCCCGCCCTTACCATGTATTCCTGCCCGAGTGCATCAGCTTCGCGCTCATTGTCACGCGAGTATTTTGACAACATCGCACTGGCACCAATCTGACTCGCAATTCCCGTTAGTTGGCCCCACTGAGAATCACGGGCGGCAATATTAACCCCGAGGACGGCAACCTGGGCAACCATAGACGCCCCCTGACGCTGGGCTGCGTGACGGGCGTTGACATGGCCTAGTTCGTGCCCAAGTAACGCGGCCAGCTCGGCTTCGTTTTCGATGTCAGCCATGATGCCGCGAGTCAATCCCATGGCGCCGCCAGGAAAGGTATAAGCGTTGACGTAGTTGGCGTTCAACACCCGAAAGTTGTACGGCATTGTTGGACGATGGGTGAGGCTGGCCATTGCCCCGCCAACATTGTTGACATATCGGTTAGTGGCATCGTCCTGCAATGCCCCCAGGTCCTGGGAAAACTGATGAGGCGCCACTTCTTTGTCAATGCTGCGCTCCTGGCTTTCGCTCATACCAACCAGGATATTTTTGCCAGATACCGGAGATTTCGCGCAGCCTTGCAACGACACCGTAGCGGCTGACCCAGTAGTGACGGCGGCAAGCCACAACACGTCACGGCGGCTTAAACGCCCGCGCCCCAGGCGCTGGGAAAAACCCGGAGCCCCGTAGTTGGCTGGTTCATCGGCTGGTTCATTGACCGGCTCATTAATCTGCTTGCCCATGCTTGACCTCCTGACACGTCATTCCAGAAATTTACAGGCGATAGGTTATCAGGCTCAGCCCACCCAGGCCCAGGTTGGCCTGTTTCGCACGCCGGTTAACACCGGATGACGGCATTTCACACGGTGGCTACGGTTGACCCTGCCCCCGGGCGGCGGGGATCATACGGTTATGAAAACTTTCTCGATAAGCGAATTGGCGGCAGAATTTGATATCACTGCCCGGACTATCCGCTTCTATGAAGACCAGGGCTTGCTTAGCCCGGAACGGTCCGGGCCATCCGGACAAAAACGCGTTTACTCGCAACGCGACCGAACCCGGCTACGGCTAACCCTGCGGGGCAAACGTCTTGGACTGACTCTTGCCCAGTTGCGCGAGCTGCTAAATATGTATGAGTCCGAGGCTGACACCCGTCAGCAGCTTGAAGCTTTCCTCAAAGCGATGGGCCAGCACAAAGACAACCTGAAGCAGCAGCTCGAAGATATCAACCTGAGCCTGGCCGAAATCGAAGCCCAGGAGAAACGGGTCATCGAATTATTGTCCAAAGTACCCGATCAGTGACCAATACCACCGCGCTGCTAAGCCGGAACTAGTGTGACCGGCAGACTGGCGGTTAAACTGGACCGTCTGGAGTGTCAATCTATTATCTATCAACTAAGTGAGAATTCATGAGCTGTGCTCTGGTAATCGGCGCATCACGCGGCATCGGTATGGAGTTTGTCCGGCAATACATCAGAGCGGGATGGCAGGTATTTGGCACCTTCCGGGCTGAGCCAGACCGCATCAAATTGCGCGACGCCGGCGCCCACACATTGAAGCTCGACATCAACGATCCAAACGATGTCGCCGGTATTGCCTGGCAGCTCGAAGGTGAGGAGATCGACACCGTCATCGTCAATGCCGGGGTGTACGGGCCACGCATGTCGGCCATTGCCCTGCCCCCTTCCGACGAAGACTTCGATCTGGTCATGCGCACCAATGTGCTGGGTGCCATGCGCTTGATTCCGGTGGTGACCCCGTTGATTATTCCAACCCGCGGGACGCTGGCATTTGTTTCAAGCCGAATGGGATCGATTTCTGAAACCGGGGCCGGCTATGGCGCTTTGTATCGTGTCTCCAAGGCTGCGGTCAACATGGTGGCCAAAATGGCCCATGCTGAATACGGACCGTCCGGTGCCCGCATCCTGGTGTTACACCCGGGATGGGTGCGAACCGATATGGGCGGGCCCAATGCCAATGTTGAGGTATCAGACAGTGTCAGTGGCATGCGCAATGTCATTGATGAAATTAACGCCTATCCGTCAGGCAGTTTCCTGGATTATCGCGGCCAGTCCCTGGCCTGGTGATCCGCTGTTGCGCAGGCGGCAACCCATCGCCACTGGCCAGCTATTCATCACCTTCACCGCCCCGGGTTATCCATGATTTTGAACGAAGACCAACGCCTGATTCGAGATGCTGTCCGCGACTACGTTAACGGCGAGATCAAACCACATGCCGCCCGCTGGGACCGCGAAAAAATCTTTCCACGGGACGCTCTCAAAGGCCTGGCTGCGCTTGGTTGTTTTGGCATTGCCGTTCCGGAATCACTGGGTGGGGCCGGCCTGGACTACACCAGCCTGGCCATCATGCTCGAGGAAATTGCGGCTGGTGATGGCGCCACCTCAACCATTATTTCGGTCAACAACTGCCCGGTGTGTTCGATTCTGCTTACGTGGGCAAATGACGAACAACAACAGCGCTGGCTTCGCCCCCTGGCCAGTGGCGAATTACTCGGTGCCTTTTGCCTGACCGAACCCCATGTCGGCTCTGAAGCCGGCGGACTGACCACCAGCGCTGAACTCCAGGGTGATCAATACGTGCTGAACGGGGTTAAACAATTCATCACCTCTGGCAAGAATGCAGACCTGGCCATTGTTATGGCGGTTACCGACCCGACAGCCGGGAAACGCGGCATATC
>JBAUID010000229.1:0-4014 GCA_049680625.1 Burkholderiaceae bacterium | reverse complement strand
GTAGTATCCAGCCCCTGCCGCTCGCCAATGCCAAAGCCGTTTTCGATGAGATCCTGATGCACAAGGGGCACCGCTTTGGGACGGTTGCTGGAGCCCGAGGTGTACAAGACGACCAAGGTGTCACGCGCCGCCGCGCCGCGTGATGGCGATGCATTTTCCTTAACTTGCCGGGTAAGTTGGAATTCTTCATACCGTTGAAAGGTTGGATCCGGAAGCGCTCCTTCCGGGCCGAATACGACGACTTGTTGCAACTGCAGACTTGATTCGCCCGCGCGAACCGACGCAATGTCAGCAACGAAGTTACGATCGGCCAGTTCACTCAACGTGAACAAGTGAGTCAGCCGTGAATCATCCAACAGGTATGCCAGCTCGGTTGCCGTTGACCAGGTACTGATTGGAATAATGATGGCACCCAACGCACTCGCGCCGAAAAAGACTTCGAGCCACTCGATTCGATTGGTCGCCAGCAACCCGATGCGCGAGCCTTTGCCAATGCCTCCACTGGCTAATTTGCTGGCTACCCGCCGGGCCTGAATCTCAATCTGCGCATACGAGAACGCTGCTGAATCAGTCAGCACGAACGACTGGTCCGGCGTTAGTGCTGCGCGCTCACAGAGCAACTCGAACATTGTGCGGTTTTGTGGTGCGAGCATGTCGGGTCAGATTGAATATATGGTCATACCGGGTGTTGGCAGGCTATTCTGCAGCAAAACTACAGATTTTCAGGAGAGCATCATGTCCCTTATTGTCAGTCAGACGCTGCCACATATTACCTTGATTACCATCGATAATCCGCCCAAGCGCAATGCGATGTCACGTGACGCCTTGGCTCAATTGGCGCAGCTTTGGGATACCCTTGATAAGGACGCTCAGTGCCGCTGTGTGGTGATCACCGGGGCCGGCGAAAAAGCGTTTTGCGCCGGAGCCGATATCGGAGGCGATCTGTCCAACAGCGAAGACAATGCCGCGATGGTGAATCGTGCGTTGCTCAAAACCACGTCCTTTTCAAAGCCGGTTGTTGCTGCGGTTAACGGGGATTGTGCGGGGGGCGGGGTAGAGTTGCTGCTGTCAACCGACATCAGAATTGCCGCACCGCATGCGCGCTTCGGGCTGCCAGAGGTCAAGTATTCGATCTATCCGTTCGGTGGGGCAACGGTCAAGCTGATCCGCCAGATTGGCTACGTGCATGCAATGGAAATGATATTAACGGGTGAGCTTATTGACGCTGAAAATGCGGTCCGCATCGCCCTGGTTAATCGCGTTGTTCCGGCCGATCAGGTGTTAAGCGCGGCGCTTGAGTCGGCCAGTCTGATTGCACGCAACAGTCCGAGCGCGGTGCAGGCAGTGAAGACCCAGATCAGTACCAGCCTTGCTGAGCAGGCTGCCAGCCGTGAGGCCATGGATCAGCGGCTGGGTGATGCGGTGCGCGCTGGGCCACACTTTGCCGAAGGGGTGGCCGCGTTTCGGGAGAAGCGGACGCCGGACTATACAGATTGACAGAGATTCTATTCTTACAAGCAATGGCTGGGGCGCCGGGCTGGTTCTTGCGCTCCACAGAGGCCTGCGATATATACTTAGCTGCCCTTGTAAAGTGGTTGTTTCTGCGCGAATAACGATGCGTATCTCATTTTCGATTCGTTTGCCAGTGCGCGGTATTGCCTGGGCAAATTAGATGCCTCTTACCCTTGTTATCCGCTCTTCAGGAGATCAACGATTGCAATTCGAAACGTTAGTTCAGGCTGAAGATCTTGACCATGTGACCACGCGCATGATGCGCAAGGAACTACTTGACTCCTACGGACCCGAGGAGACCGCCCGTCTTCATCGTGCGATTCCCATTCTTGATTTTTTTGCGTTGATTGGTCTACCCGGCTTATTCATTGCAAATTTTTTCGTACTGGCGCACGTCGAAAGCTGGCTGATTGCGATTGCAATTGCTGCAGTGCAGGGCCTCCTGATGACGCTGATGGGGCTTCTGAATCATGACCTTTTTGTGCACAGGGTGTGGTTAGGTCCGACGCTCGCACGAACGATCGGGACGTTTTTGGTCGCTCCTGTGCAGATTCCGTTTTCAGAATACCGGCGCGTACACCTTAAGCATCATCGCTATGTTGGCTCAGACGCTGACCCGGAGCGATATAAGCTCAGTATCGATTCACGGCTACGCCGCCTGGTTTTCTGCACGTTTGTGGGCTTGAAGTTGGCAATGGGTGGGAGGTGGACCACCTCATATATGGGAACCGAGAAGGCTGATCGAACAAAGTGGTATTGGTTTGAATTCGCCATAAACCGGCTCGTTCTACTGGGAATGTTATGGCTGGCTATTCATTCCCCTTGGCTTGGATTGTTCGGCTATTTTGTCCCGTTGCTAATCGTCGCGCCATTGCTCAATTCGTTTCGAATAATCATCGAACACGCACATCGGCAAACTGGTGAGAAGTGCGGTATTGCGACTTACTACAAAACCGGCTTCTTGTCTCGAGCAATTTTTCTTTGGGATTCTGGCGACTGTCACGTGCTTCACCACTTGTTTCCAGCAATTCCTTTTTACCGGATTAGTCGCGGGTTACGTCTGGCGCAACCTGTTCTTCGCTCCTGGGGGTTCGTATCGATTGACTCGTATAGTGAGCTGCTGCGGGGGTGGTTTCTACGCGCTTACCCGCATGGAACCGACTGGAGAAAGTTAGCGCAGGAAACTGCTCTAAAAGAAAGATCCCCTGGTGCTGCTGACTAGCTAGTCTTGTCAACAACTGGTCTGTTTAGGTTTGCCATGTAATGGCGCAACCCCTGTGTGGGGTCTGGGCCAGTGGCAGAGCTTGCCATTGTCCTTTCGATGCATTCCTGGCAATGTTCTGAGAAAATGGTCTGAATGACGGCTTGTCTCTAATCGATATGCTCTGAACGCAGTTTCACTTGCTGCAAGTACGCGGCGGCAGCCCACTCAGCGCAGAACCCGCGTACCGCTTCAATCTGCAAAGGAGCCGCATAGTAGTAACCTTGACCAAACCGTGCGCCCATTGCTAAAAGCGCTTTCTCGTGCTCGATTGTCTCAACGTACTCTGCAATGCAGATCACGTTCATTTCTTTGGTCAGCTCAATCATCTTCTCGGTAAAGGAGCGGTGAATCGGTTGGGTAAGAATTTTGGTAATTAGTGATCCGTCCAGCTTGAGGTAGTTTGGGCTCAGTTCGCTCAAATAGTGGATGGAGCTATGGCCGGCGCCGAAGTCATCAATTGCGGTTTTGGCCCCCAGATCCTGTAGCGCGCTCAAGAACTCTTTAGTGCGATTGAAGCTGTTCAATGCAACTGATTCTGTGACTTCAAAGCAGAAGTTTGATAAATCGATGCGCGTCGATGTGATCAAATGATAGATATCGCTTAGGAAATTCATATCATTTAGCGAACTTCCGCTGAGGTTAATCGATATATGAGAAATATCCTCCAGGGGCAGCCGCCCTTGCTTTACGAGGCGAAATGTTTCGCTTAATACAAAGCGATCCAGGGAACTCATTACACCGAGTTTCTCCGCGGCTGGGACGAATTGAGCGGGCGAGATAGTCTCTCCCGATTCTCCCTTCATTCTGAGCAACATCTCAAATGAAGGCTTTGCGTTCTTTCGCGTCATATCAACAATTGGCTGTGCGACGAGAAAGAAGCGTCCCATTTTGATGTAGTTTTCCAGACCACCCGCAACCTGGGTTGTCTGGAGCTCTCGAAAAATGTCACTCTCATTGTGTTCAGCAATGACGATCGCGGTATCGCCGTCCGCGCATAAATCGAAGGCAAGATTTACCCGGAGCATCGCTTCGGCGGTTGTGTTCTTTGCATCTACTACGCAAAGCCCGCAGAGTAGCTGTGCCGGTACTTCAATATTTTCTACCTTTAGACCGGTCTCCCGTAATCGCGAGAAGCACGTTTGCATCGCGTCGCGAACCCGGTTCAACTCAGGAGTTGCTAATCTCAGGAATACATGATTATTAATGCGTGCTAAGTGTGCATCGGGCAGAACATCGCG
>JBAUID010000228.1:0-3902 GCA_049680625.1 Burkholderiaceae bacterium | reverse complement strand
TGTACCATCTTCGCGGCATATCTCCCGCAACTTGGTAAGAACGCGTTGCGACGCTGCCGGGTCAAGTGACGCGACAGGCTCGTCAGCCAGAATCATCGAAGGCTCCTGGGCGAGCGCGCGTGCGATGCCAACACGTTGCTGCTGACCACCGGACAACTGGTCGCAGCGGCTGAGCGCCTTTTCCAGTAATCCGACGCGATCCAGGCAACTCAACGCCAGTCTACGCTCGATTTCAGATAGTGGAAACAAGCTACGCATAAACGTGTGATGCCCGAGTCTGCCAGTTAGTACATTCTGCAAGGCGGTTAACCGCCCGATGAGCTGGTGTTGCTGAAAAATCATGGCACAGCCGCAGCGGTGCTGGCGGATCGTCTCTTTGCCCTCTAGAACCCCAAGCTGCGCTGAGCGCACATGTCCGGCGCTAGGCGGCACCAGGAGATTAAGTGTCCGCAGCAAAGTGGACTTTCCTGCACCGGACGGGCCAAGCAGGACGGTTACCGAACCCCGGTCAATGGCCAGATCCGATTCGTATAAGGCGGTAACACCCGATGGATAAGTTACCCGCACGCCCGCCAGTTCAATGACAGTTCCGGTGGTCTGACTGGCAATTACGCTCTGATCGGTGATTGGCATAATAATGTGGATCCAGGTTATGTCACGATTCCGGCCGACTCCGGATAATCCGGACTCAATTGCGGCAACCGCCGCCAGATCGCCACGCGACCGTTTGGGATATGGGGCGAGATTGTTACACAACGGACCAACAACGATGGAACAACCTTACGATATTGTCATCGGGCAGCCGATTGACCCTGAAATTGTCGATTCCCTGTCTCGAATTGGCACCGTATACGTTAACCCCGGCCCTGACCCGATACCGCCTCAGGACCTGGCCCAACTATGTGGGTCGTCCCGAGCCCTGATGGCTTTCATGACCGAACGGATCGATCGTAAGTTTTTGCAGGCATGCCCTAACCTGAAAATTGTCGCCGGCGCGCTTAAGGGGTTTGACAATGTCGATCTGGCCGCATGTGCCGAAAACGGTGTCACTTTCACCTATATTCCGGATCTCCTAACACTACCGACCGCTGAGCTGGCGCTGGGTCTGATGATTGCACTGGCGCGCAACGTTCGGGACGGCGATGCCCATGTGCGGTCGGGCAATTTTCAGGGCTGGCGTCCAACACGCTACGGTGGCTCAATTAATGGCGCTACCGTCGGCATTGTCGGCGCCGGCGCAGTCGGTCGTGCCGTCCTCAAGCTGTTGACTGGCTTCGAATGCCGGCGCATTTATTGCGATCCGGTTGCGTTACCTCCTGATCAGGCAGCTTCGTTGCAGGCGGAGCACCTGCCTTTTAGCGACCTGATTAAGAACGCAGATTTCATCGTGCTTGCCGTTCCGCTGACGGATCAGACTAAGCACCTGATTAATACCGATGTGCTCGCGCAGATAAAACCGGGAGCATACCTGGTGAACCCCGCGCGCGGATCCATCGTAGTTGAATCGGATATCGCTACTGCGCTGACCAGTGGGCACCTGGGCGGTTATGCGGCTGACGTTTTTGAACTGGAAGACAGGTCGCGCCCTGATGCACCGCACTCAATCGCTAACGGCATAATTGCTTCACCAAATACCGTGCTCACGCCGCATCTGGGTTCTGCAGTGCGCGATGTCCGGCGCGCGATTGAGCAGGCTGCCGCCGACGAAATTTGGCGGGCATTGACTTAACACCGGTACCTGCGCATCGGTACCTGCGACCTCAAGGAGACACGCCAATGGCTGCCCGCGTACCTTATCTGAATCAAGATGACCTCAGCGACGAACACAAAGACCTGCTTAACCGGCCCATCTGGCTAACCCGGGCGCTCGTTAACAGTCCGGGTACCGCACGGGCGTTTCACGTTTTAGGCAACCATATTCGATTCGGTATGAAGCTTGATATGCGGCTTCGCGAGTTAGCTATTCTGCAAGTGGGATGGCTGGCACGCTCTCCGTTTGAGTGGAGCCATCACGTTAAGCTGGGGATGGAATTTGGCGTTTCAAAGCAAGACATCGAAGGCTTGATCGCCGAGACCGCCGGCGAACCCAGCGGCCTTGGCAATCTGGAAAAGAAAGTACTACTCGCCGCGCGCGAAATGGCGGCAAATGTTGAAATACCCGAGCCCTTGTTTAAAGAAATCCAGCATGAACTAGGAAATGAGCAAGTCGTCGATCTGGTGGTGACTATTGCCACGTATTGCGCCGTTGTCCGTGTTCTGGCGTCCCTGGGTATTGAAGTGGAGCCAGAGTATCGACGGTATCTGGAGATGTTCCCACTGCCGTCAACTTAACCGGTTATAAAGTCTGCCTGCCTGCCCGATCGATCGATAAATACTTATTAACCCTACCTCATCAATCCTTATAATCCGGCGCCCGCTTCTCACGAAACGCTGCCACGCCTTCGGCAAAGTGTGGCCCAGCGCGCACCGCATCACCAAGCTGCTGATCCATGGCCTCACGAGTGGCAGCCTGCTCAGCAAGGCTGGTGCTGATCTGGGTCTTTACGGCCTGCACCGCGCTAGGGCTGTTTCGCGCAATCCGGCTGGCGGACTCAAGCGCCGCACTTAACACCTGGTCGGCCGGAACAACGCGATTGACCAGGGCGATGCGGACGGCATTATCGGCGTCAATGAGCTGGCCCGTTAAAATCATCTCCATCGCATGCACGTAGCCAATCTGGCGGATCAGCTTGACGGTTGCACCGCCGAACGGATAGATCGAATACTTGACCTCGGGCAGCCCGAAGCGCGCATGAGGCGCAGTAATTCTGATATCGGTAGACAGCAGCAACTCGACCCCGCCACCCGCGCAATCCCCATTAACCGCGGCAACAACAGGCTTTGAAAACGGTGTGAGTTTGAGCAACGCGCGATTCACCATCGCAGCAATCTCTTCATTGTTGGACAGATCGCCGCCGATGTCGGCACCGGCGCAAAACGCTTTTTCGCCAGCCCCGGTAATCACCACGCAGCGGCACTGCGCGTCGTTGTTCAGGCTATCCCAAAGCTGCGCCAATTGAGTCAACGCCTGACGTGACATCGCATTGCGCTTGGGCGGATTATCGATAGTAATCAAGGTAACATGTGGCAACGGCTGACTGACAATAAGGGACATAGCTCTCTCCTGAAGGCCCGCTATTTTTCTGAGGCATTTTGCGGGAGAATAGCTTGCCATCACCCGCCATGACCACAAATCCCATCTGACCTGCAATGTCCGCACCACAAAACCACACGATGTTCGAATTGCTCTGTGAGCGTGCGGCACTAGCGCCTGACCAACCGTTCGTACTGACTGATACGGCAACTATCTCGTATGCAAAACTTGAGGACCGGGCCCGGCGTGTTGCCAGCAAGTTAGCCGCTGGCGGCATTGGCAAAGGCTCGCGCATTGGGTTACTGGCGACCAATCGAATCGAGTGGCTCGAGGTGTTTTTTGGTGCAAGTGCATTGGGTGCCATCATTATTCCGATCAGTACCTGGTCCACGGCGACCGAACTCGCCTACCTGCTGAACGATTCACGGCTGACTCATTTATTCACATTGAGTGAACTGGCTGATCGCAATTTTGTTGCTGACATTGCGTCGATTCGCGCTGGAGCATCAAATTTGCGGTTGCAACAAGTTGTCGTCTTCGGACCGGAAGGTGCGCTTTTCGATCCAGACTTTCAACGCTATGAAAACTTCGAATTCGCCCCGCAAGTAGCGGAAAACGGATTGCCATCGGGCGGTGCGGCCCCGCGTGACACCTTGGTCGTCTTGTACACCTCGGGCTCCAGCAACCGTCCCAAAGCGGTGCCCCTTGTGCATCAGGATCTCATCGAAAACGGCTTTGGCATTGGCGAGCGGCAGGGGCTGGATACTAC
>JBAUID010000227.1:0-17572 GCA_049680625.1 Burkholderiaceae bacterium | reverse complement strand
CTCTGGTACTGCCCTGGCTTGTACTCGGCCCTTTAGCCGGCCTGATTGCGATGTGGCCGTTGCTCGGCAATCGCGAAAAACAGCGTAAAAACTGCTGAGAACCAGCGGGTCCGTGCCTCGAGAGCGTGGCCCGACGCCGCCAGGGGTATTGCTGCCCCGAGACTTTCGTCCAGAAAACGAGGATTACCGCACATCCAATGACCCTACGGTTCCAATGGGAACTTATTAGTACATATAATGACCGAACAGTCACAATAAGACTTAAAAGTCATTTCGAGCATTAGATGCCCGCTAATGGCAATTTTGGTAACTAATAAACGTCTCATGGGAGGCAATTCTCAAAATGAAAACTCTATTCATGGCAAGCGTCGTTGCGTCAACACTTGTTTTAGCCGCCTGTGGCGACGACGATACTACAAGCTCAGTCAGTAGCGACCCCGTTGTTAACTCTGATCCGACTCAGAATCAGGGTGATCCGGTTGGCACCACTACGAATTCGGTCATTGACCTGGCCGTCGCCACACCGGAATTATCGATTCTGGTTGAAGCGGTGACTGCTGCTGGTCTCGTTGACACATTGGCTGGAGAAGGACCGTTCACTATTTTTGCGCCAACCAATGATGCCTTTGTCGCTTTACTCGGTGAGCTTGGCACGACCAAAGACGCCTTGCTCGCTGACACCGAATTGTTGACATCGGTACTGACTTATCACGTGCTTGCCGGTACAACAGTGAAAGCGGCGGATGTCCCGCTAGGGCAGGCAATTAGACCATTAGGTGGCAGTTTGTTCAAAGTGGACACTGCCACAAACGGTTTAACCATTACTGATGGCCGTAACCGAACCGGCAATATTATTGCCACCGATGTGATGGCTGATAACGCCGTGGTTCACCTGATTGACCGGGTCATTCTGCCGGCGGATAAGACAATTGTCGAAACGGCTATCGGTAATCCCGACTTCAGCATCCTGGTCGAAGCGGTTGTTGCTGCCGGCCTTGCCGACACCTTGTCTGGTGACGGCCCGTTTACCGTTTTTGCGCCAACCGATGCGGCTTTTGCCGATCTTCTTGCTGAGCTTGGGGTTAGCAAAGAGGCCTTATTGTCCGACATCAATTTACTCACCAAGGTGTTGACTTATCACGTGGTTCCGGCGCAGGTATTGAAAGCCGAGGTGCCCGTTGGGCAGGCGATTACCAGCGTTCAAGGTGAAACCTTTATCGTGGATTCCAACCTGGCGATTACCGATGCCAGGGGGCGGATGGCCAATATTGTCGCTACAGATATCTTTAATACCAACGGTGTGATTCACGTTATCGATCGGGTCATTCTGCCGGCAACAGACCCTGTTGTTGAACCCCCGGTGCCGTCAGGCAACTCGATTGTTGACATCGCTTTGTCGAATCCCGACTTCAGCATCCTGGTTGAAGCGGTTGTTGCCGCCAACCTGGTCGACGTACTGGCAGGTGACGGACCGTTTACCGTCTTTGCACCAACCAATGCCGCTTTCGTCGATCTCCTCGGTGAGTTACATCTGACCAAGGAAGAGTTGCTAAAAGACACCCAGTTGCTGACTGATGTTTTGCTTTATCACGTTTTAGGCGGCGCTGTGCTTGCGGATGATGTTCCGGTTGGCACCCATATCACTACGGTGCAGGGCGGCAACATTGACATCAACGAGAGCTTTCAGATAAACGACAACAAGCACCGGCTGGCGCAGATTATTGCTACCGATATCGTGGCAGATAACGGTGTGATTCACGTGATCGACCGTGTACTGTTGCCTTACTGATCGCTAAAAACAGATCGGGAAGCGTGCTTCCCGTGACGGCCGCGGTACCGCTTGTTGGGATGCTGCAGGGCCGGAGAATCCGCCAGATTCTGGCGGATTTTTTTAACTAAATTGCCAGTTTGCGGGTGGCTCGCGCAATGACTACTTGCTCATCGGTGGGAATTACCGCGGCAACAATTCGGCTGTCCGCCCTGCTGATTAACCGGGTACCCGATAGCGATTGATCGTCGTTCACGTTGTCGTCCAGATGCAAACCCAGCCAGCCCAGTTGCTGACATATCTGCTTGCGGACCACGGTTGAGTTTTCGCCAATTCCAGCAGTAAAAACAATGCCGTCCAGTCCTTGCATCGCTGCGGCTAGTGAGCCAATTTCGCAAACCGCGCGGTAGCAAAACAAGTCGACGGCTTCGCGTGCGGCCGGATCTGTGCTTTCGGTGAGTACCTGCATGCTGTTTGAGATACCCGACACGCCCAGCAGGCCAGATTGTTGATACAGCATTTCCCAGACCTGGTGCGCTGTCATCCCGCGTTCCTGAAGCAGGTGCAAAACGATACCGGCATCAATTGTGCCGCTGCGTCGACCCATCAGTAACCCGTGTAAAGCCGTGAAGCCCATTGTCGTCATGACGCTTTGTTGGTGGTGCAGAGCGGCAAGACTGGCACCATTGCCCAAATGAGCGACGACAACACGTTTTTGTCCTGCTTGGCCAAGAACCCCGGGCAGGACGCTGGCAATATATTCATAGGACAGGCCGTGAAAGCCGTAGCGAATCACGCCTTCGTCCGTTAGGCTTCGCGGCAGACCAAAGGTTTGCGCGTGACGCGGCATGGTGCGATGAAAGCTGGTGTCGAAGCAGGCCACCTGGATCAGCTGCGGATTGCGCCGGGCAATCGCCTGAATCGCGGATAAATTATTTGGCTGGTGCAAGGGGGCCAGTGGGGTCAATGCGGATAAGGCTTCAAAAACATCCGGGGTGATCACCACCGGCCCGGTATATGTCTGCCCACCGTGGACGACCCGGTGTCCCGCTGCCACCAGTGTCACCTCCGGTGCGTGTTGCACGATCCAGTCGAGCAGCTGTTGAGTTAAGTGGGCATGACTGGCATCAGCGGGCAACACGGATAGTTGTCCTTCGGGCAGTGGTTCGCCGGCTGCTGAATTGGCAACAAATTCGGGTGCCCGACCAATGCCCCCAATGCGTCCGCTGATTTGCGGCAGATCGCTGTCGCTTGTCGCATCGTAAATCGCAAATTTGATGCTCGATGAGCCCGCATTCAACACCAGGATTGCGCGGCTCATGATTGCTCTGGGCGGCTATCGCCACTATTGCCTGAGCCTTGGGCTCCGGGGGTATTGCCGTCTTTGGCTTGCTTTGCCAGTGCGACCAGACGCGGACGAACTTCCTGAACACTGGCCAGCGGCGGTTCAAACGGGCATCGGCAAACGGCGTTGTCAGCAGCCATGTCAATGCCGTGTGGATCAATTCCAGTGATCCGCCAGTGGCCGTCGGGCTGATTACACAAGTTGGTTGCGTAATGGCTCACCGCAGCGAGGTGGTCTGTATTCATATGGGCCACTGCTGATGCTTCCATTTCGCTGTACCCGTCGAGCTGATCCGAAGGGGGCATGAAGTCGGCGGCATTCAACTCGTAAGCTTTGCCAAAGCCACCGTTAAGTGATGCCCGAAGTGGCTCAAGACGGACGAAGCTGAAGTCTCCAAAGCCGGCATACAGCCGGGCTTTTTCGTGGCGCGCCAGAAACCGGCGGGTAGCGCGATCACTGTCATCGGAATCACGCTCAAGAAAGCGAGCGTTGCCGGTAATGCTGATACGTGGGTGGGCGAGTGGGTCACCGCGCCCGGATCGTGCTAGCAACAAGCTGCAGCGCGGGTCGCGTTGTAAGGCCCTGGTGTGTGTTGACAATGCAGAAATTAAAAGAATTGGCGCACTGTCAAGGTCGGTAGCGACTGTTACCAGGCTGGTGAACGGTGAACCATCGAGTGGATCGAGGCAGCCAATTGCGCCGGTTGGCGTGGCCCGCAACAGGTGGCGCGCCAAGGCTAATGCAGCATCGTCGACGGTGCGCAGGACGTCTATCCTGGATTTTGCCGGTTCGATTGATCACCTCGCTTTATTTTGTGCCGGGGACAGAACTTGCCTTATGGCGCACTTCGCTGCGTGCCCGGCGTGCATTAACCGCTATTATCGCAATGATTATCAGCCCCGGCAAAATTACGCTCAGACTTGGGCCCAGCGCAAGCAGTCCACCCAGCGCCAGTGCAATGCGGACTACGGGATTCAAAAGGCCCAGAAAATAACCTTCAACTGCGGCGACAATTGCCGTCAGACCAACAAACACGTGAAACGTTGCCCAGGCGATGTCGACAACTGACCCCTGAAGCAGCAGGCCGGGTGAGTATACAAAGGCAAACGGAATCAGAAATGCGGGCAGTGCCATCCGCACGGCCCCGAGTGCAATACGCAGCGGACTTTCTTCGGCAATGGCACTGGCCGCGTACGCGGCCACGGCAACCGGTGGGGTCAATGCCGACATCACTGCAAAATACAGCAGAAACAAATGGGCGGCCATCAGGTCAATACCAAGGCCTTTCATCACTGGCGCGATCAGCACGGCTGCCAGAATATAAGCGCTCGGCGTTGGCATGCCCATGCCCAGAACGACGGTCATTGCAGCGGCAATCAGTAAAGACACAAATGCATTGGTACCGGCGAGTAAAAAGACCACGTGCCCAAGTTTGGATGCAAGCCCGGTCATCGTGATGCCGCCGATCACCAGGCCGGCCGCCGCGCAAGCCCCAGCGACGGCAACCATGCGCACGCTGGTATCAGCCAGAATATCCATAATGGCTTTTGGACCAATGCGCGTTTGTTTGCGCAGCACGCTGACCACCAGTACCGCCAGCAATCCATACAAGGCGGCGTACGTCGGGGTGTACCCGTCGAGCAAGGCCCAGGTAATAGCAATTAGCGGTGCGATAAACAAACCGCCACTGCGAAGCGTCTGCCACAGGCTGCGACTGTTACCCTGATCAAGGGCCGCCAGTTGGTAACGTTCGGCACGCAAGTGCACTACCCAGTAAATTGGCAGGTAGTACAGCAGGGCAGGGATGAGTGCGGCCATCGCAATATCGACGTAGCGAATACCAGTGTACTCGGCCATGATGAAAGCCGCTGCGCCCATAACTGGTGGCAGCAAACTTCCCCCGGTTGATGCGGCAACTTCAACTGCGCCGGCGAAACTGCTTGAGTAACCCAGGCGTTTCATCATCGGTATAGTGACCGCACCGGTGGTCACCACGTCTGATGTGGGGCTGCCGGAAATGGTGCCGTACAAGCCGGAAGAAATTACTGCAATCTTGGCAGGGCCCCCAGGTGACTTGCCAGAAATTGCGGCCGCCAGGTCGAAGAAAAAATCGGCGCCGCCGGTTTTCGAGAGCGCGGTTCCAAACAGAACAAACAAGAAAGCATAGGTTGCGGCCACGCGCAGTGGCACGCCAAATAATCCGTCGGTGGTAAACACCATGATGTCGAGAAAGTGCTCGCCGGTGATCTCGCCGTGGCCCATTGGCCCACCGAGCAAATCGCCGTACAAGTTGTAGGCAATGAATATCAACACGAGCACGGTCAGGCCCAGGCCAACAGTACGGCGCATCGCTTCGATTGTCAGGCAGATGAGGGCTGTGGCGGCAATCACGTCGGCCCGGCTCAACGGGTCGAGCAACGTAATTCGCTCTGCAATACTGTCCGATTGCTGGATAAAAAAGATGCCGGCCCCGGCACTGGCCAGAATCAGAACCCAGTCCGGCCACGGGACGCGATGGCCGGCACTGTTCGCAAATGGCGCAATCAGCGCAAACGTCATGACCAGCATCAGCGTCAGAAAAGTGATGGTCAGTGACAGCGAATCGGTACGTGAAAACCCCGCAGCCCAGATAACCCAGACTGCGGTCAGGGCCGCAAACCAGTAGATAAGTTGACCAACCCAACCCGTTGGCTGGCGTCGTGCGCCGGTATCAAATGCCAGGCTAACCAGCGACATGGACTTTCCTGCGCCAACCGGCGCTAAGCGATGGCTGGCGTTTATCTGAACAATTAATTAGCGCAGCCCAGCTTCTTTGTACACTTTATCAGCGGCCTCGTGATAGGCAACGGCAGTACCGCTACCCATAAGTTTGGCGTCAAGATTTTTCATTGCTTTGTGCACACCGGCGACCTTGTCCGCATGGGCGACAAGGGCGGCAGTCACATCTGAAACCATTTTTGAATCGGCCGACTCATTGACAAACAACTGCGCTGCCAGGGTTACCGTACCAACATCTGCAGTGGTCCAGTCGTAGGCATTCTTGGGAATCGTAAACTTGGCGATTTTCCACTCGTTGGCAACCGCGCCAGCGGTTGAATCGCTCACCGGTATCAGGCTAAGCCCTATCGCTGAGGCGAGGCGCTTAATTGATCCGTGGCCAACAAAAAGAGAATTGAGCATCGCATCGGCCCGTCGGTCACGCATCAATTCGCCTTGCTCTTTGGACGCAGCATAAATCACCTGGCCACCCCATTGTTTGATTGCATCCGGATCGGCGCCTGCCGCTTTAAGCAAGGATTCTCCAACCTGGCTGGCGACGTTGCCGCGCTTGTTCAGTAACAAGCGGATCGGTACTTTTTTTGTCGCAATATCTTCGATTGTTGTAATGCCATTTTTCTCGGCGAACTCTTTGTTCACGATTAACTGCATCGGTGCCCAGGTATACATAACGGCCACGGTACGCAAATGTGTCATTGGCGATTTAAACGGCGGTTGCCCATTTGCCGCGGCAATGGCCTCGGCATCGTGTACGAGCGCCAGATCACATTTTTTCTGGGCCAGTTGCGCAACGTTGGCGAAGCCGCCGCCCGAGGTCTGATAGGTCACGGTTGAACCCGGATATGACGCCTTTACCGCTGCGTCAACCCCGGCACCCAGTAATGACCATAAGCCGCCTGGGCTGGCGCCACATAAGGTGAGATCGTATTTGGCCATCGCTGGAGAGGCCATGCCGATCGCCAGGCCAGCGCTCAGAACCGCTTTGATTAATATCTGGCCAGTCGCGCGCGTGATGGGTGTTTTTTGCATGGTTGTCTCCGGTTGGCAATAAACTTTGATTGCTAAGTTTGTGCTAGCTTAGCGCCCTGTATGGCGGCAAGTCAAACACTATGGAGAGCGTGAATGTGTCAGCAAAGCCCCGGGGAACCAATACCCGATTCAGGAATCCCGTCGCCGGCTGCGCCGGCCAGTCTCATTGACGAGTTGGTGGTCGCAAACCAGATCTTGTTTCGGCATGGCGTGGTTGATGCGTTTGGGCATATCAGTGTCCGCCATCCGGATAATCCGGAGCGTTTTTTGCTGGCGCGCAATATGGCGCCAGCCCTGGTAACGGCAGACGACATTGTTGAGTTCAACCTGGACGGTCAACCCGTCAATGCAGGGGGACGCCCGGTTTACCTCGAACGTTTTATACACGGCGAAATATTGCGTCAGCGTCCTGATGTTATCGCTGTTGTGCACAGCCATGCGCCAGCCGTGGTGCCGTTTGGCGTTGTCCGCGGTGCGAGCTTACGGCCGATCTGGCACATGAGTTATTTTCTTAGTGAGCAGACCCCGGTTTTTGAAATCCGTGACACGGCAGGTGACGGCAGTGACATGCTGATTCGCAGTCAGCAGCTGGGAGCCGCGCTGGCAAACAGTCTCGCCGACGGGCAGGTTGTGTTGATGCGTGGCCACGGGGTGACTGTCACCGGTGGCAGTATTCGCCAGGCTGTTTACAACGCTGTGTACACGCAAATGAATGCTGAATTACAGCTTAAGGCCAGTGTGCTTGGCCCGGCGCAGTATCTGTCACCGGCTGAGGTGGCGGCGGCCCGCGTATCGGTTGGTTCGCAAGTAAACCGGGCCTGGGATTTGTGGGTCCGGGAGGCAACCGGGTAGTGGGGGGCGCAGCCAAGCCGGGCAACCAACCCGAGCCCGGTGAAGTAACCGATGCAGCCAATGTTGCCAACCCTGCCGGCGCAACGAAGGCCGCCAGCCCATCCGATGCGGCGGACCCGACTACCCGGGCCATTTTGCGTCATTGGCGTCAGGCGGTGCCCAATGATCGAATGGCTCATCTGGTTCGTGATGCCGCCAGGGGAGTCACCCGCGGGTTGCAGATGCGACTGGCGCAATACAACGTGAGTTTTGGTCACTGGGTTTTCTTGCGGATATTGTGGGAAGGGGATGGATTAACCCAGCGTGAATTAAGTGAGCGTGCCGGGCTGATGGAATCGACAACCCACACTGCCTTGCGAAAGATGACTGACGCAGGCTATGTTGAGCGTCGCAATCTTGATGGCAATCAGCGCAAGCAACACGTGTTCCTCACGACAGCAGGCCGGTCGCTAAAGGCCAAACTGGTGCCGCTAGCCGAACTGGTGAACGATATTGCCACTCAGGGTATTGATGAAGCCGAGATCGCAATTACCCGTAAAACTCTTTTGACCATGATTACAAACCTGGCCGATGATGAATATCAGGAACAGCAATCAGGCCGCCAGGTGCCGTCTACTCAATCGTTTGTATCAGGCAAATCAGGGAAATCGGATAAATCGGATAAATCGGACAAATCTGTCAAAACTGCCAATAAAGGCAAAGCTTAGGCGGGTTGTGCCTTGCGCGGTTTGCGCTCCAGTTGACGCCAGTCAACAATTTTTTCAATCACCCCTTCAAAGCTGGCAATCTCTTGTGGTTGCTTGCGATTGTCGCCGGCACCCAGGGCCTGACCGGTTTCTGCCATAACCCGGGCCGCGTTCACCATTAGTTTGCGAAACTCGACAATGGCGATGTCACTTGCACCCAGGATGTCTTTGTCTCGCTCGACGATCGGGCCCATGCCAACCCACATCGCCAGGTCTTGATTTGGAATGCCATCAATACCGGTGAAACTACCGTTCTTCATGGCTACCCGGTCCTGGCCAAAATTGTTGCCGAGATTTCGTTTTGGCGTCCAGTCTGAGTCCAGGTCACGTCCGGGCACGGCATGGCAGAACTCTCGCCACTGAGCGGTGTCCGGGCAATCCTGTCCACCCCACGCAATGAAGTAGAACATGGAGTTTTCATCATCAATTGGCACAATGACGCTGGCCACGTTGTACAAATTATTTGGGGGTATTAGTGACACAAACGGGGCAACAAATTCTGTGACCCGAACGTAGTCGTGGGTTCGGGCATCTTTGATCGGGCGCCGAATCGCGGCGTAGTGAAATCCGTAAGATGTGATTTCCGTTTGCATGCGTGGGGCTTTGTCGGTTGACGGCCGGTACCAGGATTTCTCATCGGCCGCCGCGCCGCTGACTCGTGCCGGTTTCATATCGGTGGAGTGCAGGCTCGAACTGTGGGCTGAGTCAATCTGGCCTTCAGTAATCTGTGCCCAGTTCGCGGCTATCCGCATCTTCAAAATGCTGACTGGCGTGTCTTTTGAATCGTCTGCTGAGCCAAAAGGACTGCCGGCAAATTCCGTCATTGTTTCGGGTGGGCCCATGTACGCCCATACAAAGCCATTGGCCTCAACCGTTGGGTAGGCTTTTTGTTTGACTTTATCCTTGAGCGTGCTCGCTGTAGGCTCGGAAAACATTTCGATCACATTGCCCGCGACATCCATCTTCCAGCCGTGATACAGGCAGCGCAAGCCACATTCTTCGTTACGGCCGTAAACGAGGGAGGCGCGGCGGTGTGGGCACATTTCATCGAGCAGACCAACCCGTCCTTCGGTGTCCCGAAATGCGACCAGGTTTTCGCCCAGGGCGCGAACCCGAACAGGTTGCCCGTCGGGTTCCGGTAATTCTTCGGACAACATTACGGGTACCCAGTGACGCCGCATCAGTTGGCCCATTGGCGCGTCACCTTCGACGCGGCACAGCAGGTTGTTTTCTTCAGGTGTCAGCATATAGCCTCCGCGGTACCCCCGTCGCCGGTGTTATTGCCCCGGAAGCGGCGATTTAATCGATCGCTGCACAGAGCAGTTGGTGTCGGGGTATGGATTGGGGTCAGCCTTGCCACCCAAGGCACGACTGATAATATACTTAGCTATCTAAGATTATGCCAGCCCGGGGTTTTTTCTCATCGAAACGGGTTGGCAGCCAGGTGGACGGATTTCAATGAATATAACTTTGCCTATGCCTATGCCTATGACATCGCGATTTATTGCGACGCTGGCAACAAGGCATCCTGACCTTGCGGCGAACTGAGCCGATGGTGTCCGACTCATTACTGGCGCTAACAGTGGCCCGCCGCGAGTCGCTCACCAGCGAAATTGAGCGTTTCGATTTGACCGCGGCCCCCGGACAGGTGCTGCCGGGTTTCACCCCGGGCGCCCATATCAGCGTCCAGACCCCGTGCGGGGCCATGCGGCGATATTCGATTATCAGCAACCCGGCTGACAAATCGGCCTATTCGATCGCGGTAAAACGTGAACAAAACGGCCGGGGTGGATCGGTCAGCATGCACCAGCAGGCACAGGTCAATGATCGTATTTTGGTGGAAGCACCCGCCAATGAATTTGAACTCGTCGATTCGCCAGCTTACTTGTTCATCGCAGGGGGTATTGGTATTACCCCAATCTGGTCAATGGTTCAGGCCCTGCAGCGGCTTGCACAGCAGCAATCCGCTGAACAGTTTGCGGGACAGTTCAAAACGGCTGACTGGCACCTGGTGTATTGCACCCGTAGTGCACGGCAAACCGCGTTTCTGACTGAACTCACCGATCCGTCTATCGCCGATCGGGTCACCATTCATCATGACAACGGACAGGCGGATGCGGCCTTCGATTTCTGGCCTCTGCTTGAAACACCGGATAATCGTCATATTTATTGCTGCGGGCCGCAACCGTTGATGGACGACATTGCTGACATGACCGGACACTGGCCAGTCCGGGCAATTCATACCGAGAGTTTTAGCCCGGTGCAGGCGGTTCGCGAAGACGATCAGCCGTTTGTCGTGCGTATTGCCGGTCAATCGGCTGCATTGCACGTGGCCGCAGATCAAAGCCTGTTGCAAGCTTTGCGGGCGGCCGGACACGAGATGCGCAGCTCTTGCGAGAGTGGGACCTGTGGTACTTGTAAGCTAGGCTATCGTGGCAGCGGCCAAATAGATCATCGAGACTTGTTCCTGATGCCCGAAGAAAAACACAACTGTCTGATGGCTTGCGTTTCCCGGGTTGTTGACGGTGATATCGAATTGGTAATTTACCCATGAAGCAACCCATGAACCCGGGCCGATGATCCTCAACCGGTCGCTATCAAAGGGCAAGCCGGTCAGGCTCGGGGTAATTGGGCTGGGCCGCGGGTTCATGCTAATGCTGGCGGCGTTTGATGCGCATCCTGGCATACAGCTGACCGCTGCTTGTGCGCCCAGGGCGCAATCGCGCGATGCGTTTGTTGCCCGCTATCCCGGCGCGTTCACCACCGATTCTGTTGCTGCGCTATGCGCCCGCAGCGACGTCGACGCAGTGTATATCGCAACCCCGCACCAAATGCACCGCGATCACATTTTGTGTGCAGCGGCGGCTGGCAAACACTTACTGGTCGACAAACCCCTGGCAATCGATATGGCTGATGCCGACGACATTGTTGCGGCTGTTGCGCAGGCCGGGGTACACCTGATTGTCGGGCCCAGCCACAGTTTTGATGAACCAGTTCGCCATGCAGCTGCATTGCTGCGCGGCGGCGGGCTGGGCAAGCCGCGTCAGATACAGGCACTGAACTACACGGATTTTTTGTATCGTCCGCGCCGTCCCGAAGAACTGGTCACAGCACGGGGTGGCGGGGTCGTGTTTAGTCAGGCGGCACACCAGGTTGATGTGGTGCGACTGCTGGCTGGCTGTGCAGCGACTGCCGTCTATGCGCATACCGGAAACTGGGACCGGGGTCGCTCCACCGAAGGTGCCTACACGGCAATGATTCACTTTGGTGATTCTTGCTGCGCAACCCTGACTTACAGCGGCTATGCCCACTTTGATTCGGACGAGTGGATGGACTGGGTTGGGGAACTGGGCCATCGCAAATCGCCGAAAGACTATGGTCGCGCGCGTCGCCTGCTGGACGGGGTTACGAGTCCGGCTGACGAAGCCGCCCTTAAAATGACGCGCAGCTTTGGCAGTGCACCCGAACCGGACATACCGGAACACCATGAACACTTCGGACCCATTGTCGTCAGCACTGAGCAGGCTGATCTGCGCCTGACCGCTACCGGTGTCTGGATCTATGGCAACAACGAAAAACGGTTCGAGCCGGTCGCTCAGCGTGCCAGCCCGCGGGCAGCAGTGCTGGATGCTTTATTTGCAGCCGTGCGCGATAAACAACCCGCTTTACAAACGGCGGCGTGGGGTCGGGCCAGTCTTGAAATCTGCCATGCCATTCTGGGCTCTGCCCGTACCGGTCAACCCATTCGCCTGCAACATCAGGATATAGGTTGACAGGGTTTCCTTAACAACACTTACTGAGACAAAACTAATGAGCTTGTTGAATTTATCCATGGCGGTTGGCAACTATGATCGCACCCGAGCCCTGGTCGACGGGTCGGTTCAGATTGACGGGGTTGACCCGATTGTTCAGATGTTGTCGCCGGAGGAAATGTTCTTCCGTGCCTTTCGTCATCAGGCTTTTGATGTCAGTGAACTGTCATTTTCGAGTTACGTCGTCAGCCTTACCCGTGAAAACCCCCCGTATATTGCTATTCCGGTTTTCTTGTCGCGTGCCTTTCGCCATACGTCGATATACATTCGCAACGACAAAGACATCAACAAACCGGAAGACTTAAAAGGGCGGCGAATTGGCATTGCCGAGTACCAGTTAACCGCTAACGTGTGGGCCCGCGCAATTTTGGAAGACGACTACGGGGTCAAGCCCGCCGATATCCAGTGGGTGAGGGGCGGCATGAATTCACCGGGTCGACCGGAGAAAATAAAAATCGAATTACCACCTGAGGTGTCACTTGAACAGGCGCCGGAGGGAAAATCGCTCAACGATATGCTGGTTGCCGGCGAGATCGATGGTTTCATTGGCCCGCGCTGGCCGCGGTGCTTTGACGAGGGCCACCCCAACATATCGCGCTTGTTTGAAGATTCAGTTGCGGTGGCCAGCGATTATTACCGTCGCACCGGAGTTTTCCCGATCATGCATGTTGTCGGGGTGCGTCGCCAACTGGCGGAGCAACACCCGTGGTTGCCAGGTGCCTTGTTCAAGGCATTTGCAGCGGCCAAAGACGTTGCCAGGGAGTCCTTAAACGACACGTCAGCAACCAAGGTGACTATGCCGTTTGTCGAAGATCAGTTACATGCGGCACGGCAACTGATGGGGCCAGATTTTTGGTCGTACGGAGTGCAGGGTAACGAGAAGGTTCTGGATACCTTTCTTGGTCACCACCATCAACAAGGGCTGAGTCCCCGGCGGGTGGCGATTGAAGAATTGTTTCATCCCGCCAGCCTGGAGGCTTATAGTTTGTAGGGTCGGTTTGTCTTTACGACCATTTGGTCCATAGGTTGTTTCCATAGGTTGTTTCCATAGGTGGTGCCGTCGATGAAATCAAAGCCTGAGCCCTACCATCCATTGCAGAATTTTCTCGATGCAATGCCCGAAGTTTCCGGTAATACGGTTAATGGCCTCGGTGAAAGCGAGGTGCGCCAACCCAGCCCGTTTTTTTGGCACCCACCCAACAAACAGACTCACGGCGACTTGCAGGCGGAGGTGATTCGGTACCACCGGCAATCAGATGCCATGCGCGAGCATTTTAACCCCGAGCCCCCCGGTGGGCGTGGGCCGGCACCTGCAGAAAAGGCCGATGAAGTCGTCAGCAATGAGCCGTCGGCGTGGGTGGCATCGCTTAAAGAATTTGCGCTTGCCAATGACGGAGACGACGTGCGCATTGCTGCAATGAATCCACTTTATGTTTACGAGGGTTATGAACTGAACGACCCCTGGGTTATTCTGATTGCAGTGACAATGGACTATGAAGAGCTCGCCCAGGCACCGGCATCATTCGAGAATCCGACCGCGGGCGTGGTGGTTGCAAAAGAATATAACCGCGCATCACGGGCCTGCCGCAAACTGGCGAACTGGATTCTTGAGCAAGGGTATTACGCCAAACCCTGGCCGGGGCCGTACGCGTCGGCATTGTCGATGATGCCAGCAGCTATTGATAGCGGATTAGGTCAGTTAGGTAAACACGGGTCGCTGATTCATCGCCAGTTTGGCTCGTCGTTTCGGCTAGCCGCAGTGACTACCGATATGCCGTTAGTTGCAGACACTCCGGAAGATTTTGGTTCTGAAGACTTTTGCCTGAACTGCCAGGTATGTACCAAAGCCTGCCCGCCCCAGGCGATCAGCAATGACAAACAAATGGTGCGCGGGGTCGAGAAATGGTATGTGGATTTCGATAAGTGTATTCCGTACTTTGGCCAGACCCTGGCCTGCGGCATTTGTCTTGCGGTCTGCCCTTGGTCAAAGCCTGGTACCGGCCCGCGTCTTGCCGAAAAAATGCTTCGCCGACGGAACAAAACTAATCCGGATTAATTCACTGACGTTCTGCAATCTCTTTGGCGAGGTCGTCGTATTGTTCGCAGCCTTTGCCGCAGGACGCGTTGACCAGTCGCTTGAGCATTTGTTCAGCACCTGGCTTGTCGTTCTGCATGAGTTTTAGTTCGCCGTAGTATTCAAGCGCACCCTTGTGCCTGGCGTCGATGTCCAGCGCCGCAATATAATGTTTTTCGGCACCTGCCAGATCCGGCGGTGATTTCTTACGCAGGCTATAGCCCATTAAGTTGTGCCAGTCGGCCGACTTATTTTCAGCTGCCGCTTTAAGTTTCTTAATCGCAGCATCGTAATTGTTTTTTGCCAGTTCAGATCGAACCGACTTAAGCCAGCCGGCGGCTGCCGGCTTTTCATCGTCATCAGCCACGGCTGTTGGCAGTGCGAGCACGGTGACCGAAAAGACCGAGGCGCAGACTACGCCGTACAAGATGTTTGATGTTGTCTTCATTAATGAGCTCTCACGGTTGAATTGTAATTGTTGACAGGCACAGATTGAACTGGGGCAGGGTTCAGCGTCGCGCAGCTACCGGCGCATGCTGGGTTGTTTCCCAGGTGTTCCGTAACCAGCGGGCGCAGGCTACGGAATTCTCGAAAATAGAATATTTTGCGCCGCCACCATAATCTGGATTCGGAATGAATTCAGTCGAGATGGTCAGCGATGCTTCGTCTGACTGGTGGGCATGGTGGTGCATTAGCTGACGAACGACTTCTTTCCAGGGTTCAAGCTTTTCTTCATGCCATTCGCTGTGCCACTGGCCTGGCTCGGGCTGGATAAACGGATACTGGATGCCCCGGCCGACTAATTCTTTAGGGTGCAGGGACGATGGCAAAGTTTCCAGGCTCTCGTGTGACGCCCAGGCATTGCGCGGGTTATTGGGTACAGCGGCTCGTGCATGACAGTGCTTCACCAAGCCGCTTTCAATCCACTGGCTGCAGACGTTATTCGCTGCGAATGGGTCGAGAACTAGTTCGCCTTTTTGTATCGCCTGCTCGATATTAAAAACTTGCTGCTCGCGTGGATTGTCAATTTTGAAAATCACGTGGGAGTGATCCAGGGTGATTTCAAAATTCACCCCGCGCTTGTCGACTAACTCGGCTACTGCTGCAATACGTCGAAAGTCTTCAGACCACATATTGACGTGAACTTCAAAAGTAGGGACGCAACCAACTTTGTCGCCAATTTCGCGCGCCCACAAATAAGTTTCAGCCACTTCTTCGTCGGTTACCAGGTGGCCGTTGCTGTGATCCATGCGAATCTGGGTGTTGTGAACCCGGCTCCCCAGGCGTGCGCCAAGCTTGAGATTTTCTTCGAGCAGGGGTTCGTCTTTACCCAGGTAATAAAACCAGCCACCGGCCAGGATGGGTATTTCGTACTGATCACTGAGGCGTTGGTAGTCATCAGCGAGTGCCGCCGGCGGGGTTTTGTCAAAATAGTCGTAGACACCAGCATCACGAACCATCCGGAACTTGGTTTCGAGGTCTGGCAAAGGCTGCGCATCGGTGTGCATCACCCCGGACTCTGTAATGCCAAACAGCAGTTCTTTACTCAATTGATTATCTCCGCCTGGAAAGCCTTGGATTCTCCCGCCTGTACTATAACGCCTTCATGCAAGCCACTGGGGCGCCGGGGAAGGTTTATGTTTCCGATTCGAGATCACAACCCGTCCGGACGGGTTCCATATGTGAACTACACGTTGATCGCAATTAACGTGTTGGTGTTCATTTATTACTGGGTCTTGATGCCGCAGACTGGCTCAGATCCATTCGGTAATACTGCGATGGTGCCGGCAGAGGTAACCAATGGTGTCGATTTGCACGGTCTGATTACGTCGATGTTTCAGCACGCTGGTGTGATGCATATTCTTGGCAATATGTTATTTCTCTGGATCTTCGGCGATAACATGGAAGATGTCTTTGGTCATGTTCGGTACCTGATGTTTTACCTGGTCACCGGGCTTGCTGCCGCCGCTGCGCACATTGTTGCCGACCCAGGCAGCTCGATTCCTGTGGTTGGCGCATCAGGCGCTGTTGCCGGGGTTATGGGGGGTTACCTGTTACTGTTCCCGAAGGCGAAGGTAGACGTTATGCTGATTCTGGTCGTGATATTCAAGCGGCTGACTATTCCTGCGTTTATTGTGCTGATTATCTGGTTCGGTTTGCAGATATTTGGTGGTGCCGCCAGTCCTTCGAGTGAAGGTGGGGTTGCGTACTGGGCCCATGCGGGCGGGTTCATCGCTGGTGTCGTTTTGTCGGTTCCGGTCTGGCTTAGGCTGGGTGGCGTGGCATTTTGGCGCCGCAATCACGGCCATCCTCCGCATCCAGAAGCCCCATTGCCAGCCCGTTTTGCAAGCCGTCCGGTACGCTGAACATTATTTGCGCGGTAATGATGAGATCGACATAAAGTCACCGCAAAAAATCAACCAATAAAACCAACGGAATTCCAGATGTTTCTTATCGTTATTGCCGTCACTTTCGGCGCGTCGTTACTCATACAAACCTGGTTGAAGCGAACCTATGCCCGGTGGCAGATAGTGCCCAATGCATCCGGGGCAACGGGGGCGCAGGTGGCACGTCACATTCTGGACAGCAATGGTTTGCAGAAGGTACGTCTTGAAATGGTGAAAGGGACGCTTAGTGACCACTATATACCCAGTCAGGAATTGATCCGCTTGTCCGATGCGGTTTATAACCAACCCAGTGTTGCGTCGATTGCAATTGCCGCTCACGAAGTGGGGCATGCGCTGCAAAAAGCCAGCCATTACGGCCCGCTTAAGCTGAAATCGGTTCTGATGCCAATGGCCGCCGCAGCATCACAAGGCGGCATGATCATGGCATTGGGTGGCAGTTTTATCGGTATGCCGGGTATCGCTCAGATCGGCACCATTTTGTTTGTCAGCGCCATGGGTATCCAGGTGCTGGCACTACCGATTGAGTTTGATGCCAGCAAACGCGCACTGCACGAGTTGCAGTCGCGAGGGCTGGTAGATGAAAAAGATGTCAGTGGTGCCCGTTCGGTTCTGCGCGCGGCTGCGTTGACCTATGTCGCCAGTGCGGCCACGTCATTGGCGTTTATGGCGGTGATGGCTCTGCAGTTGTTTGGGCGGCGAGGGGGGCGTTAGGTTGCTGCTTGTGAATTGGGGTTGGGTGTTTTAGCGGGGGGTTGTGATT
>JBAUID010000226.1:0-8875 GCA_049680625.1 Burkholderiaceae bacterium | reverse complement strand
GCGGCCGCCAGCGTTAAACCCGGGTCAATCAGGCTAGCCACAAAAGTTTCGGCTACCCCGAGGACAAAAGCCGCGACCACTGCACCCCGGACGTCACCGACCCCACCCATGATGACAATGATCAATGCCTTCATCGTGTAGACGACACCAACCGACGCGTCCAGTGCGTAAAACGTGCTGAACAAGATGCCCCCCGCTGCGGTAATTGCCCCTCCAAGGGCAAACGACAATGCACATACCAGGGGAACATTAATTGCCACCAGACCAGCTGCCGCCGGGTCGACGGCTACCGCGCGAATCGCGGCACCCGTGCGGGTTCTGTAAATACCCAGATAAAGCAAAAAACAAATGACAACGGATGCTGCGCAAGCAACCAGGCGGTTCAGGGCGTACGGACTGCCAAGAAACTCAACCGGTGTTGCAAGAAATGAATATGTAAAGAACTCTCCGCCAAACCACCACAACATGATGCCGACAAATGCAAAACTCATACCAAAAGTCGCCAGTATCGAATCGACTTCAAGTTGGCCACGGCTCTTTGCCCGACGAACCAGGGGAGACAATAGGTACCGATAAACCAGCCAGTTCACGATAAAAGCGAGAGGAACAACAAACAAGGCAGCCCAGTACGGACTGACCTTGTGAACAGTAAATATCCAGAATGCCCCAAACGCGCCGGCGACCAGCATCTCACCGTTGGCAAGATTCATTATGCGCGACACGCCGTATTGCAAGGTCAGGCCCATAGCCATCAGCGCATAAATTGCGCCGAGCATTAAGCCGGTGATCAGAATATCCATTGCCTCTCGTTTCTTTTTTCTTTCAACCCGGCTGGTACCCGGCACCTGCTTGTTATCAACCAAACAGGGGCCCGGTACTGACCGGGGTATTCAACTGATATTGCTTACCAACCCTTCTTGGCAACCGCCTCTTTCTGACCGTCTTTACCAGTCGATGCGACCCCTACAAACTGGCCGTTTTGCCACTGGCCCACCGTCCAGAACTGCTCGATCACCTGGTTGTTGAACTTCCACGTGCCCATAACGGTTTCGAAGGTTCCCGTCTTCAGGTATTCGGTTACGGCTTTGCGATCCGTTGAACCCACCGCTTCAATTGCCTGGCCCAGGGTCTGCAAACTTGCATAAGTCACCGCGCTTGCCCAGTAATCAGCATCTTTACCAGTTACTTTTTTGTGGGCTGCCGCATATTCCTGGAAAGCTTTGGAAGTGGGGTCAACCCCGCCCGCACCCAGGTTGCCTTCGATCGACTTGCCAAATTTGCCCGCATAAGCAGGAAAACATGTCGCGACAGCCGTGTAAAAGGCTTTCACATTCAGGCCTTCGATACGTGCACCTTCGGTTAACGCAAAAGTATCCGGCGGGTACGACCATGCAACAAATGCATCCGGGTTGGCCGCCTTGGCCCCTTTGATCACCGGCGATAAATCTTGCGTGCCCAGCGGATAAGACTTGTCATACACAATATCCAGCCCGGCTTTTCTGAAAATTGGCTTGGCGGCTTCAGCCAGCTCGATACCAAAGGCATCAGCGACGTTGACCATCGCAACCTTGTTGCCAATAGTGCCCTCTTTCACCATCTTGGCCAGGATGTCAGCTACCGACTGGGCAAAAGCGCTGGTGGTTCCCAGGGTAAAAAAGATCCCCGGGTACCGTTTGGTCAGTTCAGCAGTTTTGTCGCTGATTGCACTGACGGCGATCTGCGGATAACCGTACTTCGCAAAAATGGGTGCCGAAGCCAGGTTTAAGCCCGTGCCATACGGTGCGACGATGAAATCAGCCTTGTCTGCCGTGGCCAGGCGCTGCACGGCTTTGATGGTTTCGGCCGGGTTGGTGCGGTCGTCGTATTCGATGATCTCGACTTTGCGCATCGTGCCGTCTTTCATCTTAAGACCGCCTTTCTCATTAACCTGGGCGGCCCACAACTGAATATTTGGCCAATGGGTAATAGCAGAGCCCCCAGCCAATGGCCCGGTCTTGGGCGCAACCGCACCAATCTTTATCGGGTCAGCGGCAAGTGCGCTGCTCATTGTCATTAAGCTCAGACCGGCAGCACACAAAGCGCCCGCTGCAAGTTTGACTGGTGTTGAAAATTCCATAAGAGTCTCCTGGTAAGTCAGTGGCCAATACTGCCTGGCCCTATAGTGGGTAGTGGATATCACCGTCCTGCACTGTTATCCAGCGCAGATCGGTAAATTCTGAAATTGCAGCTTGCCCGCCAAAACGCCCATAGCCCGACGCTTTCACGCCACCAAAAGGCATTTGTGCTTCGTCGTGCACAGTCGGGCCGTTGATATGACAAATGCCTGATTCAATACGTCGGGCCAGCGCCATCGCCCGATCAACATCGCGACTGAACACGGCGGCGGTCAATCCATATTCGGTATCGTTGGCAATTCGTACGGCCTCATTATCACCGCCGGCGCGAATAATACTGACAATCGGACCAAAACTTTCTTCGCTGTAAACCCGCATCGCCGGGGTTACGCGGCTGAGGACCGTAGCCGGCATAAAGACGCCGTCAGTTTTGCCACCGACTTCCAGCACCGCACCTTTGGCAAGCGCATCATCGACCAGGCCGGCCAGACGTTTGGCCGCACTGTCGTCAACCACGCAGCCAAATGTGGTCTCCGGATTGCGCGGATCACCGGCGACAATCGTCAACACCTTGTCACGTAACGCCGCAGTAAACTCATCAGCGATTTTTTCGTGTACAACAATTTTTTCGGTCGACATGCAGATCTGCCCCTGATTGACGAAGGCACCAAAACACGCGGCATCAACAGCGGCTTTAAGATCGGCATCATCAAGAACAATCAGCGGCGCTTTGCCACCCAGTTCAAGCAGTACGGGCTTCAAATACCGACCAGCCATTTGCGCAACAATTCGACCCACACGGGTAGACCCGGTGAAGTTGACCCGGCGCACAGCCGGGTGCGCAATCACAGCTTCGACAACCGCATTCGCGGCGGCGGGCGCTGACGAGATCAGGTTCAACGCGCCACCTGGAACGCCAGCATCAAGCAGGGCTTGCACAATCAGTCGATGGGTTTGTGGACACATTTCCGATGATTTGAACACCACGGTATTACCGCAAGCCAGGGGTGCCGCCAATGAACGCACACCAAGAATGACCGGCGCATTCCACGGCGCCATCGAAAACACCACCCCGGCAGGCTGACGCACTGCCATTGCCGTACACCCAGGCCTGTTGGACTCGATCAACTGCTCACCAACCTGGGACGACAAGGTCGCTGCCTGAACCAGCATCTGCGCCCCGAGGCTGACATTAAAGCGGGCCCATCCGTGGGTTGCGCCCGTCTCTTGAACCATCGCCGTAATCAAGTGCTCGGCATGATCGAGCAGGCTCTGGCCTGCGGCAATCAATAGCTGGTGACGGTGCTCGGCATCAAGCGCCGACCAGGCCGGGAATGCACCCGCGGCAATATCAACAGCGCGGCTCGCATCAGCCGTACTTGCCGCCGCTGCCCGGGTCACCGGTTGTCCACCGAGGGGACCACTGCGATCAAACGTCTGCCCTGTGCTGGCCGGCAGATCAACGCCGTTCAGCAGCAAGCCGGCTGTCTGGACAGGGTCTGTCGTCTCAATGGCGTCGGATGTCTCGATGATGGCTTTCTCGTTGCCCATTCATTAGCGGACAAGAATACGATTAAAGCCACCAATCCAAATAGACTTTTTTAAGTCAAAATTGTACTTTTCTTGGATTTCACGTAAAGATTGAGCGTATCGGACATCTAACTCATGAGTGGCGCCGTCAGCCCCGCAAGGCCTAAAGCAGCAGACATTGAACAGCACCAGCATTTCCAACATCTTCAGCGGCATTGAAATTCGTCGGGTCGGCGGCGCACTTGGCCTGACCGAATACGCGCTGAATGACAACCGCTACCACTTGTTTTTGCTGGCTTGTGGTGACGCGGCCGTGAACGCTAGCGGCAGGCATCAGCTTCGGCCCGCAGCACTGTGCTGGCTCACCGGCGGGCCAAACCGGACAATCCGGCAGGAGGCCGGCTCCGATGGAGTGCTGATTAGTATCACCGAATCAGTGATCAGCCGCTGTATAACCGGCGACGCCACCGGCAGCCAGGTGCTACAAACAATTCAGCAGGAACACTTTACCGGCCCGGTTGATCCGGAACGTTTTGCCACTGTGCGTAACCATGCCGGGCTGATCGAACGCGAAATGTTCGACAACAGCCCGGGAGCACAATCGGTTGTGCAATCGACCTTATCAATTATGTTGGTCCATCTGTGGCGTTTATGTGGTGACGAAACCGTGCGTCCCCTGCCGGTACCGGGCAACCTGGTGCGCACTTTTTTGTCGGTGCTCGACGCACACTTGCACGATCACTGGAGTGTTGCTGACTACGCCCGCCACATTGGTATCACGCAGGAGCGCTTAACCTCTGCCATGGAGCGAGCCACCGGCCATAAACCGCTTGCCCTGATTCACGCACGCATGCTGGATGAAGCACAATTGTTGTTAATGTCGTCGAACCAACAGATTGCGCAAATCGCATTCACCCTGGGATATAACGACCCCGCCTATTTCAACCGATTTTTTAAGCGCATGACGGGATTCACACCCGCGCGGTACCGGCGCCAGTCGATGGCCTTAACCGTCGAATCAGACCGCTCGTTTGCCGCCTGGCCGTAAAAATGCGGTGGCTGGTGCGCTAGTCCGTTAGCGTCCCAGCGATTATCATGGCGGTGAATGAAGCCCAACCCTCAAATATCTCTGAAACGATATCAACCAATAACAACCAACCGGACATCTCTAACAATGGCAATCAGCCGGAACCCGCGGGCCAAAAAATAATGAGTCAATCGCTACGTGTGGCCGTCGTCGGTGCAGGCCCCAGTGGGTTTTACGCGGCCCAGGCCCTTACCCGTCAACTCGATTCTGTGCACGTCGACTTATTCGAGCGCCTGCCGGCACCTTACGGCCTGGTGCGCTACGGGGTTGCGCCGGACCATCCGAAACTTAAAATTGTCACGGCAGTTTTCGACAAAATTGCCGGCTACGATCAGGTTCGGTTTATTGGCAATGTCGAACTGGGCCGCGACCTGAGCCTGGACGAATTACGACAGCATTATCACGCAGTCATTATTGCCACCGGCACTGCCATTGGAAACAAACCCGGCATTGCCGGCGACTCGTTACCGGGGAGCGTGTCAGCCGCCGAATTTGTTGGCTGGTTTAACGGACATCCCGACCATCAACACCATCGATTTGATTTTTCGGGTGAACATGCAGCGGTTATTGGTAACGGCAATGTCGCACTCGATGTTGCCCGTATCCTGCTTCGCTCGGTTGAAGAACTTCGGACTACTGACATCACCAAAAACGCCCTGGACTGTCTGCAGGACAGCCAGATTACCGACGTCCACATTATTGGACGCCGTGGCCCGGTTCAGGTCAGTTTTGGTAAGAAAGAGCTGCGCGAATTTGAAGAATTAAACGGTGTTCAATGCATTGTTGATCCGGCAGACCTGACCCTGAATACTGAACTGCAGGCAACTCTGGACACTACCCCCGACCGGCGGGCCAATTACGACACGCTGTCACGATTTGCAGACCCCGCTAAAAATCAGGGGGCTGCGCGGCGTTGTCATTTTCACTTTTATCAGTCAACTGTCGAATTGCTTGGTAACGACCATGTCGAAACACTGGTCAGAAAATCCAATCTTGACGGGCGGGCCGACCCCGCCCCAATTTCCTGCCGGCTCGCTGTCTTTGGTATTGGCTACCGCGGTGAATCCATCAGTCAACTCGAGGTGAATGCCAAAACCGGCGTCATCGACAACGACAGCGGGCGGGTGCTGATCAATGGCAAAACCTTAGCCGGTGTTTACGTCAGTGGCTGGATAAAGCGTGGCCCGACTGGCTTAATTGGTACCAACCGAGCGGACAGCGTTGCAACAGTAGAAACGCTGATCAGCGATATGGCCAACCTGCCGAACCCACAAACGAACCAGGACATTCTGCAAGTTCTGGCTGAGCGTGAGCACCAGACGGTTGATTTTGACGGCTGGAACAGAATCAACCGGGTGGAACAAGAAGGTGGTGCTCAGCGCGACGCGCCCGCAGAAAAAATCACCGATATCAACACCATGCTGGCCCTGGCCGCTGGTGATGGGGGCTAAAGCAACCGGCAGCAGAAACTGAATGCTGCTGTTGATGCAATTGCTCAAAAAGGGTTCGCAACAATGCCGCCATCAACCCGTAGCGCCGCCCCGTTCGTTGCGCTGGATGCCGGCGAGCACACATAACAAACCATGTCGGCGACTTCTTCGGACGATGCATAACGCTGGGTCAATGACGTCGGACGCTTCTCGGAAAACATGCGTCGCTTCGCTTCGTCCACCGTCACCCCCATATTTTTTGCCCGCGCCGCTACCCGGTCACCCATACCTTCAACCCAGGTTGGGCCCGGCAGAACTGAATTCACCGTGACATTGGTACCGCGGGTGCATTCTGCTGCACCACGGGCAATCACCAGCTGTGCCGATTTGGAAAATCCGTAGTGCACCATGTCGCCCGGAATAACTACGCCGGACTCGCTTGAGATAAAGACAACCCGGCCCCAGTCCTTGTGGTCCAACATCTGCTTTAAGTAGTGCCGGGTTAAACGTATCCCGCTGAAGACGTTGACATCCATCATGCGTTGCCAGTCATCGTCGGCAATCTCAAAAAATGGCTTGTTCTCGTAATAGCCTACGTTGTTCACCAGGATGTCAGCCTGGGGCACCGCTTTGATCAGCGCTTTGCACCCACCGGGTGATGACAAATCTGTGGCGACTGCCCGCAGCTTTGCATCGGGCACCTTGTCACGCACCAGCCCAAGGGCTTGCTGAACCGCCATTTCCGTCCGCCCATTGATCACTACCTCCGCTCCCATTTCGGCCAGGCCAATCGCACTTGCCAGGCCAATACCGCGGGTTGATCCCGTCACAATTGCCAGCTTGCCGCTCAGATCCAGATTCATTGCTTCTCCCCGCATAAACATTATCGACACGGCGCAAGCTTCATTGCGCACCGTCAGGCAGTGTAAACCGTGCCGAGCCCATATTACTGAGCGAATAAACGCCACCCAACGTGGGCCAGCATCAGCGAGTCCGCTACGAGTACGCTACAGTTGCGGCTCATCGTTACAGGAGCACATCCATTGAGTGCAAGTCAGACTTCAGAACTGCGGGTTTTCGATATTCTTGCCAGGGCATTTAGCCAGGAAAAAGTTAAGCATTGTTTTGCCCTGCTGGGCGATGCCAACATGAACTGGGCTACCCGGCTGGCCGAAAACGGCTGCGAAATGATCTACGTGCGGCACGAACATTGTGCGTTCGCCGCCGCCATGGCTTATGCCCGCAAGAGTGGTGATGTCGGCCTGGCCACTGTCACCTGCGGGCCCGGGGTGACCCAGTTAATGACTGCCCTGCCAGCGGCCGTACGTGCCCGCCTGCCAGTGGTCGTGTTTGCCGGTGAATCACCACTCAAAAGTGGCTGGTACAACCAAGAGCTCGACCAGGCGCCGATGGTGATGGCAACCGGTGCCGTTTACCATCGACTGCATCATATCGAACGCATGCCGGTTGCGGTTCGAGATGCCTTTCTTGAAGCGCGGGAAAAAAATATTCCGGTCGTTCTAGGCATCCCGTTTGATTTGCAGAACAAACCCTGGCCAGGCGCCGACACCCTGCCCCGGCCGTCTCGTGACCTTATGCCCGCCGTATCACCACAGCCGCCAAACCCAAACGACCTGGCGCGCGCGGTTGATTTATTGACCGGCGCCAAGCGGGTGGTAGTTCTGGCCGGCATGGGTGCAGTGCAGTCAGGCGCTGGCCCGGCCTGTGAAGCACTGGCCGAAAAAACCGGTGGCCTGCTGGCCACCACCTTACCGGCTCGCGGCCTGTTTTATCAGAACCCTTATTGCCTGGGTATCTCTGGCAGTTTCAGTACCGAGATTGGGCTGGAGTACTTAAAACAAGCGGACCTTGTTATTACCGTGGGCGGTTCGCAGGCTTTGTATGCCAGCGGTGGCGGCCAGCTGTCACCAAAAGCACAGTTGCTGCATGTCGATATTGAGCCCCAGGCTGTCGCCCAGGGCCAGGAAGTCGCACCCAACCACTTACGCGCTGATGCCAGGCTTGGGGTTGAAGCACTGACCGCAGGCCTGCCGGCCCGTAGCGCCGGTGACGCCTGGCGCAGTGATGAAATTGCAGCCCGTATCCGCAATACCAAGCCGGACAACACCGTGTATGAAGCAGAACCCGGCTTACACGACCCACGCGATGTTGTCGAAGCATTAGAAGCCGCCCTGCCCGCCGACTGGGAAATGGTCAATTCTTCGGGACACTGCTCCGGTTTTTTTGCGCAGATGCCGTCCCGGCCCAATGAGAAGTTCATGACGATTCGCGAATTTGGCGCCATTGGTAATGGCACCTCGTTTGCCATGGGGGTTGCCGCGGCAAGGCCGGGTCAGAACATCGTGTTGTTTGAAGGTGATGGCAGCTTCTTAATGCACATCCAGGAGCTGGAGACCATGCGGCGTCACGGCATGAAGATCCTGACTGTGGTGATGAACGACGGCGCTTATGGTTCGGAAATTCACAAACTGCGTTCTGAAGGTTTGTCTGATGAAGGCGCAGTGTTTGGCCGACCCGATTTTGCCGGCATCGCCCGCGGTTTTGGCATGACGGGTGAAACCGTGACTGACCTGGGTGACTTACCCCGCCTGGTCAAGGCATTTGCCGAATCGGATGTTGGGGCCGTCTGGGATTTCCCCGTGTCCGACAAAGTGATTACACCGATTGTTCGTCGCGCCCATCCACCGAGGCAG
>JBAUID010000225.1:0-2914 GCA_049680625.1 Burkholderiaceae bacterium | reverse complement strand
AACGATGACAGCGGTGACTTTGTTCGGTGGGCTGGCGAGTACCGTCTTCTGGCCATTAACGGCGTGGATTCAAACCGCGGCAGGCTGGCGCGGGGTGTTTCTGTCGTTTGTTCTCATGCAGTTGCTAATTTGCCTGCCTCTGCATTACCGGTTGATTCCGCGCCGCAAGCAAGTGGCCGGACACAGTGATCAGTCGCCGTCCAAGGTTGTACCGGCAGCCTCGCGAGAGCAGGCGCGCACCTATTATTGGCTGGTTGCCGCGTTCAGCCTACATGCTTACGTGATGTCAGTTGTTGCCGTGCACTTGTTGTCACTGTTGCAGGCGCGGGGATTGAGCTTAAGCGAAGCGGTATCCGTTGGCATGATTATCGGGCCAATGCAGGTGGCGGGCCGGGTAGTCGACATTGTTTTTGCCGATCGCCTTACCCCAAAACTTGTCGGAGTCGGCGCCCTGGCCACGATTACGTTTGGTATGTTGCTCCTGGTAGCACCGCAGCTTGAATTGTGGATGGCGTTTCTGGTCGCCGCCTTGTGGGGCAGTGGCAACGGCTTGATCACGATAGCCAAAGGGGTTAGCGTGGCCCAGGTATTTGGTCGCAAAGACTACGGCGCCTGGATGGGACGTATGGCCAGGTGGACGTTTTGTATGCATGCGCTGGCACCGGGCAGTTTTGCATTGCTGTTGTCGATTGGCCTGAATTACGACCGTGCGGGATGGATGTTTGCCGGTATTGTTGGATCAGCCTTGGTTTGTTTCTGGATAGCGATGTCATCCGTGCCCGATTGAATCTGTTGGCTGGTGCTGCCCACTCTTGCATGCAAGGAAAGGAACCTCTGGGTATTGACAACTTAATCGATACCGCCAAAGGTTTCCCTTCAAAGACCGGCAACTATGCGGTTACACATTCCCATGGCGCAAAAGCCCGCGCTCGCATTTCTCGGTAATTCTTTGCTGATGTCAGGTGGCGACTGAGGTTGAACAGATTGTGCACGGATGCATGAACGGTCAAGAATCTCTGGGCCTGTCCGTGTGACTTAAATCCGCGCATACCCCGTTCTCGAACACATGTCGGTTGATGTGAGAGTTCTGCGCGATTATTGGCGTACTGTGATGTGTCATGAATCGACTCGGGAATCAATTTTCGATGTGCAACGTTATAACTTCTCAGCTTGTCTGTCACAATTGTCCTCGGTTTGCCACCGTGTGAAGCCAACAGTCTGGCGAAGAAGCGCCTGGCTGCTTTTCCATCGCGCTTCTTCTGCACGAATACATCGACGATTTCTCCATCCTGATCCACGGCACGCCACAAATAGTGCAATTCCCCGTAGATCTTGACGAATACTTCATCAAGAAAGAACGTATCACCAAATCCATGGTGACGGCGCTTCAGGCGCCTGGCATATCGCGGACCAAATTTGTTGCACCATAGCCGAATCGCCTCATAACTGACGACGATGCCACGCTCGGACAATAGGTCTTCGATGCCACGATGACTAAGGTTGAATCGATAGTAAAGCCAAACAGCATGCTGAATGATTTCGGAGGGAAACCGATAGCCTTTGTACAGATTTCTGGGTGTGCTCGTTTCCCATTGTCACTTATTAGCCATCAACTTGTCAGCACCCTCGGCCGGCCCCGGTAACAATTGCGGTCTGCTTATCCATTGATGTTTCTGCCCTGTTTTTCAACGAGGTTTGCGACGTGGTTTGTGACCTGCGCGACTGCTAACCCTGGCCCATACCCGACGCTGATTTGGCTAGAAACTATAAACGAGATTGACGGTGGTCAGTGAGTCGGTCATTTTGCCCAGGGTGCCTGCAATCTTGGTATTGCGCCGGATGCCATAAATCAGCGACAGCGACAGGTGCCCGTTCATCTTGACGTTCAGATCGGTGGTTGACGCGTACAGGGTATTGTCATTGCCAACCTCTGCGCTGAGTCGTTGGGTCAGCCTGACGTTGTCGTTGAACTTGCCCTCGTAGGCGAGCGATACATTGATCGGCGTGTCATTGGTATCGGGCAGGGCACTGACGAATGTTGTTGCACGCCAGCCGACGCCCGTCTCTACACTCAGTGTATGCACCGGACCCAACAGTACTCGGTAACCCAGGCCCAGGCTCGCCGTCTTGCGCTCGTCAATGTCGGCAAAAGCATCGCTGTCATAACGCAGTGATCCCCAGACATAACAGCGCTCGTTTAGTTCGCGGTCCACCTTGTAACCGATGAGCAACCGGTCCGCCGTGTCGACACCTTCGGCCCTGGCCTGGTGGATATCAGCCAGGAAACTGTGGGTGAGCCGGCCAGACTTGCGAGACAAATCGAGCTGACCGGTGAGGGCGCTGCTGTTGGTGTTACCGCGCGCCACAACGGCGCCAATACCGGCTTTGCCTGCCCAGACCGGTTCACCGGCGATGGCCATTGGTATGCCACCCGGAAGAGGAAGGACAAGCATGCTGTAGAGCAGGCTGTAGGGCAGGGTGCGGCGGGTGAATGGAATTGCATGCATGAGAAGTGCCAAGAAAGCGTAGCACTCCTATGCTGGCGCAGCGCCGCGAGCCGGGCGCTGATCCGCCCGTAGCCGGGTGGATTACAGGAATCAGCGGCGCTGCCATGTGGTGGCGCCGCCACGACCTTGCTATGCCCCGATATGGTGCTTAGCAGGAAACCGCCAGCAGGGGCATTGTCAACTTAATATCAGCGGTGAAAATTTATTCCACTCCGAAGCTGATTTCGGCTGCGAAAAGTGAGCTCAAGTAGCCAAAAACATAATATTCTGGTTGTAATTTTCCACTTTCTGCACCGCACCATTGGTCATTTTTCGTTAAGTTGACAATGCCCTGCTGGGCAACCCGATTGGCCTGTCCGTGTATGTTGATGGTGTGCGCGTCAATGAGAGTTTTGGCGATACGGTGC
>JBAUID010000224.1:0-39192 GCA_049680625.1 Burkholderiaceae bacterium | reverse complement strand
GCTGCCGGCAGCGCCGCCTTTGTTGACCCCAATCAGAAACGACAGCGCAACCAGGGGCGCCATGCTGGCGGTGAAAGGCAGCAGCAGGGCAATGGCGGTTGCCCGGTTCATGCCCGGTAACGCGCCCACCAGGTAGCCAATCGTGACCCCGAGAAAAATATAAGCAATCACGGTGACGGTAAATACGTCAGCTATTGCGCCGGTGAACGCGTCAATCATGATTGAATGCCAAACACGGAAGGCAAATGGTTAAGGTAACGGGCTTTGCAGCACATGGGTCACGATCAGATAAACAATGCCGACTGGCAGCAGCATCGTTGGCAGGATGACCCGCCAATCACGCTCGCCCAGAAAAATCATCAGGGCGGCGATCAACACCGGTGCGAAGACCACGATGCCAAAGCGTTGAATTAACCAGACGCTGGTCACAATCACGGCCATCGCGATTAAAAACATCATGAGTTGCGATGCTGTCAGCGGCGCGGCTTCGGGGTTGGTCTCCATATCGGTATCGATTTCAATTTCGTGGCCGGCCTCGTTTACGGCCTGATCACCGTTGTTATGAGGTCGTGGTTGGCGCCAGTTTTGCCACACCAGACCGATGCCGCAAATCAAAATGCCGGCTGACATAACGGTGGGATAAAAGTAAGGCGACAGCCCGTAAGTAGTGCCGCTTTCGGTTTCGCCAGGAATGATGCGCAGGATCATGAGCAATGCAAAGATCACAAAGCCTATGCCGCCGATCAGATCTGCTTTTCGCATGTTCGTGTGAGAATCCGTTGGTGGGCGTGTCGAATCGAAACCAGACGAGGCAATCAACAACTATGATGCACCGCTTATAGACTCATTAACCCATAAACAATAGCACTGTCCCCAGGCCTGACCATGACTGACCCACTGATTAATTTTGTTTGTGAAACCCGTTGGCAGGATATTCCTGATCGGGTTCAACATGAAGCCAGGCGTTCTTTACTTAATGGTATTGCAACTGCCCTGAGCGGTTGCCGCGAACCGGCGATTCAAATCGGTTTATCAGTACTGCAACCGTTTAGCGGTGCCGGCAAGTGCACTGTCATTGGCCGCACCGAACGAGTCGATATGTTGTTGGCGGCTTTTCTGAATGCAGGTGGTGCCAATATATTTGACTTTGACGATACTCATCCACAAACCATTATTCACCCCACCGCGCCCATCGCGCCGGCACTTTTTGCATTTGCCCAAGAGCGCGGCTGCAGCGGGCAGGATTTATTGCGGGCTTTTATCCTGGGTGGTGAAGTGCAATGCCGCATTGGCAATGCGGTGTCACCTTCGCATTACTCCCGGGGTTGGCATATCACGTCGACTTGTGGCGTGTTTGGAGCCACGGTGGCTGTGGGGGCGTTGCTGGGGCTTAACCCAAGTCAGATGAACTGGGCCCTGGGAAACGCTTCGGCCCAGGCCGGCGGGCTGGTGGAAACCCTGGGCACGATGTCAAAGAGCATTGGGGTGGGTAATGCGGCGCGTAACGGAATAGTGTCTGCACTGCTGGCGGCGGAGGGTTACTCCGGGCCCGCCGAACCGCTCACCGGGCGCTCGGGTTTTCTGCCGGTGTTCTCAGATACCCCCAATGTGGATGCGCTGACTAATCACCTTGGCCAGGAATGGGAAATTGCACGCAACACGTACAAACCCTACCCGGTTGGTGTTGTCTTAAACCCGGTTGTTGATGCTTGTTTGCAGTTGTATCGTGAGCAAGGTGTGCGCAGTGACCATGTCGCCCGGGTAGAGCTGACCGGTAATTCGCTGTTAAGCCTGCGCGCCAACCGGCCGGATATCACCACGGGTCGCGAATCACAAGTGAGTGCCCAGCACGCAATTGCCATCGCATTGTCTCGCGGCCGGGCCGGTCTGCCCGAGTTTAATGATGATGCCGTTGATGAAACCCGGCGCGCTGGTCGACCACAGGTTGTTTTCCATAGCAATGATCAACTGGGTATCGAGTCGGTTGACCTGGTGCTGACCACGCATGACGAACAGCAGCATCGGCTGCAGATTCGTGATGCCAAAGGTAGTGGCAATAATCCGATGAGCGATCAGGACTTACAAGACAAGTTGCGCGCACTGGCCGAGTACGGTCAGTTTTCCGGGGATACCGATTCGATTGCTGATGCCGTTTGGAACCTGGACAAAATTGCTGATGCCGCGCAGTTGGTGGCCTTGCTTTCCAAATCTGAGGTTGATTGAGGGAGGTTGGCTGAGGTTGACTGACGGCAGGTGCTATATTTTGAAATCAGTAAACCAAAAAAGGATGTTGGTATGGCTCGAATTCCAATAATCGACGAGAACGATCCGGCCGTTGACGCAAAAACGCGCCAGGCATTACTGGATGCCGGCGCCGCCCGTGGTCGGCTGATCAATGTCTATCGCGCACTGGCGAACCGACCCGAAGCCCTGGTGGCGATGTCGTCACTGTTACAAACGGTTTACCGCAAAGACTCGACTTTGGAGCCAGCTCACGGCGAGCTTGCCTACCTGACAGCGACCACTGTCAACGATTGCTTTTACTGAATTCCCACACATATAGCGCTCGGTCGAGGGCTGGGATTAACAGACGAACAAATGCGGCATCTTATCGATGACCCGTTGCCCGATGGCATCTATTCGGATGCTCAGGCAGCTATTATTCGCTACGCGGCCAAGTCAACACGGCTCGAGCCGATTGATGATGTCACCTATGGCAATCTTGAAAAACATTTTTCGAAGCAGCAGATCATTGATTTGTGTCTGACGGTTGGGATGAGTAATGTGATCAACCGTTTCCATGCAACTTTTCAGACGGATGTGGATGCGAGTACCCTGGCTGAGGTGGATGCGGGTAACACCGGGGTTTGTCCGATTGTTCTGCCAACGCCGCCGGGTTCGTGACGGCAACAGTAAGGGCAAAGCGCGGACAACAGTCGCGCAGGCTGCTTAGTGCCGCCCGCTTAGTGCAGCCAAATTAGTGCAGCCAATTACTGCAGGCTCAGCCCCTCGTAGCCGTTGGTGGCCACATCCCGGCAGTGCTCAAGATATTGGGTTACCCCGCCAATATACGGCAGGTAGACTGCTGCTTTGCCGGGAACGTTGGCACCCACGTACCAGGTTTTCTGTGACGGCAGCAGGGTTCGTTGGGCGACAGCTTGAACGTGTTCCATCCATTCTTGTTCAGCCTTGGCTGTGGCAGAGATGCGTTGGAACCCGTGCTCATGCATGTGTTCGATGCAGTCTGCAATCCAGTCGACGTTCTGCTCAATTGATGTAACCATATTGCTCAGTACTGACGGGCTGCCTGGCCCGGTGATAATGAATAAGTTGGGCATGTCGGCGACCGTCATGCCGAGCAGGGTTCTGGCGCCAGCCGCCCAGTAGTCGCGCAGGTTTGTCCCACCCAGACCGGTGATGTCGATTCTATTGAGTGCACCGGTCATTGCGTCAAAGCCAGTGGCGAGAATCAGCACGTCAAGTGGGTAGTGGTTCTTCCCGCCGCTGCCTTCGGTGTTTACCCCGGTTTTGGTTATGGTTTCGAGTGGCTCTTCGGTCAGATCAATCAGGCGGACGTTGTCACGATTAAAGGTTTCGTAGTAATGGGTGTCGGCACAGAGGCGCTTGGCACCAATCACCTGGCCTTTAGGCATTAGCTTGCGGGCGGTTTCCTGGTTCTTGACCAGCGCTGCAATTTTGTCGCAGACAAATTGTGCCGCTGCGTCGTTAACCCGCTGACTGGTCACCAGGTCGGTCACCCCGTACAGAAAATTAAGCCCACCCATTTGCCAGCGTTTTTCGAATATTTCTTGTAACCGGGGCAACGGCATGTTCTCGCCAGGCTCTGTGCCGTGATACATGATCGCGTTATTGCGGGTTTTTGACGCATTGATCCGGTGTTGGGCATAGTTGGCTTTCCAGTTCTGCTCGTAACCGTCATTAATTGGACGGTTGTGGGCCGGAATACTGAAGTTTGGCGTTCGCTGAAAAACCAGTAGCTGACCACATTGCTCAGCAACCACCGGGGCGAGTTGCACGCCGGTTGCGCCGGTGCCGATTAAGCCAACGGTTTTGCCCGGGAAATTGACAGATTCGGTTGGCCAGTTGGTTGTGCGGTACAGCTCGCCGGAAAATTGATTCAAGCCGGTGATATCGGGTTCGATAGGGGCTGACAGGCACCCTGTTGCCATGATGCAGTGCCGCGACACAAACTGTTCTCCCGAGTCGCAATTCACCGTCCACGTATTATCTGACTCATCGAAGCGCATGGCAGTGACCCTTGTATTGAGCTGTATGTCGGGGCGCAGGTTTAGCCTGTCAGCAACGAAGTGGATATAGCGCAGGATCTCTGGCTGGGTGCCGTATAACTCGGTCCATTGCCATTCCTGTTGAATCTCTTCAGAGAACGAATACGAATATTGCAGGCTTTCGATGTCGCAGCGCGCGCCGGGGTAGCGGTTCCAAAACCAGGTGCCGCCAATATCGCTGCCGGCTTCGAGGACAATAACCCGGTAGCTGAGTTCGCGTAGCTTGTGTAGCGAATACAGGCCGGCAAATCCGGCGCCGACGACGACAACATCGCGCCATAGATTATCGACACTGTTTTGATGCGCCAGTTTTGAATTCATAGGCCTGCCAAATTCGAATGCGAAGTCAGAAAATCAATTTGATAGTATGACCGACATTAAACAGCAATGACCATGACGGTCTTACCGGAGTAGTGATGAGCATAAAATTTTTAGACCCTGACGGCCTGGCCAAAGCCGGGTACTCACATGTTGCCGTTGTGACCGGTGGCAAAACCATTTTTATTTCAGGGCAGGTTGCCGCTGATGCCCAGGGTAAGGTAGTTGGCGATAGTTTCGAGGCACAGCTACGCCAGGTATTTGCCAATATTCAGCTCGCACTGGCGGGGGCAGACGCTGGCCTGGGTGATGTGGTTAAGTTGACTACTTATGTTGTTGGCCTGAATCCGGCGCGGGTAACAGCGTTTCGCCAGATACGGGGCGAGGTGTTTGGCGACCTGCGCCCGGCAAGCACGCTGGTGGATACTGGCGCGCTCGCTGATCCGGCCTTCCTGGTGGAAGTGGAAGTAATTGCCGCGATCTAGTCTTGCCTAGTCTTTATAGTCAGGTTCTTTGCGATCAAGCATTCGTTTCAGTGCTTCGAAATGATACAGGTGCGGTTTGCCGTGTTTGAAGTTCTGGCCGTCAAAGTTACGGGTTTCTTGTTCGACTTCGGGTTTCATCTCCAGCAGTTTCTGGCCTGTCCACATTGCGTAAAGCTGCACCTGGGCGGCCCGCTCGATGTAGTAGAGCATCTCAAAGGCTTCTGAGACACAGCTGCCAAAGGTGGCAATGCCGTGGTTGGCCATGAACAAAATTTTCTTATTGCCAACCAGGCCTGCCAGGCGTTCACCTTCGCTTGGGTCCATTGCCGGGCCGGTGTAATCCATGTCGTAGGCAATTGTTTTGGACAGCATCACTTCGGTCTGACCAATCGGTTTGATACGCGGGTCTTCCAGGCGGGACAACGCGCTGGCATGTGGCATGTGGGTATGAAAGACGGCGGTTGCATGGTCGGGGAGCTGGCGGTGAATTGGTGCATGAATGCACAGGCAGGATTGTTCGACTTCACCTTCGCCGCGCATCACCTGGCCGTCGTAGCTGACTTCCATAAAACACGAGGCGGTCACTTCAGACCAATGCATTCCAAACGGTATCTGGTAGTAGCGATCGTTGGTGCCCGGCACAATTAAGGTCAGATGGTTAAAGATGCCTTCGTGCATGTTGTGTATAAATGCCAGCCGGTGGGCGGCGGCAAGGTCTACCCGTGCTTGCCACTCAACAGCGTTGAATTCTTTAGGTACTTCAGACAGGGGTTCGCGTTTCATTGGGGTCTCCGTGTTTCTGGCAACTTATCACGGCTTTTACCGGGTAGCCAGTGGATTATTGGCCAATGTGTGGTGATCGCTTAAAGGGATTTCTGATTTACCCGTTGCGATAGCTGTTCAGGGGCTTCCCGGCGTTCGCTATAGCGATCAAGAAGGTGGTCGATCGAGCCCCGGGTGAGCAGGGTAAATTTGACCAGTTCCTCCATGACGTCGACCACCCGGTCAAAGTACGGCGACGCTTTCATGCGCCCGTCTTCTTCAAATTCTAAAAAGGCTTTGGCAACCGACGATTGATTCGGAATGGTCAGCATCCGCATCCATCGGCCCAGTACCCGCAACTGGTTCACCGCATTGAACGATTGAGAACCGCCACTTACCTGCATCACGGCCAGGGTTTTACCCTGGGTGGGTCGGACTCCGCCGATAGATAGCGGTATCCAGTCGATCTGGGATTTCATGATGCCGGTCATTGCGCCGTGGCGCTCGGGTGAACACCAGACCATACCCTCAGCCCACTGCGCCAGTGACAACAATTCCTGAACCTTTGGGTGAGTACCCGGGTCGGCGTCTGGCTGCGGCAGGCCAGCGGGGTCAAAAATTTTTGCTTCGGCCCCCAGGGCGGTGAGGATTCGCTGTGCTTCCTGGGTGACCAGTCGACTATACGAGCGTTCGCGCACCGAGCCAAAAAGCATCAGGATGCGCACCGGGTGAGTGGGGGCTTGTTGCGGTTGCAAGGCTTGCGGGTTGGCCGGCCGGAAATGCGCTGGCTCAACCTGGGGAAGGTCAGGAACATCGGGAACAATCAGTTCGGCTTCGGCTTCGGCTTCGGCTTCGGATCGGGGTTCGGCGGGTACGAGGGTCATCTGTTGTGTCGCAACGGTTTTACTGGTTTACTGTTTTGCCGATTCATTGTTCGGACAGGCTATCACCGTGGTTTAAGCCGCCGGGCAATATCCAGCGCGGCAACATAGGCAAAGGTCATGCCCGGCCCAAGGGTTACCCCCGGTGCCGGGTATTGTCCACCCATGACCGACTGCATGTCGTTGCCACAGGCGTACAGGCCGGTTAAGGGCTGAAAGTTGTTATCAAGCAAATTGCCGCTGCAATCGGTGAGTAGCCCGCGGCTGGTACCCAAGTCTGTCGGCACCACTTTAACAGCATAAAACGGCGGTGTTTCTAATCGCCCGAGGCCGGGGTTGGGCAGGCCTGCGCCCGGGTCACCGTTCTGACGGCTCAGGGGGTCGCTGCCTTTGCCAAAGTCTTCGTCAATGCCGCTGCTCGCAAACGCTGTCATCCGTCGGGCGCTGTCAATAAGGCCACTGGGATCAACACCGATGTCGCGGGCCAATGCTTCCAGGCTGGTTGCCTTCTGAACATAGCCTCTGGCCACTGCGGATGCCAGGCCACTGCCACCGGGCCGGATAATGCCCAACCCGTAGCGGCGAACAAAACGGGCGTCTGCAACCAGCCAGCACGGAATAGCGCCGGATGCGTACTGCGCCTTCGCAAACTGGTGATAGCTGATCCCTTCGTTGACGAAACGTTGGCCGGCGGCGTTCACGGCAATTAATCCTGGCTTGGCGCGGTCCATGATGATGTGGGGAAACACCCCGGTTGAGCCGTTAGCACGTGATACAAGTGAGGACGGAAACCACCAGGCGTTGTGTTCACATGACGGCCCGAATATCGCCCCCAGGTTGTTGGCCAGGTGCTGACTGCTGCCGTCAGCGCCTTCGAAGGCTGCCGTGTATTCAGGGGTGGGGGCCGGCAAATGTTCTGCCCGCAATTGTGGATTGCCGGAGAAACCGCCACCAGAAAACACAATGTTGTGGCTGGTAATTTGTTGGGTTGATTCGGCGGTGGTTCGCGGTGCCAGCGGTGTCTGCAATGTCAGTTGATAGCTGGTGATTTTTGGTTTTTCAGGGCTGTTGGCAGTTTCAGTACGATCGGTTTCACGATCGATCTCTGTGACGTTGGTCATTGTGCGAATTTCGACCCGATGTTTCTGGCATTCATGGAGCAGGGCCGCGCATAGGGCATTACCCATCGTGAGCCGGGTGCCACGTGAAAAGCGCAAGCGGTCGCGCAGGTAACGCGACCCGAGTTGTAGTGCATGGACGGTACCAGCCAGGCTGCGGCCCGCTTTCAGCAGTAAATCGATGTCAGCCTTGCTGACCATCATGCCGCCAAACACCATGAATTCGGTAATTGGCGGGCGCAGTAAATCGAAACTGCCAGCCAGGTTACGGCCGTCGAATATCTCGGGTTCAACCGGGCGGCCGCCCGTCTGTGCACCGGGTAAGTCGGGGTGGTAGTCTGCATGTCGCGGGCAGGGCTTAAAGCGTATTGCCGTGCGTTCTTGCAAATAGGTGAGCATCACCGGGCCTTGCGTCAGAAAAGCCTCACGCATGATTGCCGGGCTGCGATTTTGCACAAGTGCATTCAGATAAGCGCGCGCTGCGTCGATGTCATTTTGTGCTTCGTTCGCGGCCATCGAAAAATTGCCGGGAATCCACAAGGTGCCCGCCGAACGTGCTGAAGTGCCACCCAGTTGTGCACTCTTTTCTATTAACAAGACGCGCAATCCTTCAATGGCACCAACCAGGGCTGCCGTCATGCCTGCCGCGCCGCCGCCAAGTACAACCAGGTCGTAGTGTTTCTTCACGTGCGTTTTACTTGATTCGCCATCCAGTCCAGTGCATGCAGGTAACCGTCGGTGCCCATGCCGGCAATGACTGCAGTGACCACTTTGCTCATCATTGAGTGGTGATAAATTGGGTCGTCGCGTTGGTGCACATTAGAGATATGGACTTCAATCTTTGGGCCATCGAACATCTTTAATGCGTCCATTAACGGGACAGACTGAAAGGTAAACCCAGCCGGGTTCATGATGATGCCAGCGCCGTTATCAATGGCGTCGTGCACGCTTTCAACCATTTCCCCTTCAAAATTTGTCTGCCGAAAATCCAACTCAAGACCCAATGCTGCGCCGCGTTCGGTACAGCGCTGGGCCACGCTGGCCAGGGTTTCAGTGCCGTAAATTTCGGGTTGACGGGTGCCCAGGCGGTTCAGGTTCGAGCCGTTGAGTACAAATATTTTTGATGCCATGTTGGTTTCCGAATTGGGGTTACCCGGCGTTGTTTGATGTACGCCAGGATGGGGTTGCGTCTGACTCGGGGTATTCTGCCTGACACCCCTTATGGGAGAATAGCTGGCCCCAGCTTGCGCGGGCGCTTGATGATCGACTTCTTTAAATTAACCCGGACCAGACAATATGGCGTCAACTACCCCGTCAAGTGCACTGCCATTGTCACGCATGGCGCTGAACCTGATGACGGTTGGTACCGGACATCCGTTTGATCAAGTCCTGGATGCCTGTGTGCGCCGCGGCATTGGCATTGTTTCGCCATGGCAGGATCATTACGCGTCAGCAGGGGTTAAGCACGCCGCGCAGGCCTTGCGCGATCGCAACATGAGGGTCAATACCTTGTGCCGTATCGCGGGTTTCGGTGAGGCCGATACACCAGCCGCCTGGCAAAAAGCACTTGATGATGCCTATCGCACAATCGATGAGGCCGTCATGCTGGGTGCGACTTCGATTACCGTCATTGGCGGTGGTCTGGCGGCCGGCAGCAAAGACATCGTTGCCAGTCGGGAACGAATTAGCGACAGTATTCAGACCCTGATGCCGCGCGCCAGTAGCGCCGGAGTGGCGCTGGCAGTTGAACCGTTGCATCCCATGGTGGCTGCCAATCGCGGTGCAATTAATACGCTGGATCAGGCATTGCAAATTGCAATTGAAGCCGGCGCCGGGGTAATGGTTGATGCTTACAACTCCTGGTGGGACCCAAACCTGTCTGATTCGATTGGTCGGGCGAAGGGTTATATCCTGGGATTCCAGGTGGCCGACTGGTTGGTACCAACAACCGACCTCGCATTTGACCGGGGCATGCCCGGTGATGGCGTTATTGATCTGCCGGCGATACGGGCAATGGTTGAGGCTGCCGATTATCACGGCCCGATTGAAATAGAAGTTTTGTCATCGCACTGGTCCGGGCTGGCTCTTGATGATGTCTTGAAAATTGTGCTTGAGCGATGGGCAAATTGTTGAACATTGCCAGCAGCATTGATAGCAAAGGTAGCCGGCATGACTGAGGCCCGCATTCTGATTGCCGGTGGTGGCATCGGTGGGCTGACTGCTGCCCTGTGCCTCGCAGAAAAAGGTTTTGTTGTTTCGGTATTTGAGAAAGCAGCCGAACTGAGTGAAGTGGGTGCCGGTATTCAGCTCTCACCTAACTGCACCCGTGTCCTGCATTACCTCGGTCTGGAAAGCGCATTGCGGGCGTTTGCGTTTTTGCCGGTCGGCACACAGTTTCGGCATTGGCGCTCGGGTAAAGTAATAAATGAATCACCGCTTGGTGATGATGTTGTGTCTCGTTACGGCATGCCGTACTACCACATTCATCGCGCCGACTTGCTGTCAGTGCTGGCTGATGCGGCTCATGCATCAGCCAATATTTCTGTGCATACCGGTTCGCGGGTTACGTCGTTTACCCAAAATGACAGTCAGGTCCAGATACAGACTGAAAGCAATGGTCACAGCACCAGCCATAGTGGTAGCGCCCTGTTCGGCGCTGATGGAATCCATTCGGTGATTCGCGCCCAACTCTGGGGTGCACAGAGTGCCTGTTTTACCGGCAATATCGCCTGGCGTTTGACGGTGCCAAGTGCCCGCCTGCCTGAGGGATTGATCCGGCCCATGTCAACCGCCTGGTGGGGGCCCGGCAAACACTTTGTTCACTACTTTGTGCGCACGGGCAGTTTGGTAAATTGCGTTTGTGTCGTCGAAAAAAAGGGCTGGGAAGTTGAGTCGTGGACCGAGCGTGGTGACAGCTCTGAACTGGAAGAAGATTTCGCGGGCTGGCACGACGATGTTCAGCAACTGATTCAAAACGGCGACGCACACAGCTTATACAAGTGGGCATTGTTTGACCGTGCGCCGATGCGCAGGTGGGGCCGGGGTCGGGTTTCGCTACTGGGTGACGCCTGCCACCCAACCCTGCCGTTTATGGCGCAAGGGGCGGCAATGGCCATCGAAGACGGCGCTGTGCTGGCCAATTGTCTTTCGCAGAGCAACGACATTACCGCCGCCATGGATCGGTACGAGAGCCTGCGTCGTGAGCGTACCGCAGGTATTCAACAAGGGTCGCGGCGCAATGCACGTGTGTTTCATTTGTCCGGGGTGAAAGCCTGGGTGCGCAACCGTGCGGTGCGGGTTGCCGGTAAACACGCGCGCGATACCTTGTTTCGTTACAACGCATTGGAGGCCGGCAAATAACTCTGGCAGTCGGGTAAGACTCTAGCCGGAGTCGTTAGCCTGCGCGACCGATTCACTCGTTCGCAGCTGCAGTGCAACACGGAAAAGAGCGATATGAACAAGATAGAAGGTCTGCATCACCTGGCCATCAGCACCGCCAGCATGAAAGAGCAAATTGAGTTCTTCACCGATAAACTGGGCATGGAGCTACAGGCCTTGTATTGGATGCACGGTGTTGCCAAAGCCTGGCACGGATTTTTGCGATTGAACGATGAAAGTTCTATTGCATTCGTTTGTCACCCGGATATTGCCAGTATTGAGGTAGTGCCCGGGCAGACCCATGCGGGTCACGCTGGTGGACAGTCTGCCCGCGGAACCATGCAGCATCTGGCGCTGCGGGTAAAAAACAATACCGAGCTGCTGTTAATGCGTGACCGGCTGCGTACCAAGGGCGTGCCGGTAATTGGGCCTGTTGAACACGGCATGTGTTGCTCAATCTACTTTGCCGGCCCTGAAAATCTCACTTTGGAGCTGAGTTATTCCACGGCACCGATAAATAGTTTGCAATGGATTGATCCGGAAGTTGTCCGCCTTGCCGGTATCAGCGAGGATGAGCTGCGGCGGTTTAAGAATCCACCATCGTTTGAGATCGAAGCGAACACCCAACCCGGATCGGTTCTGCAGCCGGATATTGCAGCCGCTACGGGGCCACATCTGAGTAATTATCCACCGGGTGTTTACGAGAAAATTATGGGCCGACCGGACGATCTTATGCTGCATTCGGTGCCAAGTGACCCACCCGTACGGGTCAGGTGAAGCGAAGTTACATAACCAATACGGGCAGTATCGGATCAATTTTTCTAGTTAGTGTGGGTTGCTTGTCCGCCTCAGATCAATAGTCCGTGAACCGACGTTTCCAAATTTCATTCAGGGAGACATATGGTCGGCAGCAGACCCATGGGGTGGTCATCCAGGTGACTGAATCGGGTAGTGGCGGGGCTGGCCCGGTATCTTTGCCGGATACGACTTATACCTACAACATCACACCGAATGTCGACACACCGTTTGGTCAAATGACTCAAATTGACGGCTCTGGCTCGGTTGATGATGGCAACGGGCAGCCCAAGTAGCGTTTCAGTAGTCAGGCCTCGCCGGGCAAATCGCCAGAAGACAGGGTTCGTTCTGCTCAAGTCGTTGAGGCCCGGCGGTCATTTCGTTTTTTGGTCATCGGTGATGCGCCCGTCTTCCAGGGTAATGACCCGGTCGGCCCGGTCGAGTATGCGGTTATCGTGGGTCACCATTAAAGTTGTGGTGCCTCGTTTGGCACCGAGTTCTTTCAGCATATCCACCACTTGCATGCCGCTGTCTTTGTCCAGAGCCGCCGTGGGTTCGTCCGCAAACACAACGCTTGGGTTACCGACCAGAGCGCGAGCTACGGCAACCCGTTGTTTCTGGCCGCCCGACAGGTTGCCGGGCAGGTAATGCAGGCGGTCGGATAAACCGACTAATCCAAGCATGTGGGCAGCGGCCTCTTCAAACTGCCGGTTGCTGTCTTTGCCGTGTACTTCCAGGCCCATGCGAACGTTTTGCATCGCCGTTAAGCTGTTGTGCAGGTTGTGTGCCTGGAAGATGAACCCAAGTTGACGCCGGAGGGTCATCAGTTGCGTTTCGTGAGCACTGTTGAGCTCATGGCCCAGTAATTGGACGCTGCCTTCTTGCACCCGGCGCAGACAGCCAACCAGGGTTAACAAAGTGGTTTTGCCGGAACCGGAAGCCCCCATCAGGACAGTCAACTGGCCCGAATCGATATTCAGGTTGATATCAAACAGAACCTGTTTTTTGGCTTCGCCGGTGCCAAATGAAAAATTGAGCTCGCTGACAATGATGGGCTGCGCCTGGGTCTCACCCTGTGCCTCGGCCTGGGTTTGCGCGTCAGTCATCAGAACAAATCGGCAGGGTTGGCATTGGCCAGGCGGCGGGTGGCAATTAAGCCCGACAATGTGCACATGACAATCGTGCCCAGCAGAACAATGACCAGGCGTTCAAAAGGCATTTCGACCGGTAAGCCGGTGGCTGAGCGCACGCCGGCATACAACGCTAAAGAAATGAACACTGCCGGCACAAAACCCAGAATCGCCAGTGCAACCGCTTCTTCAAGCACCAGCCCGGTAAAGAAGCGATTGGAATATCCAATCGCTTTAAAGGTTGCGTATTCACGCAGGTGGTCTGCGACATCGGTTGAAAGAATCTGGTAGACGATGATGACGCCGACAATAATGCCGATCACCACCCCAAAACCGAAGATCAGGCCAACCGGTTTCTGAGTTGTCTGAAAGCTCTGGTCAGCGGCAACTGCTTCGTCGATGGTGCGAACCACCGAATCATATCGGGGCAGTTTTTGGCGTAGTTGGTGAATTGTTCTATCAGAGTCGGCGTCCGTAGCCAGGGTCAGTAAGACGTGGTTCGGGGCTGCGGAAACCCGTTGCGGAAAGAGTTTAAGAAAAGTCTGATCGGACACGACCATGTAGCCATCGGTGGAGAATCCGCCACCTATTTCAAAGGTTCCCGTGACAGTCAGGGTTCGACCTCGGGTTTCGAAGGTGACAGGCTCGCCTACGCTTAGGGCATTGATAACAGGTTTTGGTACGTTGCGGGTTTTGCGATCGAGCAATGCATAGTCCGACAAGGCTATGCGGGGTAGGGTGCGGTTGATTTCGTCATTGTTAAACGTATTGGTAGAGCGACCGCTATCGGACGGGTCGATGCCAAACACCATTAACGAGCGTATCGAACCGTCAGCCTGTTTCCAGTCAATGCTGCCAATGAACAACGGCGTTGCTGACTCCACACCGGATACGGCCAGCGCTTCAATCATTCGTTGTCTGGGCAGGGGGCTGCCGTCAGCCAGAGTGTTGGCGTCAGAGCCGGAAATCATTACCTGGGCGTTAAATTGTTCGTAGGGCAGGCGAATACTGTCAATCAGGGCGCCAAGGAAACCCAGTTGCATGAATACCAGGATATTGGCAAACGACACGCCGGCAATTGCGGCGGCCAGGCGTGATTTATTGTGGGTCAGCTGTAGCCAGCCAATCGGCAGGCGACCAAGCAGGCGACCCAGGAATTTCTCAAACAAACCTGCCTGAGACTGATTCGCGGCGTCGGTCATTGCTCTGTCATGGTTTAACCACTGCGATACGGGCCAGTACCTGCAGGTTGGTCAACCGGGTGGCCGCATCTGAAGATGCCGGGTCAAGCTCTACCCGTACTCGTACCACACGCGCATCGGTTCGCGCCGCCGGGCTCGCATCGACCAGGGTCTGGCTGCCAACTTCAAGACCAATACGACTGACTGTTCCTTTCAGGGGCTTGGTCAGCGCCTTGGCGGTAAGCGTAACTGGTGCACCAATCCGAACCGAACCAATTGCGGTTTGAAATACTTCCACTTCTGCGGTCATGTGAGCGGTGTTGCCAATGTCCATGACTCCGGTATTCCCGGGGCGTTCGCCAGGGCGTACATAGATCTTGAGTACGCTGCCGTCAATCGGCGCCTTTACCTGGGATCGTGATAAGTCAGAACGGGCACGGTTCAACTCGCTACGCGCGGCATCAACATTTCGGGCGGCGACCAGGACGTCTGGCTGTTCGTCGATCGAGCGAGCTTCAAATCGTGCCAGGGTAGCCCGCAGTTTTTGCACCGTATCACGTGCCTGGTCGCGGCTGGCGCGCTTTTGATCGAGCACTGAGCCGGAAATAAAGCCACGCTCGACCAGTGACTGATTGCGGTCATAGTCCGCCTGTGCCACTTGCAGAGCGCTCTGGGCGCTGCGCAGCGACGCTCTTGCCTCAGTCTGGCTCGACAACACGGATTGTCTTATTTGTTCAAGCGATGCTTCGCGAGCAGCGACGGTTGATTCGGCCGATTGCACCGCGTTGGCCAGATTGCTTGCATTGTCCAGCGAGGCGAGGATGTCGCCGGCTTTAACCTGATCACCTTCACTGACATGCATTACTTCAACCGATGCGTCACCGGCACCAAAAGGTGGCGCAATCGTTCGGACATCACCGTCGGGTAGCAGTTTGCCCAGGCCCATCACAACTGGCTCTGACTGGTCTTGTTCAGCGGCGGTTGATAGGTCTGATGTGGCGGGTTTGGCCGGCACGGCAATGGGAGATGATGTACCGCCGCCCGGTTCGAGCTGCAAAACCCGCATGATCAATTTGATTCCTGGCGGCTGAAAATACAAGGCCACGACGCCGATGGTGGCGGCTACAAGCATAAACAATGGCACAAAGCGGATTTTTTTCAGGGCGGGCAGAAAAGTACTACCGCCTGCTGCCGGTACGGACGGGTCGGTTTTGCTCACCAGAAGGGGCAGTGATGCCTCGATGTTGCTGTTACCGTTACCACCCGGGGCGGGCGGAGACGCTTTGTCTGACCTGTCATCCATAAAGACTTAATCCGAATAAATAGGCTTGAACCAGATCGTACTAGCCAGCTCCCAAGTGTATGCCACAGGGGATTGGCGAAAATTAAACTACTCCCCGGCGCGCCCTGTTAGGCGGCACAATGATGGCTCTATCATCACTTTCAGATTGAACACCGATATGACAACCACTGCACTGGCCGGCGTATTTCCCTACCTGGTCTCGCCAATTGCCGACGATGGCGCGGTTGACGCCCCCGTCTTGACCCGTCTGTGCCAGGACTTGATTAGCGCCGGGGTTCACGGCCTGACCCCGCTTGGGTCAACCGGTGAGTTTGCTTACCTGTCGGCTGAGCAGCGTCATCAAATTGTCGAGGTCGTAGTCGCCGCCGGCGAGCACCGGGTGCCCGTCATTGCCGGAGTGGCGGCAACAACAACGGCGGATGCGGTCAGCCAGGCCAGGCGTTTCGAGGCAATGGGTTGTGACGGGATTCTCGCCATTCTTGAAGCCTATTTCCCACTGACCGATGATGGGATATACAACTACTTCAAAGCAATCGCCGAGGCAGTTTCGATTCCGGTGGTGTTATATACCAACCCAAATTTCCAGCGCGCCGACTTAAGCCTGCCGGTAATTGAAAAACTCAGCCATATTGAAAACATCAAGGCAATTAAAGATGCGTCCTCGAATACCGGCCGCTTGTTATCGATCATGCAAAAAGTTGACGGACGGATGTCGGTGTTTTCGGCCTCGGCTCATATTCCGGCCTGTGTGATGATGATCGGCGGGGTTGGCTGGATGGCTGGCCCGGCTTGCGTGGCGCCGCGTCAGAGTGTTGAGCTTTATGATTTATGCCGCCAGGGTGATTGGGCTGCGGCTTTGCCTTTGCAGCGTTCGTTGTGGAGCCTGAACCAGGTGTTTGCGCAATATAACCTCGCGGCCTGTATCAAGGGTGGGTTGCGCCTGCAAGGTTATCCGGTTGGTGAGCCTCTGCCCCCGCAGGCGCCATTGTCAGATGAGGCTGAGGAAAAAGTTCGGGCGGTTTTGCAGTCGATTGGGGCGTTGTGAGCCGGTTCAACCGCCGAGCGACGGCAGGTACAAAGCCAGCTGCGGGAAAACGATCAGTATCGCGACCACCACCATTGCGCACAAAATATACGGTATTGCCGACAGGTAGATGTCTGACATCGAGGTGCCTGGTGGTGCAATGCCTTTCATCACAAAGAGCAACAGGCCAAACGGTGGGGTCGTAAAACTGATCTCCAGTGCCATCAGAATAATGACGGCAAACCAGATCAGATCAAAACCGAGGGTCTGGGCCAGCGGGAAAAATATTGGCACGGTGAGCAGCATCATGGACAACTGGTCCATGAACATGCCGAGGATTAGTAAAATCCCAAACATCACCAGTAACATCATCAGTGGTGTCAGGTCAAACCCGGTCGCCCAGCCTATCAAGCCTGAACTGGCACCGGAGAACGCGAGCAACTTGGAGAACGTGGCTGAACCAAAAATAATCAACAAAGCCATCGTGGTAACCCGCAGCGCACCCTCAACCGATTTGCGTAACGACTGCCACGTCAGTCGGCGATATAGGCCTGCGAGGACAATAACCCCGAGGCAACCAAAGGCTGCCGATTCGGACGGGGTTGACCAACCGTACAAGATCAGCAATATCACGCCCAACACCAGCCCGAGCATCGGCAGCACGTCGGTAATCAGGGTTTTTAGTTTCTGGCCCAGTGATGTGGGATCGACTTCGTACGACGGCGCGGCCGCTGGGTCGATGCGGCATTGCACGTAAATCAGAATGACATAAAGAAGGGCCAGCACAATGCCCGGCCCGATGCCCGCAATCAGTACGGCACCGACGTCCAGATTGGCAAGGGTAGCCAGTAGTACAGCCAGTGCGGAGGGCGGGATCAGCATCGCCAGGCCGCCGGTTCCAAGAATTGGCCCCATCGACATGTGTTTCTTGTAGCCGCGGCTGGTCATTTCCGGAACCATCAGTGTGCCGAGCAGGGCTGTTGAGCCCATTGATGATCCCGACAAGGTGGCAAAAGCCGTGCCGCCGGCAACCGTTACGTAAGACAGTCGGCCCGGCAGGCGGCCAAGCAGGCGCTCGATGGCTGAAAACATTTTGTCAGCCAGGCCGGTATGAAAGAACAACTCCCCCATGAGCAGGAACATCGGCACCGGCACGAGGTTAAACGAGGTCACCGTGGGGATCGTGTTGAGCACCAACTGGCCAATGCCGCGTGACATTTGGGCAAGCAGATCACCGCTGCCACCCATAAAATAAACGGCGCCAACCAGGTTGGCGCCTATAAATGCCAGGGCCACGGGAAAGCCAATGAACATCAGGCCAAGAATCATGCCCAGCAAAAAGGCCAGGGCGAAATACCATTCCATGACGGCTACTCGTGGGCTTTATTCATGAACGCCCACTTCACCCCGGTGCATGACTTCGGAACCAAAGGTGAAGCGGGCGAATTGAATAGCCATCAGGCTGAAACAAATCGGAATACTGATAAGCAACATCCAGCGCGGCATATCAATCGAGCGCATGTCGGCATCTGCGCGCTCCCAGGCGATAACCGTGGTCTGAATGCCATACCAGACCATAAACAAACAGACCACGACGCAAAGCAAGGTGACGATCCGTGACAATGCGGGGCGGATGACGTCCGGGACGGCAGCAGTCAGTAGCTCAATGTAGACATGACCACGGGAGCGAACCAGCCACGGTGATGCCGCCATTGCGATATACAACAGGCCAAATTCGGTGAATGTAAATATGTGGGAAGAACCGGAATAGCCAAGGCTTCTTGCGGTGGCCTGGAAAACAATGCCAACCATGATGACAACCAGGTAGATGCCGGCCAGCATCGCCAGGAAATTGATAGTTTTGTCGATGAGTCGCAGCACGGGTCCGCTCTATTGTCGGTGGCCACCCGCCGGTTTGCGGGTGGGTCTCTGGTCTTCTGGATTCCTGGTTGTCCGGGGTCTACTTCGGACTAACCACCCATGTAGGCGGATTGCAGTTTTTTGATTGTGTCCGCGTCACCATCTTTGGTCATGCGGCTTTTCATCCGAGCCCAGGCGGCGTCAATCGAAAGCTGTAAGTATTGCTTTGATGCAGCTTCGTTCATTGGCACAAACTTCATACCACCGGCTTGTAGTTTTTCGGCTTCACTCTTGATGTCCGACTGACGATCGTTGAACGACTTTTTTTCCCAATCGATAACTGCTTGCTGGATGATTTTTCTGGAGTCTTCAGACAGCGACTTCCATTTATCCAGGTTAAAGATGACACCTAAATCAGTTTGGTAGAAGGCGGGATCAACCCGGTATTTCATGAACTTATCCCATTTTAAGTCCATCAGGCCAATGGACGTCCATGCTGACGCATCCACGACACCTTTTTCCAGGGCTGCATACACCTCGGTTGACTTCATCGACGCTGTGGTGGCGTTGAGCGATTCAAAAAACGCGTGATAGATGGGGTTGTCACGCAGTTTGACCCCGGTCAGGTCGAGAACACCTTTACTGTCGAATTTTGGTTCTTTAGTCATGTAGATATGAAAGTTAACCCCGCCGTCAATCCAGCCCAGGTGTTTGACGTTAAAGCGCTTTTGATGCGCCTGGTCCATCAACGCGGCCCCGCCGTTCACACGGACATCGACCGGCGAATTTGCAGCCGCAACCATGGCGTCAATTTCAGGCACACTTTTGCCATAAAAACTGCCAGGTACGTGCACCATGTCGACAACCCCGTCACGGGCGGCGTTAGGTTGTTCGAACATGCCAATGGCTTCCGGGCCACCTTTGACGGTGATTTTCAGCTTACCCTCGCCGCGCTTGTTGATGTCTTCCACCAGGGCCAGGAAGGTTTTGGTATACACCAGGAAGCCAGGGAAGGCATGGGTGGCGGTAATCTGGTCCATGGCATGACTGCTGGGTGCTGCCAGGGCCGAAGCCAGGGCAATGACTGATACCAAGGCAGTGCTGAATCGTTTTTTCATTATTTTGCTCCGTTGTTAACTTGGTTGCGAAATCAGGTGTCGATAGCTCGCGTGATTTGATCATAACCTGCACTTCTCGTTGTTATGTTGATAGCGGCAGATGATGGGGGCAGTGGGGGGCCATAGTGGGCCTGTGAAACAGCTCCTGACGCCCGAAAGCGGCACAGAATTGACTCGGATTTGGTCAAAACCGCTCGCATCGCAGTGAAATCGACCGATTCAGGCTGAATCCGGGGCTTGGTTTCATCCGCGCACCAATCGCGGGCGTGCGGCGCGAAGGAAACGGCCTCCTGTGGCCCCGTGCCGTGCCGGGGCCGTCCGCAAAATATATATCGTTAACTTACTTCGGTTTTAGTCTGGGCGGCATCAGGTTGCCTTATAGCCCCTGTGTGGTCGCTGACGATAAGCCGTAGTTTTCAGGATTTCGTGGAAATCGGCACGCGAGGCCGGTTTGCCGTACAGTGGGCTACTCAACGAATCAGTTTGCCGCTCAAATGTGAACGCTACGCGTGAACACACGTGCCAGACGCGAATTGCATAGCGCAACTGCGAGGACTTGAACCCGGTCGCGGCCAATCTAGCCGCTTCGACTGCGTCTCCTCAGCAACTTTTATTCTCAAGGAACACTATGTCTTCGGACCGTATTAACCCGTCTTCGCACGGGTCGCTTTTGCATTCCCATTTGAATCGCGCTGTTGACTCCGCAGCTAACCCGAATCGCCGCCCGTCATCCGCCCGGGGTCCCACTGCGGTTGTTTACGCCGAAGGCTTGTTTGGCGAATTAGACGGGAAAACCGCTAACGGACTGGCGCGCAGTTCTGAGAAGTACAAAATTCTCTCCGTGATTGACAGTACACGTGCGGGCGTGGATTCCGGCATATTTCTCGAAGGCAAACCAAACGGCATTCCCGTTGTTGCGTCGCTTGATGAAGCGGTCAATGGGGCTTCCCAGGTGCCGGAGTATTTTATCTTTGGCATTGCACCGTCGAGCGGATTGCTGTCCCATGCACAGCGTAGCATCATCATGACTGCGATTGCCCGTGGCATGAATGTTATCAGCGGGTTACACGAATTCCTGTCGGAAGATCCGGCGTTTGCTGCGGCCAGTGCTGCGGCCGGTGTCTCTATTACTGATATGCGTAAGCCACCGGACAGCAAAGATCTGCATGCTTTCACCGGGGAAATTGCCGGGGTTGGTTGCCCCCGGATTGCGATCCTGGGCACCGATTGCGCCATAGGTAAACGGACAACTGCCGTACTAATGACGCGGGCACTCAACGACGCTGGTATTCATGCGGTAATGGTCGCCACCGGGCAGACCGGTCTTATCCAGGGCGCCCGCTATGGCACAGCCATGGATGCAATTGCATCGCAGTTTTGTGCGGGTGAACTTGAAGCAGCGGTGGTGCGTGCTTACAAAGAAGAGCGGCCCGACGTGATCATTGTTGAGGGGCAGGGTGCGTTAAGCCATCCGGCGTTTTCAACTTCTGCGTTCATTTTGCGTGGCTCTCAGCCACAAGGGGTAGTTGTTCAGCATGCACCGGGTCGACCGCATCGCTGCGATTTTCCGGACATGTTGATGCCCAGCCTGGTGCGTGAGATCAATCTTATTGAGCTATTTGCGGACACCCGGGTGATTGGCGTCACAATTAATCATGAGAATATGAGTGAGACTGAAGTTGCTGCTGCGATTCTCAAGTACAAGCGTGACCTTGGTTTGCCCGTTACCGACCCGCTGGCCCGGCCTAATCGTGAACTCGTTCAAATGGTTGAGTCGGCGTTTCCGAAGCTGCGGCGGGTTGACCACAGCCTTGCGTGATGACTGCCCCAACCGCCCCACGGCTGGAAGTTGATTATCCGAAGATAGAAGATAATGCTCGGGAGCTGGTCAGACGGCTTGGCGAGCGCGGTATTTCTGTCACCGGGGTGACCAAGGCCGCGCTCGGCAACCCACTGGTTGCTGACGCGATGTTGCGCGGCGGGGTGATCGCCCTTGGCGATTCACGTGAAGCGAATCTCAGGCGTCTTGCGCAATGTAATAGCCCGACCTGGTTGATACGCTCACCAATGATCAGCGAGGTTGAGCAGGTCGTTAGTTCGGCCAGCCTAAGTTGTAATACCGAATTGGATGTACTTGACGCATTGTCATTGGCCGCTCTGGCCCGCGGTGTTGATCACCGCGTTATGTTGATGATTGAGCTGGGTGACCGGCGCGAAGGCATCATGCCAGCGGATCTGTTTGCGTTCATCGACCGTATGCGACGGATGCCCGCGATTGTTATGCACGGGGTAGGAGTCAACCTGGCTTGTGCGTCAGGTGTCGCTCCGGACAAATTCAATATGGCCGAATTGTCAGCAATTGCCGGTGAGATCGAAACCCAGCTTGGCATCCGATTACCGATAGTGTCTGGTGGGAATTCAGCCAATCTGTTGTGGGCGGCTCAGCCCGGCGGTGCTGGCCGGGTGAATAATCTTCGCCTGGGCGAAGCAATACTGCTTGGTTGTGAGGCCTTGCACCGACAACCCGTGATGGGTTTGCATACCGACGCATTTTCATTAGTCGCCGAGGTTATTGAAGCGAAACGCAAACCCGTGATGGCGTATGGCACTATTGGGCAGAGTGCCCTTGGTGGTTTGGTTGGGCAGGTCAGGAACGACGGCCATGCTGTCGATCCACCAGCCGGCACCGAGAACCGCCCGGTAGTTGATCGCCACCGAAACCAGGCCATTGTGGCCATTGGTGCGCAGGATGTTGACCCGGACGGTTTGACGCCACCAGCCGGCATTGCAATTATCAGCGCCAGCAGTGACCACCTGGTGGTTGACACCGGTAAGAAGACTCTGCGGGTAGGTGATGAGCTGTCTTTTGGCCTCAATTACAGCGCACTGTTGCGCGCAATGACATCACCTTTTGTTTGCCTGGTTTCCCGGCGGGTTGTCCATACGGAGGCATTCGAGTCGTAAACTGTCTGCCCGAACCCGAAAGCGTTGACCAGCCAGTGACAGCCTCAAGCCAAACCAAAAAGCGAATTGCCATCCTGGGTTTTACTCTTGAAGCCAATCGCAGTGCGCCGGTTTCTGACCGGGCAATCTTTGAACAAACCTTGTACCTTGCCGGTGAACAACTGGGTGCTGCTATCAATGGCGATCGTGCATCGCTGCCAGGAACGGTCCGTGGTTTTTGTGATGCAATGGATCAGCAAGGTCCATGGACCGCGGTTCCAGTTGTCCTTGCTGAAGCGCCCCCCGGCGGGCCGGCTGACCAGGTGTTTTTTGATGAACTATTAGCCCAGATGAGGGCCGGGCTCAGCGCTGCTGTGCAAAGCGGTGCTTTAGACGGCGTGTATATCTCTGAACATGGCGCCGGCCTGGCCACCGAACTAGACGATGCTGATGGCGCGGTGTTCGACCTTGTGCGTCAGTGTGTCGGCCCTGACGTTCCCGTGGTTGCCACTCTTGATCTGCATGCCCACGTCACTGCCCGTATGCTGAAGTCAACCGATGCCTTGATCGCGTTTCTGACCAACCCGCATGTTGATCAACTCGCGCGGGGCCGCGAAGCGGCCGAAGTGATATTGCAGATGCATGATGGTATGCAGCCAGTCAGCCACTTGGTTCGGGTGCCAATGATCAGCCCGTCAACCTGTCTGCTGACTGCCCAGGGCCCGTATGCAGACTTAATTGCCGCCGGTCAAGCCTTGCGCGCGCAAAATCCTGCCATTCTCAACGTTTCGATACTTGCTGGTTTTGCCCCGGCCAATGCGTCGACCAACGGCATGTCGGTTGTTGTCACGGCACGAGACAATCTGGCCTTAGCGCAGAACACTGCAAAACAGCTCGCACAGACCGCATGGGCTGATCGCTGCCGTTATGTTGCTGACCTGACATCAGTGAGCGATGCAGTTGAGCTGGCGGCCCGGGCAACTACAGACCTTAATTCAGCCCCCGTCCTGATGGCCGATGTGGCGGACAATCCTGGCGGTGGTGGCCGGGGAAACACAACTTACTTGTTGCGCGCCTTGCACGAGCAAGGGGTTCGGGATGTCGTTATCGGCATGATGTTTGATGCGCCATTGGCTGAACAAGCACACAAGATGGGTGTGGGCGCGAGTTTCCTGGCGCAGTTTAACCGCGCCGAAAACACCCGCTTCTCCGATCCCTATGAAGGGCAGGTTGTTGTTGAGGGCCTGGTCGACGGACCATGTGTCGGTCGGCGTGGTCTTTATGCCGGGCGACGTATCAATCAGGGCAAATGTGCCTTGCTTAACCTGGACGGTATTCAAATTGTGGTGGTGAGCCGCCGGCAACAGTGTGCTGACCCAGTATTTCTTGAGCGCCTTGGCATCGACCTGGCGACAACGCGGGCCCTGGTAATCAAGTCTCGCGGGCACTTTCGGGCCGGCTTTGACGAGTTCTTCAAACCAGAGCAAATTGTCGAAGTGGATGCCCCCGGGCTCACCACTCCGGACCTTGGACAGTTGACCCTGGATCGGGTGCCCCGCCCGATGTATCCGCTAGACAGGGATATGACCTGGGACCCTACGTCGATAACTTGATCAAGGCTTAAGCAGCTAACCAAAACCGGTTGCTGTCAGTGAAATTAAACCGCTGTCGCGGACAGCAAGGAAGAGCAAGATGACACACGGCATGGTCGCCGCCCCCCAGCCCGAAGCGGTTGATACCGGGCTTGAGGTTCTGAAGTCGGGCGGTAACGTAATGGATGCAGCAATTGCCGCGGCGTTGGTTCAAACCGTTGTTGACCCGCAAATGTGCGGGGTGGCGGGGTTTGGGTCTATGCAGGTCTATGAGGCTGAAACCGGAAAATTTACGGTGATCGACTTTCACGGCCGGGCTCCGTTGTCGGTTAAGCCCGATATGTGGGCACCGTTAATCGAGCGTGAGTGTGATGATGGTTTTGGCTTTGTATTGAAAGGCCGGGTCAACGAAGTGGGTTATACGTCAATGACAACTCCGATGACCATCAAGGCTTTTGATGAAGGTGTGAAACGATTTGGCACTCGACCATTGGCTGAGTTAATACAGCCGGCAATCGAATACTGTGAGCAAGGTTTCATGGTGCGCCCGTTTCTGACTCATTTCTGGAACCTGCCGTCCGTGGCCGGGCGCATTGGCCGCCGTGAGGCGATGACCGACCTGCCGGCGACCGCGCGGATTTATACAAAAGATGATGGCAGTTTGTATCAACTGGGTGACATTCTGAAGAACCCGGACATGGGCCGCACTTATCGGCGGATTGCGACTGCCGGGGTTGAAGATTTCTATACCGGTGATATCGCCCGCGAAATTGATGCTGATATGGCGGCCCATGGTGGACACATCACCCTGGCGGATCTGGCCGCTTGTTCAACCGAAGAAAATGCACCCCTGCGCGGCACTTACCGCGGTTTTGAGGTGGTCACCAACCCGCCGCCGGGTGGCGGGCTGATGATTCTCCTGATGCTTAACATCCTTGAGAACTTCGACCTGGCAGCCATGGGCCACAACTCACCGCAGTTTATTGCCACCGTGGCGGAAGCGATGAAAATTGCCACAGTTGATAAAGATCTACAGATGGGGGATCCGCGTTTTGTTGACATCCCAATGGACAAGTTGATGTCTAAGGAATACGCGTCGCAACATGCGAATACGATTAAGCGCGGCGAGAAGGTCGTGGTGCCGCGATTGAATCCAGGTGCTGCATTAAGCAAAGAAACCACGCACATCTGCGTAGCCGATCGTCAGGGCAATTTTGTCAACATGACCCATTCGCTTGGTTCCAGCTCTGGGGTGGTGAGCGAGGGCCTGGGCTTTATGTACAACAACTGCATGATGGTGTTTGACCCACGTCCGGACAAACCGGGGTCACTGGCACCGGGTAAAGCCCGTTTCACCGCCTTGTGTCCCACCATGCTGCTTAAAGACGGCAAGCCGTTTTTGGCGGTAGGTGCGCCGGGGGGCACAACAATCACTATGGGTGTCTTACAAAGCATATTGAATGTTGTTGACTTTGCCATGAGTGCCCAGGAAGCCGTATCTGCTCCGCGTTTTTGCGCGACCTCCAATTCGATCGAAATGACCAACCGGATCTTGCGCAGCGCTGAACGCGAGCTACAGACCATGGGCTATGCCACCAGCCGCCTGCCGGTCAGTTATCACATGCCCTTTGTGCATGCAATTCGCTGGCGGGATGGTGTGCTTGATGGTGGTGCTGATCCGGCGGCAGATGGCCTGGCTGCGCAGGTTTAGGGTCTTATTCGTCGACAGACAAGCCCACGGACAACCGCACAATTTGCCGTACACGACAGGCCGCACGATCGGATGACAATTGCGGCTATGCTTCAGTTTTAATTTTGACCGAGCCAGACATGACCCTGACCCCTGAAATTGCCGAGACACTTCGTTCGGTTTCTACCGCAACCCTGACAACCGTACTGCTGAAAAAGGGGCTGCGTAATGTCTGGATGCGAGGCACCCGCCCGTTGCGAGCTGACCAACCCCGCCTGGTTGGCCCGGCGTTTACCTTACGCTTTGTGCCCGCCCGTGAAGACCTGGCAACGCCGGAGTCGTGGTCGTCGCCAATTTCTACCCGCGCGGCGATCGAAGCCATGCCCGAGGGTGCAATTGCCGTAGTCGACGCGATGGGTGTTACCGACGCCGGCATTTTTGGTGACATCTTGTGTGAGCGGATGAAGCAGCGCGGGGTGGCCGCGCTGATTAGTGACGGCGTGGTGCGTGACATGGCCGGGGTTTTGGGTACCGGACTACCCGTCTGGTGCCAGGGCGCTGCGGCGCCGCCATCGGTTGCCGGGCTGACTTTTGTCAACTGGCAGGAACCCATCGCCTGTGGCGGCGTTGCTGTGTTTCCTGACGACATCGTGGTTGTCGACGCTGATGGGGCGGTACTCATTCCCGCGGCCATGCTTGAAGCCGTAACCTTAGCGGCGCGAGAACAGGAGAACCTTGAAGACTGGATCATGTCCGAGGTTGTTGGTGGCGCGAGTCTGCCAGGTTTATACCCGCCCAATGCTGAGAACAAAGCGCGGTACGAGTCGCGGGTAAAGCCCAAGCCAGCGGCGAAGTAGTGATTGCCGGGTATTGAACCGGCCGGGGTTGCCCCAATATGATCGATATCGGCCTCTAAGGAGTTGATATGAACCCAGTTGAACACCCCCATCCAGTCAATACCCCGACCCCGGAAACGGCCCGGCGAATCGCCAGTCTTCGCCCGTTAGCCAGCCTTGCCAGAATACTGCAGAGCATCGAAGCCGACGGTAACCCAGGTAACCCCGGTTATGCTGAGCAATACCAACGGGTTGTCGCACAACTATCAGACTTTCTACGCAATGCTGAGGCGGATGCGTTTTTGTATAGTATTTTTCAGGCGTATCCAGCGGCCGGCGAACTCTACGAAAACCTGCGTTATGAGCACGCCGGGTTGTGTCTGCACCCTCTCGATTCTGCGGTGGGTTCAGAGGAGAAAATGCGCAAAGTTCTGGCTGAATTTAAACAAGCTTAGCCATGTTGCGCGCAGGTTAATCCTGCGCTTTTGCAGCTCAATGTTGCTAGTGGTCAACAGGGGTTTTCACGGTGGCCCGGTTGTCTTGTTTGCGGTAGCCTAAAGCATAAATATTAGGGGCTGAAAGTGCGCGTTCTCATCGTTGACGACGAACAACTTATCCTGAGTTTTACTACGCAGTGTCTGGAACTCAGCGGTTTCGAAGCAGTTGGTGCGGTGTCGGCAGCAGACGCATTGTCAGCAATGGAACGCGCCAGTTTTGATGTTGTGATTACTGACATGTCGATGGCGCCAGTGAATGGCATCGAGCTGGCCAGGGAAATCCGTCGTGTGGACAATTCAGTGCGCATCATCCTTGCAACCGGCCTGGCAGCAAGTCCATTGGTTGCGACCGATGCGGCCGTTTGCGCAAAGGGCGAGCAACTGTTTGATGCAACCGTGTCCAAGCCCTATAAGATTGAACATCTGGTTCAGCTTATCCATGCTGTGGCCCCGGCTCAGGAAAACTAATCGTTTTTAACGAGGTAGAGAGAATCTCGTGGGTCTTATCGAGTAAGGCTGAAATTCGAAACGGCTTTTGAATAAAGTTCTGTTCATTGGTACGCAAACCGTGCGTGTTTTCCAGGGCGTGCAGATCATTACCGCTAATGTATAGCACCGGAAACGGCGGTTCAGGGTTGTCTCCCTGAATCGTCTTGACCAATTCTGGCCCGCTCAAAACCGGCATGCTGACATCCGTCACAAGCAGGTCGATCGATTGGCTCGACTGGGCAACGAAGCGAACCGCGTCAGCCGGGTCTTTGATGCCAATGACTTGATAGCCAGCCTGCCGAAACGCGCTTGACACCATTTGTAAAACCGCTGGCTCGTCTTCGACAATTAAGACTGTACGCTTATCGTCGTTCCTTTCCCGCTCTGAAATAGGCGGTTCGGGGTTCAGCTTAGCGTCATTGGCAACTTGTGGCAGAAAGATGAAAAAGTCTGTGCCATGACCCATGTTACTTTTCACCTCAATGAAACCGCCACCGGCATGCACAATGCCGTCAACAACTGACAGGCCGAGCCCCGTACCGGAACCAACGGGTTTGGTGGTGAAGAATGGTTCAAAAATTTGTGTTTGAACCTCGTCGGAAATGCCGCTACCTGAATCAGTGACTTGTAATACTGCATAGTTTGTCATGTCAGAGCTGCCATCATGCGGCGGGACTTGTGACCGCCGTATCGAATTGGTAGCAATAGTTAACCGTCCACCGGTGGGCATTGCATCTCGTGCATTGACCGCCAGGTTAAGCAGAATCTGCTGCAAATGGGTCGGATCAATACGGACAACCGGTGCCGTCGGCGCTAGTGACAACGATAACTGAATCGATTTTCCCAGCAGACGGGCAAGAAATTCCCGAGATTTATCTATCGCAACATTCAAATCGACGGCGCGGGGCTGTCGCGGTGATGACCGGCTGTATAGCAGTAACTGATCAGTGAGTCGGCTGGCCCGATCACCCGCATCTTGAATGGATTGCACAAGACTACGCGCCTGGGCACTTAGCGCGTTTTCAGGCATCAGGTCGAGTAATTCGCAGCCCGAACTGATGACGGTTAGCAGGTTGTTGAAATCGTGGGCAATACCGCTGGTCAATTTGCCGATCGCTTCAACTTTTTGCGCTTGCAATAATTGCATTTCCAGTGACTTTCGATCGTCAATCTGGCGCCGCAATTCGTTGGCATTGTTAATACTTTCGGTAATGTCACGGCAGATACCGATGAGCTCACTGGGTTTGCCGTCGGGGCTTGTAATAAGGCGCCCTTTGCTTTCGAGCCATCGGATTTCTCCATCAGGCCGCTTAATGCGTTCTGTATTTTGAAACATGCCATCTTGACGGGCCGCTTCGGCAATTGCTTCGCCTATTTTCGCCTGGTCGTCCGGATGGATGCGGTTAAAGAAGGCTTCACCTTTGCCGCTGAAGGCGCTTCGCTCGACACCGAAGATATGTAGTAGACCGTCGGACCATTGAAGAATGTCATTGTTCATATCCCAGCTGAAGCAGCCAAAACCAGATATTTTTTCAGCGGCTGACAACATCAGATCTGATTGGGATGGATTTTGGTTGGTCGACTGGTCCTTTGACCGGCTGCTTTTTCTGACTGAATGAAGTGACACGGCTACCAGACCAGAACGGCCGTCAAGTAATCGGGCCTGAACAGTCAGTGCTTCGTCTGGCGAATCGGTTCGCAGGAGTGGTTCGCCAGCGAGAGCGCTGTTGGCGAAGTCGGTAAATGACATTGGTAGTTGGTTGCCGGGCCGTGTAAACAACGCCCAGAACTGTGCGCCCTGAATCCGCGTAAGCTCGAGCTCCAGGTATTGGCACGCCGGCCGGTTCGCGTCTTTGATGACTCCGTCTGAATCACAAACCAGAACTGCGAGTTCGGGAGCAAGTGACAGGAGTTCAAAAATACTCTCGGTTTCCGAGCTCATAGACGCCCCAGCTATTGAGTGACATTTGGTTTCTGTGGCGAGTTTAGCGTTAACTTTGCGATGAACCGCTGTTTCCCGCGTACGTAGCATTGTTATCGAACGCGCTTTGCGGGTTCGGTGCGGTGAAGGATGCCGCTATGAAAACTCATCAGAGGCAGGGGCTGCAATATATTGTTGAAAGTGCATTTGGCCGGCAGTTATATATCCGCCAGGCGGCTGTCCAGCAGGCCCCCGGCTTCACTCAAAATTGGGTAGGCTACGGATGCGAATGCAGAATTGATCTGGCGCAGGGCTCGCAGCGTTTCAAGGTGGATGTTGCTTGTGTCAATGCTTTGCTGCGTACCGTCTCGCAGACGATTCAAGTGGTGCTCGTTACCTTCGCGTTCCATTTCTCGGATACGACCTTTTTCCTGGATAAGCTGCCTGGCGAGGGCTTTGTCTTTGGAAACCAGGACGTTCATAGATAGCTGCATGTTGGCCATGACACGATCATGAAGTCGGGTAAGCTCGCGCCAGCCATCCTGAGAAAAGGTCAGGTCGTTGTCGCGTTTCTTTTTCGCCAGGGTGAGCAGGGTCTGGGTAATGATGTCGCCGGCGTGTTCGAGGTTTATTGCAAAACTGACCAGTCCAAGTAAGCGAACCGAATCCGATTCGCTTAATTCTTCGCGTCGGACTTTTGCCAGGTAAAGTTTTACCTGCGTCTGGGCCGCGTCAATATCTTGCTCAAGTTCGTGAATGCGCTGTACTGATTCAATCGCGCCTTCGTCGTAAAGAGCCATAACTGGACGTAGCATGACATCAATCATTGAGCCCATACGCAGTAATTCGCGGGTGGCACTGGCTAGCGCTGGTACCGGATCAGAAATTACCGACGCGTCTAGTGCTGATGTGCTGTAGGTGCGGCGACCACCGGTTTCATCTGGTTTGGCCGGTAACAGTTTGCGCAGCAAACTTGCCATATGTTGGGTAAAAGGCAGCGCAATAATCATCAGGGTAAAATTGAAAGCCAGATGTAATGAAACAAGCCACAGAGCCACGTTTTCCGGTTCTTGAATTGCAGGCAGTTCAATCCAGTACAAGGCAGCCGCGGCGCCAATCGCGGCAAGTGTTCTAAAGCCCAGGTTGCCCAGTGCAATGCCGCGCGCTTCATTGGGTACATGCCGGGTTAAGCCGGCAGCAATCAGGCCACTGCCGATATTGCCGCCCAATATCAGACCAAGTCCGGCCCCCAAAGGTAAAAGCCCCTCGGAAGCCAAAGTCACAAAAAAGAGCATGGCTGCAACGCCGGAGTGCATTAGCCAGGTAATGCCCGCGCCCAACAGTAACGCCGTGATTACGTCGGCGTTCAGATAACCGATCATGGTCGCCAGTATTGCCGAGTCATGTACCGGTTGGGTTGCTTCGCTGATGAGGCGCAGCGACAACAGAATAAGTGCGATCCCCAGCAAAATTCTGCCGGCCTGGATGACGGGGCGGGATGTTCCGCGCAGAAACAGCCATCCACCGAGCAGCAATAACAATGGCATAAGCCAGGACAAGTCGAATGACAGAAAAAAGACCACCAGGGCAGAACCGAGGTCAGCTCCTAACACCACGGCCAGCGCGGTCGCTACTGAGATCGAACCAACCTGGGCAAAAGATGTCGACAGCAGACACACCGCCGTCGAGCCTTGCAACAGTATGGCTGTGCCGATGCCTGCGCACGCCGAACGAATGCGTCCGCGTTCGGCTTGCTGAACAACCCGGCGCAACAGGCCCGCATGCCCGCGCTCAACGCCGGTTCTGACCATTCGCACCGCCCAAATCAGTAGGGTTGCGGCGCCGGCCAGATGAAGCAGGAGTAAGGTAAAAGTCATAAAGTGTTATCGCCCGGCAGTGCACACAATATGCGCGTCACCGTAGGCAATGTCAAAGAAATCGAGTTCATATGAACTCACCCGATTGGTATTGCCTTGATCTGTCGTTTTCGGCATAAAAATTAGATAAGTAATTGTAATAAAACTACAAAAAAGCAATCTGTCAGAGGCATTCGGTTATTTCGCACAAGCGAGGTACACTGCTCCCAACGGGGCAAATTCATAATAATGTTCAAATGAACATGTCAGTGTTATGCAGATGACAGACCGGCAATCGCAAATTCGCGATTTGCTGGCTGATGGTGATTTTCTGACCGTCGAAGCGCTCGCCCAGCGGCTGGCGGTTGCTCCGCAGACGATCCGCCGTGACGTGAAACTGTTGTGTGATCTTGGGCTGGCCCGTCGGCGTCACGGTGGTGTTGAGCCGGCTTCGCCGGGTGGCAATCTGGCTTACGCCGCACGTCGAACCCTGAACCGGAATGCCAAGCTGGCAATAGCGTCAGCGGTGGCGGCCCGGATTCCCAATGAAGCATCGATTTCGTTTGGCATTGGAACAACACCGGCTATGGTAATGGACGCCTTGATTCAACATGAGCATCTGCGTGTTTATACCAACAATTTGAGTGCCGCCCTTAGCGCGACCGCCAATCACAATTTCCAGGTTCATATTGCGGGTGGCCAGGTGCGTAACAGTGACCAGGACGTCACCGGGCAAACGGTAGAACAGTTTTTCTCAAACTATAAATCAGACATCGGGATTTTTGGCGTTGGTGGTGTTGACCCGGATGGCTGCCTGCTCGACTTTTCGGACGAAGAGGTCCGTATTCGCGAAAGCATATTGCGTAATTGCCGTCAGTCATTTTTGGTTCTTGACGCCAGCAAATTTGGACGCTCTGCGCATGTCCGGGGTGGTTGGATCAGCGATGTTGATATTGTGTTTTGCGACCGGCAACCGCCGCCGGCGATTGTTGATGCATTGATTGCCGGACAGCGTGAGCTGGTGGTATGTACATCGGTATCGACACTATGAGCGAGATTCAGATTCACAATCTAACCAAGCGTTGGGGCGACTTTTGCGCGCTAAATGATGTTTCGTTTGTTGTGCCCGAAAAATCGTTGACTGTTCTACTGGGGCCGTCTGGTTGTGGTAAGTCGACCCTTTTGCGAATGATCGCCGGGCTCGATGATGTGAGTTCCGGGCAAATCAAGATTGATGGCAAAGAAATTACAAGACTGGACGCTTCAAGGCGAGGGGTGTCAATGGTGTTCCAGTCTTACGCACTTTTCCCTCATCTCACTGTTCGGGAAAACATCTTGTTCGGTTTGAAAGTGCGACGGGTCGCCCGGGCTGATCGCGAAGCCCGACTAGCCGATGCGGCAAGAATTGTCGGCCTGGACCAGCTGCTGGATCGTAAACCCGCCAACTTGTCAGGCGGCCAGCGCCAGCGGGTAGCACTGGCCAGGACAATCGTTTCCCAACAGCCGGTTTGCCTGATGGATGAGCCTTTGTCCAATCTGGATGCCAAGTTACGCGCCGAAATGCGCGATGAGATTCGCGATCTGCAACGTCAGCTAGGGTTGACGATGGTGTACGTAACGCACGACCAGATCGAAGCGATGTCGATGGCCGATCAGATTGTCTTGTTACGTGACGGACAAATCGAGCAAATTGGGACGCCGTATGAGCTTTACGAAAATCCGCAGTCGGTTTTTGTCGCCAGGTTCATCGGTATGCCACCGATGAACCTCATTGAACTGAATGTGCCAACAGCAGCGCAGGGCGGCCCAGGCAGTGATTTACGCCGCCAGCTGGGTGTTGGCGCCGATGCCGGCGTTACCAGTGTTGGCCTGCGCCCCGAGCACTTGTATCCCAGTGATGGTGGATTGCCGCTGATAGTGCGAACCGTTGACTACCTAGGCGGTGAAACCGTGGTCAGGGCACACATTAATGAGCAAAGCGTGTTTATTAAGCTGGCCGGACGTATTGACGTCAAGGCTGGTGACGTTGTCAAGGTTGGATGGGAACAGAGTCACGTACATGGTTTTAACGTAGCAGGCCGTAGCGTGCCGGTTACCAGTGTAATCAAGTCGACATAGTCGTGGTCTAAGTTCGGTCGCCATGCCTTTTGAAGATCGAGGTTTTTTTCTGATTGTTTTTGTTTGTACCAACGAATGAGTTACGAGGAGATTCTACTTATGTTTACCAATTTCGAATGTCTGAAACGGATGGCAGCAAACACTGCCGCTGCGGCCACGCTGACGGCTGTATCGTTTAGTGCGCAGGCGGCTACAGAACTCACCATGTATTACCCGGTGGCTGTTGGCGGTCCGCTGACCAGTATTGTTGATGGCATGGTTGCCGGCTTCATGAAAGACAATCCGGATATTAAAGTTAACGCCATTTATGCCGGCAATTACAACGATGCCCGAATCAAGGCGCTGGCGGCCCTCAAGAGCGGAAAGCCGGCTCAACTGTCTGTGCTTTTTTCGATCGATTTGTTTGAGCTGATCGAGCAAGATGCAATAGTGCCCTTTGATGATCTGGTGAAGTCAGACGAAGAAAAGGCCTGGCTGAATTCGTTTTATCCGACCCTGATGGAGAACGGAAAGACGGCTGGCAAGACCTGGGGTGTACCGTTTCAGCGCTCTACAATTGTCATGTACTACAACAAAGACATGTTCAAAGCGGCGGGGCTTGATCCAAACAAGCCGCCAGCCACCTGGGCCGAGCTGGTTGATGCCGGCAAGAAACTAACCAAGGCTGATGGGTCTCAGTGGGGGATGATGATTCCGTCAACTGGTTACCCATACTGGATGTTTGGCGCGCTATCGATGCAAAGTGGTCAGACACTCATGAACGCAGCTGGTGACAAAACCAACTTCACCGCCCCCGGCACAATAAAAGCGCTGGAATTCTGGCGTTCCCTCGGTGCAGAACACAAGGTGATGCCGGAAGGGGTTATTGAATGGGGTACTTTGCGTCAGAATTTTTTAGAAGGCCGTACAGCCATCATGTGGCACTCGACCGGCAATCTGACAACGGTTAAAAAGAGTGCCAAATTCGATTTCGGCGTTTCAATGCTGCCAGCGGGTGAGCGGCGCGGTACCCCAACCGGTGGTGGAAATTTCTACATTTTCAAGAAGTCTTCGGCGCAGGAAAAAGCGGCTTCACTAAAACTGATTCGGTATATGACTGACCCGGCTCGATCGGCTGAGTGGTCAGTACAAACCGGGTACATGGGTATCAGCCCGGATGCTTACAACCATCCCAAGTTGAAATCGTATGTTGCTGAGTTTCCCCCCGCTGCTGTAGCGCGTGATCAGCTCGAGTTCGCGACAGCAGAATTATCAACCTTCCAGGCCGGCAGAATCCGAAAGTCGTTGGACGACGCCATTCAAGCGACTTTGACTGGAACCAAGTCGGCCAAAGACGCGCTGGGTGCTGCGCAGGCTGAGGCCGACCGTTTGCTGAAAGCTTACCGCTAGCGACTGGAAGTTTTTTGGCTCAAGACGCAATGAAGCATGTGTACGGATGGCTGCTGCTCACACCGGCAGCCATTCTGCTTATTGCCTTTACCCACTATCCAACTGTGTTGACATTCGTCAACAGCTTGTTCAGCAAGGGTAATGTTGTTCGTCCCTCCCGTTTCATTGGCCCGGGCAATTACGAAGCCATGGTTAACGATCCGGTTTTCTGGACGGTTATTAAAAACAACCTGTGGTTTGCACTTGGCACCATTCCGACCTCAATTGTGCTGGCTATTGCCATGGCATTGTTGGTTAACCGAGCCCTGCCGGGCCGGGCCTTATTGCGCATGGCATATTTCACGCCGACCGTCTTGCCAATGATTGCGGTGGCGAACATCTGGCTCTTTTTTTACAGCCCCGATATTGGCTTAATTGACCAGCTACTGGGTCTCGTGGGTATTGATGGGCATAACTGGTTGGGCAGCCCCGATACGGTACTGGGTGCCATTATTGTGATGACTGTCTGGAAAGAGGCCGGGTTTTTTATGATTTTTTACCTTGCCGGCTTGCAGACTATTTCCCCGGAGTTAGGCGAAGCCGCCAGGCTGGAAGGGGCGTCTCGTTGGTACTACTTTCGGCGAGTTTTGTTTCCATTGTTATTGCCGACCACACTATTTGTTTTTATTAATGCATCGCTGAATTCATTTAAACTGGTTGATCATTTGTTCGTCTTAACCAAGGGCGGGCCAGATAACGCCAGTAACCTGCTGCTTTACTATATTTACGAAAACGCATTTTCCTATTTTGATGCGAACTACGCAGCTGCGCTGACGGTTGTGATGTTAGGTGCGCTGGCATTTGTGGCATTGATTCAGTTTGTATTACTCGATAAGCGGATCCATTACCGATGAAACCGCTGACTCAAAGTGCTCTTGCCGATCGCGATTCATTTGCGCGCGCCGGCTGGTTCGGACGGGTTGAGATTATCGGCGCCTGGCTTCTCGCTGTGCTATGGATAGCTCCGTTGCTATATGCGTTCTGGGCGGCGTTCCATGCACCAGAATTTGCAATTCATTTCGAGCCGTTTGCGCCGCTGACCCTGGAAAATTTTCGCAGTGCACTTAATCAGGCGCCATTTGTCAGCTATGGGCTTAATACGTTTGCGTTGATCGGCATTCTGGTGCCGGCACAACTGTTGCTGGCAACGCTGGCGGCTTATGCGTTTGCCCGCTACGACTTCTGGGGCGCCAATGTGGCCTTTATGCTGGTGCTGGCGCAACTGATGATTACACCTGAAATACTCATTGTTGAGAACTACAACACGATTGCCAAACTGGGCCTGGTGGATTCAATTTCAGGTATTGCCTTACCCTACATGGCGAGTGCATTCGGCATTTTTTTACTTCGCCAGACCTTCAAATCGACACCCAAAGAGCTGGAAGACGCCGCCCGGCTCGAGGGTTGCGGTTCACTAGGGGTGTTGTGGCGGGTATACGTACCGCTTGCCCGGCCTACTTATCTTGCATTTGCCCTTGTTTCAGTTAGCCATCACTGGAACAACTTTCTTTGGCCGCTGGTAGTCACGAACACGGAAGCCTCGCGTCCGCTAACTGTTGGGCTGGGGGTGTTTGGGGCTCCCGAGTCCGGGGTTGACTGGTCGGTAGTGTCAGCGGCAACTCTTTTGTCGGTTGCGCCGCTTTTAATTGCATTTATTCTCTTTCAGCGTCAGTTTGTGCAGTCGTTTATGCAGGCGGGTATTAAGTAATCAGGCCGCCTGGTCAGTAGTACTCCGGATACATTCTGAGCAACGAAGTCTCCTATCGCTTACCAAGCCATGACAAAGCCATGACAAAAATTCTCAGTTGGAATATTCAAAACGGTTTGGGGGTCGACGGCCAACGGTCACTGGCCCGTATCGCGTCCGTAATCCGGGCGCTCGATATGCCGCCCGTGCTGTGCCTGCAGGAAGTCTCGCGGGCGATGCCGCTGGACGCTGATGTCGCCGCACCCGACCAGGTTGCCGAGCTGGCTGACTTGTTCCCGGGATATACGGTGGTTTTTGGGCCCGCGGTTGATATCTTATTGCCCGGACCTGACCCGAAGGGCTCGAAAGCGAAGCGGGCACAGTATGGCAACCTGGTGCTTAGTCGCTTGCCCGTATTGTCGGTGTTTACCCATGCGCTGCCGCAACCGCCGCGTGCCGGCAGACGCCAGATGCCGCGTCAGGCAATCGAAGTGACTGTCGCCTGTGAGGATGGTCCGTTGCGAGTGATGTCAACCCATCTGGAATACCATTCCAAGGGGCAGCGCCTGGCACAGATTGCGGCCCTTAAGGCAATTCATCAAGAAGTGGACGCTTTGGCTGGCGCCCCGCCCGAATATAAAAACAGCGGGCCCTATCAGAGAATTGAGCGCGCCGGACGGGCCATACTGTGTGGTGACTTTAATTGTTTGCCAGGCTCCGATGAGATGGCCTTGATACTCGAAGCAGCAGTGCCTTCGAGCCGCTTGTTCGATGCCTGGGCCGAGCTGTATCCGGATGTTACCCATCAGCCGACTTGTGGCATATTTGATCGCGTGCAATGGGACGAAGGCCCACATTGCCGCGATTACTTCTTTGTAAGCAATGCGTTACGCGATGCAGTCGTGAGTCTTGATGTGGACAGCAAGACTTCAGCGTCGGATCACCAGCCGATTGTTCTGACATTGCGTTGACGTTGCGTTGATGTTGCGTCAATGTTGCGTCGATCATATGAACTCTAATCTTTACAGGCTGGTCCGATGCAAAACCCGACACGTTTTCAACTAACAGAACTCGAGGCCGGGGTTGGTGCGGCCGATGCGCCACAATTGATGCAGATACGCCAGCAGTTTCCGCGACCGGTGGAAGCTGACGTGGCTGCAGCGGTACACCGTGAATTGAAACCGCTGATCAATGCGTCGCTTATGGGTAAACGCATCGCGATTACCGGCAGTAGCCGAGGCATTGCCAATCTGGCCGTTGTTATTCGCGAATGCGTCGCCGCGTTGCGCCTGGTGGGCGCCGAACCCTTTGTTGTGCCGGGTATGGGCAGTCATGGGGGAGCCACTGCAAGCGGCCAGGAAGGTGTGTTGCGTGATACCAATGCCATTACCACCGAATCAGTGGGTTGCCCAATCGTTTCAAGTATGGATGTAGTGCAGGTAGGCACTACCGCAACAGGCTTTCCGGTCTATCAGGACAAGCTTTGCCATGAGGCCGATGGCGTTTTGGTTGTCAACCGGGTCAAACCCCACACCGGGTTTACCGAACGGGTTGAAAGCGGGCTGTGCAAGATGCTTGTTATCGGGCTTGGCAAACAGAAGGGTGCATCAAAAATTCATCAGCAGGCTTTGCGCGTACCAATGGGGCAGTTGATACTCGATGCGTCACGCATCATTGTTGAAAGTGATCGGCCGCGGCTAATTGGGGGGCTGGCCCTGGTTGAAAACGCGTTTAAAGAAACCGCCGTTGTCAAAGGCGTTTCTATGGCCAACCATCAACAGATGGTTGATAGCGAAGCCGCGTTACTTGAAACAGCCTACGAATTGTTGCCGCGGCTGCCGTTTGATGATCTGGATGCTCTGATTGTTGATGAGATCGGCAAGAACATCAGCGGCTCGGGTATGGATAGCAACGTAATTGCCAAAAAAGAAGGGCTGACCAAACCGAGGATTGGCGCGATATACGTCCGTGGCCTGACCCCCGAGACCCATGGCAATGCAACCGGTATTGGTTTTGCTGATTTGATGCCCAGGGCGCTGGTTGAACAAATCGACCTGAACTCCACTTACATGAATGCTTTTACGGCCAAGCGTCCGGTGGTTGGCAAATTGCCAATGGTGATGGAGAGTGAGTTGCAGGCTTTGCAGGTACTGATGAACTTCAGGCAGCACGAAGACCCGCAGTCACTGCGCCTGGTATGGATAAAGAGCACTGCAAAGCTCAGTGAAATGTGGGTGTCCGGTGCGTTTGCCCAAGAGGTGGCGGACAACCCGCGTTTACAGATTATTTCGCCGGCGCAGCCGATGCGATTTTGTGGGTCGGGCAATCTCCAGCCGCCGTCAGCACCGTCAGGGCACTGAAGCGACCAGCCTCAAGCCTGAATTCGCCACACTTTTGCATTACCGGCGTCCCGGACGATATCGACAGTATTGCCGTTCCAGTGGTAGGCCAGGTCGCGACCCTGGCGTGGGTTGC
>JBAUID010000223.1:0-74861 GCA_049680625.1 Burkholderiaceae bacterium | reverse complement strand
GGTTAATAATGGTTTGCACAATCTGATCCTGGGCACGAATCGTCTGTGCGTTCGCCTGGTAAGAGCGTTGCGCCATGATCATGTTCACGAGTTCACCGGTCAGGTCAACGTTGGATTGCTCCAGGGCACCCGATTGAACCCCACCCAGACTGGCACTACCCGGCACCCCAAGCAATGGCTGCCCGGACTTAGCCGTTTCGATCCATGAGTTGCCACCGTTGGCGGCCAGACCCTGTGGGTTGGCAAAGTTCACCAGGGCAATCTGCCCCTGGGCGCGAGCCTGACCATTGGTATAGCGGGCCATGATCATGCCTGATTCATCAATTGCGTATCCGGCCAACTGTCCTGTTGAATAGCCATCTTGTTTCAGCGAATTCACGCCAAAGACTGAACCATATTGGGTGATATTACCCAGATGCATGTCAAGAGCAATACTGCCGCCCGACCCAGTCGGCACAGTAATCGGCACCGGCATCGGTGAGGCCGCTATGTCCACCGTACCATCAGAAGAAAAGGTCAGACTGGTCAGTGGGCCCGCCCCAATAGCAACACCTTCCGCCGTAGCGTGGACGTCCCAGGTATTGTTGGCGGTTTTCACGAAATACATGGCAACGGTTGTGTCCCGCCCTTGCGCATCGAACAAGTTAAGCGAAGTGGCAGCGTTGTAGGTTAGCGGCGATGAAGGACTAAACGGGTCCACAGGTTCATCCTGACGGGCGTCAAGGTTAATTTCAGCGTCCATGCGGGTCGACATTTCAGGTGAGAGATTTGACGCAATTACAACCAAGTCGGTTGCAACACCGACTTGGATTTGGCCTTCAGAGTCTGCCGGATAGCCAGACAGACGCCCGCCATCAGAATTGACTACATAACCGTCCGAGTCCAGTTTGAACTGACCATTGCGGGTATACGAAACGCCTTCTTCATCGCTGGAAACTCTGAAAAATCCGGTTCCATTAATCGCCAGGTCAAGCGGGTTGTTACTCGATGTTAAGTCACCCTGAGAAAACGTCTGGGTGACGTCGTTAATCGTTACCCCCAAGCCCGTGAACGTTCCGCCGCCACCCACGGCGTTAGCATAACGATCTGCAAACTCTGCGCGAGTGACCTTGGCACCAATCGTATTGGCGTTAGCCACGTTGTGGCCAATAATGTCAAGGTTACGTGCGGCGGCGTTCAATCCGCTCAGTCCATGTTGAAAACCCATTACTTACTCCGATTACAGGTAAACCAAAAAGTTAAGAATCATATTTTTATTAGTAGATTCCATACACATCATCTGAGGAAACTTGTTTCCCCCCTTCCAACTGCAAACCAACTGACCCTTCGCCCCGGGTAACTCCCAGCACACGCGACGCCGATAAAGCTGTCAATTCAACCGCCCCACTTTCGCCGGGGGCAATAACCCGAAACTGGTACTGACCCGGGTCAACTGTCTGACCACCGTCCGTAAGCCCGTCCCAGGCAAAAGTAGAAACCCCTGCCGTCTGATAGCCCAACGACAGACGACGAATAACCGCTCCATCTTCACCGAAGATCTCTACCGAAACATCCGGTGACAGGCCAGGAATACTCGCCCCGCCAATAGCGTCCGCACTACCTGGATCAGTGATATCCAACAGATCTGACTTCACCAGGACATCGCGCCCGAGTACATCGGCCGAAGCGACCGGATTATTGGTATCGGTCTGCCCAAGTAACTCGCCAATTTTCTGATTGATGCTTTCAATACCGGATGCCGAATTAATCTGGGCCAGCTGGGTCGTAAGCTCTGAGTTTTCCAACGGATTCATCGGATCCTGATTTCTCATTTGAGCAATCAGCAATGCCAGGAAACGGTCTTCAATTTCCTGATTGTTGGGGCCGCCATCCAGCGCCAGTTCAGGGTCGGGCGCCACCTGGCTCGCGGCCATTGCATCAGCAAAACGCTGTTGATCAGAAACCGGTTGAGCAGTGACTGCCTGGCTTGATGACATTAACGGACTGTTCATTACAGGCAAATTTCTGGTTGGCGTTATTTCGGACATGGTTTTTCCTATCGACCCATTTGCAGGGTTTTGAGCATCAATTGCTGGGTCGTGTTCATTACTTCAATATTGTTCTGGTAAGAACGTGATGCAGAAATCATGTTGACCATCTCTTCAACAACACTGACATTGCTGTGCGTCACATAACCTTGATCATCTGCCATCGGATGCGCCGGCTCATACACGCGTTTACCCGGGCGCTGATCTTCGACAATATCGCTAACCCCAACCCCTTGCGAACCATCGCGTAACGACTCCACGCTAAAGACCACCTGACGTGCCTTATAAGCCTTGCCATCGGGGCCGGCGACTGCGTCTGCATTAGCCAGATTCGACGCCACTACGTTCAGGCGCTGGCTCTGGGCGTTCATCGCACTGGCTGCAATATCAAAAATTCGGTCAAGTGCCATGGTTTATTCCTTATTCGCCGCGGATTGCGCTAATCATTTTTCGCGCGCTGCCGTCAATAAACCTCAGTGAGGCTTCGTAACGCAACGAGTTCTCAGCAAAATTGGCTCGCTCGCGGTCCAGGTTGACAGTGTTGTTGTCCAGCGAGGCCTGCTCGTTCTGGCGGAACTTAAGCGTCGTCAGCAATGTTCCTGGGCCGTTCGAGGACAGGGCCCCGCCAAGATGGCGGGGGTCGGTAATACGAACCTGGTCGGTGCGGGTTGTCTTTAAGCGTGATGCCGACCCGGCTTCGGTTACCGCAGCCAGCTCAGATTTGAAGTCGATGTCGCGAGCCTTAAACCCCGGCGTGTCTGCGTTGGCCAGGTTTGTTGACAAGACTTGCTGACGCTGAGCACGAACGGTCAGTGTCGCGCCGTGCTTCTCTATATTTGATGTCAGTCTGTCCAGCATGTCGGACCCAAAAAGTTTTATCGATGGGGCATGTTGACACGCCGTTCGAAAACTTAAACGCGAAATAGCGGCAACTCATCGGTACTTATCGAGCTGAATCGGTGCACCTGCGGCCTCTATAGTTGCGCCATGCTGTCGACTAAAGAACATTCCGTCCTTGCCGCTCTTCTCTTGAGCGCCATTCAACCTGTTCATGCACAATCGCCAACAGCTGATGTGCTTGAAGACTTCGTTCGCGCCCGTATTGGTGATGATCACCGGGTTGAAGTTCGCTTCGGTGACTTACCAAAAGGCACCCGCCTCAAGCCTTGCGAGAAAATCGAACCATTCATGCCGGGTGGCGTTCGACTCTGGGGCCGTACAACTATTGGGGTGCGTTGCGTATCCGGCGCCCGCTGGTCAATTGGCTTACCGGTGACAGTAAAGGTATTTGGCAAAGCCCTGGTTGCCACCCGACAGTTGGCGGCCCGATCGTCCCTGGCACCCAGCGATGTTGAACTCCGAGAAGTTGAACTCAGCCGCCAGCCGGGACAGCCGCTGACTGATATTTCAGCTATTGACGGACAAATGACTACCCGGCCATTACGGGCGGGCCAGACCTTACTGCCCTATCATGTCGCTTTTGCCCCGACAATCTCCGCGGGAGACCCGGTGCGGGTGCAGGTCACGGGTGCGGGTTTTACCGTCCTGGCCACAGGATCAGCCCTTGCTGCCGGGCGAGACGGACAACCCCTGAGGGTAAGAACGGATACCGGCAAAGTCCTGGTCGGGACCCTAAAGGGTCGAACGGTCGAAATAGCGCTCTAGGTGGGCTCGTTATTTCTTAAACGGCGATTTTTTTCCGGTTTACGTCCTAATGTATGCCGAGCGGGGTCCGATAATGGATACAAAGCTGGGCTAGATGCCCTGCGGAGACGGATATGAAAATTGGCACCAACAACTCAGAGATTCCAACCCCGGAAATTCCACGTCACACTGGAGCCACCGGAGCACCATCGTCCAATCAGCCGGTTAATCCGGTTAACCCGATTGAACAGACTGACAGCTTACGCCTGTCCGGCGCGCACAAGGTGGCACCGGCGGCTGATGGCGACATTCGGGCCGACAAGGTAGACGCGGTCAGAGCAGCAATCGATACAAACTCATTCATGATTGATGTCACCAAAGTGGCTGACCGAATGATTACCGAAGCTGCGACCCTGATCGAAACCATGTCGGGCCTGGGCGAAGCAAGCCAGGGCGACGATAGCAACACTCGTAATAACAGCCAGGAGAAATTTGGTGCAGGACCAGCCAATGTCCGCGGTCCAGGCCCTGACCGCTGAACTGCGGTCGGCCCTGGATAGTCTACTCGCCACTGAACCAGAGGACTTGTTACGGTCTGCGGCCAGTGTGCAGGCCGGCCTGTCGCGCCTGCAGCAAGAAGTCGCATCAGGCCTGAGCATTGAGCCTGCACAAGGAAACGAGATTATCGATTTGTTCGAGCAATTCAGCGACTTACTCAGCCGCTCTCAGGCGCGCACCGAACGGGCCTTACTCGCTCTCGACATGGGTGGCGGTGTTTATCGGAACCCGACTGATCCGCGAAATGCCGGCAGCAGCGTGACACCCCGAACCAGCCGCGGATTTCGGACGGCCTGATGTATCGTTCAGCTAACCTCCGATAAGCAGCGCCCGACAGCCTTGGAGTTTTGCGAATCACTTGGATTCCAGGCAACCATAAAGGCTACAAACAATGAGGTTGACGCAACTTCAGTGCCGTGCTCACATCGTTAGTCATCGCACTGCCTGAGACCAATTTCAAACATCGAACTGGCCATTGTTGCGCACTGTGCCTGCCCACCCCTGAACCTGGAAATACATAGTAAAACTCGATTTACGTCGCAAGTTGTCTGCTTCCCGATTGGTGATTCAAGTGGCTCGCTGTACAAACGCAGCGGCTGAATGCTGCTTCTTCTCAATGCTGCTTCTTGTTAGCGGCCTGTCTTGTTACTGTGCATTCAAAAACGTCGTCATCGCCTGATTGAACGCATCGATTTGTTCGATATTCGCCAAATGCGCGGCCTCGGGCAGAATGACAAGCGTAGAGCCGACTATCTGCTCTTCTAAGACTCGGGACTGCGCAACGGTACAAGCTGGGTCGTCTTCGCCCACAATGATAATCGTCGGCGCTTTGATATTTTTTAGCATACTGGTCTGGCTCATATCGCGCACAGCGCTGGCACAACCGACATACCCTATAGGGCTGGTCGTACGAATCATTTCGGCAACTTTTTCAAGATCAGGGTGCTGACGTGCCAAATATGGCGCGGTGAACCAGCGCTTTAGCGTTGGTTCGACCATGGCCGGTATCCCCTGAGATTCCGCCATCGAAATCCTGTCATTCCACATTTCCAGGGTCGGCATCTCGCTGGCTGTGTCACATAACAGCAACGAAGCCACTCTTTCCGGAAAATTCGCGCCTGCGTACTGAGCAATCATGCCGCCCATAGACAAACCGGCGAAGTGAACCTTGTCAATTCCTAACCCATCCAGCAGTGCAATAGCATCTTCAGCGAGCAGCTTGATTGAATACGGACCAGGCGGATCATCTGTCGCGCCGTGCCCCCGGGTGTCGTATCGCAGGACACGGTACGACTTTTCCAACACGGCAATTTGAGGGTCCCACATCGACAGGTTCGACATCAAGCTATTGCTTAACAAGACCACGGGCGCGTCCTCGGGTCCGTCAAACCGGTAGGCGATATTAATCCCGTTAGCGAAAACCTTTTGGTTCACTGAAATGTCTCCATGTTTTTTTTGATTTTAATAGTTTTTGATTTTGCTTTTGTATGCCGTCATACCTGAACGGATGCAGCACTTGTGATGTCAGTGTAGTCGAAACTTCCAGGCCAGGCTGAAACTTTCTGCAGTGGACTCAGGCCACCACTTGAAATGTGAACGTAATCAGCACACAGTTAATCAAGTAATCGACACGCTGCTATCGTCTGCTCGAGATCCTAACCACCGTCAATCCAATCAGTTGCAAACAAACCCCTTAATGTGCGCGATACCCCTGACGTTCAACGGTTTTACGGTTTACACAACTCCGCCATGCGAGATTCTCCATTCACCTCGAATCTGCGCGATACGCATCGCGCAGACGAATGCACCGAATGCACCAATTGCACCGCCAGCTTGCAGTGAAATAATCTTGCGCCACCACCCGAGGTATTTTGGGGCTTTACTTTCGGAGCTGATCGTTTTTTTCTACACTGAAGAAGGTGAAGGTATCACTCAAGACCTTTGGCCTGTGTTGGTACTGATCACCATCAGGAATGAAGATAACATCCCCAGGTTCATAAGTAAGCGTGTGGTCGGAATAAGTGATTTGCGCCTTGCCGTCGATCACGTATCCATAGTGGCCCTTACAGCACCAATCTTCGTGCTTCATATCCCGACCCCATTGAACCAGTCTTACCTGGGTATCACCTTGTTGATAGCGCTTGAACTTCATGCTGTCACCAACGTCCGTCCATTCAAGATCGTCAAAAGCTATTTTGTGCTGGAAATCCATAATGTCGTCCGTAACCAAGTGTCGGTAATAGCAGCATTATGCCCCGGATACAGGCTTCGCAAGTAGACAACCCGCAGACACATCTGAACACGACGATAGGAACTTCACTTTATTTCCATGGTTTCATCGTAGCGCGCAAACGCGCGACAGCCTGGCTATGTAGCTGAGATACCCGCGATTCCGTCACACCCAGTACTGCGCCTATCTCCTTGAGGTTCAAATCCTGTTCGTAATACATACCAAGTACTTGTTGCTCGCGCTCTGGAATTTCCCTGATTGCTGCCAGCAATGAGTCACGAAACGAATCATCTTTAAGGAACACCAGCAGCGACTCAGACTCCTTTTCTTCATGGTGCTCAAGAAAAGAGTCGTCACTATCCCGGCTGCCCAGGTCGTCGTAGTTGACAATCTGGGTGCCACGGGCATCACCGAGTAAACTTTGATACTGCTCAATCGTCAGATCCATCTCGGCCGCGATTTCCCGCTCGGTTGCTGACCGCATCAGCCGTTGCTCCACCCTGGCTATGGCAGTTTCAATAGATCGTTGCGCTCGTCGGGCCGAGCGCGGCATCCAGTCGGAGCCACGCAGTTCGTCAAGCATCGCGCCCCGAACCCGTTGCGTTGCGAAGGTTTCAAATTGCGCGCCACCATTTTCATCGAACCGGGTCATGGCGTCCATGAGCCCAATCATTCCTGCCTGGATCAGATCACCAACATCCACATTCGGAGGTAGACGTGCCACCAGTTGATTGGCAACGCGACGCACCATCGGCGCATACTTTTCGACGGTGGTTTCCGCATCTAGCTGTCCCTGGGCCGTATACATAGCTGGTTCCTGCATTCAGTTCTTCAGATTGCTGACAGGCTGGCTGACATAACCGAGCCGGTTGAGCAGCATTGATGAAAGACGCTCAAGAAAATGAGCCTCTGTCACCCCCGGCGTTAAAGGTCGAGAAGGGTCTTGCGCGCCACGTGGTGTATCAATAAATTCAACTGGATTGCGCAAAAACTTCGCGACGGTTTCAGACAAATTCGTCTCACATAGTCGGCGCATTTGAGGGTCTTCCGTCCCTTTACCACACCACAACACTGTGAACGGACCGTTCAACTCAAGACTGTCGGCAGCTTTCATACTGGTGTACAACAGCCTCAGCTCACTGGGGTGAGGCCGGGCAGCAAAAATCGAACATTTCGCTTGCCCGTCATCTTTGCTCAATTCAGGGCGCAGGGTTGCCGATACAACAATCTGCGGCAAATCATCCCCATCGCAGCATGGCAAATTACCCGGCAGCAACCCGGCAGGATCATCCCAGCGCACATCGTATCCGCGATTCATTAATGCTTTTCCAATGCCAACCGCAAGACGGCCCGGTTCTGAATCGGTACTAACGCCGATGACATTTACCCGGCCTCTGAGTTGTGGAATAAATAATTGTTTCAGACCATCCGCCTGATCTAAGCCCAGTTCAAACATGATCACTCCCGGTATGAATGCCGTCGCTGAAACCAGAAAGTGGTTCGATACGCTGCATCAGCATGGTTAATTCGATGTCACCAAGATCTCCACCCGACCGTTGGGCCATTGCCAGAGCCTGCCCAATCAACGCATCCGGGTCTGGAGAAACCCAGTCCTCCGGAACGCGTTGCCCATTACCTACGGCCAATAGGGGTAAACGATGGCGAATCAAGATGTCCAAAGCGCCCCCCAGCAGGCAAGCTTCATCAGTTTTCGTCAGTACAATGCCGGCGCTTTGATCCGCCCGGTAAGCGTCGAGCGTTTCATCCAGCACTTCGGACTGAGCGCTGGCGCTGACAACCATTAACCGTTGCACTGCACCTTGTGACAAGCCTGATAGAAGACTGGTTACCCGCGGATCACGCTGACCGAGACCGGCTGTATCAATAAGAACAAGTGCTTTGTCTTGCAGACGATCGAGTTGCACGCCAAGGTCTTCGGCGTCGCGCGCCGTATGCACCGCCGTGCCGATCATCCGCCCGTAGCGGATTAACTGATCTTGCCCGGCTACCCGATAGGCATCTGCTGAAATCAGGCCAACCGAATCCGGACCGTTTCGCGCGGCAAAACGAGCAGCAATTTTGGCAGCTGAAGTGGTTTTACCAACCCCCGTCGGACCTACCAACGCAAAGACGCCACCCCGATCCAGTTGGCCATCATCAAAGCACGCACAACGCAGGTTGCGTACCAGGCTTTGGTGTAACCAGGTCCGGGCCGGTTGCTCAACGATGCTATCCGGTAAGCGCGAAACCAGGACCCGAGCTAGTTTTGCCGAAAATCCACTTTCTATCATTAAGCGCAGCATTGCCGCCTGTGACGGTGTACGGCGCACGCCGTCAACCCATGCAAGCGCACTGAACTGCTGGCTAATAAAGCTGCGCATCTTGCGCAATTCGTGAACCATCGACTGCATTTCATGGGCAGTCTGTGATGCCTCCGGCTGCCAGGCCGGTGCCGGTTCAACCGGTTCAGCCTTAAAATGCTCGAACCGGGTAGCGGTTTGCGGAGCCTGAATGACCGTCTCGTTGTGAAGCGGCCTACGCGCAGGCCGTTGCGCCGATGTTTCGTCTCTGGTGGCTGCGTGGTTCAGCTCTGAGTCTGGACGATCAGTGTCTTTATCCAAACCGGATACTTTTTGCATCGCCATTGCCTTCTCGCGACGCGCACGACGCTCGTTGGCGAAATCCTGGAATCGCACCGTGCTCATCGCATCGCTCGTGTTCTGAGCGTCCAAAGTGTTCGGAGCGTCCCGAGACTCAGCGCGCTTATCCAGGCTATCCCGGCTATCCCTGTTCTCCGAAATCACCGAAACCGGTGATGCCGGCACCGCGTCTGCTTGCTCGTAGTCCAGATGAACCAGTTCACTTTCAGCAACTGCGGTTACGGCAACCCCTTCAGCCACTGCCCGATTCTGAAGAATCACGGCATCGGGTCCAATTTCTCGGCGGACCATCGCCAAGGCCTGCCGTGCGGTGGGTGCGATAAACTGTTTCGGCTTCACTGGGGCTCTCCGATAATCCGGCCTATCCGGATACTCTGGGTTTCAGGAATTTCTCCATGTGCCAACACCCGAAGGCGGGGCGCACTTTTGCGTACAAGCTTGCTGACTGACTGACGAATACGGTCAGGCACCAGAAGACAGGCCGGGAAGCCCGCGACCTCCTGGTCATCAGCGGCTTTGGCTGCGGCATCAGAAAAGAACTGGGCCACCGATGGTTCTATTGCCGGTTCTTCAGTGTCGCCAAATGCCTGCACCATTAACGACTCCAGCTGGGGGTCAATTGCAATCACATTGAGCTCCGGCGATGTACCAAAAATTTGATGGACAAGTGCCGGGGCCAGTGCCCTGCGGACAGCGTCAGTCAGGAATTCAGCATCATCGTTAGATGGTCCGTGCTCGGCCAGCGCTTCGAGAATTGTGCGGGAATCGCGGATGTGGATCGAATCAGCCAGCAGGTTCTGAAGTACTCGCTGAAAACGGGATACGGAAACAATTTTAGGAATGACGTCTTCGATGATCTTCGGCGCGTGTTGGGCAACGTGATCCAGCAACTGCTGCACTTCTGCACGACCGAGTAATACCGATGCATTTGACTGCATCAGGTGATGCAGGTGGGTAGCCATCACCGTGGCAGCATCAACAACCGTGTAGCCGCCGGCCTGGGCAACTTCCTTCTGGGCCGACTCAATCCACTTCGCCGGCAGCCCGAACGCCGGATCAACCGTTTCGTTCCCAATAAGTTTGGCATTGGCCCGACCCGGATTAATCGCCATCCACATGCCAGGGAAGCACTCGGCTTCGCCAATTACAACGCCTTTTAAGGTGATTCGGTACCGGCCGGGTTTTAATTCAAGGTTGTCACGAATATGTACGGCAGGTGGAAGAAATCCCACTTCCTGGGCAAATTTTTTGCGAACACCTTTCACGCGGGCCATTAATTCAGCCCCATCATCACTGTCCACCATAGTGATTAGCTTGTAACCCAACTCAAGCCCCAGGGTGTCAACCGGGGTTACATCACCCCAGGTTGCTTCGCTGTCGCTCGATTCGACCACCTCTTCCTTGGCCTCAGGAACCGCATCGGCAACCTGAGACAACCACCAGGCCAGCCAACCGCAGGCGCCAGCCAGTGTCAGAAACGATAGGTGCGGCATTCCCGGGACGCTACCCAGCAATGCCAATACAGCTGCCGCAAGGCCGAGGGCCCGCGGTACGTTGAACAATTGTTTGAATATTTGTCCACCAACATCGTCTTCGTGACCGACCCGGGAAACTATCAGGGCCGCGGCAATTGAAATCACCAGAGACGGAACCTGGGCTACCAGGGCATCACCGATTGCCAGCAAAGTATAGTTGCTACCTGCTTCACCGAAGCTCAGTCCATGTTGTAGTGTCCCGAGCATCAAGCCACCAACAACGTTAATCACCAGAATCAGAATGCTGGCGACCGCGTCACCACGAACAAACTTGGATGCACCGTCCATAGCGCCAAAAAAGTCGGCCTCTTGAGAAACTTCTCGCCGCCGTGTTCGCGCCTCATCCTGATCAATAATGCCGGCGTTTAAGTCGGCATCAATAGCCATTTGCTTACCTGGCATCGCATCAAGCGCAAAACGCGCAGAGACTTCTGCGATTCGTCCCGCGCCTTTGGTGACTACCATGAAATTGATTACGGTCAATATGGCAAAAACAACTATGCCTACGGCAAAGTTGCCGCCAACAACAAACTGCGCAAACGACTCAATCACCTGTCCCGCTGCATCAGACCCAGTGTGCCCATCCATTAACACTGCACGGGTCGACGCCACGTTAAGCGACAATCGCATCAGGGTCGTTACCAGCAACACGGAGGGAAAAACGGCAAAATCAAGTGGTTTTACCGTATAAGCGGCAACCAGCAGAACAACAAGCCCAACCGCAATATTGAAAGAGAAAAGCAAATCCAAAAGAAAAGCTGGTAACGGTACGATCATCATCGCAAGCATCGCGATAATTAAAACCGGCACAGCAAGCGCCTGCGCCGGCGGCAACGGCAACTGAATACCACCAAAGCGCAATGCGGTGCCGACACGGGTTGGGGAAATCAGTTGAGACTCAGCCATTTACGCCCCCTGCCCGGCAGGCGGTTCATCGCCGGAAACAGCTTTCTCGGTGGCCGGGTCGAGGTCTTCGGGAACGGGCAAATTCGACGGCAGATCAGGCCACTTTCCTAAGCCGATCTGGGCCTGGCGCAGACGAAACAGGTAAGCCAGAACCTGAGCGACCGCGTTATACAAAGCCGCGGGTATTTCCTGCCCTACGGGTACATGGGCCCACAATGCCCGAGCCAGCGGCGGCGCCTCGATGTTTGGTATGCCATGGACTTTTGCAACTTCCCGAATTCTCAGTGCTACGTGATCAACACCACTGGCAATAACGGTTGGTGCACCAAATCCACTCTCTTCGTATTTAAGCGCAACCGCATAGTGAGACGGATTAGAAATAACAATATCTGCCGTCGGCACATCGGCCATCATCCGCACATTGCTAATCTCCCGTTGCCGAGCTCGAATCCGTGCTTTCAGGTAGGGGTCACCTTCAGTTTCTTTTTGCTCCTGACGAGCTTCCTGAAAAGTCATCATCAGTTCGGTTCGTTTGCGAAACCACTGCAACGGTACATCGATCAACGCAACCAATACCAATAGCAATAAGAGCGAGGCAGTACCCAGGGCGACAAACGACCAGGCACTTTTCATCGCCGTAGCTGTCGGCTGGCGCATCATGTGAAGAATCTGATCGAAAGAGAAAACGACTGAAATGCCGGTGATCACGCCCAGCAAGGCGATCAGAACAGACAGTTTTATCGAATCAATTAAATGACTGCGAGAAAAGATGCGCTTCAATCCTTGTAGCGGACTGATGCGTTCCAATTTAGCGGCAAGCGGTTTCAGTGTAAGAACCAAGCCGCCAGGTATTGTTGACGCCAGCATCGAAGCAACGGTGCCGACCGCCGCTACCGGCCAGACAAGATGGAAACCAAGCAAGCTCAGTTCTGATAGGCGCTCGGTCAACGCGCTATCAGAGAACACCGCCCCGGCGTCAAATCGAAGTCCGGACGCAATCAACTGACGCGAGGCCATTCCAACCGGCGCGACAAACAACACCAGGCAGCCCAGGGTTGCGCTCAGAAGCAACGCATGTCCGAGGTCTCGCGAGCGCGCGACCTGACCATCAGCGCGCGCCTTGCGAATTTTCTGTTCGGAGGCCGGGAGTTTTTTGTCTTCCCGGCTAGCGTTCTGATCTGCCATTGCTTATACGGTTTTATAGTGATACGAATTATTCGCTTCTGTGAGAATTCGAATTGTGTAATCAGGTGGGATCAACGGGTTCTTCTTTAGAAAACTACCGTTTATCGAGGCAGACAACCTGAAAATCCAACAACCCGATAAACACGAAACAGAGAACGAAACCAACTAAGAAACATGATTACGAGGAAGGTTTATCACGCGCACCTTCCACGTGGTCAACTTCGTTCGGAGCGGCGTCTTTATCAGCAGAATCTTTGTTCTTATCCGGATCACCGCCCTCAGTATTGTCATGTGACGGGTCGGGATTAACGGTCGACTCCGGGGCGACTTCTGGTGTCGAAATCTGAACGGTTTCCTTTGCAGGTTCCCGAGGCTCATCAGAAATCGCTTCGTTTTGGTCCTTAACAAGATCCGTCGTTGATGATTGATCGGTTTGTTGCCCTTCATCCGCGACCATCTCTTTGGGTTCGCGCAACAACATGTCAGCCGCCTCTTTGGTGAGAACAACAATGGCAATTCGTCGATTAATCGGGCTGAATCTATCTTCCTTATTCATCGGAACAGAAGAACCCATACCAACTACTCGCAATACTTTTTCGCCATTCATGCCACCAGCAATAAGCTCCCTGCGTGATGCATTTGCACGCTCGGCCGACAATTCCCAGTTAGAACGACTGCGCTGGTTTCCTGAAAACGGTGTCGCATCGGTATGACCAGTCAGCGATACGCGGTTTTCCACCTGGTTTAGCAAACCGCCAATACTGCGTAATAAATCACGCATGTATTCTTTGACGTCGTCGCGCCCCGAGTCGAACATTGGGCGTTTTTGATCATCGACAATCTGAATTCGAAGTCCTTCAGCAATCATGTCGAGCCGAATGTTCTCTTTCAGCTTCTCAAACCGAGAATCTGAATTGATCATTGTCTGCATGGTGGCTTGCAGACCCTTAAGCCGTTTTCCTTCCTTGCGCTTGTTGTCATTGGCAAGCGCATGCGGATTTTTAGTCGGCTTCTCGCGCTCGTTTTGCCCGTTTTTCACCTGACCAACGCTGCGAGTCAGGCTTTCTCCACCACCCTTGATGATGCTGGAGCTATCACCACTGCCCGATCCGCCAGCCATCGCCACCTTCAGCGGCGTATTGAAAACATCAGAAATGCCTTTTAAGTCGCCTTTGGTTGTAGAACCAAGCAACCACATCAGCAGAAAAAAAGCCATCATTGCAGTCACGAAATCAGCATAGGCAATTTTCCACGCGCCTCCGTGGTGGCCATGACCGCCTTTTACAATTTTTTTGACAATAATCGGCTGAATTTTTTTGTCTGCGCTCATCCCGTCACTTCTTTTGCTTGACATGCTCTTCGAGTTCAGAAAACGATGGTCGCTCTGTTGAGAACAACACTTTTCGTCCAAACTCTATAGCAATCGGTGGCGCGTAACCCTGCATACTCGCTAATAGGGTGATCTTGACGCACTCCAGTTCTTTACTAGCTTCTTCACCCTTTTGACCCAGTAAACTGGCCAGGGGACTGACAAATCCATAGGCCAACAAAATGCCAAGAAAAGTACCTACCAGGGCACCGGCAATCATCATCCCAAGCACAGCTGGAGGCTGGCCAACAGACGCCATCGTTTTTACAACGCCTAAAACGGCTGCGACAATCCCGAATGCTGGTAACCCATCACCAACACCTTGAATCGCGGCCTGTGGTGTATGCGCTTCCTGGTGGTGAGTTTCAATTTCGCTGTCTATCAGGTTTTCGATTTCGTGGGCATTTAAGTTGCCTGAAACCATCATGCGAAGGTAGTCGGTAATAAACTCGACCAGATGATGGTCGGATTGAATATTAGGAAACTGTTTGAACAATTCACTGTCATGAGGTGATTCGACGTCCCCCTCAATAGCCATCAAGCCCTCTTTTCTGGCTTTTTGCAGTATCTCGTACAGCAGGCTGAGCAATTCCATGTAGCGCGCCTTGGTGTACTTCGAACCTTTGAACAAAACCGGGATAGTCTTAAAAACTGACTTTATAGTTTTGCCGCTATTAGATACAAAAAACGCACCGAGGGCTGAGCCACATATGATGAAAAGTTCGATCGGCGCGGCTTTAATCAAAACGCCAAATTTTCCGCCTGCGAGACCGTATCCGCCGAATACGCAGATTATTACGACAATGTATCCAATGATGACAAACATCAGCTAAGCCGATTCCGCATGCGGCAAGGCAACGGAACTCACTCCAATTTTGACAAGCTGTAAATGTGCTGTAGGCGTGGTCAGACGACTCGGAGAAATAGCGGGTAATTAACTGACCGAATTAACCAACAGGGCGGGCATTTCCAATCGTCGGCGCTATTGCCCCGACTATCCGAACGAAACAATTATTTAGTTGAAGTTGGTGCCAGAACCAGAAACTGGTCATGCTTTCGTAGCCAGCCCTGGCACCAGTGAGTTGCAGGTCACATGATGTGACCACAACCCAATTCAATGAATTGCTCCCTTGCGGCGCCCTTTACCTGCTCTCGCCGGCGGTTGACACAGTCCGCAGACATACGATTTATCAAGTTCGTACGCATGTGTCACAAAGTTGCCATTGCACTGAATGCACTTAGTTGTTGACAGCATGCCTGCATCCACAAAGCGCACTAGTCGCCATGCCCGTGTAACTGACATAATGGGTTCGACGCCAGTCATTTGAATTTCTTCAAGATACAATTTGTATGCACCAACAATTGCTTCAACATCATCAATTTCGGATGCCTTAATTAAGTACTCATATATATTCAGGAACAATGAGGCATGAATATTCGGTTGCCAGGTCATAAACCAGTCAGTCGAAAATGGCAGCTGCCCTTTTGACGGAGACGCACCGGCAACCTCTTTATACAGTTTCAGCAGACGCTCATACGGTAATTCAGTTTCCGCTTGAAGCACTTGAAGCCGCGCCCCGAGTTGAATCAGTGAAATTGCCTTATTCAATTGTTTGTTGTCGCTTAACAGGCTGCGGGCACTCATTCCACCACCTCGGCATGCTGACCAGCCATCAGTATCCGAGCATGAAGCCGTTCGGCAGACTTCTCGCCCTTCAGACTGTCGCTACGCGCATGTTCTGACAACAGATCCCATACTGTTTCGTCAGTGGCTCGCATGCGGCAGACAAGTGACCCACTGGACGCAATTTTCAAAAGCTGACTTGGCTTGAGTGAGTCGATCATGTTGGCTACTTGCTCGGAGATACCTAACCGAAACAATGCGGTTGCCTGGTCTGCGCGGATCATCTGCTGAGCAAGGATCAGATACGACAAATTGACTTCGGCGATGCCCGATGTCATTGATTCTTCAGTTCTCATTTTGTTACTCCTGGCTAAAGGTTAGAGCAGCGTTGTTTAAGTTGGGTATTTCGCGTTTCGCTGCTGTAAAGCCAGTTTTCCCCCGCCGTCTCAGAAGATGAATAGGGATATTTCTGAACCAGAGCCAGTCGTGAAGCTGACGGCTGGTAAGAAAAACTCCTACGCATTTGACGAAAAAGCCAGATTTATTCGTCAATTTTGACGTTGACCGTCTATATCCACTTATCGGCTGACTTAAATCAACTTTTGGCTAAAGGGAATAAAACCACAGCCGATATTGCTTTCAACGGGATTTCCCCCGTGGCCAAAACCAGCAGCAGTTCGCTGGAAAGCCAATCGCACCGCCCAGGTATCGTGCCGGCGGAATAGTGGTCTATAGACCGCACGGAAATTATGGAGTTTTATCGATATGCCTCAAGTCATTAACACAAATCTGATGTCACTGAATGCACAACGCAATCTGAGTGCAACAGAAAACCTGATGTCACAATCTATCCAGCGCTTGTCTACTGGCCTTCGCGTTAACTCAGCTAAAGACGACGCAGCTGGCCTGGCCATCGCAGAGCGCATGAATGCCCAGGTACGCGGTATGAATGTTGCTATTCGCAACGCGAATGACGGAATTTCGCTTGCGCAAACGGCTGAAGGTGCCCTCGGGAAAGTTGGTGATATGGCCCAGCGAATGCGCGAACTGTCAGTTCAGTCTGCCAACGCAACCAACTCGGCCAGTGACCGTGCCAACCTGGATGCTGAATACCAGCAGTTGGCGCTTGAAGTCACCCGTACACTGGCTGGTACCGAATTCAACGGCACTGCAATTGTCGGCGGTGGCGCAGGCCCTCTGGCCTTTCAAATTGGCGCTGGTACAACTGCCAATGATGTGGTTACCGTTACAACTACCGATATGACGGCGGCTGCAGCAGTAACCGCGGTCACAGGTGGTGACATCACTTCCACGGCCAATGCAACCACGGCCATGGACAACCTGGACACCTTGATCGATACGGTATCAACCGAGCGCTCTACTTACGGCGCGATGCAAAACCGGTTTGAAGCGATTATCGCCAACCTGGAGATCTCTTCGGAAAACCAGGCTTCTGCGCGCAGTCGTATTATGGATGCTGATTTTGCTGCTGAAACCGCCTCACTGACTCGTGGTCAGGTACTCCAGCAGGCTGGTACCGCCATGTTGTCGCAGGCGAACTCTGCACCGCAGAATGTCCTGGCCCTGCTTCGGTAAAGCCTGGCTGACAGCCAACCCTGAGTTCAGAATGTAGACTCCGTCGTCTGAATTCAGGAGCCTAAGGTCCAACCGCACTTCGGTGTGGTTGGACCTTTTTTTGTGCCCTGATATAGACCTGATTACCGGTTCTTTTCAGAAGACTGGCGGGCTCAAGTTAATTTTACGATGCTAGCGTTTGTGACGGCTTTAAATAAGGAGTGTCCTCATGGCGCAGATTATCAATACCAATATGGCTTCGCTAAATGCGCAGCGAAACCTCAGCACGACCAAGAACGATATTTCCACGGCAATTCAGCGACTGTCCAGCGGGCTGAGAGTCAATAGCGCGAAAGACGACGCGGCAGGCCTGGCTATCGCCGAGCGAATGCATGCCCAGGTACGCGGTATGAATGTGGCAATGCGCAATGCCAATGACGGCATTTCAATGGCCCAGGTTGCCGAAGGCGCATTAGGTAAAGTAAGCGACATGCTTCAGCGGATGCGTGAACTTTCCGTGCAATCGGCTAACGCAACCAACAGTGCCGGTGATCGGGGGAGCCTGGATGCTGAGTTTCAGCAACTCGGCGCCGAAGTAACCCGGATGCTGCAGGGGACGCGATTCAATGGAGCGGACATCCTGGCCGGTGGCGCCGGGTCGCAAACCTTCCAGATTGGGGCCGGAACAACTGCAAACGATACTTTTACAGTCGCTACGGGCGACCTGGCCTCCCAGGCTGAAGTCGGCGCAGTGACGGGCGGAGATGTCACTACGGTGGCCAGCTCCAGTACGTCAATCGACAATATTGACGCACTGTTGGACGTTATTAATAACGAACGGGCCGTATGGGGCGCCACACAGAATCGTTTCGAAGCCATTATCGCCAACTTGCAAGTAGCCTCAGAGAATCAAGCCGCTGCCAGAAGCCGAATTATGGATGCAGACTTTGCAGCTGAGACCGCCGCATTAACCCGTGCCCAGGTTCTCGAGCAAGCTGGTACCGCGATGGTGGCCCAGGCGAACCAATTACCCCAGAGCGTTCTGAGCCTGTTGCGTGGTTAACCGCCAATTCGCAATGGCATTACCGGACGTCCGGTCGGCGGTTAACACCAGTCCACAGGTCTAAGGGCTTAAGAATCCGTCCAAACGGTCGAAATACAGTCCATGGCTAGTTCAATTGGTGGTACCACTATCGATGTCAACGGAATCGTTCAAGCTCTTATGAATGTTGAACGACAGCCGCTGACTCGCCTCGAAACGCGCGCAACCAGTATTCAAAGTACGATCTCCGAGGTCGGTAAGTTGCAAAGCGCACTCAGCACTTTTCAGGACGCGGCACAGGATCTAACCGACAGCGACACCTGGGGAGCAGCGACTGCAACCTCAAGTGATGACACAGCTGTTGCCGTTACTGCAACGAGTGGCGCACTACAAGGCTCATACGCCCTGCAGGTGAATCAACTTGCCTCACACCAGACAATTGTGACAACCACCCTGGCAGACAAAACCGACGTTGTCGGCGGCGGACAGATTGTTGTAGAACTCGGCAATGCCGCGAACGGATTCACCGCAGATCCCGACCGCACTCCGATTACAATCGACATTCCCACCGGTGCCACCCTTGAAGAAGTCAGTGCAGCGATTAACGCCGCTGACGCGGGGATTGGTGCTTCCCTGGTAACCGATGCCAATGGCACCCGCCTGATGATTCGATCTGCGGATAGCGGTGCCAACAATGCCTTTCGGCTGCAAGCGACTACTGACGGTAGCAGTCAGTCCACGCTGGATATTGCCTCTTTGGGGTTTTCCCCCGGGCAACCTGATGGCGCCGTTTCATCGACAGAAAGCGCGTCGAACGCCTTGTTCACGCTCAATGGTCTGGCTCTGGAGAGCACGACCAACCAACCAGAAGGTGTCCTGGAGAGTGTTGCACTGAAATTCAATTCGGTGACTACTTCTCCCATCGACGTAGAAATTGTCACTGACGGCGAAGCGATCAAGGAGCGCCTTGACAGTTTTATCTCGACATATAACGAGGTTAACAGCTTGTTGCGCCAACAAACCCGGTACGACGAAGCCACCGGGACAGCTGGCCCGCTGCAGGGAAATCGCACCATCGTTATGATTCAGGAACAACTCAGAAACATCTTGAGAACCAGCCTGCCGGCGCCTGCCGAGGCGGGGGTCACGGAACCCTATAGCCGCCTAAGTGATATTGGTATCGAAATTCAGCGTGATGGCTCGCTCAGCATCAACGACTCTCAATTTGAAGTCGCTGCCAACAATCCAGGTCGGTTGCAAGGCTTGTTCGCTAGCGGTGGCCTTGACACCTCACAACATGGTTTTGCTCGCCGTTTCGACACGTTGATCACAAATTTGTTAAGTATCGACGGCGCAGTTACCGGGGCGACCGAAACGCTGCGAAGCCAGAAAGACAACATCGAAGATCAGCAAGACAGGCTGAACCGCCGCCTGGAAGATATTCAGGAGCGACTTTTACGTCAATACACAAGCCTGGACGCCAATCTCGCTCGCCTGAATGGTGCCTTACAGAGTGTTTCTCAACTTCTGTAGCCCACGCATGACCCTGCCGGCTGGGTTTTTTTAACGGCAGACAAATGGGGTAATGCCCGCCCTTCACCGGCTTTTATCGGGTTCAAGCCACACATGAGAAGGTCGATATAGAGAGTATCTCCTCTAAATATCAGGCACTCAAAACATGTTCGGCGCAGCAAATAATCCGTCCCAGCTTTATCAGCACGTGTCAATTGAAACCAGCGTCAATAGCGCGTCATCGCACCGTCTTATCGAAATGCTATTCGAAGCAGCCGACGCGCAACTGGTTACGGTAATTACCGCAATAGAAGAGGACAACCCGGCCCTCAAGGGCGAATCAATTACCCGGGTAATTCGAATAATTGACGAAGGGCTAAGAGCCTCGCTGAACCCGCAAGCCGGTGAACTTGCAGAGCGACTGGCCAGCATATACGACTATTGTTTACGCCAGCTTCTGGAAGCCAACTGTAAGAACTCGATCGAGATCATTGAACACGTCAGATCACTCATTGGCGAGATTCACGAAGGCTGGTCGGGTATTGCCGAACGGGTTTTAGATCTCGAAGTGGCTGCTGCCTAATGGACTCAAACTCTCTCATTGGCCAGTATCGCGCCGTTCATGGCGCGGCACAACAGATGCTGAAGTTTGCCAATAAAAGTGCGTGGGGTGATGTCTCACGAACCGCAATTGCCATTGGCGGCATGACTGATCGACTGCGCAAAGTGAAAGCGTCTGATGTATTGGACGAACAACAAATGATCGAGCGCGGTGAAATTTTGGCGGACTTAATTCGAATTGACGACGAAATAAGACAGTTACGCGATCCGTGGGTGAAAAAAATGGACGATGTTCTTTCTCCACGTCGATCGTCTCGAATGACAAATCCATTGTCATCAATCAGTATTGACCTTGACTAACGCTTATGGATCAGAAAGACCGACCCTTGTATCTACCGGAACGCGATCTGGAGAAACTGAGTTCTTTCCAGCTGACAAGCGAGACCGGAATCAGAAAACTGTTGGACAGCTTGTTATCGATTAGCGGACTAATATCGCTATATAGCAACAATGATGTCAATCTGTTTGTCATCAGCCGCCTGCTCGAAGTATCGGACACAACACTCTGTTTCGATCTCAATACGGATCGGGAAAGAACAACGTTCCTGGAAAAACAAGATGCAGTTACCGTGGTCGGGTTTATCGATCAGGTAAAAGTCCAGTTTTCTGCGCCTATTCAACAGATTGAGACATCTGACGGTGCAACACGATTGTTATGCCGGTTTCCAGATGTGATGTATAGAATCCAACGTCGCGATGCCTACCGTGTCCGACCGCCGATAGGTGAGCCAGCCCAGGTGGTTTTGCGTGGCACACCTGAGCGAAGTCTCGACATCCTTGATCTCAGCGCCACTGGCGTCTCTTTTCGACTGATAGAAAACGAGCTCAGTATAAAAGTCGGTGACACAGTGGAGCATGCTCGGCTCGAAGTCGGGCCGCAGGTTCCGATACCGGTATCGTTTATTGTGCGATCAATCTTTCAGATGAAAGGCACTCAGGCGGGGCATGACAGCTATAGAATCGGTGCAGAATTTCACCGACTGCCTGGCCCTGTCAGTCGACGTCTGCAGGTCTACGTGCTTGACGTCGAACGGGCCAACAGACGGTTACGCGACATCGATATCGCCTGACCGCACATCCGCCCAACTATCAGACCTGCATATTCATAATTTCTGTGTAGGCAGACAGCATTCGATTACGCACTGTTAATGCTGCCTGAAACGAGACCTGGGCTTTCTGCATTGCCACCATCGTCTGTTCCAGGCCTACTGCCGGATCACCAGCCGAGAACCCGTGCTGCAACTTTTCCGCCTGAATCTGCTGATCATTGACCTGCTGCAGCGCGCTCTTTAACGCATTACCGAAGCCGTTATCACTGACGGGAACGGGATTAACTGACGCTCCACCGGCTGGCCGACGTGCGGCAAGCTCCAGGGCGGCTTTAATCTGATCCAGTGAATTAACGTTCATATGGTGTTTTTCGGGTCCAAGGCACGTTTCACGTGCTGTCTGAGACATTATCCTCGCGACAGTAGGATTTCAGAATTGAATAAGCTGGGTAAGCCACACCTATTTCGAAGGCTCTAACGCTCAAGTTTTCCGGACAATGCAGTCCAGACTTTTGCAGTTGGAAGAATAAGAATGGCCGAAAGCAGCGACGCTGCCCCTAATCATCTCGCAAGCATTCCCATGAAAACATGGGCCATGCTTGCCACCGGCGTCCTAGCCCTCACCGCAGTCATCACGATATCAACGGGGAATCTGCGTGAACCGGAGTACTCCGTCTTGTTTGCGAATCTGTCTGATCGCGATGGCGGGGTAATTATCGATTCGCTGACTAAGCAGAACATTCCCTACAAATTCGCCGCGGGTGGCGACGCCATACTGGTGCCGGCAAAAAGTGTTCACTCCGCCCGTTTGCGCCTGGCATCCGAAGGTTTGCCCCGCGGCACCAGCATTGGTTTTGAGTTGATGGACAACCAGGGCTTTGGGGTCACACAGTTCCAGGAACGCTTGAATTACCAGCGCGGGCTACAAGGAGAGCTGACCCGGACTATTGAGTCTCTGGCAGCGGTCGAATCAGCCAGGGTGCATCTGGCGATTCCGAACAGTACTGGGTTCCTGCGCAATCAGAATCAGGCCAGCGCATCGGTCATGTTGCGTCTTTATCCAGGCCGCTACCTGAATTCGAGCCAGACCGCCGGCATTGTTCATCTGGTTTCTTCATCGCTGGAGCGCCTAAGACCCGAAGACGTCGCAGTTATTGACCAAGACGGCACGCTGCTTTCTCAAAAGACGGATATTGCTGGCACGCCAGACGCTTCTCAGATTGCCTATTTACACAATGTCGAGGCCCGCCTGAGCCAGCGCATTGTTGAACTGCTTGAGCCGGTAGTCGGGCGCGGTAACGTCCGTGCCCAGGTTAACGCGCTGATCGATTTCACGGAGACCCAGAGTACAGACGAAACCTATCGCCCAAATCAGGGCAACCAGGCGGCCGCAGTGCGCAGTCAACAGATCAGAGCTCAGAACGGTGGTGCCGGCGCAGCAGCTAACGGCATTCCAGGGGCACTGACAAACCAACCCCCAGACCCGGCCACTGCACCGGTTAATGGTGCGGCACAAAACCCACAGGCTGCCGCTAACCAGGATGGAAACGGCGGTGCCAGCGGAAATCAGGAGTCGGTTGTTAATTACGAAGTCGACAAGAGTATCCGGGTAACTCGAAACGGTAGCGGCACAATTCAGCGTCTTAGCGCTGCTGTAGTGGTTAACCATCGGCGGGCAGTTGATGATGCTGGCGTTGTCACTTTTACCCCGTTAACACCGCAGGAACTGGAGAGTATGAATGCCCTGGTAAGACAGGCTATTGGATTTGCGGACGCCCGCGGTGACACTATCAACATCATGAACAGTCAGTTCTCAGAGGAAACTGTTGTTGATGTTGAGCCACCACCAATCTGGAAAGACTCACAAGTTACTTCGTTGGTGCTAAGCGTCTTGAAACACCTTGGTTTGATTCTCCTGGGTCTGCTAACCATCCTCATGGTTATCCGGCCGGCAATTCGAAACATGGCGCCACCCCCCCCCGAACCCCTCCCACCCCCTAAACCCGGATCAACCATTAACGAAGCTGTCGAAGACGACCTCGAATTACCCACACCGACGGCGGCGGCGGTTGTCTCGTACGAACCAGAAGAGATTTTAAAAATTGCGCGTCAAAGCCCGGCAGCTGTTGCGCACGTTGTGAAAGCCTGGGTTACTGATCCGGAGGAACAAGCGTCGTGACAGAAGAACGTGACGGGCTTGCCGATGCCGCAATTTTGCTAATGAGCCTGGGAGAGGAAGCCGCCGCAGAGGTCATACGGCGTCTGACCCCGAAAGAGGCGGAAGCACTCGGCCGCGCCATGGCAGATATCCAGGTAGCCAGTCAGGACCAAATAAACGGGGTGCTGGAACTCCTCGCCGATGAAATGGGTAAGACATCGTTGCTGATTGAAGACTCCGGCGCTTACGTTCGCTCGGTAATGACGCGCGCACTGGGAGAGAATAAAGCCTCTATTCTGGTGAATCGAATTATCGAAGAACCCGATACCCCGGGTATCGAAAACCTGCGCTGGATGACAGCCCCGGCGATTGCCGATTTGCTTCGATCCGAACACCCCCAGATAGTTGCCTCAGTACTGGTTCATCTCGAGCCACTTCAGGCCTCAGCCGTTGTTGGACTATTACCCGAAGAAATTCGCGGCGAAATTATGATGAGAATTTCGACCCTTAGCGATATTCAACCGGCAGCAATGAACGAACTGAATGCTGTCCTTGCTGACTTGCTTAGCGGGCCACGCAGTAACGCCAGCACATCATTGGGCGGCACCAAAATCGCAGCCGAAATACTAAACTTTATGGGCAGTGCCGCTGAGCAAACAGTCATCGCATGGATTCAGGAAAAAGACGATGCATTAGCTGAGAAAATATCCGATCAAATGTTTGTATTCTCTGATCTGATGAGTCTTGATGACAAGGCGATTCAAATGGTCTTGCGGGAAGCACAAACCGATTCGCTGATCATCGCCCTCAAAGGCGCTGATCCAGACCTTCGCGAAAAGATATTCAAGAACATGAGCCAGCGTGCTGCTGAATCGCTCCGTGAAGACCTTGATTCACGTGGCCCGGTAAAAGTTTCTGAAGTTGAATCCGAACAGAAAGAAATTCTTAAATCGGTGAAGCGCCTCGCCGACGAAGGACAGATTGTATTGGGGTCGGGTGGTGATGACGGATACGTCTGAGAAACGCGGAACCAGCAACTCCCGTGTGACCCCGGCCAGACGTGTCGGTGATGTTCGTCCAATGCCAATCGGGCAACTCAATATAAACACAGGAGAAGAACCACGTGAACGCCGGATGGATGCACAAAGCCGCGAAGCGTTCGAACGCGGACGTCAGGCCGGTCTCGAAGAAGCCCTTGCACAAGCACGATCGCAAGCCGAAGAAGAACTTCGTCAAACCGCTGTCGCCGCTGGCGGCTTTGTGGCACAGCGACTAGAAAAACTAGTCGCACAGTTCAGTAGCGAATTGACCGAAATGGAGCATCAACTGGCAGACCAGGTTGTCGATTTAGCCGTCAATCTGGCGAAAACCATTGTTGCCGATGAGCTGTCGCAACATCCTGAAAAAATATGTTCAGTGATTAACGAATGCCTTCGGTCGATGCCGGCAGCAGTCACACAAATCAAAGTGCGGATAAATCCCGGCGACCTCCAGTGGATTGAAAAAGCCGTAAACGAACAAAGCATCGCATCTGGTCTGTCGTTGATATCGGACCCGGATATTACGGCGGGCGGGTGCCGAATCGAAAGTGCTGATGCAAACATCGACGGTACACTGGCCACCCGCTGGCAACGTGTTTTAGCCGGAATCGGGCGTGAGAGTAGCAATGATGTCTGACTCACCAGGCGAGCGCGCCGGTCGATGGCAAAACTTCCTGTCTAACGTCAGTAAGTTAGTCACGCAAAGTGACCCGTTACTGCGCGAAGGAACGCTGACCCGGGCAACTGGGATGATTGTGCATGCTACTGGCCTCAAATTACCTGTCGGCAGTATCTGCAAAATATCGGTGGGCAGCAACGGAGCAACCGTTGAAGCAGAAGTCGTCGGATTCATCGGGGACGAGTTACAACTCATGCCCGCAACCCCGGTCGACGGCATTTCTCCTGGCGCAACAATTCGTGCAGTTGAACCCGAGGTCAAACGTCCGCGCCTTGACCAATTGTCTCATGCCTGGCGGCGATCAACGGATCAGGCAAGACATTTGCCAATTGGGCCCGGTTTACTGGGGCGGATTCTGGACGCTCGAGGCGTCCCGATTGACGGGCTCGGCCCCCTGGGTCAGTGCGAGTCGCAGCCCATCCGGGCAAGACCGGTTAACGCGATGCAGCGGAAGCCAATTGACAAAACACTGGATATTGGCGTTCGGGCAATAAACGGTTTATTAACCGTGGGTCAGGGCCAGCGACTCGGCTTGTTCGCACAGGCAGGGGTTGGGAAAAGTGTCCTGATGGGCATGATGGCGACCCATACAAAGGCTGACGTCATTGTTGTCGGCTTAATCGGGGAGCGCGGTCGGGAAGTCCGTGAGTTTATCGAAAACACGCTTGGACCGTCCGCAAGACAACGCGCAACAGTCATCACCGCCCCAGCTGATGAACCACCACTGCTGAAAATACAAGCCGCTGTCTATGCGACCGCAGTCGCCGAATATTATCGAAGTCAGGGTCTGCAAGTATTGTTGATGATGGACTCTTTGACCCGCTACGCCATGGCCATGCGTGAAGTAGCGCTGGCCGCCGGTGAACCGCCGGCGACCCGGGGCTACCCACCGTCGGTCTTTGCAAAAATGCCTGAAATAATTGAGCGAGCCGGCAATGGGGTGGGCAATGAAGGGTCGATAACCGCGTTTTATACCGTACTGGTCGATAGCGACGAAGTTGGCGATCCGGTCGGGGATGCTGCCCGATCGTTTCTCGACGGCCATATAGTTCTGTCTCCCGCCCTCGCAGAGTCCGGACACTATCCAGCCATTGACATCGATCGCTCAATCTCGAGGGTCATGGCCTCACTGGTCAACGACAAACAGCTCGAGCAGTCCAGGCGGGTGAAAGCCGCCTGGTCTCATCTGCGCCGCAATAAAGACCTGGTGTCAGTCGGCGCATATGTTGCCGGGAGTGACCCACAATTAGACAGTGCTTTAGCGAATCAAAGTGAAATGAATAGTTTTCTCCAGCAGGATGCCCGATCTGCGGCGCCCATGGATCAATCGATCCGGTCGCTTGAACGTCTCGCAGGCCGGCTGGTGACCGGTATGTCAGGCGGAACAGGACCGGGCGGTAGCCAGGACAACTTGTCAACTGAACCGGAGGCAAGCTGATGTCACTTTCTGAAAAAATTCTCGAATTGTTAGTTGAACGTGCGACCCTCAGCAGGGACCAGGCAGCCAGTCAGGCCTCGGGATCTGAACGCGAATTGCAATCTGCCCGACTGACCCATCAGAGCCTGCTCGACTTTGCTGAGCAAAAAGCGCAGGAGCGTCGCAGTCAGATCAATCAGTCGATTGGTACCCAGGATGTCATCAGTCATACCCGTTTCTCAAAAAAACTCGTACACGCCACCGAGCTGCAAGGTGAGTTGACCGAAAGGCTGGATAAAACCAATCAGTCAAACGTCCAGGCGCTGCAGGCGCGGCAACGCCAGCTACTGGCAATCGAACTACTCGCGAATCGCCGTAAAGAGCAGCTGCAAGAGCAGCAGCGTCGTGCAGAGCAACGAATCAGCGACGAAAACGCGGCATTGGGCTACACCCGTAAGCCAGGCCACAACAATACCCAAGGGAGCTAACTAGCCATGCCTTCAACCCATGTCAGCCAAAATAGCGGATTGGCCGCTTTACTATTCGCCAATAACTCCACCGGCCCAGCCAAGGCAAAATTGCCGTCAGGGCCAGACAGTTTGTTCGCCGGCAAACTGATGAAACTTAATGCAACCAGTACCTCAGGGGATATTTCTGACCCGATCGCAGCCGAGACCGACGAGGGTCCCGTCACCTTAACGGCAGCCGAGCTGGTTTCGGCACAGACAATAGATGTCAGGCAAGACTTAATGCGTCACCAAAGCCGGGCGGCGAAAACCTCGGAACAACTGGTCTCGACAACAAAGACCGCCTGGATGGTGGCCAAAAACGCAACCAAGGTCGCTGAATCGTCGCTGGCGAAGGCTCACCACATGCACGCAAGCACCCGTCGAACGCCAGTGCCTGAAGGTCAATTAACGTCTGCGTCCGTCGGTAACCTGGCGTCTTCAGTTGACCCGGCAACCCAGGTGACACCGACGGCTGCCAGTGCGGGTCAGACAAGCACCGGTTTGTCCAAAACGACGCCCCACTTGTCAACGGCTGCCGGGTCAGGGCAGGCGTCATTGAATTTGGTTTCGGCCAGCAGCGCCAAACTGCCGGTAGACGGGCCAGGCCGGGCACAAGTCGCAGGTGCCAGCGGTAATGCCAGTGCCTCAACAGCCGGGTCTGGTGCAGCCCTCGATCTGACTCAAGGCAGTACCCAGGCGGCCGACGCGGCCCTGGTTGGCGACAATTCTGGCGGAAATTCGAACAGGTTGAGTAATCCTGAGCAAGCGTTGAGCGCAGATCGCAGAGCAATCGCATCAGCACTGCAGTCAACATCCACTAACCCGCAAACTGTCGCAGTCGGACCAGGGCAGCCCGGTGCATTAACGCACCGGTTCGGGGCTGGCAAACCGGCCACGGCTGGAATCATTAACCTGTCGGAATCAACCAATGCCGCGGACGCCAGTACTGATTTACAACATCAACCCGAACGATTAGCAAAAACAGACCCTCGTATGCAAGCGACATCCGCCGCCCACTCCGGTCAAAAGTTCGCAAACAATTCAGCATCGAATCAGCCGTCAGCCGCCCTTGGCGCCTCAACTACGCCTCAGATTCCTGCCGCAATTGGCGATTTCAATACGATTCAGCCGACCGGAGCTCCACCGGTGATGCAAACCACAGCGGCGCCAGGAGCGACCGCAACACATGCCGCCGATCAGACGCCCGCACCTGACCAGGTTTACTCAGAATTCATCGATGCACCATTGGGTACAGCCGAGTTTTTTGATCAGCTGCATGAACGGGTGCTGATCATGGCGCGTGGTCTCGGCGGGCAGGCGAGCATCCGAATATCGCCTGATGATCTTGGCCCTATTCAGGTCGACCTGAGTATGGACGGTCAACAGGCCAACCTGAAAATTGCGGCGGCCCACGCTGAGACCAGAGCTGTTCTGGAAGCAACCCTGGAAGATCTGCGCGATCTGTTTTCTCAGGAAGGCCTTGAGCTAAGAGATGTTCATGTGGACAGCCAGCAACACGAACGTGAGCACACACGCCAGGAGCACCAAACTTCGGCACGGGATCAGAGGGCAGCGCAGTCACGGCCTGAAGACCGCCCACAGCCTGTCAGGCCCTCTCCTGAGGTCACTGAAGAGCCAACACTGCCTAACCGTCCTTCCACCGCGGGCGGTGTTGATCTAATAGCCTGAGTTTTCAACCGTTAATCCGGGCTTTAGCGGCCTAAAGCTTTGTCACCATTGGTTTTGTCAGCTGTTAAGGAGCAGTAATCAATGTCGGACGAAAAAGAAGCAGAAGAGCCCAAAAAGAAAGGGAAACTCCCACTAATACTTGGGGTAGTTGTTGTACTGGCCCTGGCCGGTGGCGGCGGCTGGTACTACATGCAGAGCCAGAAGAAAGCTGAAGAAAACGCAGAAGGTGAAGAGAAGAAGGAAAAAGCGCATATCGAAGAGCCGATCAAGGTTGATATGACAAAACGCACTTTCGTTAATCTGGAGTCGTTCACGTTTAATTTACGCGACGAAGAGCAGGATCGTTTTGGTCAGGCGAAAATTGTTCTTGAATTGGCCAACCCAGGCATCGAAGCCCAATTAGAGGCCGTAGCCCCGGCAATACGCAATGCAATCCTGATGATTCTGACGTCAAAGACAAGCAAAGAAGTATTGTCGAGCCAGGGCAAGAAAGACCTCGCTTCAGAAATGATCAATGCAACAAACGCCATTCTTTCAGGTAAAGAACCGCCAACGGTAATGACAGCGGAACAACGGAAGAAAAAGAGCGAAGCCATGCGCAAGCTTGTGCTGCAAATGGCAAAAGAAGATCCGGAATTTCGTCTCGAGAGCCATGAGACGAAGAGCCACTATCCTGAGCGCATCATTGCCGCCCATTTCTCTCAATTTATCGTTCAGTAACGGCAGTCAAATTGTATGAGCGATCAGATCCTATCCCAGGATGAAGTTGATTCATTGCTTTCCGGCGTCGATTCAGACGAACCAGTTCTCGAGTCAGTTGGCGACGAAAAAGGTGTACGGGCGTATGACCTAGCGAACCAGAACCGAATTGTCCGTGGCCGAATGCCTACCCTGGAATCGGTACACGAACAGTTCTGCAGGCTGTTTCGGACCGTGGTCACTAACATCACAAGTCAATCCACAGAAGTGACAAGCGGGCCGATTAAATTCGAAAAATTTTCGGAATTCATGTCGACCCAGGTCATTCCGAGCAACCTGAATATCATGCAGGTTAAACCGCTGCGCGGGAAATGCCTGCTGATATTCGAACCGCAACTGATCTGTGCCCTGGTCGACGGTTTATTTGGCGGCTCTGGGACAATACCCAGCGGCATCGAAGGGCGAGAGTTCTCCAAGACCGAAAAACGGATTATCACCCGACTGGTTGACTCTTTCACGGAGAGCTATCGTCAATCGTGGGATGGGGTGTACCCAATCGAACTGGAGTACGTTCGATCAGAAATGTTGCCTCAATTTGCCAGCATTGCGTCACCTGCCGAAAGTGTTGTCAGCACCCGATTCTGGATTGAATCGGGTACGGCAGCCGGCGCCGTTCACTTATGTATTCCTTATGGGACCCTTGAACCTATCCGGGAAACTCTGTACTCCGCGGTGAATTCGGATCAGATAGAAAAAGACGGATCATGGGTACGGAAGCTCAGCAGTCAGCTCGAAAGCGCAGATATCGAACTGGTTGCCGATTTGTCCAAAACAGATATCACTTTCGGGGAGCTGCTTAACCTGCAAGTGGGCGATTTCATCGAACTCGATTTAAAAGAAACCCTGTCGGTGACTGCTGGCAATGTACCGTTCCTGCGCTGTCGGTACGGCGTTAACGAAAACCGCTACGCAGTAAAAATAGAAAAATTTCTGACAGTTCCAGACGAACTGATTAACGGAGTACACAATGGCTGAAGAAAAAGAGAACGGTGACGGCTCACCTGAACAAGCCGACGCTGATTCAGCACTGGAAGCGGGCAGCCAGGAGCAACCCAACACGGCCGAAGTGACCGTTGAATCGGTTGGTGACGCCGGGCAGATTTTTCCTGATCTGACCAATACCGGAGCATCCCCTACCGAAGGAACTGGCGACTTAAGCATGATCATGGATATCCCGGTCCAGCTGACGGTCGAACTAGGCAGAACCCGAATTCCGATCAAACACATCCTGCAGTTGGCCCAGGGTTCAGTTGTTGAATTAGACGCCCTGGCCGGCGAACCAATGGACGTACTGGTCAATGGCTTCCTCATTGCCCAAGGCGAAGTGGTCGTTGTGAACGAAAAATTTGGCGTGCGCCTAACCGATATTGTTACGCCGTCCGAGCGGGTTCGTCGCCTGCATCGGTCGTAGAACAGGGATACTGATGTCTCAGGGCATTTACCCAGTGTGGTCCAGTATCATGTTATTGCTGATCCTGGTGGCGATTCCAGTCACTTTGTGGCTGGCAAAACGTCTGCCCGGCTTCGCCCGTCGCGGCGGCGGCACATTACAGGTTATTGAAACGCTGTCGGTTGGTCCGCGTGAGCGGCTCATTGTCGTCCACACCGGCACCGAATATTTGCTAATGAGCGCCACCGGCCAGAACTTGTCGCTCATTAAAGTTCTAAACGACTACCTGCCAAAGAACCCGAGTGGCGGCGATTTTAAGTCGACCTTACAACGAATCAGATCCAGTCAGCCTGATGGTGGCAAATGATGAGTTTTGTCGCCCGTGCCGTGCGCAGTTGGTACACCACCCCAGCCGCGAAGCTATCGCTGGTCATGCTGATATTGCTGGTATTGCTGGCTATTCCTGGCGTCGCTTTCGCTCAAAGTGGCATCCAGGTGCTGGCTGAGCCAGGAAATAATGGGGCAACAACGTACTCGGTCAGTATTCAGACGCTCCTGCTGTTTTCAGCGCTGTCGTTTCTGCCCGCCGTATTGTTGATGATGACCAGTTTCACCCGAATCATTATTGTGCTCGCCCTGATGCGGCAAGCGCTTGGCCTGCAATCAACCCCACCGAATCAAGTTATCGTCGGCATGTCGTTGTTTCTGACTTTTTTTGTAATGTCACCCACACTAGAGCGAGTGTACGAACAAGCTTATCAACCGTTTAACGAGCAATCGATTGAATTCGAGGAAGCATCCCAACGCGCTGGTGATGCCCTGCGCGACTTTATGTCAGGGCAAACCAGGCAGGCCGATATGTTGTTGTTTGCATCAATGGCCAACTTACCGACCCCGGTAGACGCCAAAACTGTGCCATTGCGAGTACTGATACCGGCATTTGTGATCAGTGAATTGAAAACTGCTTTTCAAATTGGTTTCCTGGTCTTTATTCCGTTTCTTATTATTGATCTCGTAGTTGCCAGCGTGCTTATGTCGATGGGCATGATGATGCTGTCACCGGTTCTGGTTGCCCTGCCCTTCAAGCTGATGCTGTTCGTGCTGGCGGACGGCTGGCACCTCCTGGTAGGGTCCATGGTGGCCAGTTTCGGCTCGGGAAGCGGAATCTGATGGCCCCAGCTTACGTACTCGATGTCGGACGCCAGGCGCTTGAAGTTCTGCTGACGGTCAGCCTGCCTCTGTTAGGGGTAGCGCTGGTCATGGGTTTGTTAATTTCGGTGTTGCAGGCTGTAACCCAAATCAATGAAACTACCCTGTCCTTTTTGCCAAAGCTGATTGGACTCGCCGTGACTTTGATGGTGGCTGGCCCCTGGTTACTGACCATTCTGACCGACTATATTCGTCGAGTCCTGGAATCGATCCCATCGGCCGTGGTTAACTGACCGCCGTTAGCTGATCCAATAAAGTGATTTCGTTCAGCGATGCCCAGTTCACCACGCTGATCGCCAGCTATTTGCTGCCGTTGTTCAGAATCATCGGCCTCTTTACCGCCGCACCGGTCCTGTCGCAACGGACAATGCCAGCCAAAGCACGGGTAGCGACAGCTTTAGCGATCACAATATTAATTGCGCCTACAGTCGCCGTGCCGGTAAACCTGGCAACTACCGACTTATTGCCTCTGGTGATTCATGAAGTAACCATCGGTTTAATGATGGGGTTTTTCGCACGTCTTATTTTTAGTGCATTTGAGGTCGCGGGGGAAACGATTGGTCTGCAAATGGGTTTGTCTTTTGCAGGATTCTTTGATCCGCAAAGTGGCGCGTCTAACCCGGTTTCCCGGTTGTTGAACCTGACGGCGTTGACCGGTTTTGTTGTCCTGAATGGGCCTGGCCTGCTCCTTGCCGCTATTGTGGCCAGCTTCAGTACAATCCCGATTGGGCTGAACTGGACCTTTATTGCCGTCAGTTCTCCGATCCACTTTGGTTCTGCGATGTTCAGCCTCGCGCTGGCAATTGCCCTGCCGTTCATGATCCTTCTGCTTTTTGTCAACCTTGCACTGGGAATCATGTCGCGGGTTGCGCCGCAATTCAGCGTATTTGTTGTGGGATTCCCACTAACCATCGGCGCCGGCCTGATCCTGCTGACCCTGTCGATATCATCGCTGGACGTCCCCCTTAGCCGCGCAATGGAATTAATGCTGCAGGCAATCAGTCTGTAACGGTAGCAAAGCGTAATGAGACTGCATTCACGCAGAGGCACCACCCAACTTTAGACTAAATCGGCGGCCTGAGTGTGGGGTTTTTGCCCGCTTAGGCAGGCGTGGGTATCGAACCGGGCACCACCTTCATAAAATAAGAGGCTCTGAGAAATCGAGTCCGTATCCGATTACCAAATACACGGTATCCAATGTCAGCAACCGAAAAACACCGAACCCAAACAACAGATGTACTTGTCGAGATGAACCGTCCGCTGAAATTACTGGTCGTTGAAGACTGCGAAATGGACTTCGAACTACTGCAGGCAACCCTGGTCCGGCAAGACATTGCCGCGCGTTGCCAACGGGTAATGACCGAACCTCAGATGCGCGCAGCTTTAGCCAATATAGTTCCAGATGCCATCATTTGCGACCACCACTTGCCAGAGTTTTCAAGTGACCGGGCGCTACAGGTGTTACACGACACCGGCCTGGATTTACCATTCATTATCGTGTCTGGAACTATCGGCGAAGATGCGGCCGTGGCATCCATGAGGGCCGGCGCTGATGACTACCTCATCAAAGGACGACTGGCCCGACTCGGCATTGCCATTACCAACGCCATCAGCGCCGCAAATACTCGCCGTCAGCGTCAGATGGCGGAGGAAAAACTGCGCCAGTCCGAAGAAGCATTGCGCGCACTTTCAGGCCATCTGCTGAGCGCCGTTGAAGCCGAGCGAACCTCGATGGCCAGAGATATCCATGATGAGATTGGCAGCGGACTGACCGCAATAGGGCTTGATCTCGCCTGGATGGCACGGCACGGGGACGAAACTATTGCCAGCCGTGCCCGACTGGTGAAGAACCAAATTGCCGAACTCCAGGCAGCGGGGCAACGCATCATTCGTAACCTGCGACCACCGGTTATGGACGCTGGCCTGATACCGGCACTGGAGTGGCAGGTACGCAAATTTCGCGAGGCGGACCAAACAAAAATTCACTTCGACTGCAACAATCCGGAAATCAGTGTGGGTGATTCAATTGCCATTGTGGTTTATCGAACCCTCCAGGAAGCACTCAACAACATCCGAAAACACGCCCAGGCAACCGAAGTTTCGGTCAGCCTTATTGTGCAACCCGACACTTTGTCGATGGAAATCACTGACAACGGTGTTGGCATACAAGGTCAGTTTAAATCTGGTAACGGACACTTCGGGCTGCGCGGCCTGACCGAACGCGCCCGCCTGGCCGGCGGCTGGCTGGACGTATGCCCGAACCCGAATAAGGGAACCAGCTTGCTGCTGAGTCTGCCAGTTGGCAGTAACCGTGACGGCGTCGATGACAGCGCATCCACGGGGCCATCTGACAATGACCGAAACGAAGCCCTCGTTAACAGCGAGATTGTGACCGTCCCACCGCAGGCCATCGAAGTCGTAGCGCAGGGTAACCCGGAAGCTGTCGAATGATTCGAGTTGCACTAGTTGACGATCATGCAATGATCCGCCGCGGTTTACGCGAACTGTTTACCGATAGTGGCTATTTCCGCGTCGTTGGTGAGGCCGGTGACTACGCTGAATGGCGCGAGATGAGTGATGAAACCGGTTACGACTTACTGGTTCTGGACTTACACATGCCAGGGCGTGGCGGCATCGAAATTATTCAAAAGGCGGTAGAGGTAAACCCGCGTGCCAAAATCCTGGTGTTTTCGCAGTACCCCGAAGACCAATACGGCATGCGCGCGTTCCGCGCCGGCGCCATGGGCTATTTGAATAAAGGGGCCCCATCCGAAGACATTATTCTTGCTGCACAAACTGTTGCCAATGGCCGCAATTTTGCGACCCCGCAAATGAGCAGTCTGATGGTGGATTCACTGAAGAAACCAGGCGCCTGTGCACCGCACGAAATACTGTCCCCCCGGGAAATGCAGACTATGATTTCATACGCACGGGGCGCAAAACTGGCTGATATTGCCGATGACCTCGGCTTGTCAACCAAAACAGTCAGCGTATATCGAGGTCGGGTCAAAGAAAAACTTGGGGTGACAACCAATGCCGGTATTGCCGCCTACGCGTTGCGGCACGGGTTAATCGACTAATGCCGGCAATTCAATCCACCACGACACACAGAGCCGGCCAGACACTCTCGAGCCGCCTCTGGGCACCGTGGATACCGATTGTTGTTGTGGTCGTGGCGGCCGCAGCAATGGTCTTTTTCGCGACCCAGGTTACTTTGTTGAATAGCAGTCTTGGTGGCTTGAGCGCCCTTTTTGCAGCGAGCCTGACCACCGTCATCGGTATCGTGATGGTGCTGCGCTCGCGAAGTCGAACTCGAATACAAGGACGGCGCGATCCATCACTGACATCTCCCCCCGATTTAAGCTCACAGCCCGCACGCTTCGCGACTGGAGCCGAATGGTTTACAGATGCAAACAGGGCAATCGACGCGGCCAAAGCAAGCCACGGAAGCAACTTCAGCCACACCACCAACGCTGGCGGCCCGGATGACCTTCGCCAGGCCGAACAGCGCCTGCAAACCATAGACACGTTGACCCGGTGCGGTTACTGGGAGCAAGACGAATCGGGCACTTACATTCTGGTCGACCCGCCTAACAAGAATCGGCATAGTCCGCTGCTCGCCCTGCAACGCACCCGGCGTGGTGAACTCCCCGATGACTGGTTTGAACCGGAAAGTTGCCACCATCTCGCCGCCCTGATCGCCAGGCGACAGCCGTTTCATGACGTCATCTGGTCACGAAAATTGCCCGGGGGTGAAATTCTGCGCCTTCAGGAAAGTGGCTTGCCTCGATTTGGCATTGATGGCCAGTTTCTCGGCTATCAGGGGACTATTCGCGAGCTGAGCGAACATAGCCTGTCCACCAGCCCAACCCGGCTGGCCATCAATGCAATGAATGCGAGCCCGCTTCCAGCGGCCATAGTACACGCCACCCCGTTGGGGACAAACCCGCTAAGACAGTGGTCACTGCAATGGGCAAACCCTGCAGCTATTGCGGCCACCGGACATTCGCTGCTGACACTTCAGCAATTAGACGTTGACCAATGGCTGCGCCCAGACGAATCGATTCCTCCTGAATTTAAAAAACGAGAAAGCACATCACGCAATGGATTGCTCGGACAACTTGATTCAGAAATAAATCTACGCTTTAACGGGGTGATCAGTAACCGTTATGGTGAGCAGCAGCGTGCGTCAATTACGATCAATAAAATCGAACAAACCCAGTTCGGCACAACAACCGTTATTTTTGTTGATCCGCTAACCCCGGAAACTCGTCGCCTGTTGCGTGAATCGACCGAACTGCATGTTTTGCGCGAATCTGACGCCAAACAAGCCCTCGAAATTCGAGTAACGGCGCGGGAACTGGAATCGTTCAGTCACACGGTATCGCATGACCTGCGGGCGCCCATTCGGCATATCACCGGCTTTGCCGACATGCTCAGCGAAAAATACAGTGGCGTTCTGGATCGCGTTGGTATTGACACGATCAGCCGCATCCGAGCGGCGGGCACTCGGATGGACGGCATGTTGGACGCACTGGTAGAACTGCATCAGATATCCGCCACGCCGGTAATGGCCGACCCCCTTGATCTAAGCAGTATGTTTCAGTCGATTGCCAGCGAAATAACCCACGATCAAGACAATGACCGAATAAGAATTGACATTCAGCCGGATTTAAAGTGCCGTGCCGATCATATGTTGATGCGGATGGTTTGCTGGAACCTACTAAAGAATGCGGTCAAGTTTTCATCGCGTTCTGATTTGCCGCAAATCAAAGTCAGTATGCAGGTTATCAACGGCGTAGAAACCTTCCAGGTTGCTGACAACGGGGTTGGCTTCAATCAGGACGCAGCAGACGGCTTGTTCCGACCATTCGCTCGCTTACACTCTTCAGCAGATTACCCCGGCACCGGTATTGGCCTGGCTACCGTGCAGCGCATTATCCGCCGCCACGGTGGTCACATCTGGGCGGAGTCCACCCCGGGCGCCGGCGCCCGGTTCTTATTTACCCTATGGGACTAAGCGACCGGATGAAGCGACCGGATGAAGCGAACCACCGGTTAAGAAAGTGACCAAAACAACGCGGATCGCCTTCAATCGGATGATCGCGTTTGGGCTGCGATTGCCAGAATTTCCAGCGCCGCCTCTTGCAGGCTGACCTTACGCTCATTAGCCACTTCACCCAGGCGCCGCAGAGCGCCCGGCAAGTCGCGGTGCTCACGCTCCATCAGCATTCCGACAGCTACCCACTGTTGGGTGCTGGTTGACTCTGAATCCGCAGTCTCAATATTGACAACAGATCCGGTCTTAGCAATTTGCGTCAGTGCTTTCTCAACTTCGTACACCAGGCGAGTGGTCTCGACCGGTTTGGACAAGTAGGCCAAGGCACCGTACGACATACCACGGGCCACTTCTTCCTCGCCGGAAAAAGCCGACAGGAAAATGAACGGTTGAGCCAGATAATCTTTCAGGTAGGCCGCAACATCAAGACCCGTTTTACCATCCATACGAATATCAAGAATTGCCAGTTCGGGTCGATGTTCACGCGCAAGCAAAATAGCATCATCCCCGTTGTCGGCTTCAATCACGTTAAATCCGGCATGCCGTAGCGCACTGGTAATGCTCAGCAACACCAACCGGTCATCATCACAAACCAAAATAGTGCGCGCTGGAGTCGATGGCGCCTCAGACATCGTGAACCGTGCTCCCCGCGCTTTCTCGCACGCCTGCTACTACAAGCGCAGGCGACCTGAGCTCAATAAAGGCCTCCACCCGACCGGCTTCTTTCTGCGTAAGCGCAAGGTGGGCGCCGCGTTTTGGCATCAGGGCCTTTATAAGCCCCAGACCACACGGCGAAACCGGAAGTGTACTCAAGTCGAAATCTCGCGGCAAACTACCAACGTTGGAAACCAAAACAGAAAAACTGGACTCATCAGACATAAGCGCGATATTAACGTCGCTTTCTTCGTCACCATGTTTAAAAGCGTTTGTAATTATTTCATTGATGACCAGAGCAAAAGGCACCGCCTCCTGCTCTGGAACCAGCCACCCGGACTCCTCTGCCTGGCCCAATTGATCATCACCCGTTTGAAAGCAGATCTTCTGACCAAAGGTATGCCTCAGGTTTTCCGATATTGCCAAAACAACACCTTCGGGCGACAACCGCTGATCCTGAATTTGCAGCCCGTGAACCTGGGCAACCGCATGAATCTGCCCGGCGACCTCTCCGAGGATGTCGCTCAGCATGGGTTCACGCATGGCACTTTGCTGCAATAACCCGGCCACACCTTGCAGATTATTCTTAATCCGATGGTGAACTTCTCTGACCAGATCCTCTTTTTGTGACACGGCATCTTCGAGACGCTGTTGTTCAAGCTGCAGACTCGCCGTTACATCTTCGGCAAGAATGAAACTCTCTCGCCCGCCTTCGCCAATGAACATGCGTAAACGAATCGATAAATCTCCGGATTGCGGATGGGCAACCTGAACCGACAGTGTCGATACCGAACCCTGCACAAGCCGCTTCAGGCAGCCCGCTGCACTATGGCGGTCAGCATCAGACAAATAGCCCCATAACGAACCAGTCCCGGTGCCAACAACTGAGGCAACCTCCAGCCCTAAAACGTCGGCTAGCGCCGCATTGGCATGAATGATTTGGCCGGTTGTGTTCTCCACAACCACCATCGCTTCATTCAGGAGAGATGAAAAAGCCTCAAACCGCCCCTGCATCTTCAGTGCCAATGACGCGACTTTAGCCTGACTACTTAAGTCCAGGACCATGATGATCACGGCACCACGCTCGGGATCACCCACGTGGGCAACGTGCAAAACACAATCAGTTTGCAAACCGTTGGCACCAAGCAATGTGGCACGCAACAACAGATCGTTGTCCGCGGATGAAGCAGAACGATCAATATGGCGGGCAACTTCGTGCGGTAAGGTGCACAGAGCTTCGAATCGTTGGCCGATCAGTTCATTAGAGTCTCGCTCAACCAGGCGACGCATTGCCCTGTTAACCCGGATAATCCGACCGTTCTGCAGATGAGCCAGGCCCAGGGGTTCGGTTTCAATCAGAGTTTCGAGGTCTTCCAGCGAGCGTGTCAGATCGTCGTTCTGATTCAGCCATTGGCTGACGTCTTTAAAGGTGAGCAACAGCCCGAGATCTGTCCGCATCGGGTCGACCTGCCGCACGGTGACTTCACATCGCAACGGCTCCCCGGCCGGGCCACGTAATTCCACGATGCCCGTGTTTGGTTTTAGCCCAGCGCCAGATTGCGCGGGCCAAAAATCCGCCCACTGTCCTTCACGTTCAAATAAAACCTCTATCGGCTGACCCAGCAAGGCTTCCGATGGCTTGCCACACAAAGTTACCAGCGCCGGATTGACCCGGACTATTAACTCACCAATAACGTGGGCAAGGCCTGCGTCCATCGACTGTAATAAAGCGGCTTGCTGAGCCACAGCGGATTGCAGGTCAGCCTGTAGCTGCTGTTCTCTGGTGACGTCGGTGACAACAGTCACGGTGCGCAAGCTACCGTCAAAATGGCGAACGGTTGAGGTGATCCGGTCCAGCCACTGCGTGTCCTGACCGGGTCTGCGCAAAGCCAACCGGCTACCGACAAAGGTTTTCCCGGGCTCGTCACATTCGTTGGCCCCACGCGGTAACAACCGACCCAAGACATCAACATCACTCGACCCAATCATGTCTTGCAAGACTCGATTCGCACGAAGAAATTTTCCATCGGGAACTGCAAACATCATGCCCGCGGGTGAGTGGTTGAATGCCCGGATCAACCACTTGTTTTGCTCAACAAGGGCTGCGCGGGCTTTTTCCAGATGGACCCGGTTCTCTAAAACAGCAGCAATCAACGGGGTACCGTCGATGCCTACCGAGCTAGTGGCCATCAACATATAAGGAACAACGGTACCGTCTTTTGCCACCAGGGCTCGCTCGCTCGACCACGGGAAACTGGCGTTCTCGGAAAAAGCCTCGCGCGTCTGAAGCATTATTTCGCGACTTTCGGGCGTATGAAAGTCGATCGGGTCTCGACGGAGTAGCTCTTGTTCTGTGTAACCCATCATGTCGCAAAACGCCTGGTTGACCATGACAAAGCGATAGTCGGCGTCCTGAATCGTTAACGGTATCGGTGATTGGTCAACGGCAACGCGAAATAACTCCGCACGATCCAACAACAGTCTCTCACGCTGACGAGCCTGCGAAACATCGTGGTAGACGACCAAGTACAGGCAAGGGTCCGAACCATTTTGAAATGTTGATATTTGTGCCACAACAAACAGGCGACGTCCATCCCGGGTGACAACTACCCGCTCGACGTTTTCAACCGAGATCTGGCCACTTCTGAAACGCTCGCGAGTTTTCAGGACATCCGGAACAACATCGGAAGCGATGATAGTGTGACTTACCTGTCCAATCAGATCCTTACGATCGTAGCCAAGCAAGTCGCCGAAAGCGTCGTTGTAATCGAGGAAATGAAAATTCGAGTCGAGCAGCGCAATGGGGACGGGCAATTGCCGGTACACCGCCTGAAAGTTAATTTCAGGCGGGCTGCTTTCAACAGGTTGAGCATCTGGACGCTGCTCAGTGGCAGTATGCATCAGTCGTAAGGCCAAGTCTGGCTATATAAACACCCATCCTATCTGAACACAGACCACGGCTCAATTGAAGCGTTCCACCAAGTGGCGAATCTGTCAACTTCATGGCATAGGAACCGGATGCAGGCTCGTGCACTCGGTTTGCGACGCTCGCGAAGGCCCCGAGCGTAAGAAGATCGAATTCAAGCAGGGGGGGCGTGTTAGCAGCAGTACGCGTTGATGGGGTGGCTGACGGGACTCGAACCCGCGACCACCGGAATCACAATCCGGGGCTCTACCAACTGAGCTACAGCCACCATCGGGTACTACGCACTAAAAAAACTGAAACACCCCGGGATTTAACTTCATCCCAAAGAAACAGCCCAAATGTTACTAATGGTTAACATGATTACCGTTACTACCATTCGCACCACTTCTTCGCAAGCACCTTGGCCTGCCCGACAGGATTCGAACCTGTGACCCTCAGCTTAGAAGGCTGATGCTCTATCCAACTGAGCTACGGGCAGTCAGAGGCTTATTAGTTCAAAGACTTATAAGTCGCAGGCTTCTTGGCCCGAGACCTATTAGTCAGAAACTTAACCAGCAAGCCAGACTACCCGCAACATTGTACATCTGCCAAAACTGACCCATAACACATCTGACCCATCAATCGTCTACATGAAATGGTCTAAATGAAATGGTCGGGGCGAGAGGGTTCGAACCTCCGACTTCCTGCTCCCAAAGCAGGCACTCTACCAGGCTGAGCTACGCCCCGAAGGCGACAGATTGTAGCGGAGATCGGTCGTCTGTGTTCGACCAATCCCCTAATATTGTCGCAACAGATAAAATATTACGAACGAACCGAATCAGCCAGCCGATTTGCCCAATCGTCCGCAACGTAGCGGTCGCGGGCTTCAACCATAATCCGTAGCAACGGTTCTGTGCCCGAAGCCCGAATCAGGATTCGGCCATCCTCCCCCAGTGCGGCCTCAGCCTCATCCCGGGTCGCGACCAGTTTCTTGTTGTTTTCCCAGTCCAAACCCGGCTCGATACCAACATTCACCAAAACCTGGGGGAACAAGTCCAGCCCGACAGTAAGTTCGGCGAGCGTCTTACCCGATCCGCGCAGTGCCGACAGTATCTGCAGTGCGCTAACGGTACCGTCACCGGTAGTGTGACAATCCAGGGCCAGTAAGTGTCCGGAGCTTTCGCCACCATAGAGCCAGCCCTTTTCGCGCAGCATCTCCAGCACGTAGCGATCGCCAACACTGGCCCGGGCAAAACCGACGCCATGCCCTTGCATCGCTTTCTCAAGCGCGAGATTACTCATTAGAGTGCCAACCACGCCCGCAACCGGCCCACGGCTGAGCCGCTCCATTGTCAGAACGTATAACAACTCGTCGCCGTTAAAAATCCGGCCATTCGAATCGACAACAATCAGGCGGTCAGCGTCACCGTCGAGCGCAATACCCAGATCGGCCCGCCACTCCCGAACAGCGCGTTGCATTGCCGCCGGGTGAACTGCGCCGACATGATCGTTGATGTTCATTCCGTTCGGTTCGCAGCCCACCTTGATGACGTCGGCCCCCAATTCGTGGAATACGTGCGGAGCGGTGTGGTACGCAGCCCCGTTGGCACAATCCAGCACGATGCGCATTCCGTGCAAGTCCAGCTTGTTTGGAAACGTACTCTTACAGAATTCGACATAGCGACCCTGGGCGTCTTCCATGCGCCGCGCCCGGCCAAGATCAATACTGCTGACACAAGACATGCCGCGGTCGAGCACTTCTTCAATCTTCTGCTCGACCGAATCTGGCAGTTTGTTGCCATCGCTGGAGAAGAACTTGATACCGTTATCATCGTAAGCGTTATGCGAGGCACTGATCACAACCCCAACCGAAAGGCGTAATGCGCGGGTCAGATACGCAACCGCCGGAGTCGGCAACGGCCCGGTAACCATCACATCAACGCCAGCGGCTGTAAAACCTGCCTGCAGGGCTGCTTCAAGCATGTAACCGGATATGCGGGTATCTTTTCCAATCAGGACACCGGGTCGAACACCGCTGGCCTTGGTGTCCGCGGCCAGGACCTGGCCGGCTGCATAGCCAAGCCGCAACACGAAGTCCGGGGTTATCGGTTCACGACCAACGCGACCACGAATTCCGTCAGTTCCAAAATACTTGCGACCCATTTTTTACCGCTCCAATAACCCGTTAAAACCAACTAATTTGTCGAATGTCCGGTCACTGCCAGCCAGACGCTTAATGCATCCCGGGTGGCCCGAACATCGTGTACACGCAAAACAGCCGCGCCACAATTTGCGGCAGCCAACGCCACCGCGATACTGGCTGCCAACCGCTCGTGAACCGGCTGACCAGTCAGTTCGCCCAGCATCGATTTGCGCGATGCACCAACCAAAACCGGTACCCCGCACTGGCGCCCGATCGCGCCACAGGCACGCAACAGTTCAAGGTTGTGATTCAGGTTTTTTCCGAAACCAATACCCGGGTCGACCAGCATGCGTTCATTCGAAATTCCTGCCTGTCTGGCCGCATCACACCTAATTTCCAGAAAACTGGCCACCTCCGACACCACCGACTGATAAACGGGGGCGGCCTGCATGTTTAACGGGTCCCCTTTCATATGCATCAGGCAAACTGAGACAGTACTGTCGGCCACGACATCCAACGCGCCAGGGGCCTGCAACGCATTGACATCATTAATCATGTCAATGCCGGCGTCTATCACAGCCCGCATCGTACCGGGGTTGCGAGTATCCACGGAAATCGGGATAGTCACATCAGCCAGGCGCTCGATAAGGGGCAACAAGCGCGCCAGCTCCTGGTCGCTACTGACCGGCTGCGCGCCCGGGCGGGTCGACTCTGCACCCAGGTCAAGGATGTCCGCTCCCTGCTCAACCAGCAGGCGGGCATGCGCCTCAGCCACATCGGCATCCATTAGCCGCCCGCCATCAGAAAATGAATCAGACGTCAGATTCACAATTCCCATGATGAGTGGGCGGGGTGAGGTAGAGCGCAGGGATATGGGCATCAAAATGGTTTGGTGTATGCAAAAAATTTGCCTTCGATCGCCCACTCATCGCATATACGCTTCACCCTCACCTCACTGCGTTCGGTACCCCCTATCTAGGGGGTGATTAACGGCGACACGGGGATTAATTGTTCACGTGCTTATTGTCAGAACGATTGGCGCGACACCGAAGTGCCAAGTTTTGCTGTTGAAGATCGGTAATTCCGAAAAGACAACTGGGAGCAGGTACTTTACCGCAGCCACTACAAAACAACACCACCACCAACAGTTAAATACCGCCGAAGGTATACACACACGGGCAAAAAAATGCCCCCTAGATAGGGGGCACCGAACACAGTGAGGTGTGGGTTAAGCGTTAAAGCCCACTCCCGCTATGCGGTTCCCGCACAGCGAAGCCTGCGACCAGCTGTTAGCTCGCTGCAGGCTCCGTATCCGAATCCCCTTCCCGACGCTCTTCGGCCGGCACAGCAGCCGGGGTGTTGCCCCCGCCATCCGCCGGAGTTGAGTTCGACGTAGATGACGATGTAGCTTTTGGCGGCCGCGGTGGCTTACCGTCCATGATGTCAGTCAACTGATCACGGTCAATGGTTTCCCATTCAAGAAGCGCTTTAGTCATCGCCTCGATTTTGTCTTTGTTGGCCTCAATCAGGTCACGGGCGACCTTGTACTGCTCGTCGATGATGCGGCGAATCTCTTTGTCCACCATCTGCATCGTCTGCTCCGACATATTCGTCGTTTGTGTGACTGACCGCCCGAGAAAGACTTCGCCCTCGTTTTCCGCGTAAACCATCGGGCCAAGAGCATCACTCATACCGTAGCGGGTCACCATATCTCTTGCCATTGCGGTGGCACGCTCAAAATCGTTGGATGCGCCAGTCGTCATTTGATGCATGAACACTTCCTCAGCGATTCGCCCGCCGAACAGAACGGCAATGGTGTGCAACATCCGCTCCCTGTCCATACTGTAGCGGTCTTCTTCGGGCAACTGCATCGTGACACCCAGCGCACGACCGCGAGGAATGATCGTTACTTTATGAACCGGATCTGTTTTCGACAGCAACCACGCAACCAGAGCGTGCCCTGATTCATGGTACGCAGTATTGGTACGCTCTTCTTCTGGCATCACAATCGAGCGCCGTTCGGCACCCATGATGATTTTGTCTTTGGCTTTTTCAAAGTCGGTCATTTCGACCAGACGGGCATTGCGCCTTGCAGCAAACAGCGATGCCTCGTTAACAAGATTCGCCAGGTCGGCACCCGAAAATCCGGGGGTACCACGGGCGATAATTTCGGGAACCACATCGCTGGCAATCGGTACTTTGCGCATGTGAACGCTGAGAATCTGCTCACGTCCGCGAATATCAGGCAAGGGCACAACAACCTGCCGGTCAAAGCGGCCCGGCCGCATCAGCGCCGGATCAAGTACATCGGGTCGGTTAGTCGCCGCGACAACAATGATGCCCTGCCCTGTTTCGAACCCATCCATTTCAACAAGCAACTGGTTGAGAGTCTGCTCCCGCTCGTCGTTGCCACCGCCAAGGCCTGCGCCACGCTGACGGCCCACCGCATCGATTTCGTCGATAAAGACGATACAAGGGGCGTGCTTTTTCGCATTTTCGAACATGTCGCGAACACGGGCAGCACCGACACCGACAAACATCTCAACAAAGTCGGATCCGGAAATTGAAAAGAACGGCACTTTGGCTTCACCGGCGATCGCTTTAGCAAGCAAGGTTTTACCGGTACCGGGTGAGCCTACCATCAGCACACCACGCGGGATTCGTCCACCAAGTTTTTGAAATTTTGACGGATCGCGCAGAAAGTCGACCAACTCCTGCACCTCTTCTTTGGCTTCATCACATCCGGCGACGTCAGCAAAGGTAACGGTGTTGTTGCTCTCATCGAGCATGCGGGCTTTGGACTTACCGAACGAAAAAGCACCACCGCGACCACCACCCTGCATCTGGCGCATGAAGAAAATCCATACGCCAATCAGCAGCAGCATCGGGAACCAGTTCACGAACAGGCTAAGCAGGAAAGACTCTGACTCTTCAGGTTTAGCTTCTACATCGACGCCGTACTTCATTAAGTCGCCAACCATCCAGATATCACTGGTCGGCGCAAACGACGTTACCGCCTGGCCACTCTTGGTTGTCGCCTTAAGCGTGCGCCCTTCAATACGGACCCGTTCAATTTGTCCGTCAGCAGCCTGCTTCATGAATTGCGAGTACGCAATATCATTGCCCCGCGCCTGACTGTGATCAAACTGCTTGAAAACAGTAAAGAGCACCAGCGCAATAATCAGCCAGATAGCGGCTTTGGGGAACATTTGGTTCACAGGGAATCTCCGAATGGCAGGTGCAAATCGCAAAAACTAAAGTGTAAGGGGTGTGGCATAAATTGGGGTTATATCCGTTTAAGGGGTCTGGCATTAGTTGGGGGTTATATCCCCAAATGCAAAGTGCCAGTCAAAAGCGGCCGGCATTACCTTACATCTGCGTTACATCTGAGATGCGACACTGGTCAGATCCTGAGCAGGGAAACCCAAATTTACACTGGTCCGGGTATTGATGCCGCCTATTCGGGCCATGATCTCGATCAGTGGTCGCTGAAATTCGCGGAATGTGACTTTTTTGTCGCGGTATCGTCAGGTAAACCGGCTAACACCCGCCACCAGATGAGAGATCGCCAGCAAAAGCTTTCATTCCGAAGCGTCAGTCTCACCGGGAGTCCGCCGGGCTTTCAACTGCCGGCCAATAATGTAAGTTTCTGCGGATTCTGACCGCGACGCGGCGGGTTTACGTTCTCGCACCTGCACAAAGGCAGATTTAAATTCCTGAACCTGCTGGCTGAAACCACTGCCGTGAAAACTCTTTACCAGCAGAGCGCCGGCATCGGTCAGGTTAGCGCAGGCAAACTCCAGAGCCAGTTCCACCAAGTGGGACATCCTGGCAGTGTCCGAAGCGGCTACCCCACTCAGATTGGGGGCCATGTCCGAAACAACCAGGTCAACCCGTGCCCCTGCGAGTACACCTTCGAGTTGTTCGAGAACCACTTGCTCGTGAAAATCCCCTAGTAAGAACTCAACCCCGGGTACTGCATCCATTTCGATCATATCCAATGCAATCACGCGTCCGGCTTTCTGATTGCTGCCCAAAACAAGGCTGGACAGGACTTGAGACCACGCGCCCGGGGCAGCGCCGAGCTCAACAACCGTCATGCCAGGGCGGATCAGTCGCTCAGCGGTATTGAGTTCCAGTAGCTTGTAGGCTGCACGGGAGCGATAACCTTCCTGGCGCGCACGGCTGACGTAGGGATCGTTCACATGCCGATCCATCCATTGTCGACTGGATTTTTTGCGGATTCTTTTGCTTTTGCTACTCATTGGTGTATCTGCAAGCGGATTACTCACTTAGAATCCGCATTTACTCGTTAAATGCCCAAAAAATGTCCACAACCGCGCCGGAACTGACCAGTGCCGAAATTAAGGCTTTCAAAGCCCAGGCCCACCACTTATCGCCGGTGGTCATGATTGGCGCCGCCGGACTGACTGACGCCGTCTTGAGTGAAATTTCACTTGCCCTGGATGCCCACGAACTTATCAAGGTTCGCGCGGTCGGCGATAGCCGCGAAGAACGCAAAACCATTATGGATCGAATTTGCGCCGAATTGGCATGCGCACCGGTTCAGTCAATCGGCAAGCAACTGGTTTTTTACCGCAAACGACCCGAAAAAGATAACAAAGACGAACCCTACGTTCCCAAACAGCTGGCCGCCCAGGGTATTACTAAAGCGACCGGGAAAGTCCGGGGAACCGCCAAATCTGCGCGCGGCGCAACACCGCGCAAGAATTCCAAGGCACGAACAGCAAGCGGGCCAGCAAAAAAATCCGGCAGCGGCGGGTCAGCGGGCAAAGCAACCGCCCGTCCCAAACGCCTGTCTCGTAACGAGCAAGCAAGCGGCAGCGGTCGCGGTGGTGACAACAAACGCGGCCGAAAGTCAGGACGTGGCCCGCGCTAGCCGTTTTCGACACCTCGCAGGTTACACGTAGCGTACGCCCAGTACTTCGTATTCGCGAATACCGCCAGGTGCCTGCACTTCAGCAACGTCACCTTCTTCTTTACCAATCAAGGCCCGGGCAAGCGGGCTGGTGACCGAAACCAGGCCGGACTTAATATTGGCCTCATCTTCACCAACGATCTGGTAGGTCAGCTTGTTTCCGGAGTCCAACTCTTCCAGTTCAACCGTTGCACCAAAAACAACCCGACCTTCAGCATTCAGTAGTGTCGGATCAATGACTTGTGCATTGGACAATTTCCCCTCAACCTCAGCAATACGCCCCTCAACGAAACCCTGCTTGTCACGGGCAGCGTCGTATTCGGCGTTTTCGGACAAATCACCATGGGCACGCGCTTCGGCAATCGCCTGGATCACAGCGGGTCTTTCAACTGACTTCAGATGTGCCAGTTCAGCGCGCAACTTTTCGGCGCCACGGATGGTCATTGGGAATGCAGACATAGCAGTAAGAGGCTTTCAGGGTCAGAGCGGGCGAATCAAGTAAGCGAAACAAGAGCGGATCGCTACCAATAGTGGAGCGATCCGCACGGAAACTATAGCCGAAAACAGATCATCCCGGCCATCGTTGACCTGTGATAACTGTTTTTGCCACCGGTTCTACCCGAAATTAGTGGGAATCCAGGCCCGATTCAGGGCCCGGGTTGGCTAATCCGGGAAACCCATCCCCGAATCAACTCTTGCCCGCCCCCCCCTGGCGGCGTTCACGCAGTTGGGAGTGCAATTCCTGCACTGAATAAACCTGCAAATCGGACAAGTGACGAATCCCTTCAACCGCGGCCTCAGCACCCGCAGTTGTTGTGTAACAGGCAACACGCTGGGCCAGCGCCGTGGTTCGAATCGAACGGGAGTCTGATACTGCGCTGCGGCTGTCTTCGACTGTATTGACCACAATATCAATATCACCGTTAATCAACAGGTCAACAACATGCGGATGGCCTTGAACCACTTTATTGATCCGCTTGACCGGCAATCCGTCAGCCTCAATAGCGCGGGCGGTTCCGCTGGTGGCGTACAAGGTAAAACCCAGCGCGTTCAGTTCACGCGCCACTGGCAAGATACCTGTCTTGTCACTATCCCGGACCGACAAAAAGGCACCGCCGCTACCGGGCAATGCAATACTCGCAGCCAATTGAGACTTAATGAAAGCTTCGCCGAAAGTGCGGCCAACCCCCATTACTTCGCCGGTAGATTTCATTTCCGGGCCAAGAATCGTATCGACTCCGGGAAACTTCGCGAACGGAAATACGGCTTCTTTCACGCTGTAAAAGTCTGGCGTTACTTCGTCGCCAATACCTTGATCATCCAATGACCGTCCTGCCATGCAACGCGCCGCGATTTTTGCCAGCTGGTATCCGGTCGCTTTTGAAACATAGGGGACGGTACGCGACGCGCGCGGATTGACCTCCAATACGTATACCGTGGACTCATCGGTCTCCTGATTTCGCTGAATCGCAAACTGTACGTTCATCAATCCAATCACGTTCAGGGCTTTTGCCATTAACGCCGTCTGACGCTTCAACTCTTCTATCAGTTCAGAAGACAGGGAGTACGGCGGCAGCGAACATGCCGAATCGCCAGAATGCACCCCGGCCTGCTCAATATGTTCCATAACGCCGCCAATCAACACGCGTTCGCCGTCGCAAACGCAGTCCACGTCGACTTCAATTGCATCATTCAAGAAGCGATCAAGTAGTACCGGGCTGTCATCACTCACCTTGACGGCGTCCCGCATGTATCGCTCAAGGTCGGAAGGATGATGAACAATTTCCATTGCCCGACCACCCAAAACGTAACTGGGCCGCACCACTAACGGGAACCCAATTTCAGTTGCCAGGCTCATCGCCTGCGCTTCGGTACGGGCAGTGCGGTTGGGCGGCTGAAGCAAACCGAGTTGCTTCAGAAATTGCTGAAAACGTTCCCGGTCTTCAGCCATGTCAATAGACTCGGGGGATGTTCCGATAATTGGTACGCCATTGGCCTCAAGCGCAAGGGCCAGTTTCAAAGGCGTTTGTCCGCCGAACTGAACAATAACCCCTTCGGGTTTTTCATTGGCCACGATTTGCAACACATCTTCCAGCGTTAATGGCTCAAAGTACAAACGGTCAGATGTGTCGTAGTCGGTAGAAACGGTCTCAGGATTACAGTTGATCATGATGGTTTCAAAACCATCTTCTTTCAATGCTAAGGCCGCATGAACACAGCAGTAATCAAACTCAATACCCTGCCCGATACGATTCGGCCCACCGCCAAGCACAATAATTTTGCGCCGGTCAGTTGGCTCTGATTCGTCTTGCTCTTCGTATGTTGAGTACATGTACGCAGTGTTCGTGGAGAACTCTGCGGCACAGGTATCAACCCGCTTATATACCGCCTTCACACCTTGCTGCAGACGCTTTTTTCGAACCTGGTCTTCGTTGGTACGGGTGAGATAGGCAATACGTCGGTCAGAGAAGCCTTTGCGCTTTAAAAAACGCATGGTCGGTTCGTCAATGCTGTCCAGACCACGCTTTTCCATCGCAAGTTCAAGCTGGACTATTTCGTGTATTTGCTCCAGGAACCATGGATCGATTCTTGTAAGCCCGTGAACCTGATCAAGAGTCAGACCCTGGGCAAATGCGTCGCCGACATACCAAATACGCTCCGGCCCTGGAGAACCCAGCTCATGCTCAAGCACTTCGAGATCGGTTGTCATCTGGTTAAGACCGTCAACGCCGGTCTCCAACCCACGCATTGCCTTGAGAAAACTTTCCTGGAAGGTGCGGCCAATAGCCATGACTTCACCAACAGATTTCATCTGGGTCGTCAGGCGCGAGTCTGCGGCCGGAAATTTTTCAAAGGCAAACCGCGGGATCTTGGTTACTACGTAGTCAATAGTCGGTTCAAATGAAGCCGGTGTCGCTCCGCCGGTAATGTCGTTTGCCAATTCATCAAGAGTAAAACCAACGGCCAGTTTGGCTGCAATTTTTGCAATGGGAAAGCCAGTCGCTTTCGACGCCAGTGCTGACGAGCGAGACACCCGGGGATTCATTTCGATGACGATCAGACGACCGTCGGCAGGGTTGACCGCAAACTGCACGTTGGACCCACCGGTATCGACCCCAATTTCACGCAGAATCGCCACGGACGCATTGCGCATCAATTGATATTCTTTATCAGTGAGTGTCTGTGCCGGAGCAACCGTTATCGAATCACCGGTATGTACACCCATTGGATCAAGGTTCTCGATAGAACAAACGATGATGCAGTTGTCCGCGCTATCGCGAACCACTTCCATCTCGAACTCTTTCCAGCCAATTAGTGACTCTTCAATGAGCAGTTCATTGGTCGGCGACGCTTCAATACCCCGCCGACAAATAACCTCAAACTCTTCACTGTTATAAGCAATGCCGCCGCCACTGCCGCCCAGAGTAAAACTGGGTCGAATAATGGCAGGGAATCCTATTTCCTTTTGAACTGCCCATGCTTCGTCCAGGGAGTGCGCAATTCCGGAGCGCGCCGAACCAAGCCCAATTTTGGTCATCGCATCTTTGAATTTCAGGCGGTCCTCTGCCTTGTCGATGGCCTGTGGCGATGCCCCGATAAGTTCGACCCCGTATTTGTCCAGAACACCTTCTCGGTGCAGGTCAAGCGCACAGTTAAGCGCGGTTTGCCCGCCCATGGTCGGCAAGACGGCATCGGGTTTTTCTTTTTCAATAATGCGTTCGACTATTTTCCAGGTAATTGGCTCAATATAGGTAACGTCGGCCATCTCGGGATCTGTCATGATCGTAGCCGGGTTACTGTTCACCAGCACAACACGGAAACCCTCTTCGCGTAGCGCCTTACACGCTTGCACGCCGGAATAATCAAACTCACAAGCCTGCCCAATCACAATTGGGCCGGCACCGAGAATGAGAATAGTCTTGAGATCAGTTCTTTTTGGCATAGGTTATAACTCGTTTCGTGCTCTTATCTCATTGGCGCTGGCTTGCGCAATTTACTGACTGTGTTGATGATTCGCCGACCGCGTGCCAACGGATAGTTACTCAGTGCGAACGTCATGTCTTGTTCCAGAGCCGAATAACGCAGTAGTCGCAAAACATTGTTGCGATTGTCCTCGATGACCGCCGGTACAAACGCACCCAGATAGGTGGCATAGCCCTTTTTTACTTCAAAAATTGGTGGGCTGCTTAATCGCTTTTCCACACCGTCGAAACGGGCTGCCACCAGTTGCCAGCGCCCGGATTCGATCGAATGGATGGTGAGCGCGCTGTTGACTAGAAACTGCCCGCTGCCAATTGATATTCTTCTCTGCAAACAGTTTGGACGACACGCCGTATCAACGCTTATCCAAACCGCCCGGCCCTGAGCTGTTAACGGCTCAACCAACAACTGCAACGAACCTGTTTGTTTCCCCGACCCGGCACTGAACGCAACCAGGCCAGATTGCTGGGCTTGCTCGCGCTGCGCCTTGATGCGTTGTGCCTCCTGTTGCGGCGTCTCACGCGGCGGCATCGCGCCGCGTTGCTGAACCGGCGCAGCCCCTCCGGATCCGCCTGGCAATACGCCGCAGGCGGCCACGGCCACTGCGGCAACGAGCGCCATTGCAATCAGTCTTAGCCGGTTCAGCATCTGCACAGGATCAACCGCCGCCGGCGTGCTCAGCCATCAGGCCAACAAACCGATCGAATAAGTAGCGAATATCATGCGGGCCCGGGCTGGCTTCGGGATGTCCTTGAAAACCGAATGCCGGCTTTTCGGTGTGTGCGAGGCCCTGAACGCTGCCATCGAACAAAGAGCTATGAGTCAGGCGTAAATGAGCCGGCAATTTGTCGCCATCAACCGCAAAGCCATGGTTCTGGCTGGTAATGAGCACCTTGCCGGTATCGTGATCTTTGACCGGGTGGTTCGCCCCGTGGTGGCCAAGTTTCATCTTCACCGTTCGCGCGCCACAGGCAAGAGCCAGAATCTGGTGGCCCAGACAGATGCCAAAGGTGGGGATTCCGCGTTCGACCACTGCGCGGGCAAGCTTGATCGCGTAATCACACGGTTCCGGATCGCCGGGGCCGTTTGACAAGAACACACCGTCTGGCTTGAGCGCAAGAACCTCATCCAGCGCGGTCTGGGCTGGCATTACCGTGACATCACATTCCCGGTCAGCCAGCAGGCGCAAGATATTGCGCTTGACCCCGAAGTCCAGAGCAACCACTCGAAAGCGGGCCGAGCCAGATGCTGCCGCGCCCGCGATAAAGCCAGACTCCAGGGTCCAGGTACCTTCGTGCCAAGAGTAGGCTTTTGCAGTGGAAACGACCCGGGCAAGATCCATACCCGCCAGGCCGGGAAACTCGCGTGCAGCTGATACTGCCATTTGTTCGTCGACAACACCACCAGCTGACGCGCCGATGACGCATCCAGCTTGGGAGCCATGGTCACGCAAGTGGCGGGTCAGCTGACGCGTATCAATACCGGCAAGGCCAGGAATGTTGTGTTCCCGGAGATAAGACGCCAGATCACCCTGAGCCCGCCAGTTGGAGTGGCGACTCGGCAAATCGCGAACAATTAATGCGCCGGCGTGTATCCGGTCAGATTCTTCGTCTTCAACGGTCACTCCGGTATTGCCAATGTGCGGGTAGGTCAATGTGACCAGTTGGCCGCTGTAGCTGGGGTCGGTCAGTATTTCCTGGTAGCCGGCCATGGCAGTATTAAATACAACTTCGCCAGTTGCCTGGACCGCTGCACCAACGGAATGGCCGCGAAAAATCGTACCGTCAGCCAGGGCGAGGACGGCGGGAGGAAGGTCGGGAAGCAAGCTGGGCTCCGGTATCGCAGGTCAGTTATGGACAAACCACCACGACAGCGCGAACATTTGATTGGGCCGTCATTTTGGCATCGCCAACCTGCGGTTGCCTTCGGCTAACATCACCAAAACGCCAATGCACCTGACGATGACCGATGCCGGCCAGTTACAGCCAGTTTTGGTCGATCACGGCCGGACCGAACGAAATCGGGCCAAACCGGGACCAAACCGGACCAATATTATGTTCGCTGGCTACTGCCAGAGGTCTGAGACCCGGGTCAACCCTGCTTTGGAATTGCCCGAATCGCGAGGATTGTAGCAGTCGTTTTGACTTGGCCGGAAGCGCCCCGGCCATCAATCGTCCAGCCTTAAATTGCCCCGTCCGCACGCAGCGCTGCCAACTGGGCCGCATCCAGGCCCAGTTCAGCCAGGATTTCGTCGGTATGTTCGCCAAGCGTCGGCCCGAGCCATTTCGTGTCACCCGGGGTTTTCGACAGTTTGGGCACCGGCGCTGGTATAGAAATGGGCGTGCCATCCGGCATTGGCATTTGCTGGATCATTTGGCGGGCAACAAATTGCGGATCCTCGTGCCAATCGGCAGCGCTATAGATTTTTCCGCTGGGGACATCTGCTTTCTCGAGAACTTCAAGCGACTCAGCCAGCGGGCGACTACCTGTCCATTCACCGATAGCACCATCAATGCGTTCGTGTTGCGCAGCGCGCCCGGCATTGTCAGCCAACGCAGGATCATTACCGAGGTCGTCACGGCCAATCGCACGCATCAGCCGTTTGAAAATCGAGTCGCCATTCGCACCGATCACTATATGGCCGCCGTCACCCGTGGGATAAGTATTTGACGGCACAATGCCGGTCAGGTTGGTGCCGGTGCGCTCGCGAACCATTCCATACGCCGCATACTCGGGTAAGGTACTTTCCATCACATTAAACACAGCCTCATAGAGAGCCACATCAACAACCTGCCCCTCTCCGGTCTCGTATCGATGACGCAAAGCTGATAGGGCCCCAATGACTGCATGCAGTGCGGCCAGAGTGTCACCAATAGACAGATTCATCCTAACCGGGGGGCGGTCCGGAAAGCCGGTCACGTAGCGCATGCCACCCATTGCTTCGGCAATAGAACCAAACCCGGGTCGCTCACGGTAGGGGCCAGTTTGACCGTAGCCCGACAGGCGCACAAAAATCAGGCCGGGATTTTCTTTGGCAAGACTTTCGTAACTCAGGCCCCATTTTTCCATTGCGCCGGGACGAAAGTTTTCGATGATGATATCGCTGGTAGCCGCCAGTTTCCGGACCAGCTCCTGGCCCGCCGGGGTTCGCAAATTTATTGTTACCGAACGCTTGTTTCGTGCCTGGACATACCACCACAGTGATGTGCCGTCCGGATCGTCGGGATGCAGTTTGCGCCACTTTCGCAGCGGATCCCCCCCCTGGATTCCATCTCTGTCCGGCGCCTCAATCTTGATGACGTCAGCACCAAAGTCACCAAGCATTCGCGCGGCAAACGGGCCGGCAATTAACTGTCCAAGCTCAAGTACCCGTAGACCTGCCAGGGAGCCTGGCGCCCCAATCGGAGGTTTAGCATTTCCCGCATGACCGGCCGGATTACGACGTTTATTTTCCATTCACCTGCTTCATTCTGATGCCCGACGCCCACGAATTGCCTGCGCAATTGTGCTGGCGTCCACGTATTCAAGTTCACTGCCCACCGGGACGCCACTGGCTAGCCGGGTAACGGCAATACCACGAGCTTTGAGTAGCTCGGAAATGTAATGTGCGGTAGCCTCGCCTTCCTGGGTAAAGTTTGTAGCCAGAACTACTTCAGTAACCACACCATCGTCAGCCCTTTCGATCAGGCGAGTCAGAGCGATATCACCTGGGCCAATTCCATCAATAGGTGACAAGCGGCCCATCAGTACGAAGTACAAACCATCAAATGCCATGGTTTGTTCAACCATTAATTGGTCGCCCGGATTCTCGACAACACAAAGCAAACTCTGATTTCGACGCGTCGATGCGCAGGTTTCACAAATTTCGGCTTCGGTAAACGTATTACAACGCTCGCAATGCCTGATTCGCTCGATCGCGCCTGCCAATGCGTCGCTGATCAATTGCGCACCCTCGCGATCACGCTGCAACAAGTAATAAGCGTAGCGTTGTGCCGAACGCGCACCAACGCCTGGTAGGCGGCGCAGCGCGTTGACGAGATTTTCCAGCGGAGCCGGATGTCGTGAGGACATGTTTGTTTAATTGGAATTAAAGCGCGGATTCAAAATGGCATTTTGAATCCGGGCGGCAATCCCATCCCGGCGGTTAACGAACCCATTTTTTCCTGGGACGCCGTTTCAGCCTTACGCAAGGCATCATTAATAGCAGCAACCACCAGGTCTTCAAGCAAATCCGGATCGTCCTCGAGCAGGCTTGGATCGATGCTCAGTTTGCGCACTTCATTTCGACAGGTAACGGTGGCCTTGACCATTCCGGCGCCCGACTCACCTTCTACTTCAACATTGGCCAGCTGCTCCTGCATTTTAGCCATGTTGTCCTGCATCGCCTGCGCCTGCTTCATGAGCCCGGCGAGTTGGTTTTTCATCATGTGTTTTCCCCATGGTTTAAAGACGCAGCATCAATAGCCCGAACCGACTCGGGAATGATAATTGCGTCAAAATCGTTAATCAGCGTTTTGACAAATGGGTCCGCTTCTAGTCGTTCGCGTGCCTGGATTAATTGTTCCTCGCGTTCCATCGCTATTTCTACCGCTGCTGTCTCACCATCTATCCGGCCCACTTGCACCGAAATTTTCACCCCCGGAATATGCTCAGCCAGGGCTTCACTTACCCGATCGACCAGCTTTTGCTCTGCAAGCTGTTCCACCGGCACTCTCAGAAACAGTTGCCTGCCATCAACCCGTTCAAGCTGGCTTTGCATCAGGAATTGCCCGGGACGGCCATTGAGCCCAATCCGCCGCGCCAGTGTCGGCCAATCACCTTCAAACCCAGGCAGGTGCAGCAAGACAGGCTGCGCAGTGCCAGAGTGCCTCACTCGCTCCGATGAGCTCGCCAACCCCGGCGAAAGCTGCTTTCGGGTAGCCGCGGTAGCTGGATTCATCATCGTATCGTCGTCTGGTGGCGCCGGTGGCATATCAACCTCGCCTGGCATGCCGGGGGGGGCTGTTGTGCCGGCTGGATCAGTGCCGGCTGCCTCTAGTGGATCCGGACGGCGCCGGACTGGTCGCTCACCGGCGACGAGTTTCTCCATCGCAGTACGCGGCCGTTCGGCCCGACTGCCAGTGATCGCCGATTGCACTAGTGACGCCGGATCGCCAGCCGACGGCGCGGATTTTGGAGTCACTGATGGTTGCGTTGACGGCTGCGTCGAGGGTTGCACCATGGTCGCACCATTGATCGCCTGCTTGCCCGCCAGGGCTGCGCGAGCCGCCGCGGCCCCACTGGCCTTTTTGTTCGGCACGGCCGGAGACGGTGGTGCCGGCGGTGCGCCAGACGCTGTGTCCGCAGCGCCGGCAAATGCCAGCATTCTTAGTAAGGCCATTACCAGACCGGAACGCGAGTCCGGTGCCAGTGGCAGGTCACGCAAACCGTAAATTGCAATCTGGTAAAACACTTGTATGGCAGCCGCATCAAAATCCGGACGGTCGGCAGTGACCGTGGTGCCGTCGGCAATATCAGCAACTTTATCGTTGCCGGCGTTGCTGTTTAACCCGGCTGCCATATCCGCCAGTTCGGTAGCGAGATCTGACAGTAGCCGCGCCCCGGTCTCCGGGGTATCGGCCAGTTCATCGGCGATCGCCACCAGCGCCGGCCCATCCGATACAGACAGCGCGGACAACACACGGCCAACAAATTCTGAATCAATCATGCCCAGCATTTCGCGAACCTGGGCTTGGCCAACAACACCGGAACCGGCAGCAATTGCCTGATCGGTAAGTGACAGCGCGTCGCGCATGCTGCCAGCCGCCGCGCGGCCAATTAGCTCAAGAGCGGGCGCTTCAAAAGTAATTTGTTCACCTGTCAATACGTCGCCCAGATGATCGGCAATATCCCGCGGCTTCATATTTCGCAGGTTGAATTGCATGCAACGTGACAACACCGTAACCGGCACCTTCTGCGGGTCAGTGGTCGCCAGGATAAACAACATATGGGGCGGCGGCTCTTCAAGCGTCTTGAGCATGGCATTAAACGCGTGCGCGGTCAGCATGTGCACTTCGTCAATCACGTAGACCTTGTAGCGCCCCGCCGTCGGCGCATATACGGCATTGTCCAGGATATGAACCATTTCATCGACGCCACGATTCGATGCTGCGTCGAGTTCCAGATAGTCGATGAAGCCACCACCATCGATTTGTGTACACGCACTGCATTGACCGCACGGCGTCGGGGACATCCCCCGCTCACAATTCACCGCTTTGGCGAGAATACGGGCAACCGTAGTTTTACCGACCCCGCGGGTGCCGGTAAACAAATAGGCATGGTGTAATCGCCCGGTCTCGAGCGCATGTGACAGGGCACGTACGACATGGTCCTGGCCCACAAGGGCATCAAATGCCCGGGGACGCCATTTGCGCGCAAGAACCTGATGGGACATAGCTGCTGTATTGGCCTGCTGAGCCTGCTGGTTAACGGCCGGCGATTATCAGCCGGGGGGTGGGCGAGCCTTTGCTCCGGCACTTGCCGACAATGACTGTGGCTGCTTCCTTCCGGACCTGACCAGGTTGGTCAAGTGACAATGCGAAGGGGCCCGCCCGCTTGAATTCTAACAGTCAGACCTTATGTAATACTTCAGATCATCAATTCATTCACTTCACGGCTGTTTTTAGCTGCCCTGATCAACATTTCCCGATCTTTTTCTTCCGATTACTAACCGCCTGGAGCCGAATCCATGAGCATTAAGCAAGTTACCGACTCGACCTTTGAAGACGACGTCCTGAAATCCGACAAACTCGTCCTGGTCGACTATTGGGCAGAGTGGTGCGGCCCGTGCAAAATGATTGCCCCTATTCTTGACGAAGTTGCCACCGACTATGGCGACCGGGTCAGCATTGCCAAGGTCAATGTTGACGAAAATCAGGCCACCCCGGCGAAGTACGGTATTCGGGGCATCCCGACCCTGATGCTGTTCAAAAACGGGCAACTGGTTGACACCAAGGTCGGCGCCTTGTCTAAGTCGCAACTGACGCTGTTCCTCGACAACCATTTATAAACGCTCCGGCGCCACCTACCTCGTTCCCGACCCCCGGGGCGAAAGTGGTGGCGCCTGTTGCGTCTGTTGCGTCTGTTGCGTAATTCTTACTGGCGAAGAGCCGCTCTGGACACCCATGCCTTTTCGGGGTAATCTCGCCGCCTGTGCTGTCAATCTGTACTGCACGCTGCCGGAAAAGAATTGCGGGGCTAAACCCCACCGGCCCATCTGAGACGAATCCCGACATCACCAACATTGCATTGCTGATCTGACTACTGGTCTGAATTTCTGATCTGAAGCCTGTTTTTTTTAGTTCGGTTAGTACTGCGAATAGTTCTCGGAACGTCTTCTTCCCTACCCTTTGGCCAGGCTCACTGGCAGGATCAAGCATTCATCATGCATTTATCTGAACTCAAGGCACAACACGTGTCAGAGCTCATCGAGATGGCGGACGAACTCGAAATTGAAAACGCCAATCGCATGCGCAAACAAGAACTCATGTTTGCGATCCTAAAACGCCAGGCGAAAGGTGGCGAGTCGATATTCGGAGACGGTGTACTCGAAATTTTGCCGGACGGCTTCGGTTTCCTGCGCTCCCCCGAGACTTCGTACCTGGCCAGTCCCGACGATATTTATATCTCACCGTCACAGATTCGCCGATTCAACCTGCATACCGGTGACTCTGTTGAAGGTGAGGTACGGACACCGAAGGAAGGAGAACGTTATTTCGCGCTGGTAAAAGTCGACAAAATCAACGACGAAACACCTGACAAGAGCAAGCGTAAGCTTTTGTTCGTCAATATGACGCCGCTGCATCCAAATGAAGTGATCCCGCTGGAACGCGACATTAAAGCGGAAGAGAACATCACCGGGCGCATTTGCGACATGATTGCGCCGATTGGAAAAGGTCAACGCGGTCTGATCGTTGCCCCGCCAAAATCGGGCAAAACCGTGATGCTTCAACACATTGCACATGCCATTACCGCTAACGCACCGGATGTGTCGCTGATTGTGCTGCTGATCGATGAACGCCCTGAAGAGGTGACCGAAATGCAGCGCTCGGTACGCGGCGAAGTGGTGTCATCAACATTTGATGAGCCGGCCACTCGTCACGTACAGGTGGCCGAAATGGTGATCGAAAAAGCCAAGCGGCTGGTCGAACACAAAAAAGATGTTGTCATTTTGCTTGACTCGATTACCCGACTTGCCCGCGCCTACAATACCGTGGTGCCAGCATCCGGCAAAGTACTGACCGGTGGTGTCGACGCCAACGCCTTACAGCGTCCAAAGCGCTTTTTTGGTGCGGCCCGTAATCTTGAAGAAGGTGGTTCACTGACCATTATTGCAACCGCCCTGGTCGACACCGGCAGCCGCATGGATGAAGTGATCTACGAAGAATTCAAAGGTACCGGCAACATGGAGATCCACCTGAATCGTCGTATGATGGAAAAACGGGTCTACCCGGCAATCGACATTAATCGCTCAGGCACCCGCCGTGAAGAGCTGCTGATTCAACCTGACAAATTGCACAAGATCTGGATATTGCGGAAACTTCTGCACGATATGGATGAAGTTCAGGCAATGGAATTTATGCTGGACAAGATGCGCCAGACTAAAGACAACAACGAATTTTTTGACATGATGAATCGAGGTAGCCGCTAAACCTCACAATCACGCTGACGTTGCTTGTCCCATATGCCGACAACCGATACAATCGCCGGCTAAGCTCAACAGGTTCTACCACATTATGAAACCAGAAATTCACCCAGATTATCGTGAAGTTGTGTTCCAGGACATGACCAACGGCAGCCGCTTTATTACCCGCTCAACCGTCAACTCCCGTGAGACAACAACATGGGACGACGGCAAAGAATACCCACTGGTCAAGCTCGAAACGACGTCTGAATCGCACCCTTTTTACACTGGTGCCCAGCAGCAGGTTCGAGAAACCGGTCAGGTTGAGAAATTCCGCCAAAAATTTGGTCGCCGTGGCGGTGGCAAATCAGCGGCAGCCAAAGCCCAGGAAGCGTCAGAAGCGTCAGAAAAGAAAGCCTGACCTCGGCCCGTCAGTGCCCCGTATTTCTCGGTGGCGCTGGGTCGATGACACTCGGGCCCTTGCCTCACGACCCCTGACAATTCTCACGACACACTCGATCCGCAGGGTGTCGTGAGCAGTCTCAGATGTCTCGGATGTGTCGATATTTCGTCGAATCCGCACAAGCTTACCGCGCAACCCAGGAACGCGACTCTGCGATACTTTCGCTCAGCCGCGTTTTTTGATTGTTGCGATAAGTTGCTGTTCCGGCAAATTTCATTATCACGACAAAATTGTGGACGATCCCTGTTGTCCCTAACCCGGTTGGTTAGCCCACAAACACCAATCTGACAACTCATGCGCCCATTTATCGTCACCGCCACCCAGGCGCGTAAACTGCCGCGATGGGGCTTGCTGTTGTTATGCGTTTTGTACGTCGTCCCCGGTTTCGTCGGACGCGACCCATGGCGCACCGCTGATGCCACTGGCTTTGGCCTGGGCTACACGATGTTCAGTGGCAGACTAACCGACTGGCTAATGCCCAATGTAGCCGGCGCTGCGGTATACGAAGATGGCCCACTGCCATACGCGTTGTCTGCTTTGTTCGCGCGCGCCGCTGTTGCCCTTTCCAATATTGTCGCCACTATCCACCCCGCACTCAGTATTACCCCGCATTTGGCAATGCGTATAGCAGCAGCACTTGGGCTCGCGTTACTGCTGGCCTTTGTCTGGCGCAGCATGTATTTGCTGGCGCGACGCCCGGGCTTTATGCCGGCAGATCCCATCGGGGCCAGCGCCTCCCCGACAGATTTTGCGCGCGCGCTGGCCGATTCGAGCCTGCTAATTACGCTTGCAATCTTCGGACTGATCACGCGCATGCATGAAACAACAGCCACCGCTGCCCAGGTCACCTGGATCGCTGGCTTCATGTATGGGGCTGCGCGTTCCCTGGAATATCCAACTCGCGGCAGTTGGATCGCGGGTCTGGCCATTGCAGCAACAAGCGCCACGGGCGGCCTGCCAACCGCAGGCGCCCTGCTCCTGACCTGGCTGTGCCTGCCCGCCCTCAGTCAGCAGTTTCGGCTTGTCGCATTGCAGAACTTGAGAATCGGCGTATCAGTCGCCCTGATTGGCTCGGCCATATGGCCGGTGACATTGTGGTTGATGAATACCGAACAATCGCTGAGCCACCTGGCCAACTGGTTGCAATGGAATACGTCCAGCATCGGTTTGCCAGACGCCAAATCGGTGAGTTGGGCGCTGCGGTACATGCCCTGGTTCTTCTGGCCAGCCTGGCCATTGGCGATTTGGGCCCTGTATCGCTGGCGAGGCCGACTAGAGCAGCCGGCAATTGCCTTACCGCTCATCCTCGCCGGGTCTTTGATGTTGTTAACATTGTGCGCAACCCAGCCCGGCGAACAATGGCTTTTACCGGTGACCTTGCCCATTGCCTTACTCGCCACAGCCGGGTTGCCAACCTTGAAACGGGGAGTCGTGAACTTGATCGACTGGTTCGCGGTTATGTTCTTCTCGCTGTTTGGCTTCACCATCTGGGCTTACTGGATCGCCTACCTCAGCGGCTGGCCGCCGCGAATGGCATACAGCGTTGACCGATTAGTACCTGGATTTCTACCGCAGTGGAGCAAACTCGACCTGATTCTCGCGCTAGCCGCCAGCCTGGCCTGGGTGTTACTTGTGCAGTGGCGAATCTCCCGGCGCCCACCGGTTATCTGGCGAGCCGTTGTGTTGTCGTCGGGTGGATTGTGCCTGGCCTGGTTCTTACTGATGACTTTGTGGCTGCCCGTGTTTAACGAGCGCAATACCTACCGGCATGTTGCGATGAATATCAAGCGCCATATTTCGGACGGCCAATGCGTACAGGCGCGATCGGTCGGTATGGCAGAACGTGCATCGTTCGCCTATTTTGCCAATCTGAAGTTTGCCGGTGATGATCAGTCTTGTGACTTCCTGCTGGTCGAGGACTACGGCGCAACGGCGCAGCGTCCCGCGAGTGACGAACCGGGATGGACGTTAACCTGGGAAGGACGGCGACGCGCTAACCGTAAAGAGCGATTTCGTCTCTACAAGCTCAACGATTAAGGTTCAAGTTGAGGGTTAGGCACCGTGATGAATTTTTCGCGGTAGTACCGAAGCTCTTCAATCGATTCAATAATATCGGCCAGCGCCGTATGAGCGCTGCGTTTCTGAAAGCCTTTGGCAACTTCGGGCGCCCACCGTTTGGCTAACTCTTTTAACGTGCTGACATCCAGGTTGCGATAGTGAAAAAACTCTTCGAGTTTGGGCATGTAATTGGCCATGAAGCGTCGATCCTGGCAAATCGAGTTGCCGCACATTGGCGAAACCCCTTTTGGCAACCAGGCACTGACAAAGCTCAGCATCGCCGCTTCGGCTCGCGCTTCATCGTATTCAGACTCCCTGACCCGCTGGGTTAGCCCCGATTTGCCATGAGTACTGGTATTCCATTTATCCATGCCAGCCAGGACTTCATCAGTCTGATGAACCGCAATCGCGTCACTTTGAGCAAGAATGTTCAGACTGCCGTCCGTGACGACGATAGCGACTTCAATAATGCGGTCGGTGGACGGGCTCAGCCCGGTCATTTCCATGTCAAGCCAGATAAGGTTGTTCGCGTCCCGTGCTGCTTGCTGTGACATAATTTCTCTCGATTGATCGACCTGAGATTTTCTCACAGAGCCCGCGATGCAAGCCTCTACGCTAACTTATCTGTTTGTTTTTGCACTCATTATCGGAGTCGTGCTACGAATTTGGCTGGCAATGCGCCAATTACGCCATGTAGCCGCACACCGGGCGGTTGTGCCAGCCGCCTTTGAATCAAGCATCAATATCACTGCCCACCAAAAAGCCGCCGATTACACCACTGCGAGGGTTCGCCTTGGCGTAGTCGACATGCTTGTGGGCACCGCCGTGCTGGTAGTGCTGACCTTGTGCTCTGGCCTGCAATGGCTCTATTCACTGGCAGGCACCTGGCTGGCTGACTATCCGTTTGTCGCCCAACTTGTTTTTTTTGGCCTGGTAATCGCAGTTACCGGCCTGATTGACCTGCCGTTTTCCTGGTATCGGCAGTTTCATCTTGAAAAGCGATTTGGTTTCAATCGTATGACCCCCGCATTGTTTGTTGGCGACTTACTCAAAGGCACACTCATTGGCATCGTCATTGGACTACCTTTGTTAGCCGTTGTCTTGTGGCTAATGATCAGTTCGGGCAACTTGTGGTGGCTCTACGTATGGCTGGTTTGGACCGCCTTTAATCTCGTGCTAATGGTGCTGTACCCTACGGTGATTGCGCCGAGATTCAACAAATTTGAACCATTACCACAAGACCAGCTGCGCGAACGGGTCGAAGGATTGCTTAACCGTTGCGGGTTCAAATCCAAGGGGTTGTTTGTCATGGACGGCAGCAAACGCTCAAGCCACGGAAACGCTTATTTCACCGGCTTTGGCAGCGCCAAACGAATCGTATTTTTCGACACACTTATTACGCGTCTGAACCACGACGAAATTGAAGCGGTTCTCGCCCATGAACTCGGACACTTTAAACACAAGCATGTATTGAAACGCATGATTGCCATCTTTCTGATGAGTTTCGTCGGGCTGGCATTCCTGGGCTGGATATCCGGACAAGCGTGGTTCTATCAAGGACTAGGGATGACACCGGGTAGCATCGGATACCAGGCGCCAGCCCTGATACTGTTCGTGTTGGTACTTCCAGTTTTCACATTCCCGTTGCGACCCATTATGAGCCTGATGTCCCGCCGTGACGAATTTGAGGCTGACGCTTTTGCCGCCCAACAAACGAGTGCCAATCATTTGATTACTGCCCTGGTCAAACTGTACGAAGACAACGCATCGACGCTGACCCCGGACTACCTGCACTCCGCATTCTACGATTCTCATCCGCCTGCATCCGAACGTATCGGACGCCTGCGACTCGTCGCGAACCCGGGATAAACCAGAATCGTATCAACCGCGCCAAGATTCGGGTCTGTTCATGAGTAAGCCCGCAGCCAAACCGGCACGCCGCTATGGGCTTGTATTGGCTGCATATGGCAGGCATTTCCTTGTGCTGCCCGACAATTCCAGCAATTCCAACAATTCCGAAAAATCCCACATTGCCGACGAACCGGTGCAATCGGTTTCCAAAGGACGTAATGCCGAAATTGCCGTCGGTGATCGTGTGATTATCGGCGACGCCGGCAAAGACCAGGCGGTTATATCCGAGGTCGTCCACCGACGAAACCAGCTGCATCGCAGCACCGGACGGCGCAGCAAAGTGCTCGCAGCCAATATTGATCAGACCGCCCTGGTGTTGGCTTCGGAACCCGCATTTTCAGAGGCTGTTGTAATGCGTGTCGGCATTGCCAGTATCGCGGCAGACATTCCCTTGGTAATCATTGCCAATAAGTCAGATACAAAAACGTTTGCCAATATCGAGCCAAGACTGGCGGTGTTAGAGAAAATTGGTTTGTCGCTTGTCCGGATCAGCGCCAAGTCTGAGCCAGACATTACCAGGCAAAAGCTTGCCCCTGTGCTCGCACAAAAGACCACCTTATTACTAGGCGAATCGGGCATGGGGAAGTCCACTTTGCTGAACGTTCTTGTTCCGGACGCTGAGCAAAAAACTGGCGAGTTTTCCAAGGCCTTGCAAAGCGGCCGGCACACAACAACATTCAGTCGCCTGTTTACCCTTGACGAAGGCCTCGCGCCCAATGCGAGCGTCATCGACTCCCCAGGATTCCAGCAGTTTGGCATTGCTCACTTGTCTGAATCCGAGCGAGAACACGGGATGCCGGACTTTGCCCCTTTTCTTGGCAAGTGCCGATTCAACAACTGTGTTCACCTGGCGGAGCCGGATTGCGCTATACGCCAGGCAGTTGACGCAGGCGATATCGATCGCATTCGTTACAAGATTTTTTGCGAATTATCGACAGATCAACACTGAGTACTGAGTACCGCGTGTTGCCTTGCGGTTTATCGGGGACGATGCTCTGTTCCCATGCCAGCCGTGATGAAAACGGCGCTAGCTGTTTCGGTAACGTCAGCCGTATGCCAGACACCGGGTTCGTTAATCGCGTATTGTCCGGGGCCAATTGTCAGGCAAACCTCACGGCCATCCGCGTGTTCTTGAATCAAGGTAATCGTGCCGGTGACACACAGAACAACTTCGCTGCCACAGGGGTGCATCTCCCATGATTCCCATGGCTCGGAAAACGAGTGCATAGTGACCAACCGACCTTCAGCGCCGTCTGCCTGACAACGCTGGGCATAGTCTGCATACCATTGCATACCGCCCCCAAAAGGGGGCTGGGGTACTGCGGTTGCGCCCAGGCCAAGGTGAATTGGTATCGCGGATAAATCACTACCAGCCATAAAACCCTCCGTCAAAGTTACAGTTGGCTGCCAACGATAGCAAACCAGACGGGACAAACAAAGTTGGCGAACGTATGGCGTCAATATCAGGCGCGAATGTAATGGTACAAATTGCGCAATATCGCCGCTGTAACGCCCCAGATAAAGTACTCGACCCGGCTTTCCTCGGCCACCCAAGGCATTGAATAAAAACTTCTTTCTTCACCGGGTGTATTGACGTAACGGCGTTCATGATTTGCCGGATCCATGAGCCATTGCAGCGGCACCTGGAATACTTCGTCCACCTCTCTAGGGTCCAGGCGAAGCCTTGGCTGACTACGTATAACGCCGATCACTGGCGTAATGTGAAACCCGGAACCAGTAAAATAGACCGGCATTTCGCCAAGTATTTCGATATCACCAGCCTCAAGGCCGACCTCTTCGTTTGCCTCTCGCAACGCAGTTGCGATGCGATTTTCGTCTACCGCATCTACACGGCCACCCGGAAACGCAATTTGCCCGGAATGCGTACGAAGGTGTGACGGTCGGGTAGTCAGCAGTACCGACGGAAGCGAATCGGCATCAGTAACCATCAGTGGCACCAACACTGCAGCCGGTCTCGACTCACTTTTGCCCGCGAGGCCGCGGCGGTCTGGAATTTTTTCGACCGGCCAGGGTCGGTTGGCGTCGGCAAAGCGCGAACGCAATGCATCGACCGACAACCGATCAACTGTCAGCGGCTCGAGATTGTCACGTGCGGGTTTGGCGGGAAGCTGTCGCGGGTCACCCGCGCCATTCCAGCCGTTACCTCGGACTTCATTGACCACGGTGGCCTGGGTGGCCAGGGTTGATTCACCACTGGCCGACGGTGCGTTCTTCCGGGTCAGGACTTCTTCTGCACAACCTTACGGTTCGGCAGTTTTTCTTTGATTCGAGCCGACTTACCTGAACGGTCGCGCAAGTAGTAGAGTTTCGCGCGCCTTACGTCACCACGACGCTTGACATCAATACTGGCAATCAGCGGCGAGTACAGTTGAAAGGTACGTTCAACTCCTTCACCGGAAGATATCTTGCGTACTGTAAACGCAGAGTTAAGACCGCGATTGCGGCGACCGATGACGACACCTTCGAAGGCCTGCACCCGACTACGGGTACCTTCAATCACGTTGACACTCACCACGACGGTGTCACCCGGTGCAAATTCGGGAATTTCTTTTGCAAGCCGCTTAATTTCTTCAGCTTCGAGTTGCTCGATCAGATTCACTTATTTCTCCGTCATCTTGTTGATCAAACCGGCGATGTGCAAGCTGCTACAGCGCAACATGGTCACAGTCGCCCGGCCAGGCAGGGTTGATTGGCAGGGTTGATTGGTATTCGTTGGAAATTTCGTCGTTCGAAATTTCGAACCGTCTGAATTTTCGGAAAGTTTTTCGGCAAGCAAGGCTTCCCGATGCCAGTCAACAGAGGATGAACCCGCAATTATAGGCATATTTCACTCGCTCAGGTAGCTTCTTTGCCAGCCTGAAGCCGGTATCAGGCAACAGGCGCCGTTGAGCCGCAGTGCCGGCAATAGCGCGCCGGCAATGACTGCCTAAGCAGCCCGAGTCAAGCCACCTCAGCCCCGGCCAGCCAGGCCTCATCCTGAGCTGATAATAGTCCCTGGGAACGAAGGCTCGCGATAAGCTCAGGCCGAACCCTGGCGGTAGTGCGCAACGCGTGACAGCGCCGCCACGCGGCAATCCGTTTGTGATCCCCTGACATCAGCGCCCCAGGCACCGCCGTGCCGTCGAATTGCTCGGGCCGGGTGTAGTGAGGACAGTCCAGCAACCCGTCGGCAAACGACTCCTGAACCACCGAGTCCGGGTCATTGACTGCGCCTGGGAGCAACCGGACAACAGCATCAACGAGCATCATTGCGGGCAGCTCTCCGCCGGAGACAACAAAATCCCCAATGCAAAACGCCTCGGTCACATGGCGGTCGACGAACCGCTGGTCAACCCCTTCGTAGCGTCCGGCAACAATGGTCATCGCGTCCAGGGTGGCCAGTTCTACCACCCGGTCGTGGGTTAGCGGCCTGCCCTGTGGGCTCATTAAAAATACTGGTGCGTCCCGGCCCGCCTGATCAACCGATATCGCCTGCAGCGTTTTTGCCAATGGCTCAGCGAGCATAACCATACCGGGGCCGCCGCCATACGGCCGGTCGTCAACCCGTCGATACGAGCTCTCAACAAAGTCGCGCGGATTCCAGCACTTCAGCGACCATAAGCCGCGCTCAATCGCACGCGAAGTAATGCCAACAGCGGTCACGCTGTCAAACATTTCGGGAAAAATACTTACAACGTCAATTCGCATAAGGCAGTAGGCAGACCAGGGACACCCAACCGGTTAGCATCAGTCCCACCCGGTATCCCAATTGACCGTTATGCGACGCCGGTCGAGGCTGACCTCAGTGACAAAAGCGGCGACAAAAGGAATTAATCGAACCCGGCAAACCCGGGCTGATGATTGCGCGCCCGGCTCGGCGATCTCTGTCCGATCGTCTGGTTTTTCTTCAATTCGCATCACCGGGTCGGCACCGTGATCTTCCATCCGCACGACCTCGCCAAGGTGCTCACCGTGAATGTTGTCCACGGCACATCCGATTAAGTCGACCCAGTAAAATTCGTTGTCGTCAGCCGGCGGGAAGTCAGCGCGGCTGACCAGAATTTCCCTGCCTTTCAGCGATGCAGCATAATCGCGGTCGACGACCACATTTACCTTCTCGCCGGGTTTATCGTTATCTGGGCTCGCAATCGACGCAACAGCAATCGACGCAACCAACTGGCCGCTATGCTCCTTTATTTGCAGAACTTGAAATGACTCGAGCTTGCCCTGGCCTTTGAGCCAGACATGGGTGGCATCGTGCAAAACCGATTGATGTCCGGCAAACGGGTCAATCCGAACCCAGCCGCGAACACCGTACGCACCCAAGATCCTTCCCACCGACACCAGATCGGCCGGTGGAGAAATACGCGGGTTGGATTCTCGCTGGGTGCTCACAGTGCAGTACTAGCAGGTTTGAAAAAAAGCTTGTACTGGAACAAAGTGCCAACAAAATGCCGGCAAGCAATAAATATGAAGAAAGTACCGGCTGACAATGGCCGCAGCCGATGACTTTGCTTACTCAGCGGCTTTGTCTTCCTCGGCGCCATCGGCTGCTTTTGATTCGTCAGCAGCTGCTGCATCCGCTGACGCTTTAGCTTCTTCAGCAGCAGCCATCGCATCAGCCGCAGCCGCTGCTTTCTTTTTCATTGCGCGAGTCTTTTTCTTCGATGGTTTGGCATCACCTTCGCGAGTTTGTTCTTTGATCAGGCGGCTGACTGCGTCAGAAACCTGGGCACCACGCCCTGTCCAGTACTCGATGCGATCGAGTTGGATCGCAATCGGCTGTTCACCGCCTGAAGCCATTGGGTTGTAAAAGCCAACCCGCTCCAGGAATCGACCGTCCCGGCGATTTCGCCGATCGGTCGCAACGATGTTGTAAAACGGACGCTGTTTGGCGCCGCCACGTGAGAGGCGGATAACGACCATGATTCCCTCTGTTTAGATGTCTTGAATGTAACCCGCGATTCTAGCACTTCCGTGGCGTGTTTCGGGGGGTTTATTTGCCATTCCCCCTGGATTTGGAATGTCAGACGGCCTCGCAATGCCGGAATGCCGGAATGCATGCGGTTTTGTTCGGTTGAAATTACGGCAAGCGCTAAAACAGCGATTGCTGGGCCGCATCGGGATTAGGCGAGAATAACCCGCAGTTGAGCTGAGGGCGACTTGTCATTAGCCCATATCGCCTCGCAGCCAACTTAAACCGGTTGGCAATTAAATCGGCCCATGGTCCTTGACCCCGCATTCGGCTGTGGAATCCGGTGTCGTTTAATCGCTGTCCGCCACGCAAATCGCGAATTCGGTTCATGACCCGAACGTAACGATCGGGGAACTGTGCCATCAGCCAATCCTGGAAAACCGGCAATACCTCGTTGGGCAGGCGTAATACTGTGTAATGGGCACTAAGGGCACCAGCATCTGAGGCGGCTTTAAGAATTCTCTCGAGATCTACATCATTCACGAAGGGCACTAACGGTGCAGCCATGACCCCAGTTGGAATACCAGCATCACTGAGCCGTTTGATGGTTTCAAGGCGACGATACGGTGCACTTGCCCGTGGCTCCCACTGCCTCGCAAGCGCCGGATCAAGCGAGGTGACAGAGACGAAACAGGCCACCAACTGGAGGCTGGCTGCCTGGGTTAGCAAGTCCAGGTCGCGCTCGACCAGTGCATTTTTTGTAATGATGGTAAACGGGTGACGCCGCGCCAGCAGAACCTGGATAATCCTGCGGGTCAGCCCAAACCGGCGATCTGCCGGCTGGTAAGCATCGGTAAAGGCACCAATTGTGATCGGTTCACATTGATAAGAGCGCCGGTCGAGCTCAGCCGCCAGCAGATCGGGAAGCTCACGGCGGACCATTATCCGGGTCTCAAAGTCCAGACCGGGCGACAGGCCTTCGTAGGCATGTCCGGGCCGTGCATAACAATAAACGCATCCGTGCTCACAGCCCCGGTAGGGGTTAACCGACTGATCGAAAAAGATATCTGGTGAATCGTTGCGACTGATAGCCCGTGTTGATGACTGGAACTGAAACCGGGTCGCAGGGGCTGGCCTGTCGGATACCCGCTCCAGAACCGGTTGGTTGAGTTCATCAGCCAGATGCTTTGGCGATTGCTTACTGTGTTGGTCAGACGGTTGCTCAGCACCCATGTGTTCGGCACCCAAGTCGCTCCTGGTGAACGCCAACGGGGCCCAGCCATCGTCGTCTACGGTTCGCTGAAACTGCTCAAACCGCCCCTGGGGCTGTGACACGGCCCCCCGGCCTTTAAAAACTTTTGCCGTGGTCAATGCTGTAACCGGCTCTTCAGTGACCGGCTCTATTGAATCTGCGGCTTCGCGGCTTGCGCGGTTTTCCGTTGATCCCGCTGATCCCGTTGATATTGCCTGCACCTGCTTGACTGCCTTGCTCGCGTCGTTAACGGTTTTTGCACGACATGCAGTTGCAGAGAACGCTGCCATTGCGTCCGCATCTGGGCTGTGCCAAACCTTGACTGCACCGGGGAAGTTCGATTTCGACGATGTGTTCATCGTTTCAGACGCGACAGACGTGACAATATGCGACCATTAGGGGTTGATTGAACAAACGTGTTGAAAAAATGAACAAACGTGTTGAAAAAACCTGTTGAACTAACGCGTTCAAACCAATACTGTACATATACACAGTATATCCGACCGATTCAAACCCTTCAAGACCCCACAGCCCGATGGCAACAGCGGAACGAAAAACCAAGCGACAAACCAGCAGATCGGCCGGTGGCGATAAGCCGCGCACCCGAATTCGCCAACCCAAGAAATCAGAGCCAAAATATAAGGTCAGGCCAGCCCTTCTCTATGCGCTCGCGCTGGCTTGCGTGATCGCAGTTGGCAGTTTTTCGATTCGTGCTATTCATGCCAGCGCGCCGGAAGTCGCAGGCTTCGATTTAGATAAAAAAGAAAGTGACCAATCCCAGGAGCCTTCAGGAAAGCCACAACGAATACCGGCGTCGGTTGACTTAATGAAAACCCAGGGCTGGATAGCTCCGGCCTCGGTTGAGATCTACGAGCGTGAGCGGCGCCAGTCCGCCCTGCCCCCCGAGATTGCTGCCGTGCCGGAAACCCTAATCGATACTCAAGTCATTCGGCCTGATGGTGGTGGCTACCTACCGCCTCCCCAAGACATGACAAATAGCGTCATTGCCGGTGGTATGCCTGTCAACGGATCCGAATTTGGATTGCCGCAGTTACGTGAAGGGGAAGGTATTCCATCATCAGACGCAATTATCATTCAAGGCAATCAAAACATGCCACGCCAGGGTCTCGCACCGGAAACAACTGATGACAAAATAGGCTCGATGATCGCGGGCATTGACCGCGCCGGACAGCCAACCCAACCCGCAACCGAAAACAACCGCCAACAGGCGGTGCCACCGCAACAAAGCGCCCCACCAAAGCAATTCAGCCTCGAACAATTACAGACCAGCGAATGTAGTCGGCTTGGATTCTTCGCGCGAATTGCCTGCAACGATCGGGTCCGGCAAAGTTTTTGCGAAGGAAAGTGGAATCAAGTTCGCGACTGTTCCCGCTTTCGTGAAGCTAACTAATCAAGAGAGCTAACCCTGGACGTTCGTATCGGCAGTTTTAATCTGCTCAACCTGCGCTTGCCGAACCGGCCCTTTTATTCGCAGCAAGGCTATAGCGAGTCGCAGTATCGACAAAAAACCCGATGGCTGGGTGGAATGTTTGACCAGTTACGCTGCGAGCTGCTCGGCGTACAAGAGGTTTTTGACGAACAAGCGCTACGCGATTGCGCGACTCGCTCCAGCGTGATGAAAAAAGCGAGTGTTATTGCTCCAGGTGCAGACGGTAATGCCAATTTACCCAGGGTTGGCCTCGTTACCCGACTCGAGTTGCTTTCTGAAGCCAGCTCCAGTGAGACGCTGGCCGAGCAATTCCAAATAACCCTACCCGGCGCACCGGAAATTGGCATTGCAGATTATCGCCACGAATCGTTTTCACGACCGGTGCTTGGGGTAACGGTGAACCTGGCCCATGCCGGCCGAAGCGTGCCTGCCCGCGTTTACGTTGTCCATCTAAAGTCGCGCCGGCCAAAACGCCTGCAATCGGGTAGTGGTGAAAGCTTCGTTAGTGAAGATATGGATAACCCGGTGATTGAAACCCGAGCTCATCTACGTTCGTTGATGATTCGCGCCGCCGAGTCAGCGGCACTACGCTACCTTGTCTTAAATGACTTGCACGGCACCAGTATGCCGGTAATAGTTCTTGGTGATTTCAATGATCACGCCAAGGCAATGACTACCGAGCTTGTTACCGGACGCATGCTGGTACGTCAGCGCGAAAGGCGCGACATCCTGCTATGGCATGCCAGCGCCTTACAACGACCCAATGCGCTCAAGCGTGACCTTGGCTATACAAAAATACACCTGGATGAGCCCGATAGCATCGACCATATACTGCTATCGGAAGAATTCCTGCGCGAAAGCAAACGCTCAATTGGAGAAGTATTGCGGGTTGATTACTTCAATGATCATTTGAACGAAAAATCGGTTCAGTCTCAGTCTGACCATGGTGCAATCAGGGCGACTTTACTACTTAACGACCCGCAATAAACTTCAATCAGAACTGGTCTTCAGCCAGGGCCAGGGCCCCGCGCGAACCAACCACAATACTAGAGCGCAATGCTGCCGCCTGAACAAGCATGTGGTCGGCAAAAAAGCGGGCTGTAATGATTTTTGCCTTCAGGAAACTGTCATCCTGACCTGGTTGTCCGATAAGCTGATGAGCAGCCAACGCCGCCCGGGCCAACTGCCAACCACTCAAAACAATGCCGGCCATTCGCAAATACGGAACGCTGCCCGCAAAAACTCCACGAATATCAGACTTAAATGATTCAACAACAAACTCTACGACATCTTCGAGGGCAACACTGGCCGCGGCCAGATGGTCACCAATAACGGCCAGGTCTCCGGATTCGAAACCGGCAAGTTCTGATTCCGTTGCGCGGATCTGTTGAATTAAGACATGCGCTACTTTACCGCCATCGCGTGCGGTCTTGCGGCCGACCAGATCGTTGGCCTGGATGGCAGTCGTGCCTTCATAAATTGTCAGAATTCTGGCATCCCGGTAATACTGTGCAGCCCCGGTTTCTTCGATGAAACCCATCCCGCCATGTACTTGGACGCCAAGCGACGTGACTTCAAGTGACATCTCGGTCGACCATCCTTTGACAATCGGAACCAAATACTCGTAAACAGCTTTGTTTTCAGCCCGGGTTTGTTCGTCGGCTCCGTGACGCGCCGCATCCGAAGCGGCTGCCGCCACGTAGGCAAGCGACCGTGCCCCTTCGGTCATCGACTTCATTGTCATCAGCATACGGCGGACATCCGGGTGATGAATAATGCTTACCGGCCCATTGGACCCGGACACCTCATTGCCTTGTATACGATCACGGGCATAACCCAATGCCTTTTGATAAGCACGCTCTGAAACGGAGATTCCTTGCATACCAACAGCAAACCGGGCCGCATTCATCATGATGAACATGTACTTCAGCCCCTGGTTTTCCTCGCCGACCAAATAGCCGATTGCACCAGGCCCAACCTCTCCTTTGTCGTCACCGAAGATGAGCACGGCTGTCGGGCTGCCATGAATACCAAGCTTGTGTTCGATCGATGCGCACCAGACATCATTGCGAGACCCGAGAG
>JBAUID010000222.1:0-14824 GCA_049680625.1 Burkholderiaceae bacterium | reverse complement strand
GTTGTGTAGCCGATAGCGTTGATTTCATAGTCGCTAATACGGGATTAACTCCCACGGTCTTGCGGGCTCTCAGTATCCACTGGATACGGCAATATCAAACTGTTTCGCCAACACCAGAAAACAAGGGCTAATCCCCCGTTTATGGCTGTATCTGAGTGGTGGCTTTGTGTAAGACTGTCGACTCTGCTCTGCTTGCCAAACGATTGCGTAGACGTTAGGACAAGACATAAAGAACTTCTCCATCCTCATTCACCGATTGCTAAAGAGAAAGGTACTCAATACCAGAATTGTCCGTTAATGCACGCAGTTGCGAACCTTCGAGCAACCGAACCGACTGCATTTCGAGCCGATGGATTTCACTAATCAGCACACAACCTACCGCTTGTTTGACAGCAAGACCACTGAGAGCCGAACGGACTGCCCAGCCTTAACTTTTGGCTCGTTCGGTCGATCGAGATAGCAAATTTCCACTAAAGGATTGGATATGTACGGATTGGTCAACCAGGCTATCGAGGAGCTAGTTTGCTCCAAGTACGGTGATGAAGCTTGGGAAGAGGTTAAACGCAAAGCTGATACGGACGTAGGTGAATTTGTTCGAATGGAGTCCTACCCTGATTCGATAACGTATGGCATTGTGGGCGCCGCCTGCGAGCACCTTGCCATCGCACCGGAGACACTCCTGGAGCATATTGGCATCTATTGGGTCAACTTTACCGGAGCAAAGGGCTATGCAGAGTTTCTCGAGGCCGCTGGCTCAGACTTATTCGAAACTTTGACTAATCTGGATGACATGCATACTCGCGTAGCCATGGTGTATCCCAAACTTGCCCCACCATCGTTTCAATGCGAGCGAATTTCTGACGATGAGATTATTTTGCACTATCGCAGTCACCGGGATGGTCTGGCGCATATGGTCATCGGGCTGGTCAAGGGCCTGGCTGGGCACTTCGGAACCGATGTCGAAATATCGCGGCTCTTGAAAAAGGAAGATGGCGCTACGCACGACACGTTTGCGATCAAGATAACGAGTCAAGCAAACGGCATATAAAATGCACACCGAATCCGTGCAGCCGATGTCAGTCGGCCTAACACCCGAATTACTGCACGCTGCATTTCCGTTTCATATTGTGCTGGACAATCAATTGTCTGTTGTACAGATCGGGATGAGCATGCGATTGCTCGACGAAACTCTCGATGTTGGCAGCGTCAGTTCCGAACACTTGATTCTGCAACGCCCGATTGTGTCATGGGATTATTCCGCTCTTCGCGATGCGAGTAAATCGATCTTCCTACTGAGCTTAGCGTACCGCAAGGATGTGCGACTACGTGGCCAGTTTTTGCCTGACGAGGTAAATCGGCACCTGATCTTTATCGGATCGCCCCACTTCACTAACGCTGATGACATCAAATCTGCTGGGCTTAAACTAAACAACTTTGCCGCCCACGATAGTACGCCGGATTTGCTATTGCTACTTCGTACAAATCAGACGTCTCTTGAAGATGCAGAAAAGCTTGCTAAAGAATTGCGACGTGAAAAGGAACATGCTCAGATCATCCTAAGCTCAATTGGCGAAGCTGTTGTTGCCGCCGATGCCAACGGTCGAGTCAGTTACATGAATGCTGTCGCTGAGCAGTTGTGCGGGCGCACACAACGAGAAGCCAAAAACCAACCACTGCACGATGTGTTCGATCTCATCGATGCCGCTAGCCGAGAACCTGCACTGCATTGGCTCGACAAGCTTGCAACCACTAGGTCGGCAGTCGAGTTGCCCCAATCCAGCGTTCTGCTACGCCGAGACAATGACGAAATCGTGGTGGAAGGAGTCGTTGCCTCCATTCAGGGCAAAGAGGACAGAAGCGAAGGAATGGTGTTGGTATTTCGAGATGTGACGGATCAACGCAACATGGCAAAGTTGATGGAGTACCAAGCAACACACGAACCATTGACAAAGTTGCCCAACCGCATGCTTCTCTACGAGCGCGCCGATCAGGCGATTTATCAAGCAAAACGCCGAGAAGAACATATCGCCATGTTGTTTCTTGACCTCGACCGATTTAAGACCATTAACGATTCGTTGGGTCATCAGATCGGCGATCGGCTTCTCGAAGTGGTCGCCAAACGGTTGGTCGCCGCAGTTCGCGATGCAGACGTCGTGAGCAGGTTAGGCGGGGATGAGTTCGTGATCATGCTAACGCAGGTTACAAATCCTCATGCCGCAGGAGTTGTTGCGAAAAAGGTCATTGCAGCATTGTCTGAACCCGTCGTCATTGAAAAATATGAGCTAAACATAAGCGTCAGTATCGGTATAAGCACTTATCCTGATGACAGCCTTGACGTTAACGGTCTATTGCGTTGCGCTGATCTTGCCATGTACAGCGCCAAGGAATCGGGCCGCGACACATTCCGGTTTTTCGAGAAGACTCTGGATGCCGCTGCTGTCGAACGCATGACTATAGAAAATCACTTACGCGTAGCACTAGAGCGTGATCAGTTCGAACTTTACTACCAACCGAAGCTTTCCACCGACACCAAGGAAGTAGTTGGTTGCGAAGCGCTATTGCGCTGGAATCATCCGGGCAGAGGCCTGATTCCGCCGGACAGATTTATCCCGATCGCCGAAGAGACCGGAATAATCTTGGAGCTAGGGAAATGGGTAATTTACGAAGCGTGTCAACAAGCCCAACGTTGGAATTCTGAGCTGGGCAAACGATTCACTATGGCGGTAAACGTATCGTGGCTGCAACTTTATCAAAGTGATATCAAGAGCATTATTGTCGATGCACTCGATAAGTCAGGATTACCCGCGGAACTCTTGGAGCTCGAGTTTACTGAGAGCGTGCTAATGCGAAATTCCACAACAGCATGTGACACGCTAATTGGGTTACGCGAATTGGGTGTTCGCCTATCGATTGACGATTTTGGCACTGGGTATTCCAGTCTCAACTATTTGAAACGATTTCCGCTTGATGCGCTAAAAATTGATCGTAGTTTCATTGCTGATATGTGCGACAACAATGAGAGCCTCTCAATAGTTGAAGCCATCATAAATCTTTGCCAAATATTAGGACTGCAGGTTGTTGCGGAAGGAGTTGAAACTGCGGAACAACATTCTCAACTACTCAGGCTTGGATGTGAACAGGTTCAAGGCTACTTCTTTAGTAAGCCGGTAAAAGCGGTGGACTTTCAGAAAATACTAGTGAGGGGGCATTGCAAAACTATTTACCAAAGCCCACCAAGAACAGCGGTGGCAGATCCTCAGGACGCAAGTAACGTCTGACTAAGTCGAATTGATTAAGGCATTGAATACGAAGGGATTTGCCAATTTTATTTCATTGCCATATCTCCTGGACCGCCTGACCCTGCCTCGATTACACGTACACCCGTTTATGCAGCCTGGACTTGTCCCGGAATAGTAGTCATAGCTAGCCTATGATTCATTCATAGGAGCAAGTCCATGAGTAAGCAGAGGTTTAACGTAAGCGTCGGCCGAACAACACCCTGTTGTCAGACTTTGATTTCAGCTAGTAGGGCATTGGTATCGTCGATGTTGAATTCAGCGGGATCGAATTGGCCACCAACCCACGTCAGATACGAATCATGTTCTTCGTCGTTGGGATCGGCGATGGCTCGCAGGAATTCCTGATACCCAGGGGATCCGCCAACATCGTCGGGTGGACAAGCGTTTTGTCCGCCGATGCATCGGGCATGCTTTAGCGGTTGATCGGGAACGAATTGATCTTCCACAACGTAAGCGTCCAAACGCTGACGTTATTGACCGGTAGAGGCGTGGTCGGATCGCAGGGGATTATCGGCGTAGCGTTGTTGCCATTCGCGCGGCGTCAACTCGTGGACACGATTAGCCGGCAACTGATTGATCCGCTGCAGCACATCAACGCGATAGGTATAGGCATCAATGCCATGGGCCCGGCAGGTGGCCAGTAACGTTTGGATGGCCGCCACATGCCGTGCGCCCATTTCGGTGGAACAGAACAACCAATTTTTCTTGCCCATTGGGACAGCCCAACCATTATGCCCATATCGGGCAAGAAGTTGTAGTGCATTACAAGTGGCATCCACTTTACGGGCAATCGGTTAGGAGCTTTTATACGGAGCAACGGGCCAGTGGTTCGATCGTTCAGATCGAATTCTCGCCTGGCATTGCCTCGGTGATTCCTGAATGGATGTTGGATGCAGCGACCTGTAGCCGTATGACGCTGGGTGATCCACAAGTGTGTGCGTCTGCGCTTGGCGATTTGCATCGAGTGCTTGTTGAGTCCGATTGCCGACAAAGCTGCCACGATAGTGTCTCCAAACGACGGGAGACGAACCATGAGGGCAAGGCCAACTCGAAGCAAGATTCACCGGGAGCCGCGGCAACTGCCGATGGCATTGGACAGTGTGCCACTACAAGCGATGAGCGACGCACAGCGCCAACGCTCACTGGTGCTGCTGGCTCGGATTCTGTTACTCGCGGCCGGCACCGACTTAAAGGAGCGCAATGATGACGACGAACATTGATGCGCTACCGGCTTCTGTCCTCAAACGTAAAGCCATTGTCTACGTCCGGCAATCTACGCAAAGCCAGGTGCAAACCAATCTGGAGAGTAAACGTCGCCAGTATGAATTGGCCGAGGTGGCAAGGGCTCGCGGATTCTCGCAGATCGAAACGATCGATGATGATTTGGGCCGCTCAGGTAGCGGTACGGTGGCTCGACCTGGCTTCGACCGGCTGGTTGCCGCCCTGTGCGCAGGTAAAGTCGGCGCCGTCTTGTGCCTGGATGCCTCGCGACTGGCCCGCAATGGGCGCGATTGGCATCACCTGCTGGAGCTGTGCGGATTGGTCCAGGCCCGTGTCATTGATCTGGATGGGGTATACGATCCATGCCGACCGAACGACCGCTTGCTGCTGGGCATGAAGGGCAGTATCAGCGAGTTCGAATTAGGGGTCTTGCGCACCCGGATGCTTGACGCTGCGCGCGCCAAGGCTCGTCGCGGTGAGTTGCGCCTTAGCGTGCCGATCGGTTACCTCTGGGATCGCGAATGGGGTTTAGGGCTAGACCCAGATTTGCGGCTGCAAGAGACCATCCGGTTGATCCTGTCGCGATTCGCTGAGCTCGGCAGCGCTCGCCAGGTTCATTTGTCTATGGTCGCTGACCAAATCCATTTCCCTCGTCCCTCTGACGGTAAGCGACTGACCAGCTTCGAGTGGCACCCTATCCGTTATCGAAACGTGATTTCAGTCCTGAAGAATCCGTTCTACGCTGGTGTCTACGTCTACGGTAAAACCGAGCATCGCACGCAAATCGTCGACGGTCGGGCCCGCAAGACATACAAGCATGCTCGACCCCGCGATCAATGGGAGGTTATGCTTCAGGACCACCACGAGGGGTATCTTAGTTGGGCACAGTTCGAACGCAACCAGGTGCAACTAGCCACCAATGCCTATGGCAAACGTGGGGGAGCAAAGTCAGGCCGAGGCGGTCGGGCGTTGCTTGCTGGACTGTTGCTATGCGCACGCTGCGGTCGCCGCCTATCAGTCGCTTATACGGGCCGTTATCCCCGTCCAGTTTATCGTTGCGATCGTCCAAATCAATCTATGGGTTTGCCGCGCTGTATGAGCTTCGGTGGTCTGCGTATCGATGCTGCCGTGACGACTCAGATGTTGCTGGCCGTTCAGCCGATTGCAATCGAGGCGGCGCTACAAGCCGAACAACTGCTAATGAATGAACGGCAAGAACAGCGGCGCGTGATCGAGTTGGACTTGCAGCAGGCCCGCTATGAGGCCTCGTTAGCCGAGAAACGCTACGCCGCCTGCGATCCAGAGAATCGGTTGATTGCCGCACAACTTGAGAAGCATTGGGAGGCCGCATTGCAACGCGTTCAAACGGTAGAGCAGCGACTCAAGCAAGCTGACACTCCCGATTCCGAAACCGACATTGCACCCGATCTCATGAAGCTTGCTGAGGATCTGGAGGCAGCCTGGCATGCGCCTGGGGTGACCATGCGTGCCCGTCAGCGGTTGATGCGTACCCTGATCGTTGATGTGATTGCCGATGTGGACGAGACGTCGCGCGAGGTGATGCTCACGATTCACTGGCGTGGTGGCCACCACTCGCAATTGCGAGTCCGTAAGCTCAAATCCGGAGAACATGGCTGCACAACACCAGACCAAGCATTGGCGGTGATTCGACGCATGGCAGGCCGCTGGTCCGACGAAGATATCGCCGCTTCTTTGAATCGAATGGGTATCCGGACAGGGCAGGACAAGACTTGGACGGCCCATCGCGTCGCTTCGATCCGTCGCGTGCGCAATATCAGTGCCTTCCGCTCGGCAACTAAAGATGGCCAGTGGTTAACGATGAGTGAAGCGGCCACAAAGCTGGCTGTCACCAATCACGTTATCCGCCGCCTGATCAAAGAGGGAGATTTACCGGCAGACCAAGTGGTACCGGGTGCACCGTACCAAATACGAGCCACGGATCTAGACACTGAACAGGTTCGCCACGCGATAGCCCGTAAAGGTCGCCCGTGTCGAGCCGATTCGCAGAATCAAGTTCCAATGTTTACAAGCACTTATGAAGGGGGTACACAATGAACGCGCCATTGGAATGGCACGCAGTGCCCGCTCCAGGTCATTGGTATCGAGTGCCAACCAGGCATCTTTGAGGAAGTGGCGTAGTCCCGACTCTCGCTCGCGCGCATAGTTCAACGCCTTGGCCAGTGGACTCCTGGGTAGCAGGGCCGGGTCGTGTAATTGCTGATCCACCCAATTAAAGAACTGGGTGACAATGGGTTCGCTGTCGCGTTTTCGGCGGGCCAGAATCGTTGCCTCGTCAGCACCCTGGGCACGGAATCACGATGATCTTGGTGGGCACATCCGGACCGAAGCGCAGCCCCGAGTCGTTCACTTCGTCACCGGCGCGATGCTTGCGGCGTTTGTGCTCGGGTACCGTCACCGCTGCATTGGCATCAACGTCACCATCAACCACGAACTGATGGGCCGCAAACAGCGCCAACTGTTCTTCGTCGGTCAGGGGCCGTTTCTCGGAAGTGGGGCCAAACAGTTGGCGCTTGAACCAATCCAGTTGGGACTGCAATTGGCTGATCTGCGATTGCATCGCATCGAACTGCACCTTGGGCAGCTGGATTATTTGTTCGTCATTGGCGTTGCTCATCACCAGCCTATTATGCCGGTGTTCGCACCCCTTCAGGCAAGACAAAGCGTTTGCGTTGGTGACGCTCTGTGAGCGCGATACCATCGATCCACATGCGCAATTGTGTGTCGGTCAAACCGCGGCGTGCTTGCTCAAGGGTGACCGGCGCGAAGGTTCCGCGCTCCAATCTTTTTGCCCACAAACAAAAGCCCCCGTGATCGTAGTACAGGCACTTGGCGTAATTACCGCGCCGGTTCACGAACACAAACAGATGCCCTGACAGCGGGTTCTGGCCAAGCACCGACTTTGTCAACGCCGCCAGCCCGTCAAAACTCTTTCTCATATCGGTCGGCTCGGTGCACATGAACACGCGTACCGACGCAGGCAATGGCACCATCTTAGGCGCGCGATATCTCCAGCACCAACCCGGCGCCCAGATCCAGGCGCACGGTCATCGTGCTGGGTGCAGCGCCACCCGGTACTGTGCCAAGCGACACAAACGGAGCCGATAAATCGTGGCCCGAATCACCCGCCGAATGCCATGGCGCTGACGTCGCGGCCTGGTTTAATCGGTTTTGCCATTTATAGAAGGTGGCGCTCGCCAGATTCTCTTGTCGGCAAAATGCAGCTTGGCTTAAACCGCTCGTTCGTTGGCGGTCAACAATCTCTCGCCATTGCTCAGCGCTTTTGCGCACGCGCTTGCCCGTCTTGCCGTGATTAATCAAGGTGCTCGTCATCTCACCACTCTCTCTTGAATGAAGACAACGCAACATTAACTAATCAAATACCTATCTCATAGAACGTCTTGCTTTGGGCGCTTACCTTGCGCTGCCATGATCCGTGGTTGCAATTCCAAGCCTTGAAGCTTGCGCGCCCAATGGTGTGCACCGCCACTGGCCTCCATCGCCACGATGCACCCCTGAGGAAGCTGGGTGCACCAGGCGACAAATCTATTGCGAGGCAAGGCCCGACTGGTCACCACGATACCAGACGCATCAACCGCGTGTACTTGAATGACCCGTTTTGCCAGGTCGACACCAACTCGTACAATCTCACTCATGGGGAACCCCTCATTGGGTGGTTGCTGATTGACTATCTGAACGTCAATCTTCGCATCCGATCGCTACTGACCAAATTTGGAAAGTCCCTTCGCCTTCAATGCCAGGCCACCCCGGTGCTGACAATATTGGTGATTGTGACATTTGTCACTTTTAGCTCGGGTTTCCGAACTTAGCATCGGGATTCTTTCGGGATCGCCGGTGTTTATTCGTGTGAAGGCAAAAAAAAGCATATCGCTCTAATTGTCGTTAATGAACCGATTCCCGCCCATATGTTTAAGCTAAGGTATACATGAACTATTTTCAATCGATTTTCAGCAGCGTTTTCAGCACCCAATTGCCTCGGGTGTTGGCGATGCTGATTTGTCTCGTTTCTGTAGCAGAGTACGCCACTGCCGCACCTCATACAGTAATGCTAAGAGGCGTCTATGTAGTGCCGGAATGGTCGGCATTCAGCGATACTGACGGATGGACGCAACAAGCCCTTGTGAAGGAAAGCTCAAAGCTCAGGTATCTGGAGTTTGCAATCTGGGAGGAAACAAAGTCAGTCCATTTGTATGAATTTCCGAATGACTATGACGCGTTTTACAGCATGCGACACGGTGTAACTCAACAAGAGGCAATTAACTACCGCGAGCAGTATGCGGTATCTGTGGCCCATGGCATGCCCGGTACGATGGGTTCTGTTGAGCGTAGCACTTTTCTTCTTAATGCGTTCAAGGGTTTTGCGAGTCATCTGGTTGCACGCTATCCAAATTCGAATCACGCTTTCTCGTACGAAGGGCACGGCAGCCCAGGCGGAGCATTGTTTCAGGGCCAAATACTGCCGAGACACGCTCAGGAATTTCTTCAACATTGGACTCAAACGCTCGGCCGAAAATTAGCATTTGTGGACATGGGCGGCCCCTGCTCTAAGGGCTCTTTTGCAGATCTAACTGTGTTTTGTTCAGCCGCTACTTATTATCTGGCATCCGATATTCCTAATGGCGGATACAACATGGACAATTATTCTTATGAGAACTTCCTACGGACTGACCCCACTCATCGATATCATGACTTACTGGCCAGTGAACCAACCGTTCAGGCTGCTTTGAAAAAACGGATTGCACTGAAGCAGACGAAGTACGAGTTGTCGCGAACTAACATGACGCGGGAGCAAATCGAACAATCGAACTATTTGTATTCGTGCGACGCATTTAGAGAGTTATATGCAAGAGTCCTTCCCATTCAAGCCGGTTTCTCAGCCGAACACGATCTTAGGACGATACTACTTTGGCAGGGCGGTCAGCATGTCCCAGCCTTTGACGCAACAATTATTGCCAAGGCGGACAATAAGAGCTTTTTTAACTGGCAAATTGCCTTCAACGGAATTCTTGCACCCTCCTACAATAATGGCTCATCATGGTATGACCAAGTCACTTTGTCGAATACGCAGCTACCTTCCAACGTATCGACCGCACTAGAACCGAATACTCAGCAGGGCAATAACGGTGGGACGGTTACCGTTTACCAGCACAGTGCCTTTGGCGGCACCAGCTGGTCAATTGGTGAAGGGACCCACGACGCCAATAAAGTCATTGCGTCGCCGGTAGGCAATGACGAGATTTCTTCGATCCGGATTCAACCCGGTTACTCTGTAGAGGCGTGCCAACATGGAGGGGGTGCGGGCAACTGTGTTACCTACAACTCATCGATTCAGTATGTGGGTTCGGCCATGAATGATCAAATCAGTTACCTACGTGTTTTTGCGTCCGGAAGCCAACAGACAAATGCGCAACTGCAAGATGCCGTTCAACCTCCGGTGCAGATCGGCAATTCAGGCACGATTTTTAGATTAGTAGCCACTGGCTCGGGTAAGTGTATTGACGCTAGTGACGGCAATAACGTTGTACAGCGCACGTGTTCAAGTAGTGGGGGGCAACGATTCTCACAACGTCCGAATGGCGACGGGTTTTCCTTGGTTGCAGGCAATGGGCAGTGTTTAGACGTCGCGTATGCCTACCAGCACCGCGGTGCCAAAGTCATCACTTATGCCTGCCATTTAGGAGCAAATCAACGCTTTTACCAGCAGGGAAATAGCTACCGACTATCACACTCAAATCGGTGTCTTGACACAAATGATGGGAGTCTCAATGACGGCGCTTCACTAATTCAGTGGGATTGCACGAACGGTCGAAACCAGCAGTTTTCTCAAATACAATGATCCGCAACTTATTGTCCTGAAGGTATCGAATACAAAGGAATTTCCCAAATTTAGAAAGTCCCTTTGTCTGGTTGTGTTGTAGCAACGGCTGATTAGATTCGAGTTTCCACGCTGAGCCATTGTCATTCCCCATTCACGCCGCGAAAATGCTGCCTTCAAATATCGTCACTTTGATCAAGACGCCATTGTATTGTGTGTTTGCTGGTACGTTAGCTACCGGCTGAGCTGTCGTGACCTGGTGGAAATGATGGCCGAGCGTGGCGTGTCGGTTTCTCCGAGTACGATCTATCGTTGGGTTCAGCGCTTTGTGCCAGAATTTGCGAAGCGCTGGATTCAGAATCGTAAACGGGTTGGTAGTTCATGGCGGGTTGGTGAGACCTACGTTATGGTCAATCGACGCTGGCACTATTTGTATCGAGCCGTCGACAAGCAGGGAAGACCCGTCGACTTTGTTCTGCGCAAAGATCGTGGCATCGATGCGGCCAGAGCCTTCTTTCGTAAAGCGTTGGGAAGCAATGGTGGCCGACCACCGATAAAAGTTGCATTAGATGGTCATGCACCCAACCATCGCGCACGGCGACTGTTGCGCCGTGAAGGCAAACGCTGGCGACAGGCCTTAGGCTAAGATGCAGGTACTTGATCAATATTGTTGAGCAGGGCCGCCGGGCGATGAAGCGACGAATTGCTGGCATGAGGGGACGCAAGAACTTTGACTCGGCCGCAGTGACGATTGCCGGTATTGAGTTGGCCCATCGAATTCGCAAAGGTCAATCGCCCTTGGTCACACACAAGGTGCACGACGGTTTAATATGCGCACTGCGTGGGATCGCGCATTATTCGGGACGAACTGAATTCTCTGGAGCACATTGGTTATTTTTGACGCTTTATGATTCCATTGCTGCAACACAACCATGACAAAACGATCTGCGAAATTGTGCGGAGTTTGCGGGAATGTTTTGTGACGAGCGCAAACAATTCGAATTGATGCGGCTACAGCGGACTAATCTGACAAGTCCGGCGAGCAGTTGCTTGTTTTTGGCCAGGGATGGCCCAAGCCGGGCAATGTCGTCGTTGTGGCGGGCAATGGCGCGCAGACGGATTGCGACGCCCTTGGCGTCCACCCCGGTGCCGACCAGGCTCGCTTCGATGATCATTCGCATGAAACACCTCCTGATCTCAATTAAATCGCAATGTAACCGGCTCATCCAGATTTCGCTGCCTCCCGCGCTTTCATGCGCCCTCTGCAATTGGGTTCCGATGGATCAGAGTTCGGATAAGCGGAGTTAATAGCGGTATCTTTGGTGATTGCGCGGCAGCATGCGACCGTTCATCGCCTGGAATCCGCCGCCCTTCTATCGCGCCAACAAGCCCCCTCCACCTATCCTACGTCGTCGAACTTTAGGCGCTAATTGCTTTCTACTGAGACTGTTATGGGCGATAACGGTAGAAGGCATATGAGATCACTACGCGCACACCTAAAACGACTGCTATCGGGAAAACCCCCGAGGCCGGCGTACGATTACCTGGTGGTCGAGAAAATGGAAGCGCGGGTGCTTTTTTCAGCCGATCTGAATCCCCTTGGAACAGATTTCACAGCGCATTATCAACAAGCGATTAACCACGAGAGCCAAGTTTCTCTCGAGAACGGCATGCTTGATGCGCAGCCTAGCGAGCAGCAGCGCCAGCGCACTCGTGAACTGATTGTAGTGGACGAATCGGTCGATGGCGCCGAAGACCTGGTAAACCAAATTCGCGATTCGGCCGAGCCCGAACGTGAGTTCATGGTGATCCTGTTATCCGCTGAGAGCGACGGCATTGAACAGATTTCCGCGCATGTCGATGCTGCCGGTACATTTGACGCGTGGCACGTGATCAGTCATGGGGACTCGGCCGCGATTCAGCTTGGCAATACGACACTGGATCAAACCAGTGCGCAGAGTCGCTCAGGTGAATTAGCTCGTTGGGCGGATGGGCTGACCCATGACGCCGACCTTTTATTTTATGGATGTAATCTGGCTGCCAGCGCCGATGGATTGCAGCTGATACAAACACTCGCTGACCTAACCGGCGCTGACGTCGCGGCCAGCGACGACCTAACGGGTGCCAGTGACCTGGGGGGCGACTGGGAACTGGAAGTTTCTACCGGGGTCATTGATACAGCGCTAGCCCTGTCGGCATCAATCCAGGCCGATTTTGATGGCGTACTGGCGACGATTACGGTTAGCACATTTAGCGACACGGTTGACGGCGACACCAGCAGCATTAGCAATCTTCTGGGCAGTCAGGGCGCTGACGGTTCTATCTCACTACGCGAAGCAATAACTGCATCGAACAATACAGCCGGGTCGGATACGATCAGTTTTAGCATCGCCGGATCTGGTGTTCACACCATCAACGTCACATCGGCGCTACCGACAATCACAGATACCGTGATCCTGGACGCCACCACGGACGACAGCTTTGCCGCTAACAGCAACCGGCCGGCGATCATCGTGGACGGCAACAACCTGGCCGCTGATGGCCTGGCACTCGCCAGCACCGCCGACGGCAGCACCATTCGCGGGCTGGTGATCCGTGACTTCGCTGGCAACGGCATCCAGATCGACGCCGGGTCGGATAACAACACAATCGCCGGCAACTACATCGGCGCCCTCAATGCTTCGGGCAGCTACGTGGGCGGTGAAGAAAACGCCAATGAGGGTATCACGGTCTTAGGCGCCAACAACACGATTGGCGGATCGACGGCGCTCGATCGCAATGTGATTTCCGGCAACACAAATAGCGCGGTTGTGGTCATTGGAGCGGGGGCGACCGGCAATGCAGTGACAGGCAATTACCTGGGCACAACGGCCAGCGGGCTCGTCGCGGTAGGCAACAGCAAATGGGGCGTTGATGTGTTTGTCGCTGGCAGCGGCAATGTCATTGGCGGAAACACGTCGTCCCTGCGCAACGTCATTGGCGGGAATTCTCTTGGGGGCATCGCGCTGAACGACACTTCTGGGACGACCATTCAAGGCAACTACATTGGGGTTGGCGCTGATGGGACGACAGCCCTCGCGAATACCTTCTACGGGGGCATCCTCCATATTGGCGGCCCCTCGACAGGCAACACGATTGGTGGCACCGGAGTCGGTGAAGGCAATCTGATCGCGAACAACACGGGCCGAGGCATTGACGTTGCGGGTGGCAGTGTGGCCATTCTCGGCAACTCCATTTTCAACAACAGTTCGCAGGGCATCGATCTGGGTGACAACAACACGGTGCAAGCCAACGATGCCGGGGACGCCGATACCGGCGCCAACAACCTGCAGAATTTCCCGGTGCTGACCAGCGCCAACGGCACAGGTGGCGATACCGTCATTATCGGCAGCCTGAACAGCGCCGCCGCCACGAACTACCGTATCGAGTTCTTCAGCTCACCCACGGGGGATGGCAGCGGTCACGGCGAAGGCCAGACCTACCTGGGCTTTACCACGGTCACCACCGACGGCAGTGGTGACGTCAGCTTTAACACCAATTTAACCGGCGTGTCGGTCACGCCGGGCCACGTGGTCAGCGCCACCGCCACGGTTGATCTGGGGGGGGGCAACTACGGGGACACCTCCGAATTTGCCACCAATGTCACGGCGACCGGCAATACCGCCCCGACGCTGGACAACACCCGGTCACCGGTCATCACCGCAATCAACGAAGACGCGGGCCCCCCGGTGGGTGGCGTTGGTACCTTAGTATCGAGCCTGGTTGACTTCGCAATACCGTCGGGGCAGGTCGACAACGTCACCGATCCCGATGCGGGTGCGGTTCTGGGTATCGCGGTCACGGCCGCTGACACCACCAACGGCTCGTGGCACTACTCACTTGATGGCGGCACAAACTGGAACGCCCTGGGTGCAGTGAGTGAGACCAGCGCGCGGTTACTGGCGGCTGATGCCAATACGCGTTTGGCCTTCGAGCCAAACGCCGATTACAACGGCACCCTACCCGCAGCAATTACCTTCCGTGCCTGGGATCAGTTCAGTGGCAGCAATGGCGCGCTGGCCGATACGAGCGACAACGGGGTCGGTACGGCGTTCTCGACAGATACTGACACGGCATCGCTGGTTGTCAATGCCGTGAATGACGCCCCGGTGAACACGGTACCGGCGTCAGCCACGGTCACTGAAGAAGTGGCGACCGCAATTGCCGGAATATCCATTGCTGATGTCGATGCCGCGGCAGCAAACAATCTGACCACCCGTCTGCAGGTGAGTAATGGTGTGCTCAATGTCACGCCATCCGGTAGTGCCACCATCAGCGCCGGTTCAAACGGCTCGGGTGATCTCACTATTCAAGGCTCGGTCGCTGATATCAATACCACTCTCGGCTCACTCACTTACACCGGCAACACCAACGTGTTCGGTGTCAACGC